>NZ_JBGZYM010000028.1:0-15651 GCF_041824135.1 Kaistella sp. | reverse complement strand
TTTTGTTAATAGTTTAAATTTTAATTATAAATGGTAAGAAAACTATGACTTCATCGCGCTAAGCATACCGCCGTAAACTCTATTAAGACTATTTAGGTTAGAAGTTAATCCTGATAATTCTTCGTTAAATTTTTCTGAATGTTGAGCAGATTTCTGCATATCCTCAACGTATTTTTTGCTATATTCTGTTTGTGTTTTTCCATGCTCTAACTGAAGTGCATATAATGCATTCATGCTTTCAAGATGACTTGCAGCCAACATCAGTTGATCATTATATTTTGCTGTAGATCCACTTACATCAACTGTTTGATTGATTTGATCAACAGAACTCGAGAATTTTTCAATTCCTGATCTCAATCTATCAAATAAATTCACATCTAATTTTGCATCAGCTAACATTTTATCCAATTTATCAGATAAAGACACTTCTAATTCTTTTACTTCTGCCAATTGCATTGCACCTGTAGAGTGTTTTGGATTTGGGTTAGCATGAGAATCTAATAATTCTGGATAAACATTTTCCCAAGCATAGGACTCTTCTGACTTTGGACTATCGAAGGCAAAAATAGTAAAGATAATTGCTTCCGTAATTAAACCAATTGCCAATGTAACATTTCCAGTCAGTGGACCTAAACTCCAGTGCGTTAATTTGAAGAGTGCACCGATAATAACGATTGCGGCACCAATTGAATAAATGAAATTATATACTCCTTCTTTAGTTTTAAACATGTGTTATGAATTTTTTAATGATTATAGATTATTATTTGTTTATTTCTAATTTGTTCTTTTTTTGAATTTTGCTGTTCCTTCCGGAATATCTTGCACGGTTCTAAAACCTATATAACTTCTAGCTGAATCTTTTCTTTCGTAATCTCTAGATCCAGTCATTAATAAATAACCAACATCTTTCCAAGAACCACCACGAACAGTTTTTTTAACTTCCTTGTAAGCCTGATTTGACAAATAAGGATTCAAAGTTGAAGCAAATTGATAGGTTGAATTGTTGTACGGAGATTCTGTCCACTCTGCTACGTTCCCAGCCATATCATAAAGACCAAATCCATTTTTAGGAAATTTTTTCACTGGCGCCGTATAAGTATATGTTCCTTTCTTTTCGTCTTCAATATAGTTACCTCTTTTCGGTTTAAAATTTGCTAAATAACATCCTCTGTCATCTTGCAAATACGGACCTCCCCAAGGATAAGTTGCATTTTCTTTTCCTCCTCTTGCCGCATATTCCCATTCAGCTTCTGTTGGAAGACGAAAAGCCATTGCTTTTTGTTTCTTCTTTTTCAAAGATTCGTTGTAATCAGATTTTAATTTTGATTTAAAATTACAAAACGCTCTTGCCTGATCCCAAGTTACTCCTACTACTGGATAGGCTTTGTAAGCACTGTGCCAGAAATATCCATCATATAAAGGTTCATTATAAGCGTAATTAAAATCCTTGATCCAAACAGTGGTGTCAGGATAGATTGCAATGCTTTCCTTTTTTAAATATTTATTACCTCTTGATTTATCTTTAACTGCTGACTCTACATCTTCCCAGTTATAAGCATATTTCAGTTTTCTGCTATCGATAATTCTTTCATTATTGATTCTTTCCGCTGGGGGAAGATAAACTGATTCTAAAATCTCCGCATATTGTGCATCTGGATAATCTGAAGTTTTCCATTGTAGTGGCACAGTCCAATCTAATTTCTTAGACTCATCGTAACCATCTCTCCCACCTTGCGACTCCATAAATTCTTGATAGGCATTTTTAGTGTCTCCCGCTTTTTTAGAAGCGTAAGCGAAATTGCCTATTCCAGCATCTCCTCCTCCGTCACCTGCAGCCTCAGCTAATAATGAACGAACAACACTGTCGCGGACATAATTGATGAAAACACGATACTCCGCATTTGTAATTTCAGTTTCATCCATAAAAAAGGACGAAACAGTAACCGTTTTAAGCGTTGCCTTTTCTGGAGTATTGGTAAAATCTTGATCAGCCAATCCCATTACGTACGATCCAGCAGGCACAGCTACCATTCCGTAAGGTCTTTCGGAAACAAAGGATTTAGACTTGTTTCTCGGCACCAGTTCTCCTTTCGAACCTCCCTTGCCCGCTGAAGACCCACCTCCTTTGGAACATGAGGCTATAGCAGCTGCTGATAATAATATAAGGAATACTCTTTTCATTCTAATGTTTAAAATTAAGCGGTAAATATATAATATTTTGGAAAAAGAATTGTTAATTTTTTTAACAAAACGTAAAAATGTTTTGATTATTTTATAAATACGTGTTTTTTTATTCTACAGTAACCGATTTGGCCAGATTTCTTGGCTGATCGACATTCGCTCCACGATAAACTGCTATATAGTAAGATAACAATTGTAAAGGCACTGAAGCAATAATTGGGGAGAAACATTCTGATGTTTCTGGGAACTCAATCACGTAATCAGCAACAGAAGCAACTTGGGTGTCACCTTTATTAACCAAGGCAATAACCTGTCCTTTTCTCGCTTTAATTTCCTGAACGTTACTTACGATCTTATCGTAATGTCCTTGTTTTGGAGCGATAATTACGATTGGCATATTCTCATCGATCAAAGCAATTGGTCCATGCTTCATTTCAGCAGCAGGATATCCTTCTGCGTGAATGTAGGAAATTTCTTTTAACTTCAATGCACCTTCTAAAGCTGCCGGAAAGTTATATCCTCTTCCTAAGTATAGGAAATTCGTAGCATCAACAAAATTTTTCGCAATCTCTTTGGTGATCTCGTGCGTGTTATCTAAAACCTCCTGAACTTTTTGCGGGATCGCATCCAATTCAGTAATTAAACGCATAAACTCTTGGTTACTTAAATGTCCGTTGTGTTTTCCTAATTTTAAAGCAATTAAAGAAAGTACAGTCAACTGTGCCGTAAATGCTTTTGTTGAAGCCACGCCAATTTCTGGTCCGGCGTGCGTGTAAGAACCCGCATCTGTAACTCTTGATATAGATGAATCTACAACATTACAAATTCCATAAACGAAAGCACCTTTCTCTTTAGCCATTTTAATAGCTGCCATGGTATCAGCAGTTTCGCCTGATTGAGAAATCGCAATCACGATGTCTTTTTCAGAAATGATCGGATTTCTATATCTGAATTCTGAAGCATATTCTACTTCCACAGGAATTCTTGCAAACTCCTCGATTAAATATTCACCGATAAGTCCAGCATGCCAAGAAGTACCACAAGCAATTATGGTAATTTTTTGAGCTTGATTTAATCTTTCCAAGTTATCCCAGATTCCGGCCATTTTAATAATACCTTCTTCTACCAATAGTCTTCCTCTTAAAGTGTCGTGAATTGATTTTGGCTGTTCGAAAATTTCTTTTAACATGAAATGTTCGTAACCTCCTTTTTCAATCTGCTCCAAGCTCAATTTTAACTGTTGAACTTCTGGAGTAATTTTCACATTGTCTTTAATATTTCTGATATCAACTCCATTTTCTAAAGAAATAGTAGCCATGTGCCCTTCTTCTAAGTAGACTGCTTCTTTCGTAAATTCAACAAAAGGGGAAGCATCTGAAGCGATAAAATATTCATTGTTTCCTAAGCCAATTGCCAGTGGAGAACCCAATCTTGCCACTACCAATAATCCTGGAAAATCGTCGTGCATTACCGTAATTGCATACGCACCAAAAACTTCATTTAACGCATAACGTACTGCAGTTGGGAAATCCATTTCTGGATTAATATCCATAATATACTGAATCAGATTTACCAATACTTCTGTATCGGTTTCTGAATGAAATACGAATCCTTTTTCGGTCAACATGATTTTAAGAGTATCGTAATTTTCGATAATCCCATTATGTACTAAAGCGATTTTATTATTATTTGAAAGATGAGGATGTGAATTATTATCACTCGGAACACCGTGGGTTGCCCAACGGGTATGCCCCATTCCTACGTGCGATTTACCAGCTAGCTCCTGTGAGATCGCTACCAAATCATCAACTTTTCCTTTTGTTTTTGAAACACTAAAAACTGAATTATTATTATCGAGTACAATTCCTGCACTGTCATAACCTCTATATTCTAATCTTCGAAGTCCATTAATCACTACTTCATATGCATCCTGAAAACCAGTATATCCAACAATTCCACACATATCTCTATCTTATTTTTTTAGTTATTTTTTTGTCCGTAAGTCAATATTAATTTTGCACTCTTATCATTTAGTGGATCAGTACCCACGAAAACAGCTCTGTAAGGTGTAAAACTTCTGGTGTTGAAGTTCTGAGCAAATGCTGGGAAAAATGCTCCTTGTGGAGTACCTCCCGAATCTACAGTATAATCACCTACATTTAATACAAGGTCATAATTAGCTGCTTCTTTTTCGATAATATTTTTAAAAGTCTGAGTAATTCCGATATCGTAGTAAGCAGGATTCTTCAGTAAATCATAAGATTTAACCAAGTTGTAAATACCTGTTCCCGATAAAGCGCTCAAATCAACTAAATAATCATTAAGATATTCTGGTTGTCCTGCTGCCGGAGTTAAATTTCTTTGTCTCACAACAAAGGAGTTTGGCTTTCTGTAGTCATTATTCCAACTTGTTATGTCAGTGTAAATACGGATTTTAGCTGAAACGATTCCGATTTTATTGCTGTTGTATAAACTTTTAATTGCCGCAACATCGGCTGCAGGAACTCTAAGCCCAATACCTGGACCACCCATTCCCTGAGCGTAAATTTTAGCATCACCACTAATTTGATTAATGGTCGCTAAAGCAGCTGCAGAAGCAGTTCCGGTACGATCATAAGTTATTTGATTAAAGTTCGCATTAGAAGCACCAAGATTCATCGGGTAAACCGACTGCTCTCTGGTGGTTACTCCATTAACAACCTTATCATTCTTGTAGTATAGATTAAGCTCCGTAGTTGATGGATCAAAATTAAATAAGTAACCATCAGTCTCAGCAACAGAAACTCTTATTCCTTTAAAATAACGAATAAATGAAGCAGCATCAGCAAGTTCTGGTGTATTGGCTTTATTGATTATTTTATTCGCAAAAAAAGTACTGTCCAATGGGATTCTAATTGCCGCTGTTCTTTCAAACAACACGCTATTATCAGCATCTTTGGTTACTCTTACCAAATGAATGTTTCCATCAAATGTTTTTGCACCAATTTGCACTCCTGTACTCACTACTTTATTCGATCGAACCTCATCAGAGTTTGCACCTAAGAAATCGGAAACTTCATTAACTTTAATATTCAAAAGCGTTTTACCAGAAATCTTTGTTTTCCCGTATTTTGCTATAGGATACGAGCTTACTACTTTTTTCGCTGGCACTGCTCCTTCTGGATAAATGTAATCTTCATTAGTGACTGTAGTAACCGAATCAATAGCGTATTGAGGTTTAAGAACAAGTACAGCTGAATCCAACTTTGCATTCACTCCAAAATCTGGAACTGAATTACCCATTCTTACCTGCGTAACATAAGCTGATTTCTGTAATCCAAACTGAGACTCAGAAAACGCTCCCAATGTTGCGCTCTGCAGCCGAGCCGCATCTGTTCTTATTGAATCGTTATTATTGACATTATAAGCAACAACGGGATACGTTTTTTCTGTACCTTGTGCTCCGTCTTGAAAAAATTGTGAACCCAATTGATCTGCATCAGGTTCACAATTCACTAAAATTAAACTCCCAATTACCAATGTTGCGGTAATTTTGAATAACTCTTGAATAGTTCTTATCATTAAATATAAATTGATTAATAAAGGTTGTTAATCGTGTCAGCGTCAATATATTCAGACTTTGTAGTTTTCGTGTCAGCAAAAGCTTTGTCAAGATCTTCTTCTAAGAACTCGTCCCCTTTGAGTACTAAATCTACCATATCCATACTTTCGATCACGAAATTTTGAAAACTTGGTTTTTTAAACGCTTTTAGTCCGGTAATATTGTCGAACTTCATTTTTTCTTCTACAGATTCAGATAACGCTAAGTTCTCCTCATTGTAAACAGAAAGCACAATTTTGGAATCGTTGAAATAAGAATCGTTTTTGTACAAAGTCTTTAAATAAACAGGAATAAATGAGGCCATCCATCCATTAAGGTGAATCACATCGGGTACCCAGTTTAGTTTTTTGATGGTTTCAATTACTCCTCTTGCGAAGAAAATCGCGCGCTCATCATTATCGGTAAATGGTTGTCCTTCATCATCGATATAGAATTGCTTTCTTTTGAAATACTCATCATTATCGATGAAGTAAACCTGCAATCTTTCTCCTGGCAACGAGGCAACTTTAATAATCAGGGGTTGATCCAGATCATTAATAATAATATTCATCCCAGATAGACGAATCACCTCATGCAATTGAAATTTTCTTTCGCTGATTTGGCCAAATCTTGGCATAAACACTCTTACATCATTTCCGTCTTGGTGCATTTTGAGTGCCATCTTACTCACCATAGTCGCCATATTGCTGTCTTCCTGATAAGGAGACATCTCCGTGGTTACATATAAAATCTTTTGGTTCGGCATAAATTCTAACTTTCTTTCTAATTTTTGGGCAGAATATTCTACAGCGCAAATTTACGAAATTTTAATGTAATAAGTTTTAATTAACATTAATTAAGAATAATCGTCAAAAAAGTGCTAGAATTAAAAAATATTTCTCAAAATTCTAATTTAGTTTTCGCAGAAATTATTATTTTTACAAGGATAATCAAAACTAATATGGAAATCTTCAGAGACAAAAAAACGCTTACAGATTATATCGAAAGGCAGAAAGAAATGGGCAAGCGAATAGGCTTCGCTCCAACAATGGGCGCGCTCCATCAAGGTCATCTTTCGTTATATGAAATCGCCAACAAAGAAAATGATTTGGTTATTTCTTCCATTTTCGTCAATCCTACCCAGTTTAATAATCCTGATGATTTAAAAAAGTATCCGCGTGACACCAATCGCGATCTTAAATTATTAGAAAAAACTGGAATCGTAGATGCCGTTTATCTTCCTGAAGTTGAAGATCTATATCCCGATGGATTAGCAAGTAAATCATTTAATTTCGATGGCTTAGAAAATAAGATGGAAGGAAAATCTCGACCTGGCCATTTTGATGGTGTTGGAACCGTGGTCGAAGAATTATTCAGTCAAGTAAAACCAGACAACGCGTACTTTGGAGAAAAAGATTTTCAGCAGTTAGCGATCATCGAGAAATTGGCAGCACAATTAAAACTTCCCGTAAAGATTCACGGCGTTCCCATTTACCGCGAAGAAAATGGTTTGGCTATGAGTTCCCGTAACGAAAGGTTAAGTTCCGCTCAAAGAGATGCTGCGAAAGTGATTCACGAAACTTTAGTCAAAGTTAACGACTGGTTTAGAATTATCACCGTTCCCGAAATTAACAAGCGAGTCAAAGATATTTTCGACGACCAACGCGGAATGACTTTAGAATACTTCGAAATCGCTGACGAAAACACTTTAAAAGAAACGGATTTCTTTTATAAAGACAAAAATTACCGCGCCTTTATTGTAGTGAATGTTGGAGATGTTAGACTCATTGACAACATGCATTTGGATTAAGATTCCACTGCGAAACTCAACGATAGCGAAAATCCCTTCCGTTTTATTACTGAAGGAATTTTTTGTATGTTTAACCTTTTATAAAACAAAATATTATCTAAGAAAAAATGAAAGCACTACTCTATTTTTTATTATTAATTCCGGTTAACTTTTTCTCACAAGAACAAAAACCTTCTGAAAAATTTTGGACTCAACTGGAAAAGCATTGTGGAAAAGCGTACCAAGGTGAAATAATTTCTGGTGGCAAAGAAGGCGATGGTTTTACCGGAAAAAAATTAGTAATGCATGTTCGGTCTTGCCAAAAAAATGATATTAAAATTCCGTTTTTTGTTGGTGATGACAAATCGAGAACGTGGGTTTTAAATATGAGTGCTGATAAAATTTTAAGGCTGAAACATGATCACCGAAATCCCGATGGGACGGAAGAAAAATCGACTCAATATGGCGGAACAAGTTCAAATGTAGGTTTAGAAAATCTTCAGATGTTTCCGGCAGACGCGTACACTGCTCAGTTAATACCAGCCGCTGCAACGAATGTTTGGTGGTTTACGATTGATGAAAAAAGCTTCACCTATAATCTTCGTCGTGTTGGCAGCGATCGATTGTTCACCGTAAAATTTGATTTAACAAAAACGATTAAAACTCCGAGCGCGCCTTGGGGAACGAAAGAATAAATAATGAGTAATGAGCAATGAATTTTGACCAAAAAAATCCATTTTGAGATTAACAAAATGGATTTTTTCATTTTCAAAATAAGTTGTTATTCAACTCTGAAAGAAACTTTACAGACACATCCATAAGATGAAATTTCGCCATCTTTTACATGGCATTTCATGTCTTTTACATAAACGCTATCAATATTTTTTACCGTTTTCGAAACCTCTTTTACAGCATTTTTTATAGCGTCATCAAAACTAATTTCTGAAGTAGCAATTACTTCAAGTACTTTTACAATCATAATATTTTGTTTTAATTTTCTTCAATTTAAAATAATTAAAATGAACCACCGACTGTTTAACAAACTTTAAGATAAGCAGTTATGGAAATTCTAAAAATTTATTGCTGAAATTTTCTTTTTCATCAAAAATAATTTTATAGATTTGCAGCACTAAGACGTTCTTTAAAACATCGCAACTTATTCAGAAAAGTGGAGGGAATTGACCCTTTGAAACTTTGGCAACCTGTTTAGAAATAAATAAGGTGCAAAATTCAACTCGCTACAGCGCGGGAAAGATAAGTCAGATATTAAAATTTAGAAAATAGAAATTCTATATATTAAGCTCTTTTGATTTGTCAAAAGAGCTTTTTTTAGGCTTTTTCGATAAGTATTTTCAAAGGATAAGTTGCCAAAAATTTAAAACAAATAAATTAAAATATGAGCAATTTAAAATTTGAAACTTTGCAAGTTCACGCCGGTCAGACTGTAGATTCAACCACCAACTCAAGAGCCGTTCCACTTTATCAAACCGCCTGTTATACTTTTAATGACGCAGATCATGCGGCCAATCTTTTTGGGTTAAAAGAGTTCGGAAATATTTACACGCGTTTGATGAATCCAACTACTGATGTTTTCGAAAAGAGAATGGCGGCGTTACATGGCGGCGTTGCAGCTTTGGCAACGAGTTCCGGACATGCATCACAGTTTTTAGCATTAACAAATATTCTTCAACACGGCGATAATTTCGTGAGTTCACCGTACTTATACGGCGGAAGTTACAATCAGTTCAAAGTCTCCTTTAAAAAATTAGGAATAGAATCCCGTTTTGCAGAAGATGACGAACCAGGAAGTTTCGAAAAACTTATTGATGAGAATACAAAAGCCATTTATTTGGAAACTATTGGAAATCCAAGTTTAAATATTCCTGATTTTGAAGCGGTTGCTGCAGTGGCGAAAAAATACGGCATTCCGTTAATCGTTGACAATACTTTTGGAGCTGGAGGCTATCTTTTTCAACCTTTAAAACACGGTGCCAACATCGTCGTAGAATCTGCGACCAAATGGATCGGCGGTCACGGAACATCGATTGGCGGTATCATTATCGATGGTGGGAATTTTGATTGGAGCGCCGGTAAATTCCCTCAATTATCAGAACCGTGTGAGAGCTATCACGGCTTGGTCTTCACTGATGTTTTCGGGGTGAATTCTCAATTTGGGAATATTGCCTTTATCATCAAAGCGAGAGTTGAAGGAATGCGTGATTTCGGTCCAACCATTTCTCCTTTCAACTCCTTTCTATTGTTACAAGGTTTAGAAACATTATCTCTGCGTTTAGAAAGAACGGTGAGTAATGCCCAGACCATCGCGGAATATTTAGAAAATCATCCGAAAGTCGAAAAAGTTTTGTATCCAGGATTACCAAGTTTTCCGGATCATGACAATGCCAAGAAATATTTAAAAAGAGGGTTTGGCGGCGTGTTGAGTTTTGACATTAAAGGCGGAAAAGAATCTGCGGTAAAATTCATTAATCAACTTTCCTTAATTAGTCATGTTGCTAACGTTGGAGATTCAAAAACATTGATCATCAATCCAGCCTCAACCACTCACGAACAATTGTCGGATGAAGAAAGAGAAAAAGCAGGAATCAGGTCGGGACAAGTACGATTGAGTGTCGGCATCGAACATATCGATGATATTATCGCCGATCTAGAATCAGGTTTTTCTATTATTTAATTTTTAAGGTTAATAAGAAAGAGTGAATTTATTCACTCTTTCTTTATTTAATCAATCTTCGGTTCGTAATCAAGCGGCAGAAAGTTTTCCATTTTATTGTTGGTTAAATTTCCTTGTAGAATCATCAATTCTGGATCAGAGGAATTGCCATCTGGATAGATCTCAAATAAATTCCCATCAACATAGATATAGGAAGTCTGCTGCACCGAAGAAGTCTCTTTAATAATTGATCCTTTCTTGACTGCAAAATAATGTTTCGGATAATTGACTTGAAGAATATCTTTGAACTCTAATACTTTTCCATCAGAAAATTTTTTAATAAAATAAGAAGTTGGAATTTTAGTCGCAATTACTGCCAACGCACTTTTGTTAACTTTTGCTTTATCTTTTTCAAGTTTAACAACATGATTGACCCAAAATCCCTGTTCAGCAATTTGATTCTGATAAGCACTTCTTAAAAAATGCATAATACTGCCATGATAAGCATTGATGCGATTGGCGTGGTTGATCTGTTTCGGATTAACTTCTTTAAAAAAAGAGGTTCCTGAATAAGCAACGGTGTTATTTCTGAAATCCGCTTCAAAATTGATCAGATTAAATTGAACCTGATATGCTAATTTCTTATTATTAATAATCAAAGTCTGCGGTGCTTTTACTTTCAGGATTTGATTCGTTTTATCGAAGGCAAATTGCAGCGACTTCTGGTTTTTTATTTTAACATTGACCTGATCAAATCCAACAAACTGACCGAGGAAATAATTAATGTATCTTTTGTACGCTTCATCGGTATAAGGAATCAAAACGACTTCTTCAATATCCTGAATTTTGAGTAAAACGACTTTCACCTTTTCCCCAAGTGCATCAGCAATACTTACAGTAAAAGTTTCGTAACCATTTTTCTGAAAAACAATGGTGGTGTTCTTTTGATTTTGAACATCAAGGGAAAAACTCCCATTGACCTCAGAAACGGTATGAATTTTAGAACCGTCAACGTAGATATTAACCTCTGAAAGTGGCTTGTCATTTTCGGTAAAAGTAAATCCAGCAATTACTTGCGCTTGAAAAATTGCAGTCAGAAAAATTAAAAAGAAAAATAAAATTTTGTTCATCCTACAATAATAGTAAAAATGTAAAATAAGATTGGTGTTGACTTTAATTAAAATAAATATTTAATTCTTTAACTCTTCTTTTTCCTTCTTTTTTTCGAGCTTTCTAAAATATCCACGGAACAAAAAGTTGTGTTTTAAAGCTTCCATATTTTCATTCAATTTCTCAGTCGCTTCTTTAACATTCACCACGGTAGAATCGATATTCTTTACCAAAACTTCATCTTTAGTGATATAATTTAAAGAACCTTTTCCATTTTTAATTTCATTGACGTAGCTATCCAGACTTTTTGAAACCTTATTAATATCCTGACTGGATTTCTCCAAATTAGTAAAAACGTCTTGAATCTGTTGTCTTGATTTTGGATCGCTCAATAGAACTGCGGCCGCACTCTGATCATAATTTATTTTAGAAATAACCGCATTTACTTTCGCCATTGCGATATTGGTGCCTTCCGCTGTTCTCTTTAAAGCAGCAATGGAGCGACGCAAATCATTCTCGAGTAAAGAATCGTTTAATATTGCACCTAAAGCACCTTCACCACCGACCACTTTATGGGTGATTTTCGCCAGATCTGAAGTAATCAAAGCCGCGCTTTCATTGGTTTTACTAAAGGTTTCTAAAATTTCATCAACCGTAATTTTGGTCTTGACTTCAATCTGATCACCTGAAACAACGGTCTTTGCAGATTTATCGTCGCCCGGAATAAGGTTCACCACCATACTTCCAACTAACCCATCTGAAGCAATGGTCGCCAATGCATCTTTTTTCATAAATTTCGATGCTTCTTCATCCACCGACATTTCGACCGTGATTTTCCCTTCTGCAGTCATTTCTATTTTGCTGACTGTGCCAACATTCACTCCCGAATAACGGACATTATTACCAAGCTGCAAACCGCTGACATCTGTAAAAACAGAATACAACGTAATATTCTTGCTAAATAAATGCTGTTGTTTTCCGACGAAGTAAAGTGCTGCAACCAAGAGAATGGTACCGACCACGACAAAGATGCCGACACTTATCTGTTTTGAGTTTGATTTTCCCATAATTTAATTTTTAAAGAACGCCTGTACTTGCGGATCTTCTGAATGTAAAAGTTCTTCGTAAGTACCTTCGGCGTAATTAAGACCGTCTACCAGTAAGATCATCCGGTTCGATATTACTCTTGCACAATCTACGTCATGCGTGATAATGATCGACGACGTTTTATATTTCTCCTGTATATTTCTTAGTAATTCTATAATTTCTTTTGAGGTGATGGGATCCAAACCAGTCGTTGGTTCATCATACATCAATATTTTAGGTTTCAGAATTAAAGCCCTTGCAAGGGCAACCCTTCTTTGCATTCCGCCCGAAAGTTCTGCTGGCATCAAATCAATTGTTTTAGCAAGACCCACATTTTCTAAAGCTTCCAATACCAAAACTTCTGTGTCTTCGGAACCTTCTACTTTATCACGATGTCTTCTTAAAGGAAATTCTAAATTTTCCCGAACCGTCATCGAATCATACAACGCACTTCCCTGGAAAAGGAAACCTATTTCAGTTCGAAGAATATCCAATTCTTTTTGGCCCATCTTGGTTATGTCTTCTCCGCGAATACTGATGGATCCGCCGTCAGGTTTAAGTAAACCAACCAAGCATTTTACCATGACCGATTTTCCAGACCCTGATTTCCCCATGATCGTTAAGTTTTCCCCTTCATATAATTGAAGATTAAAACCTTTTAATACATGATTTTCACCAAAACTTTTGGTAATGTTTTTCAGTTCTAAAACTGGTTGTCTTTTATCTTCATCCATTTTTTAAATCTCAAAAATAATATCTGTTACAAATACGGCGATAAAATCTATTATAAACACAAGCATTGAAGTATAGACTACAGCAGCATTAGAGGCTTCACCAACTCCGACGGTACCTTTTTCACAATTGTATCCTTTATAACACCCAATTAAACCAATGGCGAAACCAAAGAAAAATGATTTAATCGTCGCCGGAATAATATCTCCGAATTCAATCGCTTTAAAAACCTGCGTAAAATAGAGCGTAAAGGAAACGTCTGATTTAAGATTTTCTACGATCGCTGAGCCAAATAAAGAAATGGCATCGCCGATAACGATGAGCAGTGGTAACATTAAAGTAGTTGCCAAGATTCGCGTCACCACTAAATATTTGAAAGGATTGGTACCTGATACTTCCATCGCGTCGATCTGTTCGGTAACCCGCATGGAACCGAGTTCGGCTCCTATACCTGATCCAATTCGTCCTGCGCAAATCAGCGCAATAATTACGGGACCGATCTCACGGATAATAGAAATACTGATCATAGAGGGAATCCAGGACTCTGCACCGAACTGCTCCAGCGTCGGTCGGGACTGTAACGTAAAAACCAAACCCAATATAAACCCAGTCACCGAAACCAATAATAAGGACCGATTTCCAATATTATAGCACTGTCGGATCAGCTCTTTAAATTCATAAGGCGGCGTGAATACTTCACGGAAAAACCGGCCGGCAAATAAGGAGATATCTCCAATTTCAGCGAAAAAGGATTTTGTTGAATCTAATATGTTGGAATTTTTAATCATGCCGAGGTATTACTCAAATATAGTCATATTTACGGCGAATACAATTTATAAAATGTTGAAAATCACATGATTTAACTTATGCCTATTTGATTAATTGTTTTTTTTCACAAATTATATTACCACAATTTCGACTTGCGTAAATTTATTTGTATTGAGAACTTTATCAGAAAAATCAGTATCAAAAGATTAATTAAATCTGAAATAAAATTTTTACTCTATATTATTGTCGGCATTGATCAATCTAAAATGGATATGGAATAATACGTACAAATATTTTCATCTTACATCACTTATCAATTTTAAAAAACTTCAGTCTTAATGATTAATGCTTTTCCTTCAAGAAAAAAAATTTAGACAAAGATTGGCCGACATACCAAGAATTTTCGAATAACTTTTTATCTTTAGCGTATGAATAAAATTCTCATAGCTGCCGGACTTTTTATATCCCTTTTATGTTCAGCACAGTCCGCTTCTTATAGTTCTTCAGAGATTTACGATGATCTTCTTCGCTTACAAAATAAGACAACCGTGATGTATGTGGCGGCACATCCAGATGATGAAAACACCCGAATTATTTCCTGGTTGACGCACGAAAAACATGTCGATGCAGTTTATCTGTCTTTAACGAGAGGCGACGGCGGACAAAATTTAATCGGAACTGAAAAAGGAGAACTATTAGGTTTGCTTCGAACTCAAGAACTTTTGGAAGCCCGAAAAATAGATAAAGGGAGACAGTGGTTTACCAGAGCTTTGGATTTCGGTTACTCAAAAACGGCGACAGAAACTTTGAAATTTTGGGACAAACAACAAATATTAGGTGATGTCGTTTGGGCCATTCGTAAAAACAGACCAGAAATTATCATCACTCGATTTGATCCAAATTCTAACGGAGAAACACACGGTCATCACACGGCGTCCGCCATTTTGGCGATGGAAGCTTTCGATTTGGCAGCAGACCCAAAAGCTTTTCCAGAACAATTGAAATTTGTAAAAGTTTGGCAACCAAAAAGATTATTTTACAATACGAGCTGGTGGTTTTTTGGTAGTAAAGAAAATTTTGACAAGTCAGATAAAACGGGTTTATTTCCCATCAACGTTGGAACGTATTTTCCCACACTCGGAATTTCGAACAATGAAATTTCATCTAAAGCAAGAAGTAAACACGCTTGTCAAGGTTTCGGAACTGCTTTGGAAAGAGGAAGTGATTTGGAATATCTAAAGTTTCTAAAAGGAGACCAACCAAAAACAAATGATATTTTCGACGGCATCAATTTAAAATCAGAGAATGCGACTATTCAAAAACAATTAGATCTCGCAGTTTCAGAATACCAGTTCAGCAATCCGAAGCTTTCCTTACAACGTTTGATTCAAGTATATGAATCAATCAAAAAAGAAAACCCCAAAGATCCTAAACTTGCCGAAGTGAAAGATTTAATTTTAAAAACACAGGGAATTTATTTTGAATGGACCACGGAAAAAGCTTTAGGAACGTCGGGCGAAGAAATCCCTACCCGATTGGAAATTGCGAATAGAAGTAGTCAGGATTTGATGGTTAAATTCTCTGGGAATACGTCGGAAAAAATTCTAGCCAACGAAAGTTTTAAGGAAAATCAGAAATTTAAAATAGCAAATGGAAAATATTCTAATCCTTACTGGATGGAGAAAATGCCGAAAAACAATTTATATATCACTGAGAATCCAGCCGAAATTGGAC
>NZ_JBGZYM010000027.1:0-14848 GCF_041824135.1 Kaistella sp. | reverse complement strand
GGCGAAAAAGAAACATTTACCCCAATTCATGATAACAGCGTTGGAATGTATGTTTGTGGACCGACCGTTTACAGCAATGTGCATTTGGGAAATGTTCGAACCTTCATGTCTTTCGACTTTATTTACCGCTCTTTAGTTCACTTAGGTTATAAAGTTCGTTATGTTCGGAATATTACCGATGCAGGACATTTAACCGATGATGGTGATGTTAACAATGACCGTTTTGTTAAACAATCGCGTTTGGAGAAATTGGAGCCGATGGAAATCGTACAGAAATATACCGTCGATTTTCATAAAGTTTTAGAAGTATTTAACTTACTACCTCCGACAATTGAACCCACCGCAACTGGACATATTTTAGAACAGATTGAATTGACGCAAAAATTAATTGAGAAAGGATTTGCTTACGAAAGCAAAGGTTCTGTTTATTTCGATGTTTTAGAATACAATAGTCGTGGCTTAAATTACGGTGAACTTTCCCGTCGAAATATCGAAGAACTTTTTGCAAACACCAGAGATCTCGATGGTCAAAGTGAAAAGAAAAATTCACAGGATTTTGCACTTTGGAAAGCGGCTTCTCCCGCCCACATTATGCGTTGGAATTCTCCGTGGGGCGAAGGTTTTCCGGGCTGGCATTTAGAATGTACCGCCATGTCCACAAAATATTTAGGAGAAAGATTCGACATTCACGGTGGTGGAATGGATTTAAAGTTTCCGCATCACGAATGTGAAGTTGCGCAAGGAAAAGCTTGCAACGGTGTAACGCCTGTCAATTATTGGATGCACGCCAATATGTTGACCATGAACGGACAGCGAATGAGTAAGTCAACTGGGAATTATATTCTGCCCATGGAATTGGTTTCCGGTAGCAATGAGTTTTTTGAAAAACCATTTCATCCAACAATAGTCCGGTTCAATTTTATGCAGGCACATTACAGAAGTGTTCTAGATATTTCTAATGAAGCGATGGTAGCCAGTGAAAAAGGATTCCAACGTTTGATGGAAGCGATGAAAGTACTTTTCAATTCTAATTTTCCAGCTGCTGAGGTTTCCAGTTTTGATCTTAAGGTATGGAAAGGAAAATGCTATACGGCTTTAACCGACGATTTCAATTCACCGATCTTAATTGCTCATCTTTTCGAGGCGGTCAATTTCATCTTTAAATTAAAAGATGGAAAGGAAACCATTACAGAAAATGATCTGCAGGAATTAAAAACATTGATGAGTGATTTTGTTTTTGATGTTTTAGGTTTACAAAATATCGAAGAGAATAACAACGAGAAATTAGATCAGACTTTACAGGTTTTAATTGACTTAAGAAACCAAGCCCGAAAATCCAAAAACTTCGACCTTTCGGACCAGATCCGCGATCGTTTGCTTGCTGAAGGAATAGAGTTAAAAGATGGAAGAGAAGGAACGAGTTACTCAATTTCGTGATTAAATATTTACTTAATTAAAGATAAAAACTGTTTTCGAAATTAATTTGTAATTTTGATTTAAATACTTTAAATACTTTAAATATGGATATTCAAACTCGAAAAATTGAATTTATTCAAGAATTCTTAAAAGTTCAAAGTGAGGAATTAATTTCTCGGTTAGAAAGCGTTTTGAAGAATAAAGAAGTTGACTTTAAGCCATTTACAATTGAAGAATTTAATGCTAGAGTTGATAAGTCTTTAGATGATTCTAAAAATGAGAAAGTTACAGAATCCACTGTTTTGCGTTCAGAAATGGAAAAATGGCAATAACGGTTTATTGGACTCATTTTGCAAAAACAGAGTTGAAAAGTATCTTTGATTATTATAAAATCAATGTGAGTCTTAAAATTGCTTCTAGTTTAGTTACTGGAATAATTGATAAAGTAGATACTTTAAGCTCTTTAGTTGAAGTGGGTCAGAAAGAAGAGTTTCTTGCAGATAGGAAGGAAGAGTTTAGATATTTAATTTTCAAAAATTATAAAATAATTTATTGGATTAATAAAAATAAAAACAGAGTTGAAATAACTGATGTTTTTGATGCAAGACAAAACCCTTTAAAATTGAAACGTCAGAAATAGATATCTAATCATTTTTAATAAACTATAATCCTTTTGCAAACAGCGAAAGGATTTTTTCATTCGGAAACCCGATAGCCTCAGTTTTCATGATTTATTGCATGTTTATGTTTTAAGGTTGTAACGTTATGATTTACAAAGAATAAGCGTTCGTAATCAAATTTAAAACAATCGCATTTCCATCCTAAATTCTTTAAAAATTTCTTAAATTGCAATCATCAAAGAATACTACACATGAAACTATATCTTACAATTAATTTCCGGACGAAAGTAGGTGAAAATCTGCAAGTTATCGTCTTGGAAGAAGGAAGCGTCGAAAAAGTTCACGCTTTAAAATATACTGATAATGGCAACTGGTCGGCAGAAGTTGATCACTTCTCGAAATCAATTTCTTATAAATATCAGTTGGTGAATGAACAAGGGTATATTTTAGATGAAGAATTTTCTTTGCACCAATTAAACTTTCCGCACAACTATGATGAGTTTGTTATTCATGATTTCTGGAATGCCAAAAATTTTCCAGAGAATTATTTGAATAACAAAATACTGAAAAATAAATTGCGCGGTTTTAAAGCCGAGAAAATTTCAGTTTTAAAAAAACATACTCATCTTTTCAGATTAGAAGCTCCGATTTACCGTCCGAACTGGAAAGTGGTTATTCTTGGAAATTGTGAAGCCCTTGGAAACTGGGAATACTTGAGAACTGTTTCAATGTCGCAAACTGATTTTGGAATTTGGGAAGCGGCGGTTGAACTTCCGACCAATCAAATGATTCAGTATAAATACGGTTTAATGAATACCGATTCTGGCGAAGTGTTCGATATAGAATATGGCGATAACCGTTGGGCATTACCGAATTCCGAAAAAAATATTCTTCAAATAAAAGCAGATCATTTCTTCAAATTTAAATCCTTTGAAATGTATCACGCTGCCGGAGTTGCCGTTCCGGTTTTTGCCTTAAGAACCGAAAATGGTTTTGGTGTTGGTGAATTTCCAGACTTAAAAGGTTTGGCAGATTGGGCAGCTAAAACAAATCTTTCCGTTTTGCAGATTCTTCCGATCAATGATACGACTGCGAATTACACCTGGACTGATTCTTATCCTTACGCTGCGATCTCAGTGTATGCGCTTCACCCTCAATATTTGTCCGTTGAAAATTTGGAATATGCTTTACCTAAAGAATTGCTGAAGGATTTTGAAGCTGAGAAGAAAGCGTTGAATGATTTAAGTTTGATCGATTATGAACAGATGATTTCTGGAAAGTGGAAGTATATTAAGACAATTTTTGAAACCAATAAAGATAAAATTCTTAAAGACAGAAACTTTAAAAAGTTCATCAAAGAAAATGAAGACTGGTTAATTCCATATTCCGCTTTCTGCGTTTTGAGAGATAAATATAAAACGCCCAACTTCAACGACTGGAAAACCCATAAGAAATATATAGCTGGAAAAATCGCTCCTTTCTTTTCGGCGAAAAGTAGAGATTATGAAAGTTCAATGCTTCATGCCTGGGTGCAGTATCAACTTCACTTACAGCTGAAAGACGCGATCGATTATACACACGATCTGGGAATTTCTGTAAAAGGAGATCTTCCAATCGGAATCTATAGATATTCGGTAGAAGCGTGGGCAGAACCAGAATTATTCGGAATGGATTATCAAGCGGGCGCACCACCAGATCAGTTTACCGATCTAGGGCAAAACTGGGAATTCCCAACGTACAACTGGGAAGCCATGAAAGAAGATGGTTACCGTTGGTGGAAAAACCGTTTTAAAGCATTAGAACAATATTTTGATGCGATGCGAATTGATCACATTCTTGGTTTCTTTAGAATCTGGAGAATGCCGATGACTGCCACGCAAGGAATTTTGGGTTATTTTTATCCAGCAATTCCCGTTGTAATGGATGAGTTTGAAGCACGAGGAATTTACTTTAATGAAGATCGTTATTGCAAGCCATTTATTAATGATCAGATTCTGTGGGATTATTTTGGAGAGGAAAGAGAAATTATTCATAATCACTTTATGAATAATCATTTTGATGGAACTTATACCTTTAAAGAAGAGTTTGACAATCAAAGAAAACTAACGGATTATTTTAAAGCGAACCCTCAAGGTTGGGCAGAAGACCGATTAATTTCTTTAGCTGCAAATGTGCTTTTCTTAAAAGAAGATGTTGCTGGTGAAGATGCGGTATATCATCCTCGATTTAATATTGAAAAGACAAATTCTTATCAATATTTGAACGACGACGAAAAAAGAAAACTCTCTGATCTATATGTTGATTATTTCTTTAAAAGACAAGATGGATTATGGTATCAACAGGCCATGGAAAAACTTCCTGTGATTTTGAATGCGACAGATATGTTGATTTGTGGTGAAGATTTAGGCTTGGTTCCAGAATCAGTGCCACAAGTAATGGATCGTTTAGGAATTACTGCTTTGAAAGTTCAACGTATGCCGTCCGACAATATTCCGTGGTACGATCCAAAACACGCGGGTTATATGAATGTAGTTACGGCAAGTTCTCATGACAGTTCGACTCTGCGTCAGTGGTGGCATGAGGATCGCGGTTTGAGTTATCAGTACTTCCAAAAGCAGTTAGGTCAATATGGAACAGCGCCTTGGGATTTAGAGCCGCAATTGGCAGAGATGATTATGAAGCAGCATCTTTATAATGAAGCAATGTTGGCGATTTTCCCGATCCAGGAGTTTTTGGCAACGGATAAAGAACTAACAAATCCAAATATGGACGAAGAACGGATTAATAATCCCGCTGTTTTTCCACATTACTGGAGATACAGAATGCATTTGAATGTGGGAGAATTATTAAATCATGATGATTTTAATCAGAAAATCGCTCATTGGGTTTCTGATTCGAATAGAATTTAAAAAATATTTTTATGCAATTGCAATCATTATCAAAGAAGATTGAAATTAAATTTTAGATGCTGATATTCAGTAGATTATATAAGAAGTTAAGACTTAGGTTTTAACTTCTTTTTCATTCTGTTATCAAAAGAATAGTGCTGTTGATAAATTGATAATAAATTCTTGCAATTTAAAAGCTTAAGTTAAAAATTTGGCACGTTATTTACACATTAGTTAAATAATTAATCTAAACAGAAATTAAAAATGAAAAAAATACTACTTGGTTTATCAGTGTTTTTAATGACATTGGTTTCCGCACAGAATTACCCGGATTATTATCCAAACGGAAACAATAACAACGGTTATAACAATGGAAATTATTACGGAGACGAAGATGATGAGTTTTACTTCCCAGATGATTACTATTATGAATATCCTTCTGACTATTACAGCAATGCTTTATACAAAGATTATTATAATGATTATCGCAGAAGTATCAATGATGTAAACTGGAACCGTTTTATAGCGATGCACCGATTGTCATCTTGGCAAGTGCAGCAGATCATGATGTTGAATGACAGTTTCTCTTCTTACTCGGCATTTAATTCTTATTATAGATACAATCCAGACAGATGGTATTATGATCGATTTTATGCGATACAAAGAATTTTAGGACCAAGTGTTTTTGTAGTTTTTCAAAATAATTATTACAACGGCTACAACCCAATTATATATTATCAGAACTACAACAGAAGACATTACGCAAGAAATGTTTATGTAATCCCAAGATACCGAAATGTGAATGTGAATGTTTATAAAGTGAACAAAGTTCAGTATCATCAAACGAATCCAAGACAGAATATTGGTTTTCAGCCAACGCCAAGAACCGGACAAACAGCCAACTCAAATGGAACTCGCGAAAATGGATTTAGAAATGATGGTGTGAAAACTAACGCTAACACCAGAAATAATTCAATCAGAACGGATAATGATGGTCAAAGAAATAATGCGATTAGAAATGAAAGTTCCACCAGAAACAACAGTGTGAGAAATCAGTCGCAAGCTCCTGCAAACAACGGAGGTTTTAGAAACGATGCAGGTAGCAGAAACGAAAGTGTGCGACGTACCGCTCCTACAAGACGAGTAGAAAGCAATTCGGGAACTCGCAGCAATCAAAAGACAGAATCCAGAACGCCAAGTTCTAGTTCAAGAAACTCGGGTCAACGTTTTACCACCCGATAATTTTAGATTTTAATGTTAATAATGATGGAGAGCAGTTTTTTTAAGACTGCTCTTTTTTTGGTTAAAACATTCGGAAACCAATGGATAATTATAAGTTTAAAAATGCGATAAAGATTTTGTCATATAATTAAGCATATAAAATTATTAATGTAAACAGCGTGTTAAAATAAAATATTTCATCACTCAATTCTCTTTGATTATTATTTAAAATTTGCTTTTAACAAAAGTTTATAGTTTTCGTCTTTTAACCATTTAGAATTTAAGTTATCAAACTATCAGAAAACGTTTAACAGAGCAAGTTGCAGCGCTTTTATTTTTTAACAAAAGTTTATGATACGACGGTTTAACAATCAATAATCATCTGCATCAAACCAATAGAAAATGATCAACAATACAAAATTTATAAAATGAAAAAATTAGTTTTAAGTGTAGCTTTCATAGCAGTGGGCACATTTGCAATGGCTCAACAAAATCAAAGAATGCAGAAAATGGATCCGGCAAAAATGGAGCAGAAAAGAGCAGATCATATGAAGCAGATGCAAACCGACTTAAATCTCTCTGAAGCTCAGGTTACAAAAATAAAAGTTTTACAAGATCAAAGAATGGCAGAAAGAAAAGAGAATGCTCCACAAATGCAGGCTGAAAGAAAAGCTAGAATGGATCAAATGAAAATGAAGCGTGATCAGAATCAGGCAGAAATGAAAAATATTTTAACGCCAGCACAATACCAAAAGTGGGAAGCGATGAAAAAAGAAAAAATGCAGGAGAGAGGAAAAATGATGAAAGGAAAGAAAATGATGCAAATGCAAAAGACCAAATAATCAGTTCATAATTTTATTTTTTAATGTTAGGCGGGACAAATGTTCCGCTTTTTTTTATGAACAAATTTTAATTATATTTGTTTAAATAGAATTAATGATGATCAGTACAAAAATAGCAGATTTGCTTAATGACCAAATTACCAACGAGCAATTTGCAGCGCAATATTATCTTTCAATGTCCGCTTGGTTTTCCGCTCGGGATTTAGACGGAATTGCCAATTATTTTCGCATTCAAAGTAAAGAAGAATTAATGCATGCCGACAAAATGTTCGACTACATGAACGATGTTGGCGCAGAAATCAGAATGGGAGCCATCGAGCAACCGCCTCACGAATTCGCTAATGCAATTGATATTTTCGAGAAAGCTTTAGCCCACGAAAAATTAGTTACCCGGAGTATTTTTAATATTCTTAAGAATGCCAATGATGAGGGTGATTTTGCGACGGTATCTTTCCTACAATGGTTCGTAACGGAACAGGTAGAAGAAGAAGCCAATGCCTCTCAACTCGTTACCAAAATAAAAATGGTTTCCGAGAATCCTTCGGCTTTGTATCTTTTCGATCAGGAACTGGCACAGCGAGTTTTGGGTCCGTTAGCAAATTAATTATTTCTTAAAAATTTACGGATGAAAAAAATCTACCAGTTGTGCTTCGCCGCGGTATCATTGTGGAGTTTTGCGCAGGATTATGCAGTAGCTTCCATACCGGAGAATCTTCTCGTGAATGCCAATGCGGTGATCAGAGAACATTCAGAAGATTATATTCTGAAATCGGTGAATGAGATGACGGTGAAAGAAACCCATGTGGTCACCATCATGAGTGCAGCTGGTGATCGATATTCAACCATTTTTATTCCGTACAATCCTACGACCAAAGTCAACAACATTAAAGTGGAGATGCTGGATGGAGCTGGGAAAGTAATTAAAACTTTTACCAAAAAGGATTTTTCTGATTATACCAATAATCCAAGTGCAGGATTATATACCGATGACCGTATTTTAGTTCTTCGTACCATTTCGACAAAATATCCTTTTACATTAAAAACATCGTACGAAACCAATACCTCGAATACGATTTATCTGAGTAGTTTTTCACCGATGAACAGCTATAATGTGGCTTTGGAGAAAACTAATTTGAGCATTACCAATAATTCCGGAGTTACCGTTCGAACGAAAACCAATGATAAACCACTGGGAAAAGTCTCAGAATCTAAAGACGGAAATGTCTGGAAATATTCCTACCAAAATATCCCCGCGATTAATCATGAGGATTTATCCCCAAGTCTAGATTTCCTAATTCCGAATGTTGAGTTTTCTCCAGAGAAGTTTTCTTTAGCTGGAAAACAGGGAGATTTAACCGATTGGAACAGTTTCGGGAAGTGGTATTTTAATGATCTGATCAATCCTGTTTCCCAAATTACACCCGAGATCTCTGCTGAAGTTGCGGCCCTCAATTTATCGGGAACCACTTCTGAAAAGGTCAAGACTCTATACCAATACATGCAGAACAAAACCCGTTATGTATTAATTGCTATGGGAATTGGTGGCTGGCAGCCAATGCCCGCTTCTGAAGTAAGTAAAAAAGGTTACGGCGACTGTAAAGCATTGACCAATTATATGAGGACTTTGCTTCAGGCGGCTGGGATTCCTTCTTATTATGCCGTTATTTATAATGATGATTCGGTGATCAGTTTTGATAAAGACTTTCCAAAGTTATCCGGGAATCACGTTATTTTAATGGTTCCAACGGAAAAGAGTCCGATTTGGTTAGAAAATACTTCGCAGCGAATTGCATTTAATCATCTTTCCTATTCATCACACAACCGAAATGTTTTAGCTGTTGATGAGAATGGAATTAAAATCATCAATACTCCTGTTTACAAACCTGAGGAAAGCAAAGAAGTACTTGTTGCAAAAGTACAATTGGCAGAAGACGGAACGATTACTTCTGATGCTAATTTTCAGTTTACAGGCGGACAATACGATACCAATCTTGGTTTGTTCAGTTTGAAAAATGATGAGGTTCAGGAAGCTTTGAAAAACAGACATTACAATTTGCAGCTGGATAAGATTGAAATTAAAAATCTTTTAAATAATCGTGATGATGTTAAAATTAGCTACGATCTTAATTTAAAAGCGAAAAGTTTCTCAAAGAAATTAGGGAACGATTTGTTTTTTCCAGTGATGCCTTTCTATCAGGCAGTTAGTTTTACGACCAATACCGAAAGGAAACTTCCTTTTGAAACCGCTTTTCCTTTTCAGGATGATTATGAAATAGAGTTCACCGCGCCAATCGGTTATCGATTTTCAGATTTGCCGGATGCATCAGAGTTCTCGACAGAATTTGGAGCGTATTCGCTTCAATATAAAATGAATGGTGAAAAACTAATGGTTCGCAGAATCCTAACCATTAAAAAAGGACTTTATCCGAAAGAAAAATTTAAGGATTACGTGGATTTTAGAAAGAAAACAGCCAGTAAGGACAATACCAAAATTTTAATCTCAAAAATATGATCAGAAAATTTACCCTTTTAATCGGATGCTTTTTCGCGAGTATCCTTTATTCACAACATAAATTCCTTAATGATCCAAAGCTTTCTGACGAAGATTTGAAAAGTACGCAATCGAAAATAGAAGCCGATGCACCCGCAGAAGTTTTATACCGTTCCGTTCATTATATGATTGATTACAATGGTTTCTTGACTCAAGAAATAGTGAGTCGTGTAAAAATTTACAATAAAGAAAATGCTGGAGATTATCTTGATTATGAAATTCCGGTTTATGACAATGGTAAAGGCGATCGCGAAACTTTGAGTAATTTGAAAGCAGTCACCTACAATTGGGAAGATGGAAAAAAAACCACCACCAAAATTCAGCGTGATGAGAAGTTTAAATCAAAAGAAGATAAAAATTATACGATTACTAAATTTGCGTACGCGAATGTGAAAAACGGGTCTGTTGTAGAATATTCTTATAAACTTTACAGTCCTTTTTTATCCTCTACGCCAAGAATTTTAATTGAAGAAGAGATTCCTGTTAGTTATGTGGAATATGTTTTCGATCATCCAAAACCACTTGGGTATTCTATTAATTACAAAGGAAGTGTAACGCCAACGCACCGTGATTCTGGTCAGAAAACCTTATATGGGAACGAATATCAAACGTATCGGTTTGCTTATGAAAAACTTCCCGCCTTCAAAGACGAGAAATATGTTTTAAATAATAACAATTATAAAACAGGGATCAAGGCAGAACTTAATTCAACCATGATCAACAACGTTTTCAAATCGTATGCGATGTCCTGGGCTGATATTCAGAAAAGATTGTATGAGCATGATGATTTTGGTTTACAGTTGAAGAGAGACAATTTGGTTAAAAATATATTGCCTGCAGATATTCTGGAAATGACCAACCGACTGGAAAAAGCCGATGCGATTCTAAAGTTTGTCCAAAAAAATTACATCTGGAATAAAGAGGATGAAACCTTTACCGATAAAGGAATCAAAAACTTAATTACTACCAAAATTGGAAATACGGCGGAGATCAATCTGCTACTAACAATGCTTTTGAGGAATGCTGGTTTTGATGCAGATCCAGTGGTGTTGTCAACGATTAAGAGAGGAATGCTACTGGCGTACAATCCATCGATTTCCCAACTTAATTTTGTGCTGGCTTCTTTTAATGAAAATGGAAAAATTTATCTTTTAGATGGGACTTCGAAATTGACGGAAGTGAATATGATTTCTCCTCGAGCCCTGAATCAGTATGGGATTGTGATGACAAAAGATGAAGCAAAGCAGATCAATGTTATTTATCCAGAAGTGAGTAAAACCGTGCTTTCTATTGATGCGAAGTTACTGCCCGACGGAACGATGGAAGGTAAATTTGCCGATCGCGATACGAAATTATACGCCATGATTGCCAATGAAAATTTTACAGAAGATGAAAAAACTTTTGCGAAAAATTATCAGGATGAATACAAATTTCCGTTTACCAATATGAAACACGGCTTGCAGAAAAACAATGATTTCGAAACAAGTTTTGATTTTACTTCTGATACTTTTGTAGATAATATCGGCAATAAACTGGTCTTTAATCCATTGTTGTTTTTGTATTCTCAGAATCACAGTTATAATCAAACCGAGCCGAGAAGATCTGATATCGAATTTTATTCCGCGTTTGACAGAGTGAAAAAAGTGACTGTAACTCTTCCGGATGGTTACGAATTTGAAAATGTACCGAAGTCTAAAAAATTCAGAACAGAAGATAATGCTTTGCAATATGCTTATGTTGTTACGCAAACTGGCAATAAGTTGACGGTTGAAACCACGGTTAAAATCGATGATTCTATTTTCCCAAAAGAATATTATCCCGCTTTTAAACAGATCTATGACAATGTAACCAAGATGGAAGCACAGGTTGTAACCGCGGTTAAGAAGAAATAATCAAGATTTTATAATTGAAAATAAAAACCTGTCTCATTTTTGAGACAGGTTTTTTTTAGACATAAACGATTTGGGATTCAATTACTTTCTTGCCCAATTTTTCTAAAACAGATTGGTATTCGTCCAATTGTAATTGATGTTTTTCCAACTCATCACCAGTTTTGAAGTCGATGATGATAATTCCATCTTCAGTTTCTATCAATCGATCCGGACGATAGATTGATGAGGTTCCGTTTTCCGAGATCATAATATCTTTTTCATTGATGACGACTTGATTTTCTTCGAAATACCTGGCGTAATTTTCATTATTAATGATATTGAAGATCCGGTCATTGATCTGCAATTTTTCTTCGTTCGTTATGGTTCCTTCTAAAAGATAGCTTTCCAATACTTTCTCTACATCTTTCGCTGTATTGATTCGAGCTAAAATCTCGTGGGTAAAAATTCCCATTCGTACTTTTTCTACGCGGTTTTGATAGTTTTTTGTCGGTGTTGCAATTTTAATTGCGTTCGGATATTTGTCTTTTTCAGACGTTAGATGAATTGCTTTGGTAGTGAATTCAGTACTTTTTTTCTCGCTCTTATTTTTTAAATGTTCTGCAGAAACTTCGTATAGATCAAATGAAGAAGTTGGTTCTCCGGTTTCATCACGAGGGATTTTCGATCCTAAAAAATCATAGATTTCTAAATGATTGGCTGATTTATTCGGTTTTTCAATATAGAAGAAAAGTTGTTCTGCTGCTCTTGTTGTGGCTACATATTGCAAACAGAATTGATCAATTTTTTCCTGATAAGAATTTTCATTATTAAAGTCTGCGATTTCATTATCATAAATTTCTAATGAACTATCAAAGAAATTCACGTTCACAGAATTGAGTTGCTCTTCAGAGTTGGTTCCAAACCAATAACTACTTTTTTTAGAACCAGCCGCATTTTTCATCGGCAAAAGAACAACCGGGAATTCCAGGCCTTTTGATTTGTGGATCGTCATGATCTGCACCGCATCTACGTTTTCAGACGCCTGAATGGTTTTTGAATTGGCTTCTTCATTCCAATATTTCAAAAACTCTTTAAGCGTAGAACCTGCATTTTGAGAATAGCCATAAAGCATTTCCAGATAATTAAAAAGGAAATCGGTTTCTTTATCTTTTACCGAAAACTCATGTAAGAAATGTTCGATAAAATTATAAAGATTCAGTTGGAGTAGATCCTTGGACTGTAATTGAAGTCCATATTTCTCCACAATGAAAACTTCCATTTCCGATTTAGTTTTCAATGCGAGAATCTCCATAATTTCATTGCTGAAATCTTCCATTTCTATTCGTCCTAAAATCTTTAAATAATAAAGCATTTTTACGGTAAACTGAAAGTTCTTCGGATTTTCTTCCCACTTCAAAAATTCGGTCAATGCTAGTAATGTAAGCGATAGATTCAGCGTTAGACCCGATTCTGAAATCGTTTTTATATAAACTTCCTCGTCTTTATAATTGACTTTTAAATTCCCTAATAATTGAGAGAACGTGAAAATATCAAAATTTCCACGACAAAGAATCGTAATGTCTGAAAACCGATAACCATTGGCTAAACAGCTTTCAATATCGTCCCGCATTTTTTCGGTCGCCTCATCATAAAATACACTTTTCTTACTGGCATTTTCAATAAGATTGATGCGTACTCGACCTTCCATATCCGATTTAGCCGTTTGCTGCGAACCATTTCCAAAGATTTCCTGGTGTTCATCTTCTGTAAATTGAGACATGAATTGATACAGTTGATTATTGAAATCAACAATATTTTTTGCACTTCGATAATTATTTTCCAGATTTTCAAGTTTTGCAAAAACTGGTGATTTCTCTTTTTTATTGATAATATCCAGCATCAGTTGAGAATCGCCACCACGAAAACGATAAATGCTTTGTTTAGGATCGCCAACCAACGTAAAACTCATGTGCTCCTGTGAAACTGCGTGATCTCTTAACGGAAGGAAATTTTGCCATTGCAATAAAGAGGTGTCCTGAAATTCATCAAAGAAGTAATGAGAAAATTTGGTTCCGATTTTTTCATAAATGAAAGCAGTCGGTTCTTCCCGAAGATTCTCATGAATCATAATGTTGAATTTCGACAGCAAAACTAAATCGTTCTCTTGTTCAATTTCTGCCAGTTTATCCTGAATATCTTTATTTACTTTTAAGGGCAAAAGCGCATTAAGAATTTTCTGTTTCTTTTCAGCTTCAACGTGATTGTCGATTATTTTTTTACGGTTTGCTCTCAGATAATCCAGAATTTCCAGAATTTCGGATTGTTTATGCTTGGCTTTAGAGGAACAACCTTTGCAATTGTTTTCATCTCTTTTATCTTCCTCTTGTTGGGTCAGATATAGTTTAGGCGTTTTGTTATTAAGGAATTTTTCAAAGAAACCAGCGATTCCATTGGCACCACTGAAGAAATCGCCTACTTCTAAATCTTTCTCTTTCAGTAAACTCATCACTTCTTCCGCAATTCGAATGGAATCTTCTTTTAATTCTTTAATGCTTTTTCGAAGATTTTTTTTCGTGCTTTCGTAAACTTCCCAGTCAAAATCTTTGTTTTTATTCAATTGAAAGTAATGTTTGTCCTGAACGTATTCTTTCGCTGAGTTATAAAGGGTTTTGTTGAGGTCAATACGGTCATCATTATCCAAAGTATAATTCACGAAATCCATAAAGGCTTCAGAAATTTTATTCTCTTCGCCAATATCTTCCAGCATTTTGTCAACTGCTTCAATTAGAAAAGGTTCGGGATTAATTTCTAAATTAAAATTTTGTGCTAAACCTAATTCCTGCGCAAAACTTCGGACCAGTTTAGCATTAAACTTATCGATAGTTCCAATATTTAAAGTAGAGTAGTGGTGCAGAACATAATCCAGCATTTTTTTCGAACGTTCATGCAAATCCTTTAAAGGAATATTAAAACCTTCATTTTTGAGTTTTTCCTGAATATTGATGAGGTCGTTATTCGTTTCATACGTTTCCAAAGAAAACTTTTTCAGCCAGTCGATAATTCGGTGCTTCATTTCATTGGCAGCTTTATTAGTGAAAGTAAGCGCCAGGATATTTCTAATTTTGTCAGCTTGCGAGGGATACTTTAAACAGATAGTTAACAGGTTCTGAACCAGGGCATAAGTCTTTCCGGAGCCAGCAGAAGCGTTGATTACTTTATAGTCGGGTTGCATCATTTTAATTTATTGAGTTTAAAAATAGTAAAATAATTTGTCAATTCAGAAAAAAATCTTACTTTTGCAATCCAAAATGAGATGTAAATTATGTTAATAATCCCAGTAAAAGATGGTGAATCGATCAACAGAGCCTTAAAAAAGTACAAAAGAAAATACGACAAAACAGGAAGTATCAGAGCTATTAGAAGTCGTCAACAATTCAAT
>NZ_JBGZYM010000026.1:0-33699 GCF_041824135.1 Kaistella sp. | reverse complement strand
TAACACAAATCTATTATATAACATTAAACAATTTAAAAGATGAACTATTCAAAGATCACAACAGCAGCCTTAGCGCTAACACTAACAATCGGTTTTGCAACACAGTCTTGTGCACCGATGAACAACATGGCTCAAGAAAAAACCGTCATGGTTGGTGGAGCGCCAATGTATCCAACAAAAAATATCGTTGAAAACGCGGTAAATTCTAAAGACCACACTACTTTAGTTGCTGCTGTAAAAGCTGCCGGATTGGTAGAAACTTTAGCTAGTGCAGGACCATTCACGGTTTTCGCTCCAACAAATGCAGCTTTCGATAAATTGCCTGCAGGAACGGTAGGTACTTTAGTGAAACCAGAAAACAAAGCAATGCTTACAAACATTCTTACTTATCACGTTGTTCCAGGAAAAATTTCTGGTATGGATTTGATGAACTGGATCAAAAAGAATGATGGAAAATACATGGCCACAACAGTTCAGGGAGAAGAATTAACATTCTGGATGAAAGGTCAAAAATTATATGTTACAGATGCAAAAAATAATTCAGCCCAGATTACTATTGCAGATGTTAACCAGTTAAATGGCGTAATTCATGTGATCGACACGGTTTTAATGCCATAGTTTCATAGTTTTATTTTTTAATGGAGTCACCTGAATTTCGGTTTAGGTGACTTTTTTTGTACTCAATTTTTTGAACTTTGAGTTCCTATTTTTTATATCTTTAATCCTTGAAAAAATAATATTGTACTATTTTAAATCTATTTAATATGAAAAAATTATTCGCAACAGCTTTATTATCATGCTCTCTTTTGGGATTTTCTCAATTTAATGTTCCTATTGCAAGCCCTAAACAAAAAGTTGAACAGCAATTCTCAATGACCAAAATTTCTGTTGAATACGGCAGACCAGGAGTTAAGGGTAGAAAAGTATTTGGTGAGTTAGTTCCCTTCGGAAAGGTTTGGCGTGCCGGAGCGAATTCTGCAACAAAGGTTACGTTTGAACAAAATGTCAACATTGGCGGCAAAGACGTAATCTCTGGTTCTTACGCACTTTTCGTTATTCCAATGGAAAAAGAATGGAAAGTAATGTTGAATAAAGATGCCAATCAATGGGGCGCTTATACTTATGACGAAAAATTGAACGTAGCTGAATTTACGGTTCCCGTTCAAAAATTAAGTGATAAACAAGAGTGGTTCGAGATCTCCGTTAATCCGGTTGATATTCATTCTGCAGAAATGCTGATCAAATGGGATATGACGAAAGTTGCAATTCCGATCAAAGAATGGAAACCTGAAATGGTTGCGAAAATCATCGACAAACTCAATGAGATCAAGCAGATTGAAAAAGATGCTGCTCCTAAAAAATAATTGTAAAGTGAACTTCGGTTCACTTTTTTTGTGTTATCATAATTTTTTATTTGGGCGTCTTGATCCGTCTTCCATTCCCGCTTTTTTGCTCCACTTTGTTTCGCAAAAAGAGCTCCATTCAAGCCGGGACGCAAGATCCTGACTCATTATAAAAATTTGTTCTCTTCGCTAATAACGGCCTTTAGTGACGAAATGTTTTTAAAATTCACCATTCACCATTCACCATGCTCACTTTGTTTATCATCTCTCATCTATAAGCGAAGCGATCTTTGGTCTTTTAATAAATACTTGTCAATTTTTCGGTTGCAGAATAAGTTCGTCTAATGTATTTTTGATTTAAATTTACAACATGCAACTTTCAGCCGACATTATGTATCAAGCGTCATTCGACAATAATCCTGATTTCGAAGGAGTATTCTGGATGGGTGTAAAAACCACCGGAATTTTTTGTCGACCAACATGTACCGCGAGAAAACCTAAACGGGAAAATGTAGAATTTTTTCCAACTGCAAAAGAGGCTATTCTGAAAGGATATCGTCCGTGTAAAGTTTGTAAACCCTTAGAAAATCCTGATGAAACGCCGGAATATATTCAAAATATCCTGGAAGAATTACGATTGGATCCTTCTTTAAAATTCAAAGATTTTGATCTGGTGGAGCGTGGAGTAGAACCAGCCACGGTGAGAAGGTGGTTTCAGAAAAACCATGGAATGACCTTTCATGCGTTTCAAAGAATGTTTCGTTTGAATACTGCGTTTAAGAAAATTCAACAGGGTGAAAACATTATGGAAACAGCTTATGACAGTGGTTTCGAAAGTCTTAGTGGTTTTAATGATAGTTTCAAATCGATATTTGGAGTTTCGCCAAAAAATTCAAAAGACCAACGGATCATTGATTTAAAAAGAATCGAAACTCCGATCGGAACAATGTATGCCGCAGCGGTGGAAGAAGGAATCTGCATGTTGGAATTCACAGACCGTAAAATGTTGGAAACCGAATTCAAAGATTTAGCAAAATCATTGAATGCTACCATCGTTCAAGGTGAAAACCCGCATTTTAAAACTTTAGAAAAAGAACTCGCCGAATATTTCGCCGGAAATAGAACAGAATTCACCGTTAAGCTTTCCCCTGTCGGAACAGAATTTCAAAAGAGTGTTTGGAAAGTTTTATTGAAAATTCCGTACGGCGAAACCTGGAATTATAAAAAACAATCTGAAGTTTTAGGTGATTTAAAAAAAGTCCGCGCTGTAGCGAACGCTAATGGAATGAATAAAATCTCGATCCTCATTCCTTGTCATCGCGTGATTGGAAGTAACGGAACATTAACTGGCTATGGTGGCGGAATCTGGCGCAAACAAAAACTATTAGAATTGGAGAAAGCTATTCTTTTTTAATTTTAAAAATTATATTTGTGGATCAGGAAGATTTAAAAAATATTGCCACAATTTGGTTCAAAGCATTCAACGAACATGATTTAGAAAAATTGTTGGAATTGTATGATGACAACGCCAAACATTTTAGTCCAAAATTGAAAGTGCGCGAACCTCAAACAAACGGTTTGATCGAAGGTAAAGAGGCTTTAAGAAATTGGTGGCACGATTGTTTTGAACGATTACCAACATTACACTATCAGGTCAACAAATTAACCGCCGATTCTGAACAGGTTTTTATGGAATACACCCGTAAGGTAGAAGGTGAAGATAATATGGAAATCGGGGAAGTTCTTCAAATAACTGATGGTAAAATCGTTTTCTCCAAAGTTTATCACGGTTAATTTTTTTCTACAATTTTTTTGTAGATAAGTCTAGGTCTCCCGCAGATTTAACAGATTTTGAGGATTTTTTGTAGTGTTTTTATTACATAAATCTACCAAATTGGCAGCAGAAAATTAATGAATTAATTTATAGAGTAGCCAAAACTATTTTTATCTTTGAAAAAACATCACCAATGAACTTCTCTATTCAACCAACTTTAGAAAACGGAAACATCCAATTAATTCCTTTACAGGAAAGTGATTTTGAAAGATTATTTTCGGTTGCAGCTGACCCGGAAGTTTGGTCCATGCATCCGAATAAAGAAAGATATAAAAGAGAGGTTTTTCAAAACTTTTTTAAAGGAGCAGTTGAAAGTAATGGAGCTTTTTTAATTATTGATAAAAACTCCAACGAAGTTTTAGGAAGCACCCGTTTCTATGATTACAACGATGAAGAGAAAAGTATATTTATTGGCTACACTTTTTATGGAACCAAATCCTGGGGGAAAAATATTAATGCAAGTGTCAAAAAAATGATGCTGGATTATATTTTTCAGTTCGTTGACAAGGTAATTTTCCATGTTGGGAAAGATAACATCCGTTCGGTAAAAGCCATGAATAAACTAGGCGCTGAGAATTTGGGAGAAGAAGAAGTGGCCTATTTTGGAGAGGCCTCAAAAATGAACGTCGTTTTTCAAATCAAAAAAGAAGACTGGAGATTGAAGCAGAATTTGCATTAGTATTTTTTTTTTGAACTAAAATTTACAAATTAAAAGTGATGATTAAAGTCGGAACAGCAGTACAATGGAAATGGGGAAGTGGCATCGCAACGGGAAAAGTTATTGAAGTCTTTACTCAAGATATTACCAAGACCATCAAGGGTTCAGCCATTACCAGAAAAGCAACTCCTGAAAATAAAGTATTTTATATCGAACAGGAAGATGGTGATAAAGTCTTAAAAAGTGCATCAGAAATTGAGCGAGCAGAATAGATTTAATTCGAGCAAACATCCGCCTTTTATTCTTTCTCTAATTTTTTAATCAAATTAATGGCTCTCGTCCATTTTTGATAAATTTCAATCGGTTTCGGATAATCAGGAATATCAAATTCCCAGGGAATGAGCACTTCAACATTGTTTTTATCACTCAATTCAGCAATCCATTTTCTGATATAATCCTGCGAATTGTATTTATTCGACTGATGCACGGGATTGGTATAATAAATCTCAAACGCCTGCATATGCCAATTCATCCAGTTGGAGCTCAAGTCATAATCGATTAATTTACTTTCAAAATAAGCCGCGCCCCAAGTCCAGTCGATTTTTAAATCATGCACGAAATAACTGGCGCAATTAACGCGTCCGCGATTGCTCATGTATCCGGTTTTATTTAATTGTCTCATGTGAGCGTCTATAAAAGGAATTCCAGTTGTTCCCGCACACCATTTTTTAAATTTCTCCGGATCATTTTCAAACGCTATATCCTTGTTCTTGTAACCTGTGGTTTTAAAAATTTGATCACCAAAACGCATTTCTTTGAAGGTGAAATAATCCCGCCAAACCAATTCAAATATCAGCCACCACGTGCTTTGATTCTTTTTGATCAATTGCTCATATTCTTTTACGAATTCAAAAATGGTACGGGGAGAAATACATCCTAACGCTAAATATGGAGATAATTTAGAACTATAGTCCAAACCTTCAGATCTGTTTCTGGACCAGCGATAACCAGTTAACAATTCAGATTTGAAAGTGTAGTACTGAAGTCTTTCTAAGGCCAAAGTTTCACCACCTTCCAAAAAAGGAGCGGCCTCATCGTATTCTTTCTTTTTGAATCCATAATTTTTGTAAGAAGGAAATTTGGTGCTTATCGCATCTTTACAACCCTTTAATTTTTCCGGTGTTTCGAAAGTTTTTCTTGGCTCCGATTCCTGTGCAGCCGGAATTCTATACGCTTTGCTCGTCAACGGAATAGATTCAATTTGAAACGGAATATCATTTTTATGATACAGCGTTTTTCCCCAAAAATAATGGAAATTAATGGCTGGCAATTGGTCTTTCAGGTCTGTGATTACATTAAGTTCTTCACTTGCATATTCTTCTTCTGCATAAATGTCGGTGAGCTCAAATTTTTTAATTAGATCAGGAATAGCGGAAGTCGCTGATTCATCAAAAATGATTAAATGTCCACCTAGTCCTTCTAAATGTTGTTTCAGATCATTGACTGATTGCTCTAAAAATTTCAACCTGTTGATATCCGCTTTTTTGAAACCTAAGTCCAATTTTTTAAAATGTAAAGGATCAACGCAGTAACAAAATAGAAGCTCGTCACATTCTAATAATGCTTTGGAAAGTGCTTCATTATCATGCAACCGCAAATCATTTTTGAACCAAACTAAACCGCGCTTTATCATATTTGAAAATTATTTGATTTTATGAATTCTGACCGCATATAAAATTGTTAATAAGGCGACACCAACATCGGCGAAATAACTTGCCACATTATCGCCAATCCTCCAGTTCCCAGAATTAGGACAACACCTTTCACGATAAAAGCCATCCTAATATTCTACCAAAGAATCGCTTTTTTTACACCCAGACTTTTTAATTTCTTAATGGTCAATTTTGCATCTTCGTTAATATTGTCTGCTACCGTAAAATCTGTGTTGACTTCACCGACCTATTTCTGGATTGCTGCAACAATCGGGTGCGAACTTTTTTGAACAACATTTAGGTTTCAAATTTAATACCACGATTATTGATAAATCTGTAAAATAGAAGCGAAATTTACGTTTATTACATAACATAGAATATAAAATTTCTTTATTGCCAATTATCTCAATTAAAGTTTAGCTTTTATGTATGTTTGTAAAAAACATACTGAATGGGATTTTATAACTTCTACAATTTACTTTTAGTCATTTTACTTATCGTAATATTGGTTAAAGTCAATCGATATGCTAGAGATTCAAAGAATAACCTTAAAAGTTTAGAGGATAAAATAGACCGACTGCAAAAATTCATTTCAGAGCAAAAAAGGCCAGTTTCTAATTCTGCAATAGTTACTGAAAAAATAAGAGAGGACGTTTTACCAAATGTCGAAGAACCGTTTGGAGAAATTGTTCCGACGATCATTCCTATTCAGGAAAGTAGTATTCCAGAAGAGAACATCCCAAAAATTAAGCCCGAAAATTATTCTGATGAAGAAGAATTTACCGTTGTTGATGAAAAACTTTCCAGCACCGTTCACTTTACAAACGATATTCATCCAGTTGAAACGATAACGGAAGAAGACCAAAAAAGAAAATATGTTGAACCAAAAAAACCTTGGCTACAGAAGTTCAAAGATGAGAACCCCGATATCGAAAAGTTTATTGGTGAGAACTTGATCAATAAAATCGGTATTCTTATTTTGGTTTTAGGGATCAGTTTCTTTGTGAAATATGCCATCGATAAAAACTGGATCAACGAACCAGCGCGAGTCGGAATAGGAATATTGGCCGGAGCAATTGTATTAGGAGTTGCGCATCGGTTAAAAGCCAATTATAAAGCGTTCAGCTCCGTGTTTGTTGCAGGTGCTTTTGCTGTTTTCTACTTTACAATTGGCATCGCTTTTCAAGAATATCATTTGTTCAGTCAAACCGTTGCATTTGTAATAATGGTTGTAATTACGATTTTCAGTTCTTTTATTTCGGTTTCTTATGATCGACAAGAACTCGGCGTAATGACTTTGATTGCAGGTTTTTCGGTGCCATTTATGGTCAGTACTGGAGAAGGAAATTACCTGGTGCTCTTCACTTATATTGCGATTTTAAATATCGGAATGTTGCTCATTTCCTACTATAAAAAATGGAATATTGTAAACATTTTAGCATTCGTATTCACCTGTATCCTATACCTCGGTTGGTGGACTAATATTACTGCGCCAGCAAAAGTGCCACATCTTGGCGCCTTCATTTTTGCCACCTTATTTTATCTCATTTTCAGCATCGCTACCGTGATTAATAACCTTAGAAGCGTAGGTGCTTTCTCCAAGATACAGTACTTTTTGATTGTTGCAAATACCTTCTTTTTCTTTGGAATTGGACTGGCAATTATTAGTGATTGGGGACTTCCGATCAAAGGTTTATTTACCGTTGCTTTAGCGATATATAATCTAATATTTGCAACTGTTTTGTACCGTAGATTTGGCCTTAATAAAAATACAGTTTACTTATTGGTTGGACTTACACTAACATTTGCAACGTTAACAATTCCAATTCAATTTAATGGAAACTACATTACGCTATTTTGGGCTTGTGAAGCGGTACTTTTATTTTGGTTGGCCAAGAAATCGAAAATTGATGTTTTCAAATGGAGCGCCGCAATTGTGCAGGGTTTAATGCTTGTAAGTTTGATGATGGATTGGGGAAATCATTATTTCAATATTAAAGATTCTGGAGATTTAATTCATCCTATATTTTTGGTTGGAATTGTAGCAATCGTTTCGCTATTTTACACCTATTATTTGTTGAAAAACGATAGAGAAATAACGAGCTTTTTCGGATTTAAATTCAATCCTAATATCTATCGGAAAGCCCTATTTATGATCGGCATTGTGATTTCCTATTTTGTGGGAATTTTAGAAACGTATTACCTCGCTACAATTTATAACGGAAATTCTTCTTCTGTAACATCCTACACTGCAGGTTTCCATTATTTATTTTCAATCGTGTTGATTTACTTTACGTTTAAAAAAGATGCTATACTGTTGAAAAAAGCAACTGCAGCCTTGGGAATCTTTAATGTAGTTCTGTTTATCTTCTTGTTTGGCAATTTACCGATACAGGAAATGAATGATTATCCATTTAATCCTGTAAAAAACTTTTCTGCTTATTTAATGCATTTCGTAATACTATTCAGTGTAGTTTACTTCCTTTATCTGTTGGTTAAAAAAACACTACACCAACCCATTTTTGCGGAGTTGAAAACGAAGTATGCGCTATGGATCTTGGCTTTTGTCGTCGTAGTAATTTTAAGTCAGGAATTAATTATTCATAGTGTATTTTTTAATAGTGGAATCAGTGCGGAAAAATGGTCAACGCTTTCTATTAGGAACATAAATTCTGATTCTTATGCACTATTTCAAGATGAATTCTTTGCTACGATATACAAACTGAAGACTCAAATAGTCAAAGTTGGATTCCCAATTCTTTGGGGCGTCATTTCTTTCGTATTATTAATCATCGGTATTAAAAAAGATTGGAAACAATTGAGAATAATTGCTCTTAGTTTACTTGGGATTACGATCGCTAAACTGTTTTTGTATGACATTAATGATGCCTCAGAGACAGGGAAAATAATTGCCTTTATACTCTTGGGTGTTCTCATATTAATCATTTCATTTGTTTATCAGAAATTAAAAAAGTTAGTTTCCGATCAACCTAAAAATACCGAAGATGAAGAAGTTAAATAAGGTTTTGTTCTTATTGTTTGCAAGTTGGTGCACTGCGCAAAACTACACGGGAAATTTGCAACCAGTCGCCACAGATGGTTTAACTAAAATTGTGGTTGAGCCCAAATTAAGATCTGCCCTACAAAACAATTGGGATTATTTTAGAATCTTAGACATGAAAGGAAACGAAGTGCCTTACGCTTTGGATACCAGAACTATTTCTGGTACCGGAAGCGTCGTAAAAGATTTAAAAATTTTATCTAAAAGCAGTATTCCGAATGTTTCAACTTCGATTATCATTGCTAATGAAACTAAGGCAAAATTTGATCGTTTGACATTAACGATTGCAAATACACAAGTGGTGAAAACCTATTCGATTTCCGGTAGTGACGATCAAAACCAGTGGTATGGCTTAGTTAATAATGAAACTGTTGATGGTTTGTATAGTTCAACTGCCACAGAAGTGAAGCGGGATTTCAGCTTTCCATTGAATAATTATAAATTCTTGAGAATTGATTTTGTTGATAAAAAATCTTTGCCGATTCAGGTTTTGTCTGCCTTCGTAACAGTCAACCTGGATGCTCAAGATTTAGCTATGGTAGAATTAAGAGGTTTTAATCAAACCATTTCCCAAAACAAAAGCGAGAAAACGACTAGAATTGATTTGCATTTCAAAACCAAACAAGTCATCAACGGATTAAAATTCACTATTTTTGAGCCACAATTTTATCGAAGGAATGTCGAAATAGTGGTGAATAAAATTCGCTTAAAAAATCGAAAACAAGAGAACTATCGGGAATCTGTCACTAGTTTTCAACTGAATTCAAAAACGCAAAATCAATTTAGAATCAACGAGATTTTTGAAAAAAACATTACCATTGAAATTGAGAATCAAGATAGTTCACCTTTGGTAATTGATGAAATAAAGTTGTTACAAGAATCAGTAGCTCTTATTTCCGAACTCAAAGCTGGTGAGAAATATACAATCTTGGTTGATTCTACACTTTCAGCCCCAAAATATGATTTGTCGTATTTGGACGATATAATTCAAACTCCTTTATCCGAAACCCAAATTACTAATCTCGAGAAATACAATTCTAAGAACAAAGAAAAAACCGAAGATTTATTTTGGAAGACTCCGCTCTTTATGTGGATCTGTATTGGGTTCGCCTTAGTGGTGATCGCCTATTTTTCTAAAGGTTTATTAAAAGATTTGGGTAATAATCAATAGTTAGTCTAACCGTTATTTTCCACTGCAATCCTGAAATAGCTCAGCTCCATAATAAAATACAAATAGCCAGGCAATTCCCTTTACCGTAAAAAAGATAAGACCGCCAATTCCGACGCGCTTAAACCATTTTTTAAATTTGGAGTTTTTATCTTCTGGCTGTAAATTTTCCATGGAGTACTTTTTTCAAAATTAGTATATTTATTTTAGCCGTTCAAATTTTGGTCACCTAATAAATGTCAGTTTTAATTTGATACCTTAATTATGCTGTACATGGTATTTGTAGGATTGTTTTTTAATTTTCTGATTTCTTAAAAATTCCATAAAGTTCCTGTAAAATTTTTCTGATTTCAGTAATTTCTCTATCTTTAAGGACAATTCAAATTAAAATTATGTCCCAAACAATTCAGGATTTTGGAATCGAAAAATCCCTTTCTAATTTAGGTATTACAAAAGAAAATAAAGGCGTCTCCTCCGGTGGAAAATATTTCGCCAACGGCGATTTACTGGAAAGTTATTCCCCTACAGACGGAAAACTTATCGCAAAAGTGACGACGGCAAACTCTGATGATTATGATCAAGTTATTGAAACCGCAAAAAAAGCATACTTAGAATTTCGCCAAATCCCAGCTCCAAAAAGAGGAGAGTTGGTTCGTCAGTTCGGTTTAAAATTAAGAGAATACAAAGACGATCTAGGAAAACTCGTTTCTTACGAAATGGGAAAATCTTTGCAGGAAGGATTAGGTGAAGTGCAGGAAATGATCGACATCTGCGATTTTGCAGTAGGATTATCGCGCCAGCTTCACGGTTATACGATGCATTCCGAAAGACCGGGACATCGCATGTACGAGCAATATCACCCGCTTGGTATTATAGGAATTATTTCTGCCTTTAACTTTCCAGTTGCAGTTTGGTCTTGGAATACAGCACTCGCTTGGATCTGCGGAAATGTGACCATTTGGAAACCTTCGGAAAAGGCACCACTTTGTGGAATCGCCTGTCAAAATATTATCATGGAAGTTTTAAAAGAAAATAATCTTCCAGAAGGAGTTTCGACGATGATTGTCGGAGATCATGAAATTGGTGATAAAATGGTCAATGATAAAAATGTTGCCTTAATTTCTTTTACAGGTTCTACCAAAGTTGGAAGAATTGTAGGAACTAATGTTGCGAAAAGATTCGGAAAATCAATTTTGGAATTAGGTGGAAATAATGCAATTATTTTTACAGAAAATGCCGATTTAAATATGTCGATTATCGGAGCAGTTTTTGGCGCAGTCGGTACAGCTGGACAAAGATGTACTTCTACCAGAAGATTAATTATTCATGAATCCATTTTTGAAGAAGTGAAAAACCGTTTGATAAAAGCTTATGGACAAATAAAAATCGGAAATCCTTTGGATGAAAATAATCACGTTGGACCTCTAATCGACAAACAAGCCGTTCAACAGTATCTGGATTCGATTGAAAAATGTAAAAAAGAGGGCGGAAAGTTCGTGGTTGAAGGTGGACTTTTGGAAGGTGAAAATTTCGAATCTGGTTGTTATGTAAAACCATGTATTGCTGAAGTTGAAAATTCTTTCAAAATCGTGCAGCACGAAACTTTTGCACCGATTCTTTACATTATGAAATATAAAACTTTAGATGAAGCAATCGCCATGCAGAATGATGTTCCTCAAGGTTTAAGTTCTGCAATTATGACGACGGATATGCGCCAGGCAGAATTATTCCTTTCGCAAAATGGATCTGATTGTGGAATTGCCAATGTAAATATTGGAACTTCCGGAGCAGAAATCGGTGGCGCTTTCGGTGGTGAAAAAGAAACCGGTGGTGGTAGAGAATCCGGTTCTGATGTTTGGAAATATTATATGAGACGACAAACCAATACCATCAATTACACCGACAGTTTGCCCTTAGCACAGGGAATTAAATTCGATTTGTAAAAAAATATAAACTAAATTTTAACCTTGGATTTCGGATTTCCGATTTCCAAATTTTAAGAAAAAAATATGAACAACGCAATTGCATCTCATCCAGAACCAACCAATACGGTAAAAGAAACTTTGTCAAGACACATGCTTGCTGACGGTTTCGATTTCGTAATGGATTTCGATAAGTCACAAGGTTCGTGGATTCATGATCGACTTTCAGGTAAAAATTATCTCGATATGTTTTCGATGTTTGCCTCGGCATCTATCGGTTACAATCATCCTTACTTAATGGAGAAATCTGCTTGGTTGGGAAAAATGGCCGTAAATAAACCAACTTTAGCCGATGTTTATTCTCAGGAATTTGCAGATTTTATGACCGTATTCGAAAGAGTAGGGATTCCAAAAGAATTGCAGTATTGCTTCTTTATCGAGGGTGGAACTATGGGCGTTGAAAATGCGATGAAAGCATGTTTCGACTGGAAAACCCGCAAGAATTTCGAAAAAGGTTTAGATCTTGAAGCAGGAATTTGTATCCACTTCAAACAGGCTTTTCACGGTAGAAGTGGTTATACATTGAGTTTAACCAATACTTCTGATCCGAGAAAATATCAGTACTTCCCGAAATTTGATTGGCCAAGAATTATCAATCCACATTTGAATTTTCCTATTACAGAAGAAAATTTAGAGGAAACCATCAAACATGAAAGCTTAGCCCTTTTAAATATTGAGGAAGCGATTCTTTCAAATCCAAATAAAGTAGCTTGTATTATTATAGAACCAATTCAGGCAGAAGGTGGTGATAATCATTTCCGTGATGAGTTTTTTGTTGGGTTAAGAAATCTTTGCGACCAAAACGAAGTCCTTTTAATTTTTGATGAAGTTCAAACAGGAATGGGTTTAACAGGAAAAATGTGGGCTTATGAGCATTTCAGTATCGTTCCAGATATTATTTCTTTTGGTAAGAAAGCACAGGTTTGTGGCGTTTTAGCGAATAAAGAAAAATTTGATGAAATCCCAAATAATGTTTTCAGAGAAAGCTCCAGAATCAATTCTACTTTCGGTGGAAACTTCATCGATATTCTGCGTTTTCAATTAATTATGGAAGTGATTGAAAAAGAAAATCTGGTAGAAAATGCAAGAGTGGTTGGAGAATATTTACTGCTTGGGTTACAAGGTTTAGCTCAAAAATATCCTCATCAAATTTCGAATCCTAGAGGTCGCGGTTTGATGTGTGCAATGGATTTGCCTTCTGGTGACGAGCGAAATAAATTGCAAGCACTTCTTTATGAAGAAAATGTGATTATTTTATCTTGCGGTGATAAATCCCTCAGATTCCGTCCACACTTAAATGTAAGCACTGAAGAAATTCAAATGGCTTTAGATAAAATTGAAGTTTGTTTAGGCAAAATGTAATTATAGAAATGGATTCAAGCAGTTTTTATTTAAACGATGTTTGAATCCATATTTATTTTTGGATATTGATACATAAAATGTAATTATTTTTTGTAACTTTAACATTCGAAAATGAAAAGAATTATGGAAAGAGAAACGAGAGTCGCAGTTTTTGAAAGTGAAAAACCCGCAGAAATTCAATTAGTTAAGTCAAAACTGGAAGCCCAAAGCATCACAAGTTTTTTAAATGACAATTATATGTCTTTTACGACCACTCCAACTGCAAACACAGTAAGAGTTATGGTAAATTTGACCGATGAGCAAAAAGCTTTTGAAGTCATCGATAAAATGCTGAAGGAAACTGAATTTAGTCCAAGTAATAACTAAAAACCATTTCATATTATTTTAAATTTTACGTTTTTACAGAAATCGAAATCTTTTACGGGATTTCGATTTTTTTTGTTCTAAACGTAAAGCTTTCTTTCAGAAAAGGGGGAGATCGTGTAAAGTAAATAATCCTGGAAATATAATTAGAAAGTATTTATAATTTGTCTTTCATCATCTTGATAAATACTGATGGTTTTAAATCAAATTTACGACGGAAGTTATCTGAAAAATTTTCGGTGCTTGAAAATCCAGCGATACTTGCGAGTTCCTTCACATCCATATTAATATATTTCACATCATTTTTCAGATGATCAATAATATAGTCCAAACGAAGATCACTAATGTACAGCGCAAAGTTTTTGCCTTTATAAGTATTGATGATTTTCGAGAAATAAGTAGAGTTCGTACCAAAATTCTCGCTCACTGATTTTTGTGAAATCTGTGAATCCAGAAATTTATTTTCGTTTTCAAATATTTCTAACTGATTAAGAATATTTTCAACAAAAATTGGATTCAAACCCGGGATTTTATTATAAAAATCATAGTCGAACTTCTGCTGATCATTATAAACTGTAGAATCTAGAGTTGATTGTTCTTCCTCGACCTTTACATGATCCCGCTGAGCAATAATTTCCTCGAACCGTTTTTTATAATTTTGTTTTTCCTTCTGAATTTTCAAACCAAATAATGAGAAACCAAGCAGAAAAAATATAAATATTCCGACAAAAATAATTCTTTGATTTTTGAGCTTACTTTCAATTCGGTTTTTTTCAGCGACCAATTTCTTGGTGTCGTATTCTTTAACAATCCGTTTGTACAAATATTTGTAATTTTTCTCATAGGATCTGTCCAGAAACATGAGTTTATTAATATACTCCAATTGTTTTGCTGTATTTCCGGTTGAATTATAATATTTAATTAAGATTTCGTATGCTGCTCGAAATTGTGGATCAAGTTTTTTTGTCTTATTATAATGTTTGTCAATTTCTTCTAAATATTTTACAGCAAGTTTTTGTTTTCCGGTATACCAGTAAGAAAGTCCTAAATAATATACTTCCGTATTATGTTGCCATTGATCATCGTATAATCTAATGGCTTCAGAAAGTTTAGAAATTGCGGTATTATAATCTTTAGAATAATAAGCATCAGTACCTTCAGAAGAAATAAAATAAGGGATGTATTGAGTGAGTTTATTTTTTTCAAGATAGTCGAAAGCTTCTTTTAAACGATCCTTGTTTTGTGTAAACTTACCAAGCTTTGTATTAGAATCGATAAGACTCATGAGAGAATAAATGTAATATACTTGGTAGTTTTTTCCTAGTGAAGTTTTATTTTGTAAATTATCTTTAAAAAATTTTAAACATACTAAAAGTTCTTTATTGGCATCTTCGTATTGTCCAAGATAAATTTTATTTTGAGCGATATAGTAAATCGTTTTATTGAAAATGTATTCATTACCAGATTCCTGTGATAACCGATTAGCGATAAGAACATCATCAAGCGCCTTTTGGTAAAATTCTTCGGACATATTAATGTTACCTCTATTGAGATAAGCATCTAACAATATTTTTTTTACTTTAGATTTTTTTCCAATATCTAATGCACTATCGGCATATTTTAAATTTGAAGGATATTTGCTTGTAGTACTTGCATATCGATATGCATAAAAAAGCGCCTCATTATTCTGCTCATTTTTAGATTTTTTAATGTAAAAATTAATGAGTTCCCACATTTTTGTAGGATTATTACTGTTCTCATCTATCTTTTTTTCAATTTCTTCATTGGTCAAATCTAAATTTGAGAAGTTTTGAGCATTGGAGCTTGTGAAAAAAAACAATAAAAATAGAAATAGAGCCGATACTATAGATTTCAACTGCATAAAACCTTAATAATTTGATTATTAGTGAGATAAGATTTTTTTCTTCATTTGTTTTACAATAATACTGTATTTTTTTTAAAAAAACAGCAGATAATTTACAATATGCTTGCAATTTTTTACAAACTAACGGTCCTTTATTTTGCATCATACGTGCTTTCCGCAATACATTTGTAAAAATAAAACGCATGAAAAGATTAGCACTTATAGCAGCCGTAGTTTTTACAACTATTACTATAAATTCTTGTAGACAAGCAGACGAAGTATTATCACCAGATGAAATGGCAACTCTACAAAAAGTAAGAGATACATCTAAAGTAACACTGCCTAATAACGAAGCTGGTACTTTAAATACTGACAATGGCACAACTGCACCTTCAGATCTTGAAGGAGAAATTGTACCTCCACCAAAGAAATAACTTTTTAGTTAACAATATTTTTTTTTCATCATTTGTGTTGGTTCTTCCGCGGATTTATTCGCGGAAGAATCGTTTTTATACTTAGTGAAATTATCAAATTATGTAATAATTGTAATAAATTCAATAATATTTGAAGGTGAATTTTTTAAAAAGTATTTGTAAATTTAAAATAAATTCAACGTTACTAAAACCACTGAAATCGAAATACACAATAAGGCAGTAATGAATAGATAATCTGCAATTTTTTCGTATTTTCTTTCGTAATTTTCTTTGGTGCTTCTAATTGCCATAAACGATAATAAGCAACTTATCGACAGGCAGAAACTTGCAATTCCAGCAATTTCATCAATGTAAGTACGGTCGCTTACTTTAGTAATTTCTAAAGATGTGAGTATTACCAAGCAAAATCCTAGTAGTCCAGAAGATCCATTTAAAATATGGGGTGATTTTTTTTCCATGGTTATTCATACGATTTTTATAAAGTTAGTTTTATCAAATTTATAAAAAAGGATTCAAAAAAATAGAAAATTTGTAAAAAATAAATTTCAAATTTCACAGATTCAAATGTATTATTTATCTTTGTGAAAATTCACCTTTTATGGAAACGACCTATATTGAAACTCAGCAAATTTCTTTTCAAGACTTTAAAAACCAAATCTTAGAAGATTATAAACTGGGCAGAATTTCCAGGGAAATGTCTTACCTCGGAAGAAGGGAAGTGTTGACTGGAAAAGCGAAATTCGGAATTTTTGGTGATGGTAAAGAATTACCACAACTTGCCATGGCGAAGGTTTTTAAAGATGGTGATTTTCGTTCAGGATACTATCGGGACCAAACTTTTGCATTTGCAATTGGTGCCGTAACCGTAGAAAGTTTTTTCGCACAATTATACGCAGATACCAGTATTGAGCGTGAACCTGCCTCGGCAGGTCGTCAAATGAACGGACATTACGCAACAAGAAGTTTAAATGAAGACGGAAGTTGGAAAAACTTAATGAAGCAAAAAAATATATCTTCTGATATTTCTCCAACAGCTGGACAAATGCCAAGATTATTAGGATTGGCTTTGGCGTCGAAAGTATATAAAACTGTAAAATTTGAAGGTTCAGAAAAGTTTTCAGATAACGGAAATGAAGTCGCTTTCGGAACAATTGGAGATGCTTCAACTGCGGAAGGCCATTTTTGGGAAACTTTAAATGCTGCCTGTGCTTTACAGGTTCCGATGATCACTTCGATTTGGGATGATGGTTACGGAATTTCAGTTCCTACGCACAACCAAAGAGCAAAAGCTGATATTGCAGAAATGCTGTCAGGCTTCCAAAGAAAAGAGGGCGAAAACCAAGGGTGTGAAATTATTCAGGTGAAAGCCTGGGATTATCCATCATTGTTAGATGCTTATGCAAAAGCAGAACATTTTGCGAGAACAGAAAGTGTTCCGGTTGTAGTTCATGTAATTGAAGTGACGCAGCCGCAAGGTCACTCCACTTCTGGATCTCATGAAAGATATAAAGATGAAGACCGATTGAAATGGGAAGGTGATTTTGATGGATTGGTGAAATTCAAAGAATGGATCTTAGATTATTCCATAGAAATAGAAGGTGCAGAGCAACAGTTAGCAACTGCCGAAGATTTAGAGAAAATAGAAGCTGAAGCAAAGAAATTTGTGAAAGACGGTCAGAAAAAATCCTGGGAAGATTATCAGAAAACCATTCAGGATTTAAAAGAAACTATTCTTCCTTTAGTTGAAAATTTAAAAGCTCAAAATACCGAAGTTGCTGCTGAATTAGAAAAATTCAAAGCCGTTATCTCCGTAGCGAAAAAAGACCTTTTCCATTTGGTCAGAAAATGTTTATTGCTGACAAGAGCGAGTCAATCTGCAGAAAGACAAGATCTTCAAACGAAATACGCAGAAATTTCCACAATCGAAAAAGACAATTATTCGTCTCATTTATATTCTCAATCCGATTGGAAAGCGACCAACGTAAAAGAAGTTGCTCCAGTATTTTCTGACGCGTCAGAAACTGTTGACGGTAGAGTAGTTGTTCGAAATAACTTTGATAAAATTTTTAATAAATATCCTGAAACTTTAATCTTTGGTGAAGATGCTGGAAATATTGGCGATGTAAATCAAGGTTTAGAAGGTCTTCAGGAAAAATATGGCGACTTAAGAATCGCTGATACCGGAATTCGGGAAGCTACCATTCTTGGACAGGGAATAGGAATGGCAATGCGAGGTTTAAGACCAATTGCAGAAATTCAATATTTGGATTATATTCTTTATTGTCTGCAAGGAATGAGCGATGATCTGGCAACAGTGCAATACCGAACTAGAGGTGGTCAAAAAGCACCATTGATCATTAGGACTCGCGGACATCGATTGGAAGGAGTTTGGCATTCAGGTTCACCAATGGCCGGGATTCTTAATCTATCAAAAGGGATCTTGGTTTTAGTACCACGTAACTTGACGATCGCTGCAGGATTTTATAATACGATGCTTCAAGCAGATGAGCCAGCTTTAATTATAGAGTGTCTGAACGGTTACCGATTGAAAGAAAAGCAACCAGATAACTTAGGAGAATTTACAATTCCTGTTGGAAAAATTGAAGTAACTAAAGAAGGAAGCGATGTTACTTTAGTAACGTACGGTTCAACCTGGAGATTAGTGATGGAAGCTGCTGCTGAACTGGAGAAAATCGGAATCTCGGCGGAGGTTATTGATATTCAATCTTTAATTCCATTTGACTTAAGTCACGAGATTTCTCAGAGTGTTAAGAAAACAAATCGCTTAGTGATCATCGATGAAGATGTTGAAGGTGGCGCGTCTGCGTTTATTTTACAGCAAATTTTGGAGAAACAAAAAGCCTTTAGATATTTAGATTCTGATCCATTAACCATTTCTGCAGAGAATCACCGTCCACCTTATGGAAGTGATGGAGACTACTTCAGCAAACCGAGCGCTGATGATATGGTTGAAAAAGTGTACGCTTTATTTACAGAAACGAATCCGGAGAAATTCCCGAAGATCTAATCAATAAAATTCACTTTGTGAAAGTTTTAAATTTTTGTCAAAGTTTTTTTAGAATCAACCCTTTCAGCCTTTAAAAGGCTGAAAGGGTTTTTAATTTGCAGTAGATAAAAAATGGATACTTAATTTAATATCGATAGGAGTTGGCGTTAGCCCGCTTTCTTCATTGTAAAGAAGGATTGGCTTTAGCCAAAACTTAAATTTTAATCAAAGCAATTTTAGAATAGCACTCAACTTTTTAAATTAATGTAAATTATCTTTCAGTAAGTATTGAAAGTTCAATAATATTGATTATATTTGTAGTAGAAATTTAAACCAATCCAAATGAAACTAGCCGAAGCCAAAGAACAATACATCCAAACCTGGGGAACTTTCGCAACCAATTGGGGAATCAATCGTACCATGGCGCAAGTTCACGCTTTATTACTGGCAAGTGGAAAGGCACTTTCTACGGATGAAGTAATGGAAGAACTTCAAATTTCCCGTGGAAATGCCAACACCAATCTTCGCGCTTTAATGGATTGGGGAATTGTAAAAAAAGAATTGGTTAGAGGGGAACGGAAAGAATATTTCTCGGCAGATAAAGATATTTGGTTTCTTTTTAAGCAAATTACAAAAGAACGAAGAAAGAGAGAGATCGAACCCATCATCGAATTTTTGGATGGCTTAAAGGAAATTGAAGATAACGATTCCGAGGAAGCAAAAGAATTTATTAAGTTGATGAATGATTTCGGAAACGTCACCAGCAAAATCAATAATATAATGGATCTGGCGATTAAAAGCGATGAACACTGGCTCGTCGGAAAAATCACGAATCTTTTGAAATAATAATCTCCTCTCCTTTGGAGAGGTTAGGGTGAGGATTAGGAAGAAATTCCTTTTTTATTTCCGAAGTAGTTTCATTAATTACTGAAAGTATAAAAATTACAAAATGTATAATATTTTATCTTACTTTATTTATTTTACTCTTACGATTCCGGTGATTGTTTTCGTAGGTTGGAAATGCTTCAAGATTGGAAAGATCTATTTGCTGGATGTTCTCAAAGATGACGAGATCTGCAATTCGGTCAATAAAGTTTTACTCATCGGATATTATCTTCTCAATCTCGGTTATATCGCGATTTCCATTTCCAGTTGGGGAGATATCAATACATTTTCTGAAATGATAGAAATCGTTTTCACAAAAATTTCGGTCATCTTAATGATCATCGCCATTCTCCATTATATCAATATTGCAGCGCTATACTTTCTAAGAAATCAAATAATATCAACCTTTAAATAATTAAAATTATGAATGCAACTTACAACCTTTCGGCTTATGCAATTTATTTGCCTGTAGTTTTAACATTGACAATCGTAGTTTCAGAACTACTTTTCAAAAATGCAAAAATCTTCATGATGGATATTTTTCATCAAAAGGAAGAGATCGCAATGGCAACCAACTCTCTTTTTAAAATTGGATTCTACCTTTTAAATATTGGTTTCGCCCTCAAAATTATACAGTTTTATCAGATTAGTACGCAAGAGAGTTTAATTGTCAGCGTCAGTGAAAAAATTGGCGGCTTCTCCATTTACTTAGGAATAATGATGCTGTTCAACTTGTTACTTTTTATGAGAGGAAGAAAAAATTCTTTTGCCAAAACAGAAATTAAAATTTTAAATGATGAAAACACTATTGGTTAATATAATAATGATGTTTATTTTCAGAAACAAAAATCGGAATAAATCTGACTTTTTAAATCTTTAATAATGAAGTTCAAATTCAACGGAATGTCCGAAGATTTAATTCAATTTTATAAAGCAAACTTCGGTTTGCTTTTTTTATGCACACTTCTTGCATTGCTCGTTCAAATTTTATTGATATGAAAAAAATATTGTTACCCATAGCCTTTGCAGCGCTGATTGTTTCTTGTCAGAAAACCGAGGCTGCAGTTGTTGAAACTCCAATTGATCACGTTGATCATCAGCACGATAAAATATTTCCGGTAAATGAAATGGTTACTTTGATGGACGACATGATGGTAAAAATGCATGATCAAACACCGAGTCGGAATAACAATGCAGATTTTGCGACCATGATGATTGCCCACCATGTCGGTGCAGTAGAAATGTCGGAACTACTGCTTAAAAAAGGAAAAGATCCAATATTGAAATCGTTTGCCGAGGAAGTAATCGCCGCTCAAAATACAGAAATTGAACAGATGAAAAACTTTCAAAATACTCGCGAAATTTCTACGGATTATGAGAAATTTCAACAAGCCTTAAACCAATCTATGGCTGCGATGATGGATAAAAATATAAAAGTTCACGATGATATTGATAAAGATTACGCACAGCAGATGATTCCGCATCACAAAAGTGCCGTGGAAATGGCAGAAGTTTATTTAAAGTTTGGCAAACAACCGGAATTATTGAAACTTTCCAAAAGTATTGTTACCGAACAAAACAAAGAAATCGCAGAACTTGAAATGTGGCTGCAAAAGAATTAAATTCAAACTCAGAAAAGTTTTAGATAAAGAATTTCTCAACAGATTCATCCAAAATTCCTCGAAAATTTTCCGTAAATTCGCATCAAATTTTTAAATAATGAACTACGATATTATTGTCATCGGAAGTGGTCCTGGTGGTTACGTTACGGCAATCAGAGCCGCACAATTAGGTTTCAAAACTGCCATTATCGAAAAAGAAAGCTTAGGCGGAATTTGCCTGAACTGGGGTTGTATCCCAACCAAAGCCTTGTTAAAATCTGCGCACGTTTTTAAATATTTACAACAAGCCGAACAATACGGTTTAAATAAAGTAGAAAATCCAGGTTTCGATTTTTCTAAAGTCATCCAGAGAAGTAGAGGAGTTGCCACGAAGATGAGTGGTGGAATCGCTTTCCTGATGAAGAAAAACAAGATCGATGTGATCATGGGAACTGCCAAAATTCAAAAAGGTAAAAAAGTTTCTGTAACCGATAAAGACGGAAAAGCAACTGAATATTCAGGTGAACATATCATTATCGCAACTGGTGCGCGTTCGAGAGAATTGCCAAACATTCCACAGGATGGAAAGAAAATAATAGGATACCGTCAAGCGATGGTTCTTCCAGAGCAGCCAAAATCGATGATCGTTGTCGGGTCAGGTGCGATAGGAATTGAGTTCGCTGATTTCTATAACACCATGGGAACGAAGGTTACCGTAGTAGAATTCATGCCAAACATTCTTCCTGTTGAAGATGAAGATACTTCAAAACACGTTGAGAAATCTCTGAAAAAATCAGGGATCGAGATCATGACCAATGCTTCCGTAGAATCTGTGGATACTTCTGGAAACGGCGTAAAAGCAACCGTGAAAACGGCTATTGGAAACATTACTTTAGAAGCTGATATCTTATTATCTGCGGTTGGAATCGCTTCCAATATCGAAGGTCAAGGTTTCGAAGAAGTTGGTATTCAGACTGATAAAGGAAAAGTTTTGGTGAACGAATGGTACGAAACTTCTGTTCCGGGCTATTACGCAATTGGTGATATTTTGGCAACTCAGGCTTTAGCGCACGTTGCTTCCGCAGAAGGAATTACCTGTGTGGAGAAGATCAAAGGTCTTCACGTAGAAAAGATCGATTACGGCAATATTCCTGGTTGTACCTATGCTCATCCAGAAGTGGCGTCTGTAGGTTTAACAGAGAAGCAAGCGAAGGAAAAAGGCTACGAATTGAAAGTAGGGAAGTTCCCTTTCTCAGCTTCCGGAAAAGCGACTGCTAACGGCGATACCGATGGTTTTATCAAAGTGATCTTCGATGCCAAATATGGCGAATGGTTAGGTTGTCACATGGTCGGCGACGGCGTTACCGATATGATTGCAGAAGCAGTTGTGGCGCGTAAATTAGAAACAACCGGTCACGAAGTGTTGAAATCAATTCACCCGCATCCAACGATTTCAGAAGCCGTGATGGAAGCAGTTGCCGCCGCTTATGGCGAGGTGATTCACATCTAAAATATTCGAAATATTTACATACAAAACTCCAGTAATTAGCTGGAGTTTTTTTATTTGGGTAACTTTTGTAATTATTTTTTGGGCAGACATTTAACTTCGTCGAATGTCTATTAATTATTTTTTTATGGCAGACATTTCCGTCTTCCACTCCCGCTTTTTTTGCTCCACTTCATTCCACAACAAAGAGCTCCGTTCAAGCCGGGCTGCAGGGTAGTTGTTTTTACAAAACTGTTTTTTAATTTGGAGAACTTGTGTATATTTGAGAGTGAATCCAAAAGTGCATATGGAAAATCCTTATAAAAAAGATCTAATTAATCTGTTTGAAAGTACAAATTACTATTATCATATTTCCTACAGAATTGACAACCTTTTAAAAAAAGAATCTAAAAGATTATTGGAACAAAAATCTGAATTTTACACGTCGAATGCACTCGTGATAGCTGATTGGACGGGTCCGACTGAGGATGGTTTGGAATTACCATTTCATACTAACATTTTTAGGACGACTAATAAAGATAATTATTTAGAGGAAATGGAAAAAATGAAAAGCAGAGAGAACCTTCTTAATTTTGCGCAAAGTTTTGAGGTCTTTCAAAAATTCTTGAAAAATTGCATCATTAAGAAAAATCCAGGTATTAAAAGATCTGATTTAAAATATAATGATAAAATTCTTATCAATCTCAAAGAAGAAGGAGCAGCTACTTTTGATAAATTTTCTTTCCAAAATAATAATAATTTTAATTTTGAAAAACTTTTTGAGATGCTTGTAGTATTGAGACATGCTATTACACATTCAAATTCAGTTGTTAAAAAAAATGAAATTATTAAAGATGTTTATACTGAAAAACTTTTTAAATTGTTAATGCCAAGTGCTGAATTTAGTAAAAATCAAATTATATTAAATATGACCTTAAATGAGTTTCGTTCAAATATGAAAATAATTAATGAATTCGCATACCAGATTTATAAAATTTATTCAATTGAAGAAGGATTTGAGTATAAGTGGGAATAATATTATTTCCGCTTTGCAAAATCTCCCGACTTTCCCGATGACGCGGATTTCTAATCCGTGTCTTTTCACCAACGCTTTCCCATCTAATAATTTAACTTCAAAAGAAAAATTTTAGAACTATTATCCGAAACCTATTAATAAATCGATTAAAAATGAAAATAAATAACAAACTTCTTAAGAAAGGATTTGTTTTAGCTGGATTGATGAATGTTTTTGGAGTTTTAATTTTTTCCAGAATTTTTACGAATGCCGTTATTCCCGAATTTGATAATCAAGCAATGTCAAATTTTGGATTATTAATGATTGTGCTTTGGGGTTTTGTTTTTATCGCTGTTTCTAAAAATTTTCAAAATTTAAAATGGCTCATTGCTGTATTTACCCTTGAAAAATTGATTTATGCAACACATTGGACAAAATGGATGACAACAAATAATCTTACAGATGTATTTGAAAAAGATACAATGGCTGGAATATTTTATACAATTTACGGCATCAATGATTGGATCTTTTTTGTATTCTTTTTATTCGTTTTTATCCGTTTAACACGTGAAAGATAAACACATCACCGCACGAATCCTTTCGTGTGGTCTAGCGAAACTTTATGAAGTGGGTAAATAAAATATAATCCTTTAAATTTCAAAATCGCTTCCTCAAAATCATCTTTTGAAAATTACTAATGCTTACCCGATGACGCGGATTTGAAATCCTTGATCTTATCTTCAATATTTTCGTTTCCAATGATTTAACTTAAAAAACAAATTTCTAAAATCGATATCTTCTACATTTATGTAAACTAAAAACACAATGCCATGAAATTTTTCAATTCGTATTGCCATCCGATCTTAAAACAAGTTTTTTAGAAATTCGCGTAAATATTAATTCACATTTCATAGCTAGTTCAATTAAGTCGGATTGCAAACAAAGATTATTTTAACATTTACAGTCATCGTCAAAAAGTATCGTTAACGATATTAGATAAATCATATTTATACATATCTTCGAATAAATTAATTTAAAATTTAAACATTGATTATGAATTTAGTAAAAACAATTTGTGCCTTTTTGGTTGTAGGAGTACTGGCTGCTTCTTGTGAGAAAAAAGAAGCGGTAACAACAGACATGACTGATTCGTCAGCAGCACCAATGGATACTGCAGTAGTAGTTGCATCACCAAACATTGTAGAAGTAGCTTCTGGAAATGCAGATTTCTCTACACTGGTAGCTGCCGTAAAAGCAGCAGGATTAGTGGAAACTTTAAGTGGAGACGGTCCTTTCACTGTTTTTGCACCAACTAACGCTGCATTTGATAAACTTCCTGCAGGAACCGTAGATGGTTTATTGAAACCAGAAAGTCTTGATAAACTGAAATCAGTTTTAACGTACCACGTGGTAGCAGGGAAATTCGACGCTGCAGCAGTAATTGACGCCATCAACAAAAATAACGGAAAATACACCGTTACGACTGTTCAAGGTGGAAACATCGACTTAAGTTTGAAAGGTGATAAAGTAATGCTTACAGATGCAAACGGCGGAACAGCAGAAGTTGTTATGGCTGATGTACCGGCTTCTAATGGAGTGATCCATGCAATCGATACGGTAGTAATGCCTAAATAAGGTTTTAAACATCTGATGTATAAACCGTTGTAGCAATACAGCGGTTTTTTTTTGTAACATCAATCTTCTTCACTGTTCATTCTAATCATTAAACAATCTTTGTAGTTCTACCCCGAGCTACGCAAAGTTTCTGACTTTAAGTAATTACGATGGAATCAAATTCAAATGTTGTGGTTTTTATTTCCCAAATAGTTCTATCTTAACATCAAATTATTATATATGCACATGAAATCTTTATTCCCCGTTTTCTTGTTGACTGGGGCAGCATTCTTTGCTCAAACTAAAAACGATATTGTCGTTCCTAATGAGAATTTAATAACGGAGAACATTCCCGCTATTCCGAAAAGTTTAAACGAGAAAATCAAGAAATATACGGAAAGCAGAAGTGCCAACTTTACCGCAATTCACCCGAACGGAAAAGAATTGATCATGGTGACCAGATTTGCGTCTACCAATCAATTGCATCATTTAAACCAACCTTTAGGAAACAGAAAACAAATTACCTTTTTTGACGAACCTGTGAATTCCGCAGATTACGAACCAACGGAAGGGAAATATTTAGTCTATTCTAAAGATATCGGCGGAAATGAATTCGGTCAGCTTTTTAAACTTGATTTAAAAAATATGGAATCCACCTTGCTAACCGATGGTGGAAGATCTCAAAATGGCGGTATGCGCTGGAAAAAAGACGGTTCTGGTTTCTACTTTTCTTCAACTAAAAGAAATGGTGGCGACCGGGATATTTATTTCATGAATCCGTTGAAACCAAACGAAACCAAATTAATTCTGGAAGTGAAAGGTGGCGGTTGGGGAATATCTGACATTTCTGAAGACGGCAAAAAACTCATCATCGGCGAATATGTTTCTGCCAATGAATCCCATCTTTATTTATTGGATACTGAAACTAAAAAACTGGAATCCATCACCGATCGCAATGAAAAACAAATCGTTCAAAGCAGTGCGAAATTTGCAAAGAACTCTGATGAGATCTGGTATGTAACCGATCGCGACAATGAGTTTAAGAGATTGGCGTTGATGAATTTGAAAACGAAAAAGATCAACTATTTCACAACGGAGATTCCGTGGGAAGTTTCAGGTTTATCTTTATCAAAAGACAAATCTAAAATTGCTTTTGAAATTAATGAAAGCGGTCTGAATAAATTGTATTTGATGGATACTTCTACCAAGAAATATTCGGAGATCAAAGGTTTAGCAGTTGGATTAATCAACGGTACTGCCTTTACGAAAGATGGTAAATCATTGTTTTTTGCACAGTCAACTTACGATTCTTCCTCAGATATTTACAAATTGGATTTAGCAACCAATAGAATTGAAAGATGGACCGACAGTGAACAGGGCGAAATGCCAAAAGCCGATATGGCAAAACCTAAGTTGATCGAATGGACGAGTTTCGATAAGATGAAAATCTCGGGATTCTATTATCCTGTTTCCAAGAAATTCTCGGGTAAAAGACCGGTTTTAATTAATATTCACGGCGGACCAGAAGGTCAGTCGATGGCATCTTCTTTAGGTTCTAATAATTATTACACCAACGAAATGGGCGTGGCTTTGATTTACCCGAATGTTCGTGGTTCTTCAGGTTTTGGTAAAACCTATATTGCCAGCGATAACGGTTTCAACCGAATGAATTCTGTAAAAGATATCGACTCCTTATTGGATTGGATCGCTAAGCAACCGGAACTGGATAAAGACCGCATCATGATCATGGGTGGCAGTTATGGTGGATTCATGACATTGGCCACCGCGTACGAATATGCAGATCGAATCAGATGTTCTGTGGATGTGGTTGGAATTTCTGACTTTAATACCTTCCTTAAAAATACGGAAGAATACCGACGTGATTTAAGAAGAGCGGAATACGGTGACGAACGCGATCCGAAAATGAGTGAATTTTTCACCAAGATCGCCCCTTTAAATAATACCGATAAAATTAAAAAACCAATGTTCATTATTCAGGGAACCAACGATCCGCGGGTTCCTGTAACTGAAGCGATTCAGATGCGTGATAAACTGAAAGCGCAAGGAAATACAGTTTGGTATTTAGAAGCTAAAAATGAAGGTCACGGTTTTCGTAAAAAAGAAAATGTTGATTACCAAAGATTGGCTGTTATTAAATTTATGCAGGAGTATCTGTTGAATTAATGAGTGTTGCATTGAAATAATGTATCATGAAACCACAGATTATGTCTGTGGTTTCTTATTTTTGTCTAACTTTTTTAAAATGGAAAAATATAATTTAGGTTTGGTTCTTTCGGGCGGCGGAACAAAAGGACTTGCTCATGCTGGAGTTCTAAAGTTTTTTGCCGAGAAGAATATCGGTGCAGATGTATTGGCCTGTTGCAGTGCTGGATCGATTGTTGGCGCTTTGTACGGTGTCGGAAAATCTGGAGAAGAAATTCTGGACTTTTTTAAATCGGTCTATTTTTTTAACTGGCGGCATTTTGCGTTCAATAAACCGGGGTTGGTTTCTTCCAGAATTTTTTCAAACTATCTGTATCCTATTTTTGAGGATATGACCATCGGAGAATTGGATATCAATTTGAAAATAATCGCTACAGAGTTGGTCTCTGGAGAGCAGAAAATATTTGAAGGTAAAGACAAAATTGTAGATGCGGTAATTGCTTCCTGTTCAATTCCTGGAATTACGGTTCCTTATGTTGTTGGGAATGAAATGTTCAGTGACGGTGGTGTCTTAAATAATTTTCCGGCAGACATTATTCATCTGGATTGTAAAAAATTGGTTGGTGTATACGTTTCGCCACCGCAAGATGTCGAAATCGGAGATCTTAACACCATAAAATCAATAACAACCAGAGCCTATGAATTAATGTCGCACCGTACAGAAATTCACAAATTTTCCTATTGTGACTGGATCATCACTTCGAAAAAATTAGCCAGTTATGGAACATTTGAAAGAAATGCAGAACGACTGGATGAAATTTTCGAGATCGGTTATCAAGCCGCGAAATCTTCCTACGATGAAAGTATTTTTAAAACAGATATTTAGAATAAATTAAAACTCCAACCACGACTGACGCCATCGCCATAAGAAATACTGATCCAGCGGCCATATCTTTGATTATTTTAATCCTCTCATCGAAATCGGGCTGAATGATGTCACAAATCTTTTCTACACACGTATTCAGAATTTCTAAACTTAAAACCGAGAAAGAAACAACTAAAATAAGGGCAGCTTCCAGCTCGGTAACTTTTAAATAGACAATCAGTAAAAGGTTGATGATTAAAGCTAAAACCTCGATCTGAAAATTACGTTCAGACCGAAGCATCCAAACTGCTCCTGTAATAGCATTCCAAAAACTTTTATGAATTGGTGGTTTTCTCATTACCAGTTTTTATCGACCATATAGATTAACTGTCCCATCACAGCGGCACCTAGTAGTAATTCTCTGCGATTTACCTTATCGAAAGTATCTGCTTCGGAATGGTGAATTTCAAAATATCTTTGAGAATCGGGGATGAGTTCTGCTAAAGGAACGCCCAACGGTTCCATAGGTTCAATGTCTGTTCCAGCATATTGAATTTCAAAATTATGAACACCGTACGGTAAGAAAAGTTTTCTCCAGGATTGTACTTGTTGGCGTTTTTCGGGACTCATGACCAAGCCAATTCCTCGTGGTGTGAAACCTCCGCCATCACTTTCTATGGCAAATAGATGTTTCTCATTATTTTTCTTAATGTTTTCTGCGTACTGATTTCCGCCTTTCACGCCGTTTTCTTCGTTGGCAAAACAAACTACGCGAATCGTGTGGTTGTTTTTAATTCCTAATTTTTTAAAAGTTCTTAATACTTCAATGCTTTGAACAATTCCGGCTCCGTCATCCTGTGCACCTTCGCCAACATCCCACGAGTCCAAATGTCCACCGACAACGATGACACTTTTACCTTTGTTACCGGTAATTTCTCCGATCACAGAATGCGTCAGTTTCTCGCCTCTCATAGTTGCGTTGGAATTTAATTTGGCAAATACTTTTTGAGTCTTCAAAGTGTTCTCGAGTTCATCAGCACTTTTCGGTCCAATGGCTACAGCTGGAATTTTCGCCATATCATCTGCTTCATAACGCATCATTCCTGTATGGGGAACGTCATCAAACGCTGAAGAAAGCGAACGAATGATCACTGCTTTTGCTCCTCTTTTCCCAGCCCAGGAAGCGGTGGCGCGTCGGTAGATATTGGCATCTCCATAAGCCTGACCGGTCATGATGAATTTTTGATTGAAGGCATAATTAAAGAAAATAATTTTTCCTTTTACAGCAGCGTCGGGTAGTTTATCGAACTCTTCTTTATTTTTAACAAAAACAATTTCTGCTTCCACATCTTTCCCTTTGGTTCCTTCAGAATTCCCCAGAGAAAGCATTCTCAAAGATTTCCATTTCCCATTGCCTTCTTTTATTTGAAGAGATTCTTTACCACGTTCCCAAACCGGAACCATCACTTCTTCTTTCCAAACTTTATCAGCACCAGCTTCTTTCAATTTTAAAACTGCCCAGTCGACGGATTTTTCATAAGCCGCAGATCCACTTAAACGATGTCCGATGTTTTGAGTTAAATCTCTTAAACTTTCATACGCAGTTCCGTTCACCAACATTTCATCAGAAATATTTTTGAATTGCACGGAATCAGCGTTAGTTTGAGAAAATAAAAATCCGCCCAAAAAGAGCGGAAGTATTTTTATAATAGAATATTTCATAGGGATTTCAATATTGTTTTCCCAAATTTAAATAAAATTAATCACAAAAAGTAAAATTATTGCTTCATATCGTACATCACTAAGGCTGTAACCAATTTGGGTTCAATGTAAGTGCATTTTGGTGGCATGATCGTTTTGTTATCAGAAACTTTTATGAGATCATTAAAACTGACCGGATAAATACCAAATCCTACTTTAAATTTCCCTGAATCTACACTTTCTTTAATGGTGTTAATTCCTTCAATGCTTGAAGTCCCTTTGATATAAGTGATTTTCTCCGTGGTTTTAGGATCTTCAATTCCTAAGATATCTTTGAAGATATAGTTTTCTAACAAAAGATGGTCAAGATCGTTCATCTCACTCTGCTGCTTTCTAAGCTCATGTTTTACGTGTAGAGAATAGAATTTTCCACCAAGATACATCGAGATATGGAATTTCTGAGAAGGGTAGTAGGCTTCTTCTCCTTTTTCATGAATAAGGAAATTTTCCTCTATTTTCTCAATGAATTTTTTTTCGTTCAAACCATTTAAATCTTCTAAAAGTCGATTATAATCGTGGATTTTGATCGATTGGTTAGACACCACAAAACTGAAAACGTAATTGTATAATTCCGTTCCCGTATGTTTTTTATTTTTATCTTTTTGATTCTTTGCATTTAACGCTGTAGAACCAATTCGGTGATGACCGTCGGCAATATAAAAAGAATCAATTTGCTCCAACACTTCCTTGAACTGAAACATCTTCAGACGGTTGTCAATTTTCCAAATTTTGTGTCTGGTCCCATTGTCGTCGAGATAGTTAAGAACAGGAACGTTCTTTTCTTCGTGGTTCATCAGCATTTCCACTTTAGGATTTGCCATGTAAGTAAGTAATGCAGGTTCTGCCTGAATATTAACTTTATCTAAATAGTACGCTAATTTTTCCTTGCGATAAGTCAGCGTAGATTCATGTTTTTTAATTTTTCCATTCCAAAAATCTTCAACACTTACCAAGCCTAAAAGTCCGCGAAAGACCGACTTATTCGGAAGAATCTGTTGATATAAATAATAAGAAGAATTATCCTGAACCAGAGTCCTGCCATCCACAAGCTCTTCAAAATTTGTTCTTATTTTTCGAAGATTACGGTCAACATCTTTCGATTTACTCACCACGTAAGGTTTGACCATCTGAATATAGGAGGAATCTATTTGCGCTTTTTTAGTAATTTCATCTTTCGAATAATTATCCAACGGATGGGTTGGGAAAATGTCAACAAAATCTTCGCTCGGACGAACTCCCCGAAATGGTTTAAATATAGGCATATATTACTATAATTTCTTTTTAATCTCAATAATTTGCTCTGCAAGCTCTCTTCCAATTTTCATTTGCGCATCTTGCGTATTTCCGCCCAAATGTGGTGAAAGCGATAAATTTGGATTCATCAAAAGCGCCAGTTCCGGACTCGGTTCACTTTCAAAAACGTCAAGAGCAGCGCCCGCAACTTTACCATTTTCAATGGCGTCTAAAAGAGTAACTTCATTAATAACACCACCTCTCGCAGTGTTCACGATGAAAACTCCATCTTTCATTTTATCGAACTGTACCTGATCTAAAAGATATTCGCTTGTCTTTGGCGTGTTAACCGTTAAGAAATCCACGTCGGTTAGGAACTCATCCATGTCCGTCTCAGAAGAAATATCAAACTCTAATTTTTGTCCATCGAAGAAATCCAAAGTGATTTTTTCGGTTTTGGGTTTTCTGGTAAGAACTTTAATTTTCATTCCTAAAGAAATTCCAATTTTCACTACTTCCTGTCCGATTCCACCAAAACCAATTACTCCCAAAGTTTTTCCTTCTAATTCCACCGCACTTGAAAAAGATTTTTTCAAAGCTTTGAAATGAGTTTCTCCTTCTAATGGCATTAATCTGTTGGATTCATGCAGAAATCTAGCCAAAGAGAAAAAGTGTGCAAAAACCATTTCGGCAACCGAGCGGGCAGATGCTTTTGGCGTATTGATAACGTAGATGCCTTTTTCGATCGCATGTTCCACGTTGATATTGTCCATTCCGATTCCGCCACGTCCAATGATTTTTAAACCTGGACAGGCATCAATAATATCTTCCTTCACTTTTGTAGCACTTCGCACCAACAGAACATCAACTTTATTTTCATTGATGAAATTAATTAAATGTTCCTGAGAAACTTTGGCTTCTAATACTTCTATTCCTGCTTCTTTTAGCAGTTGTTCGCCGGCTTTTGAAATACCGTCATTGGCAAGAACTATCATTTATTTTAAATTTTGCATTACATCAACTAAAACCTGAACACTTTCAATAGGTAACGCATTGTACATACTTGCGCGGTAACCTCCCAAACTTCTGTGACCATTTAATCCACTAATTCCGGCAGCTTTCCAAGCATTATCGAATTCTTCTTTTTTAGACTCATCGAGTAATTTGAAAGAAACATTCATTAAGGAGCGGTCTTCTTCTACCGTACAAAATGTTTCAAATAAAGGACTCCGGTCGATTTCACCGTACAGTAATTTGGCTTTCGCTTCATTTCTAACTTCAGCCGCAGCGATTCCACCATTATTTTCTAAATGTTGTAATGTTAAAAGTGAGGCGTAAACCGGGAAAACCGGTGGCGTATTGTACATGGATTCTTTAGCGATGTGTAAAGAATAATCCAACATTGAGGGAATGTCTCTTCCTGTTTTTCCTAAGATTTCTTTTTTCACGACTACTAAAGTCGTTCCAGCCGGACCCATGTTTTTTTGAGCGCCCGCGTAGATAATATCAAATTGAGAAAAATCAATAACACGACTAAAAATATCTGAACTCATATCGCAAACCAACAAAGTATCTACATTAGGGAATTCTCTCATTTGAGTTCCGTAAATCGTATTGTTTGAGGTACAGTGAAAATAATCGTACTCATTTCCTACTTGATAATCTTTTGGGATGAAGGAATAATTTTCTTCTTTGGAAGATCCAACGACATCAACCGTTCCTATTTTTTTTGCTTCCTTAATAGCACCTGCAGACCAAGTTCCTGTATTTAAATACGCAGCTTTGCCACCTTCTAATTTCATTAAATTAAAAGGAACCATCGCAAATTGTAAACTGGCGCCACCACCTAAATATAAAACTTCATAATCATCGCCCAAATTCATCAGTCTTTTTACGATCGCTCGGGCTTCGTCCATTACGGCTACGAAATCTTTACTGCGGTGAGAAATTTCTAAAAGTGATAATCCGCTTCCATTAAAATCGAGAATTGCTTCGGCAGATTTCTGGAAAACTTCTTGAGGTAAGATGCAGGGTCCTGCACTGAAGTTGTGTTTTTTACTCATACTTTTTGATTATTTTAAGAATGCGAGCGACTTATTCGTCGTTAGATATCTTGATTTCGACAGGTGTTAAATATGAAAAAAAAATCGCTCACAATTTATTTGTGAGCGAGTTTAATTATTCTCCGTGTAAAAAGGCTTTCTTTTCGAGTAAACTCTCCTCTGATTCCACATGATCTTCATCTGGGATACAGCAGTCAACGGGGCAAACAGCCGCACATTGAGGTT
>NZ_JBGZYM010000025.1:0-28218 GCF_041824135.1 Kaistella sp. | reverse complement strand
TTTCAGCCATGAGACGTGGCGGAAAAGAAAGATATTTTCAAAGTGAAGCCAAGAAATTCGTTCCTGAAGGAATTGAAGGTCGCGTTCCGCACAAAGGAAAATTAGAAGATGTGATTTTTCAATTAACTGGTGGAATTAGAGCTGGAATGGGATATTGCGGTACGAAAGATATTGACACGCTACAAAAAGACGGCAAAATGGTGATGATCACAGGAAGCGGTTTGAAAGAATCTCATCCGCATGATGTGATTATTACCCAGGAAGCACCGAATTACTCTTTGTAAAAGAGATCAATTAATACAAATGCCAAGGTTAATTCGTTGGCATTTTTCTTTTAAAATTTTTAATAATCAGTATCTTTACTTTTTTAAAATAAAATGAAAGGATTATATCTGCTTTTATCGTTTTTGTTCTTAATGAGTTGCGACATGATACCGACCGGAAATTCTATTTACCGACCGACTAATTCACCAACTTCCTCAAGTTCAAGCAACGAAAATAGAGAGTTTTCCGATTTGCTCGAAAAAGATCAAATCAATAAAAAGTACGTCACGGCAGAGGTTCTTACTTACCTTTTAAATGATAGCGATCCTCAAGAAAAAAATACTGCCGCAGTGATCGAAAATACCTCCAACTGTAATATCATTGTGAGATTAGTTGGTGTTCAGAATAACCAGATCTATAACTTACCTATTTCCAGAAACAGCAAAAATCAATTCGTGATTTTAAAAGGAAATTACACCTTGAAATCAAATATTTGTGGAGCGAAGTATTACTCGCAAAAGAATATTGTAGAGCCTTTGATTCTAAAACTTTCCAATAATTAATTTGGATTTTACTCAATTATTTTTATATTAAGCCCATTATGACATTCGTCGATAAAGAGAAAAGCACCGTGAATAAAGTGTTTTATAGCTCATCAATTTTAATCTGACAAAACTCATATATCAAAATTTTCAAAAGTAATTCAAATAGGATAAATTTGTCCTATTAAACAGAAACAAATAAATATCATTCAATGAAACGTATCCTAACAAGTTTTGCGCTCGTTCTTTTCGCTTTACAGGCGTGCAAACAAAATCCATCAGACGATTCTTCGGCTACATCCGAAAACGCAATGGAAATTAAAGTAAGTGGTGAGACAGAAAACCAAGCAATTGTAAATCCACCAATGGTTCCGGCGGCAATCGGTGATCGTGCTGCCAAAAAAGTCATCGTTCGTTTAGAAGCAACTGAAGAAGTTGGTGAACTGGCTGACGGTGTAACTTACAAATTCTGGACGTTTAACAGTACGGTTCCAGGAACTTTTATCAGAATTAGAGTTGGCGATGAAGTTGAACTTCACGTAACCAACAGAAGCGACAGTGTGATGCCTCACAACATTGATCTTCACGCAGTGAACGGTCCGGGTGGTGGTGCAGAAGCGACCAACGTGGCTCCAGGAAAAGAAGCGATCTTTAATTTTAAAGCTTTAAATCCAGGATTATTTGTGTACCATTGTGCTGCAGCGCCAGTTCCATTGCACATCGCGAACGGAATGTATGGTTTAATTTTAGTTGAACCAGCAGGTGGATTGCCAAAAGTTGACCGTGAGTATTACATCATGCAAGGTGAATTCTACACCAAAGGAAAAACCGATGAGAAAGGACTTCAGGAATTTGATCAAGACAAAGGTGTTGACGAAAGACCAACTTATGTCGTATTCAACGGTAAGAAAAATGCATTGATGGGAGCAAAAGCTTTAGAAGCGAAAGTAGGTGAAACAGTAAGACTTTTCGTTGGAAATGGTGGACCAAACTTGGTTTCTTCTTTCCACGTAATTGGTGAGATCTTCGACAGAGTTTATGTAGAAGGTGGAACTACGATCAACCATAATGTACAGACTACTATTATCCCAGCAGGTGGCGCCGCTATCGTAGAATTTAAAGTGGAAGAACCAGGAAACTATATTATCGTAGACCACTCTATCTTCCGAGCATTTAATAAAGGTGCCATTGGAACGTTAAAAGTGACTGGAGAGAAAAATCCTAAAGTTTACCATAAAGTACAATAATCTCATTTAACTTAAATTATAATTAAAGAAACCGCCATGTCCAAAATTTTTAAAATATTGATGTTCGTTGGTGGTTTCTTTTTTCTATTGACTTCTTGCGAAAAAGCAAATACACTTTCTACCACAAACGTATCTTCTGACAATTCTGAAAAAGAAGTTGCTATTACACCCGATGTCGAAATGGTTTTGATCAAAGGCGGCGACTATCAACCTTTTTACGGAACAGACAGTACTTTGGTCAAAGTAGAAGATTTTCTATTAGATGAAAGACCTGTAACCAACGCGGAGTATCTTGATTTTGTAAAGAAAAATCCAAAATGGAAAAGAAGCAATATCAAAGCACTCTTTGTTGATGAAACGTATTTGAAAGATTGGCAAGATGACGAAACGCTTCCAAAAAATGCAGATCCTAATGCGGCGGTAACTTATGTTTCGTGGTTTGCTGCAAAAGCTTATGCTAAAAGTGCCGGCAAAAGATTGCCGACTTTAGATGAATGGGAATATGTAGCCATGGCCGATGAGGAAAGTGCGAACGCTAGAGAAAAACCAACTTATTCATCTCATTTAATTAATCTTTACAACGAGAAAGACAGACAGAAAAACAAAGTCAAAGTTTCTGCACCCAATTATTACGGAATTTACAATATGTTCGATCTGGTTTGGGAATGGACGGATGATTTTAACTCGATCATGACGACCAGCGATTCCAGAACAGCAGAATTCGATGACAAAGGATTATTCTGTGCTTCTGCAGCGACAAGTACGACCGATGTTCTTAACTATGCCTCTTTTATGAGATATGCTTTCAGATCAAGTTTAAAAGCGAACTATACGGTTGGAAACCTCGGTTTTCGTTGTGCAAAAGATTCTACAAATAGTACAAAATGAAAAACTTTTTAATTATATTCGTCACTTCATTATTGCTCTTTTCCTGTCAAGAAAATAAGGAAAAGAAAACCGAAACTAAATCCTTGACTGAATCTATTTTTGTGCTTGATTCCAAATGGCAAAATCAAGAAGGTCAAGAACTTCAGTTAAAAGATTTAAAAGGAAAGAACTTAGTAGTGGTCATGATTTTTACAAGTTGTACAACGGCTTGTCCGATCTTGGTAGCTGATATGCGAGCGGTTGCTTCTAAGATCGACCCAAAAAAATTGAAAGAAACAACGATGTTATTGGTTTCCATTGATCCGGAAAATGATACACCTGAAGTTTTGAAAGCGTATGCGAAACAAAATAACATGTACGGAGAACCTTGGCTTTTTATAAGAAGCGATAAAGAATCTGTACGGGAATTAGCAAATGTTCTGGCAGTGAAATACAAGAAGATTTCACCGATTGTTTTTTCTCATTCGAACATCATTTCGGTCTTTAATAAAAATGGCGAAATGGTTGATCAACAAGAAGGAACTGTAAAATCAGAAGAAGTTGCTAAAACAGTAAATAGCCTGAATTAAAATAACACTAAATCAGCTATGGAGTGTCTGCTTAAGAAATTTTGCAGGCATTTTTTTTGCATCTATTTCGTACAAAACTGGGCTTTCATCACATCAATTTCTCTGTTCTCATTATCGACGTCAAATAGGTCTGCCTTTTCTAATTCTACACAAGCTTCAGGAATTTTATTCAATTTGATATAGGAAATGCTTCGCCCAAAACTTGAATCTAAATTTTCACCACCCAACTGAACCATCGTATTAATCTCCTCTAAAGCGGCATGATAATCTCCTTTTTCGTAATACGTACTTGCAATCATATTATAGATTTCCGGAGTTCTGGGATTGGTAATTAACATCTGTCTAAAATTCATCAACGCTTCATCGTATTTTTTCTGCTGTCTGAAAACGGTCGCAACCCGCAAATAGAGTCCAGAATAGATAGGATTTTTTTCTTGTGCTTTTTTGTAATAAGTGAGAGCTTCGTCAGGATTTCCGGTTTTAAATTCGCAGTCTCCCAAAATCGTATACGTTTCCCAGGTCTTGTCGCCTTTCTCCAATAATTGAAGATAGTGGCCTTTTGCCGTAATAAAATCTTCATTGTTAAAAGCAGCCAACCCCTGTCGTTTGATCTCTTTCTTTGACTGTGCAAAAGAAAATGAAAGTGCGAAAAATAGCAGAAGAAAATTAAAAATCTTTTTCATCTTTTTTTGATAAATCTACAAATTATTTCCTCAGTTGATCTTTAAAATCATCAATTCTGTAATCGGTTAAAGCATTTCCTTTTTCGATTTTTTCTTTGGAATAGAGTTTAAAATCATTTTCCGTTTTTTCTAAAAGATGATCGTAAGGTCCAACCGACGAAATTAGTTTTACCAAAACCGGAGCAATTTCTAAAGTGATAAAAAGTCCCATAATGAAAGCCGCCGCAACTCCAATAATTGCAGAGTTTTTGCCCAGTTCATCTAAGGCTTGCAATCGGGCCGCAAAACCATTGAACTGATCTTCGAAGGTTTCTGTTTTATCTCGTTCCTTTTCTATATTGGTGTAAACCTTGGAAACTTCTTTGTCTAAATATTCTAATCGAGGCGCAATCTGTTTCTGATAATTTTCCATATCCAAACGCCGTTGTTCTTTCAATTCTGCTTTTCTTTTTGCATTCGAACCATAGCCAACTTTTCCACTGGTTAAACCACTTTGTTTACCAAGAATTTCCTTTTCTAATTCTACAGACGCAGAATCAAAAGACTTTTGATAATCCGCAATTTTGGTTTGAATCTGCTTTTTTTCAGTTTCAAAAGGGCCAGACTGTTGCAAAATTCTGCCGTTCATTTCGGCTTGAAGCTGCGTTTTATTTCTTTGAATAATGGTATTCAATTGCTTGTTGACTTCCTTTTCAAAGATTTTTAATTCTAAAGGTTTTGAAATTATAATTCCCAAAAACGCCGCTAGAATTAGACGAGGGATCGCCATTAGGATCTGATTCCACCACGTTCCCGTTTTCTTAATTGATGAAACAATGTATCGGTCCAGATTAAAGATCATTAATCCCCACAAAACTGCAAACCCAACGGAGATCCAGATATCATCAAACACCGTAAACATGGCATACCCTGCCGAAAGTGTGGCAAAAACTGCGGTGAATAAAACAATTCCACCGATGCCCGAAAATTTATTCCAGTCACTTGGAGTCTTTCTTAAGATATGAATATTGCCGCCGGAGCAAACCATCAGAAACTTTTGAAACCAATTCATCGAATGATTGACTTGATTCAAAGGATTTATTTTTTGATTATTCATTAATGTAAAATTTATACGTTTCTTAATTCGTCTTAGAAAACACAACAATGTTACAGATAGTATTAGGTTTAACCAAGTAAATCTTTTGTGTAGTTTTTGTAAATGAATTTTACAAATAAATAAATTGAATATTAGGAAGTTAGCCTACTTCAGGCGATCAGGATTTTGTTTTAGAAAACTGTCCCAGCCAGTGTATGATTTATCCGTCGATAAATTTCCTGAATTAAAATGATGACAAACTGCCACCGCCAAACCATCGGAAGCATCGAGATATTTGGTCGGAAATTCTTTTAAGTTTAAAAGATTTTTCAGCATTCCCGCAACCTGTTCTTTACTGGCATTCCCATTTCCGGTAATGGCCATTTTAATTTTTTTGGGAGAATACTCTGTGATCGGAACATCGCGATAAAGTGACGCTGCCATGGCAACACCTTGTGCACGACCCAACTTCAACATCGACTGAACGTTTTTCCCGAAGAATGGTGCTTCGAGTGCAACCTCATCAGGATGATACTCATCGATCAATGATAAAGTTCTTTCGAAAATATATTTCAATTTGGTTTCGTGATTGGGATATTTCTTGAGAATCAATTCATGCATGGCAATTAATTCCATTTTATTTCCTTTCACCGAAATGAGGCCAAAACCCATAATTGCGGTTCCAGGATCAATACCCAAAATTATCTTTTCTATTTGCACTTTGCAAAAATAGCTTCTTTAAAACAAATACATAAAAATAAAAACTATAATAACCTAAAATAAATTAAATTTGTGTTAAAACTATAAATGATGACCCGACTCTTTTTATTATTCGCAATCTGTTTATTAGTAAGTTCTTGCGACACTCAATCTTCTTCGTCCCAGTATTCTACCACCACCGCACCTTCAACAAAACTAGGTGAAAACGCTATTGTATATCTGTTTTTTGAAATCGAAAAAGATAGTAATGGTTTAGAAAAAGTAACATTAACCAACACAAAAACTACCGAAGGATTTTTAAAGAACGGATCCATTGTTAACAAACCTTCGACTGCGGGAAATCTGGTTATTTCTTTGCTTGGAAAAAATGAAGCAGTAGTAGAAGAAAGAATTATTGAAGATCCTTTAAATCCTCTTCTTGAAGTTTACGCAGAGGAAGGACTCAGCAAAAATAAACTGCAATTGACCAAAGGTCAATTTAGCGTTCGCTTTAATCAGAAAGGAGAAATCTCGTCGGTGAAAATTGAAAAAATAACACCAAACTCTAAAAACTCTTTAATAACTTTTACACTTTAAATCATGAAAAAAATTCTATTCTTTTTGCTGATCAGCCAAATGTGCATTTCACAAGTTTTTGAAACCGTTCCTATTTTAGAAAATGGACCGAGAGACAAGAGAATCAATATGGTTATTTTGGGAGATGGTTTCACTGCCGGACAGCAGGGAGATTTCGTTGCAGATGCTACCACTTTGGTGAATTATATTTTTAATAAGTCACCTTTCAATCAGTATAAAAATTATTTTAACGTTTATGCAGTTAAAGTAATTTCTGCAGAATCCGGTGTTAAACATCCCGGCACCGCCACTGATGTAACCGAGCCTGTTTTCCCCGTAAGTAATCCTGATAATTTCCTTGGCACCACCTTCGACGTTGGAGTGCACAGATGTGTCTATTCCAACAGCACCAATAAAGTTACGAATGTTTTGGCAAGTAATGTTCCCGATTTTGATGTTGCTTTTGTTCTCGGAAACTCTACTGAATATGGTGGTTGTGGTGGAACTTATGCCTTTTCATCCAATCATCCGAACGCAAGGGAAATTATCGTACATGAACTGGGACATTCTTTCGGGAAATTAGCCGATGAATATTGGTTTTCCGGAAGTGGTGAATCTCCTAATAAAACCAAAAATAACAATCCTGTAACCAACAAATGGAAAAACTGGATCGGTCTGAATAGTGTTGATATTTTCCCATATACAGAAAGTCCAACCTGGTTCCGACCTCATGAAAATTGCGAAATGCGGTACCTCGACCGTGAATTCTGCTCTGTTTGTAAACAACAGTTGATCGAAAGAGTTCACACTTTGCAAAATCCAATTGATTCCTTTACCCCAAGTAATGCTGGATCTATAAATTTGACGGGACCAATTACTTTCAACGTGAATGCAATTCTTCCAATTCCGAATTCGTTGGTTAACTCCTGGAGTTTGAACGGAAATTCACAAGCTGAAACAACCAGTGCTTTGACGCTGTCTCCAACCAATTTCAATATGGGTACCAACACCGTTCTTTTTTCAGTAACAGACAATAATAGTTTACTGAAAGTAGATAACCACGCAACATTGCACGTAGCAACTGTTAGTTGGACGATCAATAAAACTTTGGCCGCAATTGAAGTGAATTCTGCACAAAGAAATTTCCAGGTTTATCCTAATCCCGCCAAATCGCAGATTTTCATCAAGGATGAATCCAAAACTTTGAAAAATATTTCCGTTGAAATCTACGATGCTGCAGGTAGAAATTTAAGAAACCCAAGAGTTCAAAATTTATCTGCAAACGAAATTTCGGTTAATGTAGATGGACTTTTGCCACAATCTTATATCATTAAAGTTTATGAGAATAAAAACTTAATTCTGACTCAAAAAATTATTAAAGAGTAATTTTTTTCTAATTTTAAAATTAATCCGATGTTTTATGAAGCATCGGATTTTTCTTTGGTAGAGCCAGTTTAAAATTCATCAAAATTAATTTTCCCAATTCATAAAGAGCGTAATTTTGATTAATTTTTAAGATATCTTCCACCCTTTACGGTCGGGGAAAAAGAGAGAATTTCTTTTTGTGGCAAATTTAAACAGACTCTTAAATATTTTCGCTTTATTCGAAAATAAGCAGTTATTCTTTTCAATAATAAAGCAACTTTACTAAAATTCTAACAAATAATTATATTATCTTTTCTATTCGCAAGCTACAAAAGTAAAATAATTAGTTCAAACTAACCAATGACATCGTTGGAATTTAGCGAACTGCTGGAGATTTAAATTCACAAAAAAAGCATTTCAAGAATGATTAAAAAAGTACAGTAAAAAAAATCACAAAATCATATCATTTTGGTATCTTTGGCGATTGCTAAAAACCACCGTATTAAATTGAGAAAGAACTGTATTTCAAGAAATCATTTAAAAAAAAGGAAGATCACTCAATTAACGTTTTTCCGGAGGAGTAAAATTTACACCAATTTAGAAATCCTTTTATAATTATATCAATATGAAGAAACTGTATCTTCTTTTATTATCATTAACACTCTCTTCAGTTTATGCACAAGTTGCTATCGGAAAAGAATCAATTACTAATTCATCTGTTTCCCTAGAATTCGGCTCAGCAAACAGAGGTTTGATTTTACCTTGGGTAACTTCAAGCGCCTCAGTGGCTGGTGCTGTTGATGGGACTTTGATTTTTGACACTACTGACAAAAAAGTAAAGTACCAAAAAAACGGAGCCTGGTTTGACTTAAGCATAGACAATACTGGCGCAGTTGACACGACTTTACAAAACGCTTTAACGGAACTTCCTTCCGCTGAAACTACGATTGGAAAAAGAACTCCAACCAACAGCGCTCCGGGGATCCTCGTTTTAACGGATGATGATAAAGCCATGATTCTACCCAAAGTCGCAAGTCCCCATTTGAACATTATAAACCCTGCTGCAGGAATGATTGTTTACGATACTGATAATCGTCAGGTAGCCGTTTTCAATGGTAATGTTTGGTCTTTCTGGAAACCTTAATTAATATTTCATGAAGATGATGCTCAATTTTACTTCAAGCTTCTTTATTCCGGTAAAATCGATTCTTAAATGCTTATAAACAGAACAATAAATTAAAATGTTAAAAAAGACAATTGCTTTAGGATTATTTCTAATGAGCCTTTTCTCATACTCGCAAACTGCAATCACAAAAGTATATACTGATTTTAATAGTTTTTGGGCAAGTGGCACCTCAACTGCTCCGAACCCCATAAAACCTAATAACAGTCACAACCTCTTAGCTTTTACATGGAATGAAACCACTTATTCCACTGGTGTAAATGATGCATTAGTTGCAACAAACAGTGTTGCTTACACGCCCCAAGAGTACAAAGCCTTCCCTACTTTTTTCACTTCACCTCCCGGCAGCAATACATTTATTGGGGTTGGTTTAAATTATGGTGGTGTTGGAAATGTTAATCCAGTACCGGTAGAAAATAATTTGGTCAAATACCTGATGGATGGTATCAATGGATTAGACTTAGGAACGGGAATTTTCAATTTTCCGACTTCGGGTGTAATTGCTTATGACATCACCAGTATTAATCCCAGTTCAATCGGCGATGGTATTCCAGATGTTGTCATTACCCAGATTGGTGATATTAGCCTTGTTTTAGATGAGTACTATTTTACTAATGCTACCGATACCACTGTTGGTAATAAGTATATTGTAAACTTTGGAACTATAAATGATATTGGAAATGCAGATTGGAAATTTTATAATGTAGCCAATCCACCTGTTTATAATACAGGGGTTTCTAACACTTCTGCCAGAAAACTTCGCCTACTTGCTTTTGATTGGTCAGAACTTGGACTTACGCCGGGTAATATATCCCAAGTCACAAAATTAGTGCAGAAATTCTCAGGACAAAGTGATGCGGCTTTCATTGCATTTAACACCACTTCAATCGTTTTAAAAGTTTCAGTCAGCGGAACTATTTTTAATGACAATGATGCAGGAATACCTAATGGTACTGTTTATCCGGGAGCCACTGTAAAATTGATAGATAACTTAGGAAATACGATAGGTAATACGACCAGCGCTTCAAACGGCACTTATGTTTTCCCTAATATTGCAGGAGGTCAGTACACCATAGAAATGACTACTCCACCCGGCTTTTTTGTCGTGGGAAATACTGCTGGAAATACGAGCAACAGCTTATCAGTTACGGTAGGTAGCAGTGCACTCACCGGTCAAAACTTCGGGATTAATCAACCTCCGATCGCGTATAACAATACTTTGGCAGGTCAAAAAAATACGGCAGTTTCTGTAAATATATCGTCAAACGACGTAGATCCAAATAGTGGTAATGTTGTTCCCAATTCAATAAACCTGATTGCGCCAGTTGGAGCTACAAATATTATCACCACCAGCGGATTAATAAAAGGATTCACACTTGCAGGGCAAGGAACATGGGCGGTGGATAATAGTGGAGTTTTCACGTTCACACCAGTTAATGGATTTACAGGAAATGCAACCAGCGTAAATTACACCATCAGAGATACCGCAAACTTACTGAGTAACCAAGCGACCATTATCATCAGTGTAGCAGAATTTTGCTACAGACCAGCAGCCACAAGTGGAACCACTCTGGACACCAATCATGGCATCACCTCCTTAGGCAGAGCTGGCGCACAAAACTCTGACAATTGGCCGATGGTCAGAAAAGGTGCATGGACCGTTTTGGAATCAAAGTCTAAAGGATTTGTAGTCAACCGTATTTCAACTACAGCGAAAGTAAACGCTATCCCTAATCCCGTAGAGGGAATGCTTGTTTACGATGAACAAGTAGATTGTTTAAAGATCTATACTTCAACAAATGGAGGAGTAACATTTAGTTGGAACTGTCTCAATCAACAGTCTTGTCCCAATTAACTAGGAAAAACAAAAAATTGGTGACAGAAACAGAACAAATTTATATTAAGTGTTACTCCAATAGATAATTCACGGCAATTTTCTAAATAATTTGAAATAAAAACACTGAAAATTAAAGAGTTAGATTACTTAAGTCGATCTGGATTTTGTTTTAGAAAACTATCCCAACCGGTGTAAGATTTGTCAGTTGTTAAATTTCCAGAATTAAAATGATGACAAACGGCAACCGCTAAACCATCGGAAGCATCTAAGTATTTGGTTGGAAATTCTTTAAGATTTAAAAGCGACTTCAGCATTCCAGCGACTTGCTCTTTGCTGGCATTTCCGTTTCCGGTGATGGCCATTTTAATCTTTTTAGGAGAATATTCGGTGATCGGAACATCACGGTATAAAGAAGCGGCCATAGCGACACCTTGTGCTCGACCCAGCTTCAACATCGATTGTACGTTTTTTCCGAAGAAAGGTGCTTCTAAGGCAACCTCATCAGGATGATATTCATCAATGAGCGATAAAGTTCTTTCGAAAATATATTTCAGTTTCGTTTCGTGATTGGGATATTTCTTGAGAATTAATTCGTGCATGGCGATTAATTCCATTTTATTTCCCTTCACCGAAATCAGTCCGAATCCCATAATTGCGGTTCCGGGATCGATCCCTAAAATTATTTTTTCTGTTACCATCAGTGCAAAGATAACATAAGTAAAATCTAGACTATTACGATTTGACCCGAATTTTTTTCAGTTGCGAAAATTTTACCATACGATCGTTTTCTTCATCCCAAAGCGTATAAAACGCATATTTCAGACTTCCCCAAAAAGTAATCTCAGAAACATGTTTCTGAAAAACAGGGTTTTCATTACTGCATTTTTTTAATTTATAAAACGGAATTTTTGGAGCCAAATGATGAAGATGATGATAACCGATGTTTCCCGTAAAGAAATTTAAAATGGCAGGTAGTTTATAATACGAACTTCCTTTAATTGCAGCCAAAACATATTCCCAGTCTTTTTTCCAGGATTTGTAATTCGGGTTATGCTGATGTTGCATATAGAAAAACCAAATAGCCGTAAAAACGAACGTCAATAAAATAGGAACATATATAAAGGCTAATTTTTTGAAACCGTAAGCCAGGTCAAAATTGGGTAAACACAATATTAATCCTACCACTGCGAAAAACAAAACCAAATAAAGATTCGTTAAAAGCAGCATCTTTCTTTCCTTATCCCAACCTTTCAAAGTGATAAAAGGAATACGGTTATGAATGAAAATATAATACGCCGGACCAATGATAAACATCACCGGAAATGAGCGATAAATTCGATATTTAAATTTGGCAGACTTAGAAAGTGCTTCATATTCTCTCACCGTTAGAAGATTTACATCTCCAATAGTCCGAGTATCGAGTTGCCCTTGATGAGCATGATGATGATTATGTGATCTTGCCCAGTATTTATAGGGAATACAGGTTAAAAAGCTGGTGATAAATCCAGTTCTGTCATTTTTCTTGCGGTCCGGAAAGAAGGCTTGATGTCCACAATCATGCTGAATTATGAATACTCGGGTTAAGAAAAGTCCACCAATGATTGAGATCACTACAGTAGCAATACGTGAATAATCGTACACAATCGCAGCGGTAATAAATACACCTATAAATGGTAAAATCGTATTGAAAATTTGTTTCCAGGCGAGCTTTGTTTCAGGAGAAGCGTAAGGTTTGATCAGGCTTTTCCAGTCTTTAAGATCGTGAATTATACTTTCTTCGTGTTCTTTGGTCATATTTTAAATTAAGATGCAAAGATATTCATTTAGAGGAACTATGTTATAAATAATATTTATTTGTGAATAAAAATTTTAATTAATAAAAGGGAATTTTTTAATAAGTGCGTGAAATTTTCCTTCCTTTAGTAAGCAAAAAATTTAGCCATCGTCCACGAATAAGCTGTTAACGAATAGAATTTTACTACATCAGTAAAAAAGATAAAAGTAATACACATACATAAGAAACTTATACATACATTTGTTAGGTATTAAATTCTACCAATGAAAAAAAACGCACTTTATAAAGGAACTTTACAAAATATCATCCTTAAACTGTTGGTGAAAGAAGTGAAGATGTACGGTTATCAAATGACCCAACGTGCTAAAGAATTGACTAAAGGCGAACTTCTTATGACTGAAGGTGCACTCTATCCAATTCTTCATAAACTGGAAACCGACGGGGTCATTTTTTCGGAAATACAGAACGTCAATGGTCGAAATCGGAAATATTATTTGCTCACAGAAAAAGGAAAAAAGCAACAATTGACCGAAGAATCTGAAATGAAAAGTTATCTTTTTAACCTTAATACCATTTTTGAACAATGATAAACTCTGAAAATGAAAAGGAAATTTTCCAGTATATAATTGATCGAAATGTCCCTATCGACTTAGCGTTGGAGCTTCGCGATCATATGCTTTCTCAGGTAGAGGCGGAATTGGGAGAAAATGAAGATTTTTATCTCGCATTTAATAAAGTGAAAAAAACTTGGGAATATGATTTGCATAGTATTTATCCCTTACTGTCTTGGAAAGCAATTACGCGGATTCACTTGCACTCTGTAAGAAAAATTTCTTACGATTTGCTAAAGCAATCGCTGTATTATTTTCTACCTTTATTTATATTAATTTTAATTTTAACATATTTTATTCCACAGGTTACAAAAAACATTTTGTTCGTAATTTATATTGCCATATTGGTCGTTAGTGCTAGTCTTTATTTTAAGAATTTTAAATTGATTAATAGTGCTAATACTAACTTTAAAACGAATGTAAGCATTTATCAAAGAGGCACTACCCTATTTTTAATTTCGTCTATGTATATTGTTATTTTCAATCTGTTTAATTATTCAGAACGGTACGAAAAATACACTACAGGCCTGATAAATGTGATCGATGAATATGAATTTACACTCAGGAACCTGGCTTATATCGTCTTAGAAAACATCTTCATTTGGGGTTGGATTTTAGGTTCACTGTATTTGAAAAAATATATAAACGCCTTTGAAAAAGTTGATAAACAAATTAAAATTAAATTATAATGATCAATTCAACCCAAAAATCTCAAATCCGGAATTATCTTATTTCTAAAAACCTTCCGACCGATATTTTATTGGAGGTTCAGGATCATATAGAGAATCAAATTGAATCACTTTATGCAGAAAACAATGTTTCTTTTGAAGAGGCATTCATAGACGTTCAAGTTAGTTGGCAAAAAGAATTCACAATGGTGAAAAAATCTTTTTTCTCTTTTGGTAAAGTGCCAAGAATCGTAAAAGAAATTCAAAAAGAAACCAATCGAAAATTTGCAAAAAAGTCAATAATAGCAGCACTTCTACTACTTATTTTTCAATTAGTTAGCGCAAAAACACTCCTAAGAGATCATTATTTTATCACCAATATATTAATTTACCTATTGACAGGACTTTCAATTATGGGTATGCTAATAATCTATATTTTTTCAAGTATCAAAAAACAGCGAACCCGAGCAGAAAGATACTTCTACAATCAACTGCTCAATATTTTTCTATGTTATATTTTATTGGGTATTTTTGGAACATTTACTAGACTGCCGACCAACTCATTTAAAGTTATACATGATTTTGTAAATGGAATTCATGAATTTTCTGCCGAGTATTTTGTTGCCGCCATAGTAAGTATCTTGTTCAAAACTGCAGTCACTTTTTATTTCTTCTTTATGTTAACTGATCGTGCGAAGTCCATTAGAAAAATCAGAAACTATCAATCTTGTTAATTTAAGAAGATTGATTCAAAAAATAAATCCGATGCACTTCTGTATCGGATTTTTCATTATTAAATTTAGGAAATAAAAAAAGTTTAACTTTATAGAATGTCCTCCATCAAATCACAAACCCATTAGAGATGAGAAAAATATTTCCTATTGCCCTACTTCTATTTCTATCCCATCTGTTTTTTGCTCAAATTCCAGTGCTCGAAACTCCAGTTAGAAACGGCGATTATAAAGTTACAAATGACGTCGTTCTTCAAAGCTTGAACTATGATGTAAAGATCACAGGAAACATTTCGACGACAGTTGCCACGATGGTTTTTAAAAATAACTCCAATCGAATATTGGAAGGAAGATTGACTTTTCCGCTGCCAGAAAATGTTTCGGTAAGTGGTTATGCTTTAGATATTAACGGAAAGTTGCGTAATGCAGTTCCAGTAGAAAAAGAAAAAGCTAAAGAAGTTTTTGAAAGTATTGAGAAAAGAAGAGTTGATCCGGGAATTTTAGAAAAAGTAGAAGGAAATAATTTCCGAACCAGAATTTATCCGATTACCGCAAACGGCAAAAGAACGGTTCAAATAACGTACAATCAAGAATTAAAAAAATCGGGAAATAATCTTCAATATTTCTTACCATTGGATTACAAAACTGCAATTCCTTCCTTTACTTTAAAGACTACGGTTTTTGAAAATATCAATACGCCTCAACTAGAAGAAAAGCCAGACGGAAGTTTCAATTTAGTGAAAAACGGAAATGTTTGGGTAGCAGAAACTACCAAAACGAATTATAAAACTTCAGGAAATTTAAGAATTAACTTACCACAAAATCAGAATGAAAGTTCAGCAATGATGCAAAATGCGAGCGGTAACACTTTCTATTTCTTGGCGAATATTCCCATCAACGCTTCTTCAGTACCGAAGAAAATGCCTGAAACCATCGGAATTATTTGGGACAATTCTTTGAGTGGCTTGCAGCGCGATCACGTGAAAGAATCTGAATTACTTGATGAATATTTTAAAGTGGCGAAAAACACCACTGTTAAATTAGCACTACTCAATAATGAATTCGAAGAAAGTAAAACTTTTAAAATCAATAATGGAAATTGGCAAGAATTAAAAACCTTCTTAACCAATCTGACGTATGACGGCGGAACAGATTTCGGTCAGTTAAAAAATATGAAAGTTGATGAATACTTATTATTTTCTGACGGACTTTCTACTTTTGGAGATTTGAATTTGACATTAAACAAACCAGTTTACACCATTGTTTCTTCCACGAAAGCCAATTTCAGTCAAATGAAATTCATCAGTTTAAAAACGGGTGGTGAACTTTTAAACATTAATCAAAATTCGCCTCAGAGAGAAGTTAGAAAGTTGCTTTTTCAAAATTTGAAATTTCTAGGAATTAAAGACAATCCCAATTTAAGTGAAGTTTATCCGCGACTTCCACAGACCATTGATAATAATTTGGTTTTGTCTGGAATTACGAATCAAGCAAAAACTACGGTCACTTTACTTTTCGGCTATGAAAATCAGCCAACTCAAGAAAAAATAATCACTTTAAATGCAGATGATCAAACTACGAAAGATTGGGATATTTCTAAATTTTGGGCACAAAAAAAGATTTCAGAACTAGAACTTTTTGAAGATCAAAACAAGGAAGAAATTAAAAATCTAGGTAAGCAATTCGGCATCGCAACTAACAATACAAGTTTAATTGTTTTGGAAAACGTACAAGATTATGCGCGTTACGAAATTTTTCCACCGGAAGAATTGAGAGCAGAATATGATCGAATCATTAAAAGAAATCTTGACCAAAGAGATGCGAGAATGACCAATATCATGGAGAAAGCAGAACAGATGACGGAGACTTTGAAGAAATGGTGGAATACGGATTTTAAAGAGGTCAAAAAATATCCGAAACCAAATAATGTCAATGAAAATCAGGAACCTAGTGTGGATGTAATGATTAGTTCTTCTCCAACACCAAGTAGAAATTCTAATATTCTACAAGCAGAAGTGGCAGGTATCAGAGTTGACAGCTCTCGAGCGGATAGTATTGATGAAGTAGTTGTAGCTGCGAGTGGAATTAGAAGATCGGAAAGAAGAATGGCAGCTGAAGACAGATCGGAGAAAGAAATGGAAAACACCGTAAAAGGAAAAATAACGACGATCGATGTAAAATCTGACCAGGAGTATATGAAGTCTTTCGAACAACTGACGACGGCTGAAACTATTTACAATCAATATTTAATACAAAGAAAAACTTATATTCAAACGCCAACTTTCTATTTTGATGTCGCAAAATTACTTTTTCAAAATAATCATAAAAAATTGGGTTTAAAAGTTTTAAGTTCGATTGCTGATCTGGATATTGAAAATGAAGAACTCTATAAATTATTGGTTTATAAACTAAAAGAACAGAATATTAATGACAAGCAGGTTTGGATCGCTAGGAAAATTCTGGATTGGAGACCGATGGATCCGCAAAGTTATCGGGATTATGCTTTGGCTTTGGAAGATGATGGCAAACCGCAAGAAGCCTTGGATTATTTATATAAAATCCTCAACAAATCCTACACCCAAGAAATCGCACAACGCGACAACGGAATTGAAGAAACGATCATCATGGAACTCAACGAATTGATTTCCAGAAATAGGAACAAATTAGATATCAGTGCGATCAATCCGAAACTGATTGCTGATCTGCCAGTAAATATTCGAGTCGTGCTGAACTGGAATAAAGACAATACCGATATCGATCTTTGGATCACCGATCCGAATGGCGAGAAATGTATGTATTCTCATAAAGAGACCGCAAGTGGCGGAAGATTAAGCACCGATTTCACACGAGGTTTCGGACCTGAACAATTTCTTTTGAAAAAAGCCATCAAAGGAAAATATAAAATAGAAACGAATTTCTATGGCGAAACCCAAGTGACTTTAACTGGGCCCACTGCGATTATGGCTGAGATTTACATCAATTACGCAACTGGAAAACAGGAAAGAAAATTAGTAGTTTTTCAAAATCAGAAAAAATCTAAAGAAGGAAATAGTCATGGAATTTTGATTGGTGAATTTGAGTTTTAAAATCAACTTAGAAGAAATAGTTGAACGCAAAGACGCAAAAAGTTAAAAAATTTTGACTGTATAAATTACGATCGCAATGGCGTTTCACTGAATAAAGTAAAAAGATTAAATCCGATGCATTTCTGTACCGGATTTATATTTATTGAGTAATGGCGATTATTCTGGCATCGTCGTTTTAATCATCTCTTTCCGTAAATCAATGACCGTATTTTGAATCGCATCTGTAATTTGCTTGATCTCTTTGTGCGGATTAAAAATAGAATTCTTACCTCTTACCTCGTCTGCAATATTGGATAGAATAACTACGGAAGTTTGGCTTTCAGGATAATAAATTAAAAGCGACGGCGCGCCTTTCACATAACCCGTATGAAAGTACGCAACTGGTTTCCCGACGTTCATCATGATCCCAAAACCATAATCCATTTTACCGAGAATCTGATGATTGCGATCTGCTGATTTATCAGCGAATTTCTTTAATGATCCGGGTTTTAAAAGCTGGCCGTGATACAGAGCTGTATTCCATCGATGCAAATCATTTACGGTTGACAAGATTCCGCCAGCAGGAACGCTGATCGATTCATTAGCAAGTCGCTTGGGCATATTTTCAACTTCATGAAAATCTTTTCCGTTTCCCGTAAATGCGCTCACTAAATTTTTACCTTTAAAAGAACTTGCGGTCGACGAACTTTTCATTCCGGCTTTCTCAAAAAGCTCTCTTACATTTTCGTCATAAGATTTTCCTGAAACTTTTTCGATAATTTCGCCCAATAGCCGAAATCCTTTATTGGAGTAATGAAATTCTTTTCCGGGTTTAGATAATAGCCCACTGCCGAAATCGCTTATTCCTGACGTGTGATTCAGCAGTTCTTTAATGGTAATACTTTTCAATTGATTGTTTTGAAAATCGGATAGGTATTTTGAAACTTGGTCTTCCGTATTTAATTTCCCTAGATCTTCCTGCAACAAAATTAAAACTGCGGTAAACTGTTTACTTACAGATGCGATCGCAAAAACCGAACTGCTATCGAGTTTTTTCTTTTGCTTAAAACTTTCGAAACCACTCTCTTTTTGGTAAAGAACCTCATCATTTTTAAGAACCGAAACTGAACCGTTAAAGTCATATTGTGAAAATACAGAATCGATCTGTTGCGCTAATAATTTTTTTTGAAATCGACTTATGGTCGAATCGATCAAGGAATTTCGAGTAGAAGTTTGTTCCGCAATTTTTTCTGCCTCAGATTTGCAGGAGAATGTGGTCGTTAAAATTAATAGGAAGAAAAGAGATTTAAAATTCATAAGAGATCGCTGTTTTGTCAAATATAAAGAATGAAAAATAAATGATCTGTTTCAAAACCGAATTAGTATCCATAAAAAAGTCACTCCAAATAGAAGTGACTTTAAATTTATTGAGATTTCGAAAAATTAAATTGCTGCTGCTCCAGCTTCTGCCACGGCATGATCATTTTCTACCGCGCTTCCGCTTACGCCAATGGCTCCAATAATTTCACCGTGTGCATTTTTAACCAAAACGCCACCTGGAAAAGTAATTAATCCACCGTTAGAATGTTCGATATTGTAAAGAGAACCACCAGGTTGAGAAAGTTTTCCTATTTCTCCGGAGTTCATATCAAAAAAACGGGCAGTTTTGGCTTTCTTGATGGAGATATCCAAAGAACCCAACCAAGCTCCATCCATTCTGGCAAACGCTACTAAATTCGCACCGGCATCAACTACGGCGATATTCATTTTGCAATCTATTGCTAATGCTTTTTCTTTTGCTGCTGAAATCAATTGTTCAGCTTGTGATAGGGCAATATTCATTTCTTAAATTTTTTATTTTTTAAATGTACGTTTCTGTGAAAGAATTAAAAAAGCCATCGAAGCTTCGGAAGCTTGGCGGCTTTAGATATTGGACAATTATTTTGTTGTAATGATTTACTTCTCGCAAGTGCAACCTTTGCAAGTGCAATTCGTGCAAGTACAACTTTTACAGTTTCCCGATTTGCAACCTTCGCAGTTGCAGGTACAATTAGTATTTTCCATAATTTTCTATTTAATTAAGAGATTAGAAGCTAAAGATAAAAAATGATTTTGAGAAAACAGGGGTAATTATTTGATTTAACACACATTAACAATTTTAAAAAATATAAAAAAAAACCGTGTCAAGGTTTGAATTCTTGACACGGTTGGTTAATAAGCAAATTGAAAAACTTCAAATAACTCGCTTACATATTCCGTCTGTACATTCCACCTACCTCGAATAAAGCATTAGTGATCTGTCCAAGTGAACAATACTTCACCGCCTCCATCATTTTTTCAAATAAATTTTCCTGGTTGATAGCCGAGATCTGGAGATCGTGTAAGATCTGTTCGCTTTTGTCAGCGTGTGATTTCTGAAAGTTTTCTAAATTCTGAATCTGTAATTGTTTTTCTTCTTCGGTAGAACGAATAACCTCTCTTGGTAAAACGGTTGGCGAACCATCTTTTCCTAAGAACGTATTCACTCCAATAATTGGAAATTCTCCAGTATGTTTCAGCATTTCATAATGCATACTTTCTTCCTGAATTTTTGAACGTTGATACATGGTTTCCATGGCACCCAAAACTCCACCTCTTTCAGTGATTCGGTCGAATTCGGTATAAACGGCTTCTTCAACCAAGTCGGTTAATTCTTCAATAATGAAAGAACCTTGTAATGGGTTTTCATTTTTCGCTAAACCTAATTCTTTATTAATGATCAGTTGAATTGCCATTGCTCTTCTTACTGAATCTTCAGTCGGAGTTGTAATGGCTTCATCATAAGCATTGGTATGCAACGAGTTACAGTTGTCATAAATCGCATATAACGCCTGCAATGTTGTACGGATATCATTGAAGTCAATTTCTTGTGCGTGCAAAGAGCGTCCAGAAGTTTGAATGTGGTATTTCAACATCTGACTTCTTTCGTTGGCCTGATATTTCAACTTCATCGCTTTCGACCAAATTCTTCTGGCAACACGACCGATTACCGCATATTCTGGATCAGTTCCGTTTGAGAAGAAGAAAGATAAGTTTGGAGCGAAATCATTAATATCCATTCCGCGGCTCAAATAATACTCCACATAAGTAAATCCGTTTGCCAACGTAAACGCCAACTGCGAAATTGGATTTGCGCCCGCTTCTGCAATGTGATAACCAGAAATTGAAACCGAATAAAAGTTTCTTACTTTCTCATCAATAAAATATTGTTGAACATCACCCATTAATCTCAACGCAAATTCAGTCGAGAAAATACACGTATTTTGCGCTTGATCTTCTTTTAAAATATCTGCCTGAACCGTTCCACGAACGGTTGCAATAGTCTGCGCTTTAATTTTGTTATACGTTTCCGTATCTATTACCTCATCACCAGTAATTCCTAACAATTTTAAACCTAAACCATTATTTCCTTTTGGAAGTTCACCTTCATAAGCAGGTCTTTTTAAACCTTGGTCATCGAATTTTGCTTTTAACTTTGCTTCAACTGCTTCCCAAAGATTATTCTCCGTTAAATATTTTTCGACATTTTGATCGATGGCAGCATTCATGAAAAATGCTAAAATCATCGGAGCCGGTCCATTGATGGTCATTGAAACCGATGTCATGGCATTCACCAAATCAAAGCCTGAATAGAGTTTTTTCGCATCATCTAAAGTTGCAATTGAAACTCCGGCATTTCCGATCTTTCCGTAAATATCTGGTGGGAACGCTGGATCCTGTCCATATAAAGTTACCGAGTCAAATGCAGTTGATAAACGTTTCGCATCCATATCTGCGGACACGTAATGGAATCTTCTGTTCGTTCTTTCTGGTCCGCCTTCTCCGGCAAACATTCTGGTCGGATCTTCACCCGTTCTTTTAAAAGGGAACAATCCAGCGGTGTAAGGAAATTGTCCCGGAACATTTTCCTGGCCTTTCCAACGCAAAAGATCACCCCAATCCTGAAATTTGGGTAAAGATATTTTCGGAATTTTTAAATGAGAAAGAGATTCATATTTTGTCTCTACTTTAATTTCTTTTCCACGAACGAAATAAGAATAAGCATCTCCAGCCATTTCTTCTTTGAAATTGCGCCATCCTTTTAGGAAAGCGATATTTTCCTCAGATAATTCCTTCTTCGTTTTAAGGAAAACCTTTTCTAATTTATCAGTCGTATGTTGATCATCAGTAATGAGAACTTTTGCACCTTCTAAAAGATACATTCTCTTCGCAATGAGTGCTTGATGCTCAACTTCTTTATCATAAGCATGATTGCTCTCTACGATTTCGGAAAGATAACGAACGCGTTTTGGCGGAATAACCGTAGTATCATCTGAAACATTTTGTTCTACAAACTCTTTAAATTTCGGAGCAGTTTCACCTTGATCTTTTTCTAAAGTCTCATTGACTTTATTAATTAAAGCATTGTATAATTCAGTCGTTCCGTAATCGTTGAACTGACTGGCTTTCGTAGAAAAGACCGGCATTTCTTCTAATGTTTTATCAAACGCCGTGTGATTTCGTTGATACGTTTTTCGAACAGCTTGAAGTGCGTCTAAGGCACCACGTTTATCTGATTTATTAAGAACAACCAGGTCGGCATAATCCAACATATCAATTTTCTCCAATTGCGTTGAAGCTCCGTATTCCGGAGTCATTACATACATGGAAACATCGGCAATATCAGTAATTTCTGAGCCAGATTGTCCAATGCCTGAAGTCTCTAAAATGATGACATCCGGTTTTGCTAATTTTAAAATATTTAAAGCGGAATGAATGTAAGGAGAAACCGAAACATTATTTTCCCGAGTCGCCATAGAACGCATATAAACGCGAGAATCATTAATGGAATTCATTCGGATACGATCTCCTAAAAGTGCTCCACCTGTTTTCTTTTTTGAAGGATCTACAGAAACGATCGCGATCTTCTGATCGGGATTTGAACGTAAAAAACGACGAACCAATTCATCCGTTAAAGAAGATTTTCCGGCTCCACCAGTTCCGGTGATTCCAATAATAGGAATTTTAGAATCCTTTGCTTTTTCATCAATTGCTTTCACCAACTCTGGTTTTTCATCGGAGAAGTTTTCTACCGCTGAAATAACTTCTGCGATCGATTTAGAATCTTCAAATTTAATTTGATCTAAATCTGAAACTTGAATATGTTCTCCCGTTGCAAAATCAGATTTTTTAACTAAATCATTGATCATTCCCTGTAATCCCATTTCACGGCCGTCATCGGGAGAATAAATCCGGTCGATTCCGTATTCCATTAATTCTCTGATTTCTTCGGGAAGAATTACGCCGCCGCCGCCGCCAAATATTTTGATCTGAGGTGCACCTTTTTGACGAAGAAGATCATAGATATATTTAAAATATTCGTTGTGACCACCTTGGTAAGAAGTCAAGGCAATTGCGTTTGCATCTTCCTGAATAGCGCAGTCAACAACTTCCTCTGCCGATTTATCATGACCAAGATGAATAACTTCAGCTCCTGTGGCCTGAATCATCCTTCTCATAATATTAATAGCAGCGTCGTGTCCATCAAACAAAGAAGCGGCTGTTACGACTCTTACTTTATTTTTTGGCGTATATTTTTCTTGATTCATAATATAATTTCGATTGTTCCAAAGATAAGGTTTTCTCTAAAATATGAAAGTTGAAAAAAGGTATTCATTCGATAGAAAGAAGCAATGCGGAAAAGAAACTACAGAAACGGTCTCCGCACCTCATTGCTAAAACTTTAAAAATGGTTAGTTTTGCAAAAATATTTCAGCTATGCAGAAAGCCCTACTTTATTTATTCGCCGGAACTGGAATCAGTTTTCTACTCAACTACTTTCTATTAGGTAGTCAAGGTTGGGAACTGGATCTGTACTACGGTTTCGCATTTGGTCTGGCCTGGGGAACTGCTTATTTTTTAGATGATGAAAAATTCGAGCTTCCACAGAAATTAATGTACTCTTTTATAGCGATGGGATTGCTGATGGTGATTGGCTATTTTATTTTCAATTTAGAATTGGCAGTGCCTTCCCTCATCAAATTCTCAATGGTTTTTGTAGCGTACTATGTTTTAGCGAGTTTTAGAAAAACGAAATCTTTGAGGAAGTAACATAAATTTTTTATCGAATTAACAGATCAAGTTCAATTAGGTTGTTATTTTTAGCTTGATATTCTTTCGCAATATTCTCGGTTCTTTTTATCATTGCAGCAGCAGAAACTGCAGACCCGTTACCATCCTGCATGTTACCCATATTTCCTTTGCTCATCATTTCTTTAAAAGCTTTTGCAGGATCATCTCTTAATTCCCAAAAAAGTTTTTTATATTTTTCCTGGGTAATATTAATCGGATCTTCATCGTCAAATTTAGATTGTCTGGGTTGAGTTGCGACATATTTATTAACCGCCTTTAATTCATACTGATGGGTTTTTGATTCATCCTCTAACTTGATGATCAATCCTGGAAGGCCATGAAATTTGTAAGGACCATCTTGAAAAGGTAATTCTGTAGAGAACCAAGCCATCCATTTTCTTCCAGCGAAATAAGAAATTGCCTTCTGTGCTTCGAACTCGCCAATTTTCATCTTTTCAGGTAAGATTTTCCAGTCGATTTTTCTCTCATCCGAAACTTTATAGGAGTCGCTACCGTTTCTAGTTTGCAAAGAAATTTTATAAGCTGGATATGTTTTGAAAACCTTATAGCTTACCAATGCATTTTTACGAGGAGTTGCAATACCTGTAAAATTCATACTTCCTGTTGCGGCTATTTCTTTTTCATATTTTGCAATCCGCATAGAATCTCTTACGAAAACATCTCGACTGTAAAATTTCGAACCATCTTTAGAAATATCTAAATACATTAACTCTTTGCTTACTTCATTTTTATTTAAAGTATCTCGCACAAAGTGATACTCATAAATGAATCTTTGGTTTTGAGCATTGTATAAAACGGAGAACAAGATTAAGAATAGAGATAATTTTTTCATAGTAATTTTTGGATTAAAACTAATTTGTGAAGATAGAAAAATATTTAATTTTTAGGAATTGAATTGGCTTTCACAGAGAAAAAATTATTCTGATCATTGCTTAAAAGACGGTATCTGGATTGATTCCCCCAATTTGCCGGTAAATCCTGAATGGTCATATCTTCACCTGTATCATTAGAAATATAATTGGCAATTTTACTTCGCCACTTTAAGATTCTTTGTTGGCTGTAAGTGGTGTAAAATAAATCATATTTCTTGTCAACTAAATCATTCAAATACTGAATGTACTGCGTTTTATATTCGGGAATTGTCAAGATTTTTGCAACCAAAGGATTTTCAGAACTTTTGCCCCATTGTAAAGGATTTTGCAAACCTGAGTCCACCATCAAAAGAGAAGTTCCCAAAGTATTATCGTAATCGTACGGAATAAAATAGAACTTATCATCTGAGTCAAAATAAAAGTAAAAATTATTGGAGTTGCTCCAGTAATCATCCCACATCCCTAGTGTTACGTTTACTGCGTAGGTTTTCAGAAATAGATCGACATCCATTTTTGAGGAAATATAAGATTGAAAATCTCCACCAGATTTAGAATTAATCTGCGTTATAAAATCGACCAACTGCGACTTCGAGCTTTCCAGATTATTTTTCTTTCCTTTATAATCATAGACTGGCGAGTAATTGGAAGTTAAAGTTACATTCTCAATTCCCATACGATCAGCTGAAGTAGAAGTGTTTCTGAGATCAGCACCGTAGTTTGCTTTCCATAAATTTCCGGTCGTACTTTTATAGAATGAAGTTCGATTGGCAAGATAGGTATCATCTACAGGTTCAACCATTTGATAAACTCCAAAATAGGCTGGCTTTGCATCACCTGCAATTTTGATCGTGAGTTTACAATAAGAAGATTGCGGTGCAGTCCAAACGCCAAATCTTTCAAATAGATCATAAGAATAAACTTCGCGAACGTAATTAGAATCGTCCTTAAACCATTTCAAAATTAATTTTTCTGAATCGTGAAATTTTTGAGCTTTTCGATACTTTTTAAAATTGACTGTAAAACTTGCATGTTTCCAATCTGGATTCACAGAATTATGCTGTTGTCCCGTGAAACCTTCAGGTCGTCTGCGACTGGTGTTTCCACGCAAACGAACGCCGATGCTGTCCAGACTTTCTGCAGTTCCAGTTTTGTTGAAACCGAATTTGCCGACAATATATTCTTCGTTCTGTGGATTCTGGTCGTAGTAATTTAGAATTTTATTCCATTCTTCTTTTGAAATTTCCAGCGAAATTTCGGGAACGGCTTCAATATCATAAATGTATTTCTGGGAGACAGAAAGTGCATAAGGCGTTTGGTAAGGTTGCTGTAAAAGTTCTACGGGTTGATTAGGAATTTCCGACTCTGGAATAACTGTTTCATTGCGACAGCTACCAAGTAGCAATGTCATTAATAAGGACAGGGAATAAATCCGGAAAAATTTCATTTATAATTTTATTCAAATTTAATTGAAATTAAATTACTATTTAAAGTATAACAGATGAAACAATCGTTTTGTTGCGTAGAAAAGAAGAAACTTATTTCAAAACAGCAATTCCAGTTCATCAAAATACTGACTTGCATTTATAGACTATTAGGTTTTGGGATTTTTATAAAATGAATTCACTCCGAAAATAAAAAAGGCAGACAATGTCTACCTCTCATATAAAGAATTGTGTTTCTCGTTCACTACATTCGTTATACACGATTATAGCAAACTAGTTAAAAATAACTAGTCTCTCTTTACCAATTAGCATGCCATAAAAAGAGCATTCAATTTCTTCCCTAGCGTCCAATCACTCATTAGTAATGATAACCGCGTTTGTAATTTTATAGAAACTTGTAAAAAAGTCAAGGTTTTTTTTTAGATAATATCGTACTATAAATATCAATTAAAATTTAAAAATTTTAAGGGAATATTAGAATCGAAAAAATGTTTTAAAATTTAATAAGGGAAAAATTGTTAGCATGATTGGATGATTTTAAATTTGACTATTAAAATAAACGCCAACTTGCAATAATACAATGCACGAATTACGATCGTAGTTTTGTCTAAAAATATAATTGCATATATTATTTTGTATTAAAAAAAATTCATACCTTTGCACACCCGTTTTGGGGAAAATTATGTTTAATCGTAAACGAAAAAAGTGTGAATACATTAAGTTACAAAACCGTTTCAGCTAATAAAGCTACCGCTAACAAAGAATGGGTTGTGGTAGACGCTGAAGGACAACCTTTAGGAAGACTAGCTTCTAAGGTTGCAAAGATTTTGAGAGGTAAGCACAAAACGAATTTTACACCTCACTCAGACTGCGGAGATAATGTAATCGTTTTGAATGCTGGAAAAATTACCCTTTCTGGAAACAAGTGGGCTGACAAGACTTACATTTGGCATACTGGGTATCCAGGTGGTCAAAAGTCTATGACTGCGCTAGAACTTCAAAAGAAAGATTCTTTGAAAGTATTGGAAAAATCTGTAAAAGGTATGCTTCCAAAAACTAAATTAGGATCTCAGTTGTTTAAGAACCTTTATTTATATGAAGGAACTGACCACAAACATGAAGCTCAAACGCCGAAAGTAATCAATATTAACGAATTCAAATAATTAATATGTCAATAGTTCATAAAATTGGAAGAAGAAAAACTTCTGTTGCAAGAGTTTATGTGAGACCAGGTTCTGGTGTGATCACAATAAACAAAAAGGATTCTAAGGAATACTTCGGAACTGACGTTTTAGTTTACAAAGTGAATCAACCATTTTTGTTAACAGAAACAGCTGGTCAATATGACGTAACTGTGAATGTTTTCGGTGGTGGAATTACTGGTCAGGCTGAAGCTATCAGATTAGCTATTTCTAGAGCTATGTGCGAAATCAATGAAGAAAACCGTTTGCTTTTGAAGCCACACGGATTGCTTACAAGAGACGCAAGAATGGTGGAAAGAAAAAAACCAGGTCAGAAAAAAGCAAGAAAGAAATTCCAATTCTCGAAACGTTAATCTGGAAACAGAAAACGACTGGAGACCAAGTTGGAGATTTTTTATCTCGTATTTATTATCTAATCAAAAATGCCCCGTTAGTTTAGCACCCAAACATTTCTCCCATCTAAAGAAATTGTTGATTGCATAAAGCGGCACGTAAACTAAAAACAAAAAAGAGACATGGCAAAAGCAAATGTTAAAGACCTTTTAGAGGCAGGCGTACACTTCGGTCACATGACCAGAAAGTGGAATCCAAATATGGCTCCATACATTTTTATGGAGAAAAACGGTATTCACATCGTAGACTTACATAAAACAGCTGTGAAATTAGACGAAGCTTGTTCAGCTTTAGAAAAAATCACTTCTGCAGGTAAAAAAGTTCTTTTTGTTGCTACTAA
>NZ_JBGZYM010000024.1:0-22592 GCF_041824135.1 Kaistella sp. | reverse complement strand
TCTATGAAAAATCTAAAATTAGGAATTTCAGCATTGGCACTAACTGTTGCCTCTACTGTTTTCGCTCAGACTACCAGTAATCCGTGGTTAATCGGAGTTGGTGCTCACGGAGTAAACCATGCTGCGGCTGGAGGAAATGCTGGAGATGTATTCTCTACAGCTTTCGGTGGTGGTGATCAAGGTGAGTTGTACAATATGAACAATTTTACAATTACACCTCCATTATCAAAATTAACAGTTGCAAGAAACTTAAATAAATATTTAGTTCTTGACTGGCAAACTTCTGTAGGTAATGTTGACAACAAAAGAATCGGAATGGGGAAAGAATTTTTCCTTATGACTGGTTTAGGTCTTCAATTTAAATTCAACGGTCTTTGGAATGAAGATTCTTGGTTTGATCCTTACTTAAGAGCTGGTGCTAACTATTTGAGACATGATTATTCAGGTCAAATGAATGCTGTTAACGGAGATGGAGATAACATTGGAGCTGATCATTTTGCTGTTTCAACAGGATTAGGTTCAAACTTCTGGCTTACTAAAAACTTCGGTTTAGGTGTTCAGGGTGATTATGTGTCTACACCAACAGATAATTCTACGGCTGCTAACTTTTGGCAAGCTTCTGCCTCTTTATTATTTAGATTTGGTAACACAGATAGAGATAAAGACGGAATCTTAGATAAAGATGACAGATGTCCAGATACTCCAGGTTTAGCTGAATTCCAAGGTTGTCCAGATACTGACGGAGACGGAATTCCAGATATAGATGACCAATGTCCAGATGTTGCAGGTCCAGTTGAAAACAACGGTTGTCCTTGGCCAGATACTGACGGAGATGGTGTTGTTGACAAAGACGATGCTTGTCCAGATGTTGCAGGTCCAGCGGAAAACAATGGTTGTCCTTGGCCAGATACTGACGGAGACGGAATCTTAGATAAAGATGACGCTTGTCCTACAGTTTTCGGTTTAGCACAATACAATGGTTGTCCAAAACCTAAATCTGTTACTGCTACTGAAGTAGAAGGAGAATTGAAAAATATCTATTTCGATTTCGATAGAGCTACAATCAAAGCTGAATCTAGCGCAAGATTAGATGCTGCTGCAAATATTATCAAAGCTGACGGAGGTAATTACTTACTAGAAGGTCAAACTGATAAAAAAGGAGCTGAAGCTTATAACTTAGACCTTTCAAGAAGAAGAGCTGCTTCTGTAGTATCTGCACTAGATGCAAGAGGTGTTGATGCAACTTCACTTAAATCAATTGGTGTTGGTGAAGCTAAAGCTGTAGTTCCTGAAAATGCTTCTAACGACGAAAGACAACAAGACAGAAAAGTTGTTGTAAAAGCAATCGAAGATGCAACTGAATGGGCAACTTACAAAAAGAGTGATGTAGTTACTCCAGCTAAGAAGAAAAGAAAATAATTAAATTATTTTTCTAAATAAATGAACACCCTCGATTTCGAGGGTGTTTTTTTGTAAACTAATTTGTATTTTTGTAGTCATTAAAAATGAAATAGTATGGGACGCGCATTCGAATATAGAAAGGCCTCAAAAATGGCTCGGTGGGATAAAATGGCTAAAGCTTTTTCCAAAATAGGGAAAGATATTGCACTTGCAGTGAAAGCAGGTGGTCCCGATCCTGATGCTAATCCAGCCCTGAGAAGGTGTATCTTAAATGCAAAGGGGGCGAATATGCCCAAAGACAATGTAGAAAGAGCCATCAAGAAAGCAAGCGGGAATGATGCAGAGAACTATGAGGAGATTACCTATGAAGGTTATGGACAAGGCGGTGTGGCTTTTTTCGTGGACTGTACGACGAATAACCCGACAAGAACAGTAGCGAACGTTCGTGCAATCTTTAATAAGTTTGACGGAAATTTAGGAAAGAATGGCGAGTTAGCTTTTATCTTCGATAGGAAAGGTATTTTCTCAATAGATAAATCACTTATAAAGTTGGATTGGGATGATTTTGAAATGGAAATGATCGATGGCGGTGCCGAAGATGTTGAGAGTGACGATGAAGAAGTGATGATAACGACAGCTTTCGAAGATTTCGGAGCCCTTTCTCATAAACTGGAAGAGTTGGGTTTAGAAGCTAAAAGTGCTGAATTGGAAAGAATACCCAATAACATAAAAGAAGTTACTGAAGAGCAGTTCAAAATTAATATGAAAATGCTGGAACGTTTTGAAGATGATGATGATGTGCAGAACGTATATCACAACATGGAGATTACAGATGATCTGATGAATTCATTATAAAAACTTTGTACAAACAATTTGTAAGTAAGTTTTTATAGATGAGGTATTTTTACTTTTGTAAATTCATTTAGGTATTGAAACTTAAAAATAAAAAACCAAAACTATTTAACACAGTTTTGGTTTTTTTTATGGTCTGATTGTTCCGGTTTTATTGTAGAACATTAACTTCTAAGAAGCTGTCGCCAAATATCTTAATAAACGCTTTTGTGTAATCTTCCTTACTGGCAAAATTTGGATTCTCCAAAAACTTCTGAGGATTCACAGCAAACAACGGAAACCAAGTACTCGAGATCTGAATCTGGATTTTGTGCCCTTTCTTAAACGTGTGAAGAACATCCTGCAATTTTACATCAACCTCAGTTTTTTGATTAGGAACTAATGCTTCTGCTTTTTCTTTTGAATTTCGAAATCTTGCCGGCATAATTTCACTTCGGACCATTTGATGATAGTTTCCATAAATTACACCTTCCTTTTTCTCTTTTGGTACAAAATCTTGCGGATAAACATCAATTAGCTTTACTGCAAAGTCAGCATCATTTGACGTTGAAGAGATATTGAGTTTTGCTAAGATCTCGCCAGCTAAAGTCAGATCTTCCGTCAGAATGTCGGTCGTAAAAGTTAAGACATCTGGTCTTCCCACAGCAAAACGTTGATCTTCGCTCATATAATTTCTCGGTGTAAAACCATTGAAATCTTTTAAATTTTCTGAGCTTGTAACCGGATTGCTTGGATCACTGAAGTATTCAGAATTAGTGTTGGAAGGACTATTTTTGAAGGTTCCATCAGCAAGATAGAAATTGACTTTTTTAGTGTTTTTAGGAGGATAACTGGCAAATTCTTTCCACTCCATTTTTCCGGTGTCAAACATGGTTGCTTCAGGTAAACCAGCGTCAACTTTAGAATTTCCTTTTAAATAATGTTTAAAGAAAGGAGTTTCCAATTTAGTTTGATAATAAGTAGAAATACTGTCCCCAAAATAAATATCATTGTGGAATTGCTTCCCAGGTTCTCTAGACCACGCACCATGAGAAAACGGACCCATTACAATTGTATTCTTCGCTTTTGGACTGGTCTTTTCAATGGTTTTGTAAATATTTAAAGGTCCGGATAGATCTTCAGAGTCAAACCAACCACCAACGGTCATCACGGCATGGTTGATATTTTTCAAATGGGGAAGCAGACTTCTTTGCTGCCAAAATTCATCGTAATTCGGATGATTCATAATTTCGGTCATGAAGAAATTATCTTTGTAATATTTTTCGTAACCATCTTTCAAAGTTCCCATGTCTCGGTAAAACTTCAATCCGTCTTCAGAAGTTTGCTTTACAAATGTGTCCATATACCAGGCTTTATTTTCTGGTTTTGTTTTCTGAATTCCAAAGACCGGAAATGTTCTGAAATAACCCAGCATGAATTTTCCATTGTGTAGAAAATCATCATTCCAAAAATCGGAAATTGGTGCCTGTGGAGATGACGCTACCAACGCGGGATGTTCTGAGAGCGTTCCGGCTGCCGTATAAAATCCTGGATAAGAAGTTCCGTATTGACCAACTTTTCCATTATTGTTAGCAACGTTTTTTAGTAACCAATCGATGGTGTCATAGGTGTCAGTACTTTCATCCACATCTTTTTTGGTTTTGTGTACGACTTGAGGAGTCATGTTCGTAAAGGTTCCTTCACTCATATATCTCCCGCGAACATCCTGATACACGAAAATATATTGATCTTTCATCAAATATTGATTCGGACCTAATGACGATTTGTAATCCGTTTCACCATAAGGAGCAACGCTATAACAAGTTCTTTGCATTAAGAACGGATATTTCTGAGATTTAGAAATATCTTTCGGAGTATAAACAGATGTAAAGAGTCTTACACCGTCTCGCATTGGGATATAAACTTCTTTTTTAGTATAATGTTCTTTTACAAAATTTTGGTCTGGCTTAGTTTGAGCGAGTGCAAAAACAAAGCATAAAGTAAAGAACAACTGAAAGTATTTTTTCATGTAAATTATTTTGAACGAATTTATGAAATAATTTATAGAAATTTGTGTGAGAAAAAGTCACAGATGGAATTATTTGAAAATATACCAAATCCTGAAACCAATTTGCTTCCCCAAGATGGGACAGTCAATTATTACGGTCAAATTTTTAATCACGAACAGGCAAATCAGTTTTACCAAAAGCTTTTAGAAACAATTGATTGGAAGAACGATGAAGCGATTATTTTTGGGAAGAAAATTTTGACCAAAAGAAAGGTAGCGTGGTATGGCTCCGAAGATTTCGAATACACTTATTCTAAGACAACCAAGAAAGCATTGCCGTGGACCAAAGAATTATTAGAATTAAAAAAAGAGGTTGAAGAAAAAACTGGAGAACTTTTTAATTCCTGTCTGCTCAACCTTTACCACGATGGAAGTGAAGGCATGGCCTATCACAGTGACGGCGAAAAAGATCTAAAGAAAAATGGAGCTATCGCCTCCTTGAGTTTTGGTGCAGAGAGAAAATTTTCTTTTAAACATAAAACTTCAAAAGAAAAAGTAGACCTGGTTTTACAGAATGGCAGTTTACTGATAATGAAAGATCAAACGCAAACTTTTTGGCTGCATCGTTTACCGCCGACGAAGAAAATATTCAGTCCAAGAATCAATTTAACCTTCCGAACTATTCAGAAATACACCCAATAAACTTAATTTTGAAATCGCTATATTTGATTTACTAACTGAAGAATTCAATAATAATTGAACCCTTTATCCTTATAAATTTATGAAAAATTTATAATTTCTTAAGGAAAAGGCACAAAATTTATTATTAAATTTGAGCATAATATTAACATTCAAAAAATCAATTATGAAAAAAACATTTGCAATGGCTGCTTTGGCGCTTGCTGTATCTTTCGGATCAATCTCTTGTAAAAAGAAAGTTTCTGATGCAGATTTACAAACGCAGGCAACTACCGTAGTTACTTCAAATCCTACTGCTTCTGTAGAGGTAAAAGATGGAACTGCACACTTAAGCGGTACTTTCGCCGACCAACAATCAAAAGATGCGATGATTGCTTCTTTAAAAGCGATTCCAGGAGTAAAAGACGTGATGGATATGTCAACAATTGAAGCACCTGTAGTAGTAGAAACAGTTTCGGCTGTAGATCCTATGGTTCAGCAAAAAGTTTCTGATGCTGTAAAAGATTTCCCATCTGTAAAAGTTGAAGTCGTAAACGGCGAATTGACCCTCACCGGAAATGTGTCTCCTGAGCAAGCTAGAAAAGTTAAAATGTCAGTTGACGCTTTAAAAGCTGGAAAAGTAAACTATAATTATACTGTAAAATAACTACAAATGAGTGCATTACAAGATAAATACGCAAGTGTAATTTCTGCAGCACAGTCTGCTGGAGTTTCCAATCTTCAAGTTTCGGAGCAAGACGGAATTCTTTATGTTTCAGGTAGTACCAGTTCAAGCGCAGCGAAAGATGCCGTTTGGAACGCGCTGGGAGCAATCGATTCTACTTATTCAGCTTCAGATATTAATGTAGATGTTCAGGTAGCAGGTCTGGCTGCAGGAGCTTCTTTAATGGTAGCTACTGAGTCTTCTAACCTAAATCTTAGACAAGAGCCTTCTACGGAAGCTGCAGTCGTAGGTAAGGCTGCGAAAGGAGCTTCGGTAACTTTAGTTGAGCAAACTTCTGATGATTGGTGGAAAGTGAAAAATTCCGAAGGTCAGGAAGGTTATGCTTATGCAAGATATTTGCAGGCATAGTTTTAACGATTTCAAAATACTAAACCTCTGATTGTTCAGGGGTTTTTTTATGGGCCATCTCGTCATAAATTAATACTTGCTGTCGCAAGCAGTAATTTACGACGAGACCGCGCTTTCCGTTACAATTTTTTTTTCCATCCTTTTCCATCGCAAAAAAAAAAGAATTTTCACTGCAATCGCTTGTCCAAAGTATCAGCGACTAAATTAAAATTTAAAGTAGGAGTTAGACAATATCTCGCCTGAAATGGAAATTTTAACCAATTTTTAACAAAAAAACATATATTTGTAAATCTTATAATAAAAAATTTAAATGAAAGGTCAAAACAAACTATTCATCTTCATAATAGTAGCGCTGATAATAGGCGTTATAATGGGTGGAGTCGTTCATACACAATATCCTGAAAATTCTGAAGGATTTGCAAAAAACATTAAACTATTAGGAACCGTTTTTATCAGATTGGTACAGATGATCATTGCTCCTTTGGTATTTACCACTTTGGTCGTGGGAATTGCCAAAATGAGCGATATGAAAATGATAGGTAGAGTGGGAACAAAAGCGATGCTTTGGTTTATTACCGCTTCATTAGTTTCATTAATGATTGGGTTGGTTTTTGTGAACTGGTTAGAGCCAGGTCGTGTAATGCAACTGCCGAAACCTGCCGCTGATGCTGCTGGAGATATGGTTGCAAACAGCCAAGGACTTTCACTAGAACAATTTGTAAAACATATTATTCCGAAAAGTTTATTCGAAGCCTTCGCTACCAATGAGGTACTACAAATCGTTGTATTCTCCATTATGTTCGGTGTTGCGTTAGCGAACATGGGCGAAGAATACACCAAGCCAATTGTTAGAGCTTTAGATATTTGTGCGCACGCGATTCTTAAAATGGTTGGTTACATCATGTGGTTCGCGCCACTTGGCGTATTAGGAGCAATTGCTGCGGTAGTTGCCACCAATGGTTTTGAAATTTTCAAAGTATATGCAATCTACCTACGTGATTTCTTCTTTGCCCTAGCCATCTTGTGGTTGGTGCTTTGTATCGTCGGTTACATGATTTTAGGAAAGCGTTTATTCGAACTATTACGAAGAATAAAGGAACCATTATTAATCGCATTTTCAACGACCAGTTCAGAAGCCGTATTCCCGAAATTGGTAGAAGAATTGGAAAGATTCGGATGCAATAATCGAATTGTATCATTTATTTTACCTTTAGGTTATTCCTTTAATCTCGACGGAAGTATGATGTACATGACCTTTGCAGCCATTTTTATCGCCCAGATTTACGGAATCGATATGACTTTAGGACAACAGGTAATTATGCTTTTAGTTTTAATGCTAACTTCCAAAGGAATTGCCGGCGTTCCACGAGCAAGTTTAGTAATCATTGTAGCAACCTGTACCATGTTCGGAATTCCGCCGGAAGGAATTGCACTGATTTTACCAATTGACCATTTCTGCGATATGGGAAGAAGTATGACTAATGTTTTAGGAAATGCTTTAGCAACTTCTGCAGTTTCGAAATGGGAAGGACAACTTGATAATCATGGCGGAGATATGTAGATATTGTTTAATTACATGAATAATTTCTGTCGAATAGTATTAGAGCCAACTTTTTATAAGTTGGCTTTTTATTTTGTGTAAAGTATTATAAAAACTACTTTCTATCAGCGGAGATAATCTAACTGCGTTGAAGGTTTTTCAATTTATCATAAATGTTTACCTTTGCACCATTAAAATCTCACTTAAACCGTTTATAGCATGCAACTGTATAACACCTTAAGCGCAGAAGAAAGAGCTCAACTTATTGATGAAGCCGGTAAGCAACGTCTTACTTTGTCTTTCTATGCGTATGCCAAAATCTCAGATCCCAAACAATTTCGCGACGAATTATTTATAGCCTGGAACGCACTCGATGCGCTTGGCCGTATTTATGTCGCTCATGAAGGAATTAATGCTCAAATGAGTATTCCTGCCGAAAACATCGATGCTTTCCGTGATACGCTGGAAGTTTATGATTTTATGAAAGGCATCCGACTCAATGTAGCGATTGAGCATGACGATCATTCTTTCTTAAAACTAACCATAAAAGTTCGACATAAAATTGTTGCGGATGGTTTAAATGATGAAACTTTTGATGTTACCAATAAAGGGATCCACTTAAAAGCGAAGGAATTTAACAATTTACTCGAAGATCCGAATACGATTGTAGTTGATTTTAGAAATCATTACGAAAGTGAAGTCGGTCATTTCGAAGGTGCGATTACGCCTGATGTAGAGACTTTTAGAGAAAGTTTACCAATCATCAACGAACAGTTACAGGATTTTAAAGAAGATAAAAACCTGCTCATGTATTGTACAGGAGGAATCCGTTGCGAAAAAGCCAGTGCTTATTTTAAACATCAGGGTTTTAAAAATGTGTATCAGTTGGAAGGCGGAATTATCGAATATACCCGTCAGATCAAAGAAGAAAATATTGAAAGTAAATTCATTGGGAAGAACTTTGTATTTGATCACCGTTTAGGAGAAAGAATTACAGATGATATTGTTTCACAATGTCATCAATGTGGTAAACCTTGCGACAATCATACGAATTGTGCGAATGATGGTTGTCATTTATTGTTTATCCAATGTGATGACTGTAAAGCCGCGATGGAAAATTGCTGTTCTACAGAATGTTTAGATATCATCCATTTGCCGTTAGCAGAACAAATAAAATTAAGAAGAGGAATTCAGGTTGGAAATAAAGTTTTCAGAAAAGGGAAATCAGATGCTTTGAAATTTAAAAACTCCGGAGATTTACCAAAGAAACCTTTAGCAAAAGTAGGAGCAAAAAATATCCGTCAGAAAATAGCCATCAAGAAAATATTGGTAGGAAAGGCAGAACATTATTATACAAAATCAAAAATCGCTCAGTTTTTAATTCAGAATAATGAACTTTCAATTGGTGATGAAATATTGATTTCAGGTCCAACAACTGGAGAGCAGAAATTAACAGTTACTGAACTTTTTGCAAATGGAAATCCTTGCGAAACTGCAAAAGATGGAGATCAAGTCACTTTCGAAATTCCGTTTAGAATTCGTTTATCTGATAAATTATATAAAATTTTAGGATAATGACGAGATCAGGAAAAATAGAATTAATGTCGCCAGCCGGTGATTTCACTTCTATGCAGGCAGCAATCGATAATGGTGCAGATTCAATTTATTTCGGTGTAGAACAGTTGAACATGAGAGCGCGGGCTTCCATGAATTTCACATTAGATGATTTACCCGAAATTTACAGAAGATGTTCAGAGAAAGGCGTTAGAACGTATCTTACTTTAAATACGATTATTTACGATCACGATTTATCTTTAATCAAAATGCTTTTAGATAAATCAAAAGCAGCCAATCTAACGGCAGTAATTGCAATGGATCAGGCAGTAATTTCCTATGCCCGACAAATCGGAATGGAAGTTCATATTTCCACTCAAATCAATATCACCAATATTGAGACCGTGAAATTCTACGCTCTTTTCGCCGCTACCATGGTGATGAGCCGTGAATTGAGCATGTCGCAAATTAAGAAGATCTGTGATCAGATTGTTAAAGAACAAGTAAAAGGTCCTTCTGGAAATTTAGTTGAAGTTGAAATTTTCGGACATGGCGCACTATGTATGGCAGTTTCCGGGAAATGTTATTTGAGTTTACATTCTGCGAATTCTTCTGCAAACCGTGGAGCCTGTAAACAGAACTGCCGTAAAAAATATACGGTAATCGATCAGGAAACAGGTTTTGAAATCGAATTGGATAACGAATACATGATGTCTCCGAAAGATTTATGTACGATCAGTTTTCTAGATCAAATCATTGATGCCGGAGTTAGCGTTCTGAAAATTGAAGGACGTGGTAGAGCACCGGAATATGTTGCAACCGTAACCAAATGTTATCGGGAAGCTATTGACTCAATTGCTGACGGAACTTATAACGAGGAAAAAGTTGCAGAATGGATGAAGCAATTAGAAACCGTTTATAATAGAGGTTTTTGGGGCGGTTATTATCTTGGACAAGAATTGGGAGAATGGTCTTCTGACAATGGTTCTGCCGCAACACAGAAGAAAGTATATATTGGGAAAGGAAGACATTTTTATCCTAAATCAAATATCGCAGAATTTTTAATTGAAGCCTACGATTTAACAGTTGGCGATAAAGTTTTAATTCAAGGTCCAACAACAGGTTCGCAAGAAATGGTTTTAGAATCAATGAGAGTCGATGAAAAACCAGATTCAGAAAAAGCTTCAAAATCTGATGTCGTTACTTTTAAAACAGAATTCAAAGTGAGACCTTCGGATAAGTTGTATAAAATCGTTGCTGCAAATTAGTAGCAAAAAGGATGAAGTCGGAAGTAAGAAGTATTTGAAAAATCGATTTTTTTTATACAAAATTCAAAAATTCAAAACTCAAAAACTCAAAAACTCAAAATGCTCATCATAACGCTTCAGCGGGAAAAATGCATCGGCTGTAATTACTGCGCAGAATTTGCACCGGAGTATTTCCGCATGTCCAGGAAAGACGGAAAATCGGTTTTATTAAGGACAGAAAATAAAAAAGGATTCTATACTTTGAAAATTCCAAATCATGAAGCATTTGATGCTTGCGATAAAGCTGCAAAAGCATGTCCGGTAAAAATTATTACGGTTAAAGAAATTTAAATATCAAATTGTAAATTGCGTTTCCTGGAGACGCAATTTTTTTTAATACTTTTGAAAATGAAAAAATCTGAACTTAGAAAACAATATTTAGAAAAGAAAGAATCTTTAACAGAAACTGAAGTTCAGTCTTTATCTCAACAGATTTTCGAAAATTTTATTTCTGCGTTTGATTTAAAGAAAAATCAGAAAGTTCATTGTTTTCTATCGATTCCAGAGAAGGGTGAAGTCGATACTTCTTCATTTTTAAATAACTTTTTCGAAAATGAAATCCTAGTTTTCGTACCAAAGATTGTAAAAGGAAAATTAATTTCCCTTGAAATTACAAAAGGAACTCCTTTGATAGAAAGCGCTTGGGGAATCAAAGAACCCGCAGGAAACGAAGATTGCGGAGTAAAAGATTTTGATTGTATCATTACGCCACTATTATATGCTGACCAATTTGGGAATAGAGTAGGTTATGGAAAAGGATTTTATGACCGTTTTTTTTCAGAAATTAATCCAAATGCTATCAAAGTAGGAGTGAGTTTTTTTCCACCTCATGAAAAAGTGGAAGATATCTCAGAGTTCGATGTTCCTTTAAATTACTTGGTAACACCAACAGAAGTACTGTCTCTCTTAGGTGCCGGATCAAAATCAACGAAATAAAACTTGAATTCTTTTACGAATTTAACAGGAGAAGGCGTCAAGACATATTGAGCATTTTTCTCAAAAGAACCAATTAAGCGATTTTTGAAATCAAAGTATTCCACATAAAACTTCGCGAGATCTAACGTGTCATTTCCTCTGATCTCTTTGGTAACAGAGATGTTGCCCACTTTTGCAGTTTGAACCTTTAAGCTATCCAGTTGCAGTAGAAGTGGTCCCAATTTATTAGAATCTTGATCTACAAAATAACTTTGCATCTGAGCATAAATGACAGAATCGATTTCTGTGTCGCGATTTCCAGCGGTATATAACGTTGACAAGTCGAGGAGTTCCTGGATTTTTTGCTTGGTAATAGAGGTGATCGCTTGAACGCTATCCATTTTTGTAACAGGATAGGATTTTATATTATTGTTATTTCTAACAATTTCTAAATCAGATTTTTGCGTATTTTCTTTATTACAGGAAAAAGTAATTAAAAGTAAACCTATCAGTAGAAGAACTGTTTTATTTTTGCTTTTCATCGGTGGCAATTTTAAATTTAATCATGATTATTTTATTAGAGTTATCATTTTTAGTGTCGATTACTTCCAGGTTTTCAAGAGACGTTGAGGGTAGAGTCACTAAATTGATGTATCGTTGCTTATCCATGGTTTCAACGCCATAGGTTTCATTATCATAAACCTGATAGATCAAGGCATTATCACTAATTAGATAATTTAAAGATTCCCTTTTTCTTTTTAAATCTTTTATTGATTTGGAGTAATAGAAAAGCATGATCGCATAATCATTAGGTTTTAACTCGATGGTTTCCGCTTCCGGTGCGCTTTCAAGATTCCTTCTAATCGTATCTGTTCTGTAATACGGTGAAGAAACCACCATTATTAAATCTTTTGATTTGGTAGTATATACAAATGCTTCGTTGGGTTTAGCACTGTATAAAATTGGAGATTCGTTTTCCTTTAAAATTTGAACTTGCAATTCAGCATTAATTCTTGAATTACGGTCAGCATCAATAAAACTATAATAGAATTTTTTACTGAAGAGTTCATCTTTGAAACCGAGAAGTCCGACCAAAATTGCTAAGATCCCCGAAATGCCTAACCAAATATATTTTTTTACAAGAGAGAAAGTTGATTTTTGTTCAGAAGTGTCGTAAGTAGTAAAGGTGTCGCTTTTTTTATTAATAGGTTGATTGTCAGTAGCTGATATTTGTAAATCAGAACTTTCGTCAGTTGATTCTATTGGTTTTTGAACCACAACAACGGCCGTTTCTTCTTTTTTAGGTTCCTGCTCTTTATTTTCTGCAATTTCAAGCGCTTTTTCAAGTTCTGTCTCAAGATTTTCGTCCTCATTTTCCAGATCTTTCAAGATTTCGTCTGCGAAAAGATGGTTCTTCTTAAAGTCATACCACGAGATGTAACCCGCGTAAATGCTGAGAATATTCAACATGTCGATGCGGGGTAATTTAGTGACCGGGGAATTTTTAAAATAAGTATAAAAAGATTTCTCGCTGATGTTTCCTTTTGCTATTTTTCTTAAATCTTCTTGAAAATAGATGATATCTATGCCTTTCCATTTTGATATATCATCAAAGGAAGGAGTGTGATTGTCTAAATATTGAGTTTGAACCTCATTTTTTAGCTGTTCGAAGTGTAATAAATCTAAATCGCTCAATTGCTAATTTTATGTAATTTATTGATTGTCAGTAATGTAATTTTGTAAAACGATTTTACAAAGATATTACAATTAATTTTCCAATACAAATTTATTTCTCGCTATATCTTTGTCCTGTTCAAAATGATGAATGAGAACACCCAAACTTTAATACAACAAAACAATTAAATTTAATTTATTATGAAAAAGTCATTATTCGTAGCTGCTATCGCTGCTTTAGCTCTTGTAGCTTGTAACAAAACTGAAACTGTAGAAACTGCTGGTGCTAACGATTCTGCTGACACAATGGCAATGGATTCTGCTGCAATGGTAATTGATTCTGCTGCTGCAGTTATTGATTCTGCTGCTACTGTAACTCCTGCAGGTGCTGCTGCTACTGACGCAACTGTTGATGCAGTTGAAGGTGCTGCTGATGCTGCTAAAGATGCTGCTGATGCTGCTACAGATGCTACTAAATAATTAGTAACTACTAGTACAAATTAACCGTTTCTCTTTGAGAAGCGGTTTTTTTTTATTCCATTTTCTGTCTTAAAATTTCGTAACCGCATATCGCAACTGCATTACTTAAATTTAACGAGTCGATACTGCCCGACATTGGAATGATCGTATTCTTACCTTTTCCAATCCAGAAATCAGTCAGTCCCGAATGTTCTGTCCCAAAAAGTATCGCACTTTTTTCTTTTAAATTCCGAGTCTGGATATTTTCAAAGTCCTGATCCATAATCGTGGTATAGATCTGATAATCATTTTCTTTTAAATATTTAAATGTTTCTTCATTACTGGATGAAAAAATATTCATTCCGAACAGACATCCAACACTGGATCGGATGACATTGGGATTGTAAAAATCAACTTTCGGATCGGTTACAATGAGTGCATCAATTCCGAAAGCTTCACAACTTCTTAGTATTGCACCAAGATTTCCTGGCTTCTCAATACTTTCTACAATGATTATGGAAGAGTTTTCTTTAGGTTTAAAATCTTTCAAATCGAAATTTTTCGTTTTGTAGATTCCAATAATTCCTTCTGATGAACCGCGATATGCAATTTTATCATAGATTTTATCGGTCACTAAATGAATTTTTCCTTTAGGTAAAGGATCATTAAAAATACTTTCTGCGATATAAAACTCCTGTGCCTCAAAACCAAATTTCAAAGCTCTTTTATTTTCCTGCTTTCCTTCTACAACGAAAATGTCTTCCTTTTTTCTGAAGCGATTGTCCGTGATCAGTCGGGTGATGTATTTTATTTTTTCGTTTTGAGCGCTTTCAATAATCATTTTGCAAATGTAGTAAAAAGGTGAATCTGATTAAAGTGTTCGAAATATTATACTTTAAAGAGGTGAATTTATCCTATGCTGTTCAATCCAGTAAGTTTTCAGCTGATTCTTCTAAACTTTGAGGGAGATTTTTTTTATTCTTAATTCCTAAAGATTTTAATTTTTTGGTTTGAATGATCAGGTTGTCATTACCAGTGGAAAGTTGCTTGAAAGCGTCGTTGTAAACATTTTTGGCGTTGTCGATATTCTTTCCCAGTTTTTCTAGATTGTCTACAAATCCCACAAACTTGTCATATAATTTTGCTCCGCGTTCAGCAATTTCCGTAGCATTTTTGTTTTGGTATTCGCGTTTCCACAGATCTGCGACTAATTTTAATGAAGTAATTAAATTACTGGGATTCAATAGTAATATTCGCTTATCGTACGCGAAGTTCCATAAATTAGGATCTGCCTGCATCGCAGCAATATAAGCGGGTTCACTCGGAATAAACATCATGACAAAATCCAAAGATTTGTCGTAATCATCGTAAGCTTTGTCACTTAATTGTTTGATGTGATTTTTTACGGAAGCCAAATGTTGGTTGAGTTTCATTTGATACAATTCACCGTCGTTTTCGTCGACCAGTTCAACAAATGCCGTCAAAGAAACTTTCGAATCGATGATTACATTTCTTTCGTCAGGATATTTTATAACCGCATCCGGACGCATTTTCTTTCCTGAGAATTCTGAAAATAGGGCTTTATTATCTTCGTCCCGAAGTTCATGTTCCAAAAAATATTCTCGGCCTTTTACTAAACCCGATTTTTCAAGAATACTTTCTAATATCATCTCGCCCCAATTTCCCTGAGTCTTGCTTTCTCCTTTCAACGCCCGGGTTAATCGCTTAGCATCTTCGGAAATCTGTTGATTAAGTAGTGCTAATTCCTTTACTTTTTCACCTAAAGAGAATCTTTCTTTTGATTCTTTGTCATAGGTTTCGCCCACTTTATTTCTAAGTTCATTAATTTTTTCCTGAAAAGGTTCCAGAATGTTTTTTAGATTATTTTGGTTTAATGTTGTGAATTTCTCTGTTTTCTCTTCTAAAATCTTATTGGCTAAATTTTGAAATTCAATTTTCGCCAAGTCCTGCATTTTGGAGATTTCTTCTTTTTGAGTTTCTAAAAGAATTTGAAGGTTATCATTTTTGGCGGCGAGTTGTGACTGAAGAACAAGGAGATCTTGCTTTTCAGTTTGCAAATTCTTGATTTCTGATTTTAGATTAGAATTGAGTGCAATAATTTCGTCATTTTTAAAGGTCGAATTTTCTAGATCAGCACTTGATCTGATAAAATTTTGATTTAAATCGTCGAATTGTTGTCGTGGAATATGAGAAGATTTTACAATAAAGTATAAAATAACAGCACCGATAATACCGCCGAAAAGTAATCCTATTAATAGAGAAGTGAAATCCATGTTTCAAAAATAGGAAGAATAATGTGGTTTTTCAGCTTTGTGGAAAAGTTCTTTTATAAAGGATATTAAGAATTACGGATTCTTGTGATCGAAGTGAATTGTTTGACAAGATGCACTATTTCTAGCCGTGATCGCAGTGGCATCCTTTTTCTTTTTTAGTTGGCAAATGCGATGGCAAAAAGAAAAAGATGCAACGGAGAGCGCGATTAAGCTCCTGAAAAACAGCATAACAAAAGCTACTTGATTGATTCAAATAGCTTATTACTTAAAAGTATTATTCTTTGATTCTTAGAAATTCTTTTGCGAGTTCAATCATTTTCGGGTCGCCCGTATATTTTCCATGTTCGTCGGAAAGTTTTACGGTCGGAATCCAATCGCCGTTAATAGATTGTGCTCCAATTAATTTCATGACGATATTCATTGGTTTTAAACCGACATCGTTTGTTAGATTGGTACCGATTCCGAACGAGATTCCGATCCGTCCTTTGCAAGCTTTCGTAATTTCTTCCACTTTTTCTAAATTCAAACCATCAGAAAAAATAATATATTTGAATAAAGGATTGATTCCATTTTTTTGGTAATGATCAATGGTTTTATTGGCAAATTCAATGGGATCGCCGCTGTCATGACGAACGCCGTCAAATAGTTTTGCGAATTTTTTATCAAACTGCTGAAAGAAAACTTCCGTCGTATAAGTGTCAGAAAGCGCAACTCCCAAATCTCCGCGGTACACATCAACCCAATGTTCCAGCGAAAGCGCATTGGCCATTTTAAATCCGTATTCGGCGGCGTGAAACATAAACCATTCGTGGGCATGCGTACCAATTGGTTTTACGCCATATTTCATTGCAAAGTGAACGTTAGAACTACCGATGAAATTTTTTGTTTGATTATTTTTAACTAAAGAATCTACGACCAGATCGTGAACTTTATAAGAATGTCTTCTGCGCGTCCCAAATTCTGCAAAAGTAACATTCAGAAGATCTAATTGCTGGGCTTTCTCGAGTGTTTTTTGAATCACCACTTCATTGGAATTACGCTCCATGTGATTCATTTCGTAATGCAATTCTGAAATCAGAGCCAGGATCGGAACTTCCCATAAAATTGTTCGATACCATTCGCCTTCCACGGTAACTTCCAGAGATTCTTCCGTTTGTATAATGTTAACTTCGGTTGGGTCGTAATGATAACCGCCCAGAAAATCCAAATAGGGAAGGTCTAAATACGGACAGGTTTCCCGTAAGTGTTTTTTTTCATCTTTAGTTAATTTCAGTTCCGCCATTGCGTTGATCGATCTTCTCAATTCTTCGGCGAACCCAGGCGGGAAATGATGTTTGCCCCGATTGATGAACTGGTATTTTACTTTCTCATTCGGGAAAAGTTTAATCACCGCATTTTGCATGGTGATCTTGTAAAAATCATTATCGAGAATAGACTTGAGACGAACTTCAATCATAGTTTGTTGTATGTAGAAACAAATGTAAAAATTCAAAAACAAAAATCGCCTTTAAAAAGACGATTTTTTTCAATGAGTATGCATTTAAAGCTTATTTCCCTAAGTAAGAATTGTACATCCAAACTTCTTTTTCCTGTTCGGTGATATAATCGCTCATTTGCGAATTGGTTCCTTCGTCGCCAGCTTTTTCAGTCATATCTAAAATTTCCCTCTGTAGATCAATAACAATTTTAAAGGAAGCCAAAATATTTTCAACTGCTTTGTTCGCGTCAGAAACTTCTTTACTTTCTTTAATAGTAGAGAGTGTCAAGTAATCTGAATAATTATGATTCGGCGTAGAACCTAAAGTGAGAATTCGTTCTGCGATTTCATCTATTTTTAAAACTAAAGTATTGTATAGTTCTTCAAATTTAGGATGAAGCGTGAAGAACTTATCTCCTTTTATATTCCAGTGAGCGCCTCTTGTATTCTGATAAAAAACAGAGTAATCGGCCAAAAGGATATTTAATTTTTCTGAGATCTGTTGACAGTCGGTCTCGTTTAAACCGATAATTTTTGAATTGTTCATAGTGCAATTATTTAAACTCAAAGGTACTGAAGTTAAAACCCGTTCCCAAGTTAAAGTGATTGATGAAAGCTATTCAAATAATTACTTATGATTAATAAAATCAATTACTGTTTAATGAATTTAAAGGTTTTCAAACCCTCCGAAGTTTTAATAGAAATGATATAAGTCGCAGACGGCAAATGATTAACGTCAATTGTTTTTGAATTTTCAGTCATAATTAATTTTCCACTTAAGTCAAAAATGAATACTTTTTCAATATCGAGTTTTGATGTTTTAATGTGGAGGAAATCTTTGGCTGGGTTTGGGTAAACAATCAAATCGGACTTTACTTCTGCGGTTCCCAATCCTTGCGCTAAAGTAACTGGCTCGCGAAACAAAGAAACTTCCATCAATTCTTTTGGCAAAACTTCAAAGGAATAAGTTTCGCAAGTATAATCTGTAAAATCTTCCGTTTCGACATTGCTGATATAAAAACTTTCTGTCGTAACCGGTGTTTTCTGATCCAAATTTTTAAACCAAGTATATTGATATTCATCACCCGAAAGGGTTTGAGGTAAAGTCGCGGCACTTCCTAAGCTTGCAAAAACAGTTTTTGGCTCATCGTATCTTTGTGGCGAATAAGTGAAGTCTGCCATGGATTTTTCTGTGACTAAAAAGTTTTTAAGGTCTTGTTTTGAAAACCGATTATTATCGATAAAAGTGAGCGCCGGAACCGTTTCTGGAATTTCACCTGAAAGTTGATTTCCATTTAAGGACAACATCTGTAGCTTTTTTAACTGTAAAATAGAACTCGGGAAAGCCCCAAAAATTAAATTATTATCAAGATAAATCTGTTCTAGATTTTGCAATCCGATTAAACTTTCAAACCCGCCAGAAATTTGATTATCTGAAAATTTCAAATGAATTAGCGCCGTTAATTGTGAAAGTTGTGTCGGGAAATTGGTCATTTGATTTGCAGACAAATTCAACCATTCTAAGTTTTTCAATTGTGCTAAAGGTGCCGTAAAATTGGGTGAAATAACATTGTTGCTTAAGTCAAGAGTTCGAAGCTGCGCGAGCATTCCGACTTCTGTCGGGATCTTAGTCAGTTGATTTCCAGAAAGATTTAATTCTTTTAAAATTATTAAAGTAGAAAGATGATTGAAATTTTGCGTAATTGAATTATTACTTAAGTTCAGAAATTCAAGTTTTGTTAAAGTTGAAATTTTTTGTGGAATGGCATTTAATCCAATGTGAGCTAAATCCAGAACTTGCAATTGAGGAAAGTTTTGTAGAAAAGTTTCTATATCTGCGAAAACAAAGGTGTTGTTTCCCAGCGAAATTTCTTGAAGTTGTGAAAGTGGTAAAATTGCTGCCGTAGGATCACCGGAAAATCGGTTATTGCTTAAGTCCAGTCTAACTAAATTGCTTAAGCCTGAAGTAGCCGTAGAAACTTCACCCGTTAACTGATTGGAACTTAAATCCAGTTTTTGAAGTTTTGGTAAACCTGCAACGGCAACTGGGAAATTTCCTTTTAAAGCGTTGCCTCGCAGATTAATTTCGGATACACTTCCATTTTTAATTTTAATGCCATACCAGTATTTTGGATCTTTTTCTAAATCCCAAACTGTACTCCAGGTTTCTCCGGAAGTCGCATTATATAAACTGACTAAAGAAGCTCTTTCCGCAAATGAAATGCTCCATTTTTGTCCAAAACAAAGGCTGGAAAGAAGAAGAAAGAATAAAGTTTTTTTCACCGATATTTTAGTTTTTGTGCAATACAAATATATACTAAAAGTTGATTCGTGAAATTATTTGTAATAAAATAGAATTTGACCGTTTAAGAAATTTTGAAGAATTAGTTGACGCTGGTATCAATCTGCATTTGAGTGGCCAGTTCAATTCCGGCTTCTTCCAGTTTTGTTTTTAATTTGATCAACGCATCACTTTTAACCTGCATAATATTTTCACCACTTTTCATAAAAAAACGGGCTTGCAAATAGAAAATACCAAATGACTGTTTCAAAATAATTACCTGAGCATCGTCAATATGATCAGTGAAATCAAAACTTCTAACTTCATCTAAAATAACCTGGGTCGTTTTCTCCAGATCCTGATTGGCGGCGACCTGTAGCTCTAAAAAAACTTTCCGTTGTCCGGAGGAAGAATAGTTAGTAAACGGTGCACTGAAAATTAATTGGTTCGGCACAAATACTTTTTTTCCTTCATCGGTAATAATCTTGGTCGTTAAAAAGCCAATTTTTTCAACAACGCCAGTAACGTCTTTAATAGAAATATAATCTCCAGGTCCAAAGGATTTATCGATACCGACTAAGGCTCCAGAGAACATCGACGAAACCAAATCCTTTAGAGCAACACCAGCGACCACACCGGCTACTCCTAAACTTCCAATAAATTTCAGTACAAAACCGCCCATTCCCATTATTTCTAAGGAGATAAAGGCACCTGAAAGGATAATGAGGAATTTGAAAACTTTAATTAAAGTAACAATCGATTTGTTTTTACTTTTCGGGAAAAATTTGTGAAAAATCTTCACAGAAACTCTACTCAGAAAAGAACTCATGGTTAAAAAGAGGATAAAGACCAAGATTCCAACGGCTAGTCGCGGAGTCGCCTCTGCAAAACCTGTGTACCATTTATCGAGCACGGACATTATTGTTTCGTAATAGTTCATAATTCAAATGTATCAAAAATTGACAAGTTCTTGTCATAGCAAAATTCTTTCCAAAAAAATAAAGTCGGTACATTTCAACTTTATGTATCTTTGTCGCCCACAAGAAAAACAGCCTGTTGATTCCAAATTCGTTTGGGATAGGAAAGTCCGGACACCATAGGGCAGCAAAGCGGATAACATCCGTCGGTCGTGAGATCAGGACAAGTGCAACAGAAAGTATGTATATTAATTTATAGTGAAACCAGGTAAACTCTTTGCGGTGCAATGTTAAGTATATCGGATTTTTTCAGCAATGAAAATAGGAGCGGCTCGTTCCAAAAACCGAGGGGTAATCAGCTAAAGTTTTGCAGCAATGTAAGACGTAGATAAATAACAGGCGTTTTGACTTCGGTCAATTTACAGAATCCGGCTTATCGTTTTTCTTGTGGGTTTTTATAAAAAAGCAGAATTTAAATTCCTGCTTTTTTTATTTTCGCCATTCACCATTCATGTTTTTGTATTCTTCCTGCTATTCGCTCTCCAGTTCTTTTTTCGCGTCTTCCAATGCTAAGGTTTCTTTTTCTGAAAGTTCGGGATATTTTAAATCCATTTTTTCCATGGCATCAATGATAATTTGAATCGCCGCAACTCTTGTAAACCATTTATTATCAGCCGGAATTACGAACCAAGGTGCGTAATCTTTTGAGGTTTCATTAATTGCTTCTTCGTAAGCATTCATATAATCTGGCCATAATGCTCTTTCAGCTAAGTCAGCAGATGAGAATTTCCAGTTTTTATCTTCTTCATTAATTCGGTCCAGAAATCTTTCTTTCTGTTCTTTCTGCGAAACATTTAGAAAAATTTTAATAATCGTAGTTCCGTTTTCAGCTAGGTGCTTTTCAAAATTTCTAATACTTTCATATCGGTTTTCCCAGAATTCATTATCAAAATCATCGACATCTTTCCAAACCTTTTCGCTTAAATTATATTCGGGATGAACTTTACAGACCAAAACGCTTTCATAATGACTTCTGTTGAAAATTCCGATTTTTCCTTTTTCAGGTAGTGCCAGGTAATGTCTCCAGAGAAAATCGTGAGCATATTCTTTATCGTTTGGCGTTTTGAAACTGGTGACCGTACAACCTTGCGGATTTACACCGCCGAAAACATGCTTGATCAGGGAGTCTTTTCCAGCAGCATCCATGGCTTGTAGAACAATTAGTATCGATTTACTGCCATCGCTGTATAATCTCTCCTGAAGTTCTCGAAGTTTTTCCTGCTCTTTAGCCAACATTTTTTTTCCATCGGCTTTGGATAATTTTCCTTCATATTCGGTTGAAAAATCTTTCATAGAGAATTTTCCTTCTACCATGAAATTATCTGTAAAATCTAAATCCATAATTTTAATATTTGTACTAAAATAAAAAAAATCATTTCAATAATGAAATGATTTTAAATTTTTATCTGTAAAAACAAATTACATTTATTTTGCAACAGCTCTTTTTGCTTTTGCAGCAGGTGCAGCTTTTTCCATTTTCATCATGGTGGTTTCTGCTTTAGCTGTAGCTTGTGGAGCTATCGCAACTGCTGGAGAATCTGTAACATTACCTTTAATGGTAATCACTGACCTGCTGTTTTCAGCATCATTAGAATATACTTCGATGATTTTGGTAAAAGGACCTGCGATTTTCGTATCGTAACCCACTTTTAATTCAGCTGTTTTTCCTGGCATAATTGGGTCTTTGGTAACTTCTGGAGTTGTACAACCACAAGATGCTTGAGTCCGTGTAATAATAAGAGGTTTGTCTCCCGTATTTTTAATAACGAAAACTCTATGTCCATCTGCACCAACGGCAACATTTCCATATTCGTAAACGGTCTTGTCAAAAGAAATAGTTTGTGCTGAGGCTAGTGCAAAGGATCCGGCTAAAAATAGGCCTGCGAAGATTTTTTTCATCTTTTTATTTTTTAAAAATTTGATTATTTGATTGAATTTAACAAACAAAGTTAAATATTTTTTTATTAGTAAGGTCAATTTTTTTTATTTCCCTATTTTTGCACCTATTAAGCCAAAGATATATTATATGCAGATTTCAGAGAAATATACGCCACAGGAAACAGAACAGAAATGGTATGATTTCTGGCTAAAAAATAATTATTT
>NZ_JBGZYM010000023.1:0-5346 GCF_041824135.1 Kaistella sp. | reverse complement strand
TTAAATGCAGCAGATTGCCCTGCAATCCACGACTGTTGCATTGAGTTTCTGCTGAAAATCAATACGATAGCTATGAGTTGCAGAAATATAAAGAAGACGAATAAACTGTTCTTCGAAAACAATCTCAGCAAAAATCCCATCCGTTAATTTCGTAAAAAAGTGATTAATTATTTAATTAAGAAGTTGAATTTATCCATGTTTTTCAAAGCGATTCCTGTTCCACGAACTACCGCTCTTAGTGGATCTTCAGCTACAAAAACCGGTAAGCCAGTTTTCTTGTGAAGTCTGTCTGCAAGTCCTCTTAACAAAGCACCACCTCCAGCAAGATAAATTCCTGTTTTGTAAATATCAGCCGCTAATTCTGGTGGAGTTAATGAAAGTGTTTCCATAACCGCATCTTCAATTCTAACAATCGATTTATCCAAAGCGCGTGCGATTTCTTTGTAATTCACCATAATTTCTTTTGGCTTACCCGTAATTAAATCACGTCCTTGAACTGGAATATCTTCGATATCAACATCAAGATCTTCAACCGCAGAACCAACTTCGATTTTTACTCTCTCCGCAGTTCTTTCCCCAATATATAAATTATGATGCGTTCTTAAATAGTAAGCGATATCATTGGTAAATACGTCACCTGCGATTTTTACAGATTTGTCACAAACGATTCCTCCTAGAGCAACCACTGCGATTTCAGTAGTACCACCACCTATGTCGATGATCATATTTCCTTCCGGTTTCTGTACATCGATTCCGACACCGATTGCAGCTGCCATTGGTTCATAAATTAAACGAACTTCTTTTGCATTTACTTTTTGAGCAGAATCTCTTACCGCTCGTTTTTCAACTTCGGTAATTCCAGATGGAATACAAATTACGATTTTTAAAGTCGGTTGAAAAAGTTTTCCCTTGATTCCCGGAATTTGTTTAATGAACTCCTTGATCATGTGCTCAGATGCGTGAAAATCAGCGATTACGCCATCTTTCAAAGGTCTGATTGTTTTTATATCTTCATGCGTTTTTCCCTGCATGTGTTTCGCTTGCTCCCCAACTGCAATTGGTTTTCCGGTTGAACGCTCAATCGCTACAATCGATGGTTGATCAACCACAATTTTATTGTTGTGTATAATAAGTGTGTTTGCTGTACCTAAGTCAATCGCAATATCTTGCGTGAACATATCAAATAACCCCATTTTCTGCTAATTTTTTTAAGTGTACAAAGATATAAATTTAGAACCGTTCTAAAAATTAGATTTTTGCTAATTTTGGTTAAAATTTTAATAATTTTTGAAGGTGATTCTATCATAACTTTTTAATTTCCAAAATATTTCATTTTCGCCAATCTTTCTCAATTTTTGAGAAGCAAGTATAGATTTTGGTGATAATCTTCATATTTTATATCCTTCACCAATTCAATTTAAAACCTTAAATTTGCGATTGCTCTATGACTAAGGATAATAACATTCATCAAACCGCTAATTTCGCCGTTCTTAGTGTCAGTTTTGAAAAAGCTGATGCAGAAATACGGGGAAAATTTGCCTTTTTTGATGAGAATATAAAACATTTCGTAAGCGAAATTCACGATATGAATTTAGGCGATGCGTTTGTGGTTTCCACTTGCAACAGAACCGAAATTTATACCACCACTCAAAATTATCTTTTGATCGCAGAATTATACTGCAAAATTGTGGGCGTTAGTCTAACCGACTTCATGAAATATGTCAATATTGTAAAACATGAAGAAGCCCTGAATCATCTTTTCCGCGTTGCTGCAGGACTGGAAAGCCAGATTATTGGTGATTTTGAAATCATTGGTCAAATCAAAAATGCTTACCACCGTTTTAGAAAAGAAAAGAAATATTCTAATCCTTTCATGGAAAGAGCCATCAACTCTGCAATTCAGATTTCTAAAAGAATTAAGAACGAAACGGGTATTTCCAACGGAGCAGCTTCGGTCTCTTATGCTGCGGTTCATTATATTTTAAAAAATCAGCTTCAAATTTCAGATAAAAACATTCTACTTTTAGGTGTCGGAGAAATCGGACAAAACACCGTAGAAAATTTGGTGAAGCATGTTTACAAGCCTAAAGTAAAAATCGCCAACCGTTCAGCTGATAAAGCAGAGAAAATTGCTGAAAAATACCAAATTCCGTATATTGAGTTTGATACTTTTCAAGATGAGTTAAGCAAAACAGATATCTTGATTGTAGCCACCGGAGCTCAACATCCAATCATTAATAAGTCGCATTTCCCTAATGGAAAGGAAACTTTGGTGATTGATCTTTCCATTCCCAATAATGTGGCGAAAGATGTAATGGAAAATGAAAACGTAAGTTTGGTTGATGTGGATCAGTTATCGCTTCACATTAATGAGACGATGGTACAACGTCAAAAGGAAATTCCAAAAGCCGAGGAGATCATTAAAGAAATGACCAAAGACTTTCTGGAATGGGAAAAGAAAAGAAAATTAGCTCCAAATATTCATCATTTAAAAGCGATGTTAAAAAATATGGAGCGCAATGAAATGCATAAGATTCACAAGAAACATCATTATATAGAAGTGGATGATATGCAGCTTTCCGACAAGATGATTCAGAAAATCACCAATCGTTTTGCGAAATATATGATTGATAATCCTTGGAAAGCCGAAGAAATTAGTAAATTAATGCACGAAATTTTAGTAGAGCAACCAAATAAAGAGTTCAATGAGAAGCATTAAAATAGGAACAAGAAATTCACCACTTGCATTGTGGCAGGCAAGAGAAGTTGCCCGCAATCTGCAAAACAATAATTATAAAACCGATATCACTCCGATTATTTCTACAGGAGATAAAAATCTTACCGAACCGCTTTATGCAATGGGCATTACCGGAGTTTTCACCAAAGATTTGGATATTGCTTTATTGAATAAAGAAGTGGATATTGCCGTTCATTCTTTAAAAGATATTCCAACACAACTTCCCGAAAATATAGAGATCATCGCGGTTTTAAAACGTGATTTTCCGCAAGATGTCTTGGTAAGAAAATCAACGTCGAAAAATAAAGAATTACACGAATTGAAAATTGCAACCAGCAGTTTACGACGTCGTGCCTTTTGGGCAAAACATTATCCTGAAACAGAATTTTGTGACATCCGCGGAAATGTACAGACGCGTCTTCAGAAATTAGAAGATCAGGATTTCGATGCTACTTTGTTCTCTTTGGCAGCGATTGAAAGAATGGGTTTATCTGTTGATTATGAATTTCTTCCGATGATGATTTCTGCGCCGGCGCAAGGAGTTGTTGCTGTTTGTGCAAGAGCCGATGATCATGAGATCAAATCTCTTTTCGAAGAAGTTAACGATCGCAAAACCCGTATTTGTATCGAGGTTGAAAGAAATTTCCTAAGGGCTTTAGAAGGAGGTTGTACTGCGCCAATTGGAGCTTTTGCAGAAATTAATGAAAAAGATGAAGTGAGATTTATCGGAAGATTATGTTCTTTAGATGGAAAAAACTGTCTCGAAATCGACGAGATTTTCTCCTGGAATCACCATGAAAATTTCGGTGAGCAATTGGCTCAGAAAATTTTAAATGACGGCGGAAGAGAGTTGATGCAAGAAATTAAATTGCGCCTGCACTAGTATTCTCAAACGTAGTATATAATAGGAATTATTGATAATTTATTTTTAATGAATATTCTGTTTACAAAAAAGCTTGATGAAAAAGAAGTTGCTAAAATCCTTGGGACAGAATTTTCAAGTCATTTTTTAGAGGTTATTAAAATTAATCTTCTCGAGCTTGCACCATTTCCTTTAGGAAACAAATCTTTAATTTTCACCAGTGTTAATGGAGTAGAGTCATTTTTCAAAAATGGTTTTAAACCTCAGGAAAACTTTGCCGATAAAAATTACAACAAAATTTACTGCGTCGGAAAAAAGACGAAAGCACACTTGCGAAAATATGGTTTTGGAGTTTTTAAAACCAAGAAGAATGCAAAAGAACTTTCAGAATTCATTATTGAAAGTTGTTCTAAAGAAAAGTTTATCCACTTCTGTGGGAATTTAGCCTTAGACATTCTTCAGGAGAAATTACCTTTACAAAACATAGGTTACAAGAAAGTGGTCGTTTATGAAACTAAATTGTTATTCCCTGAACATACGGAAAAGCATGATGCAATTGCATTTTTCTCCCCAAGCGGTGTACGCAGTTTCGTCAAAAATAACAAACTCGACTTTCAGCAAATCTACGCGATTGGCGAAACGACCGCAGCAGAAGTTGCAAAATATACTACTCAAAAAATATTTATAGGCAAAGACAATGACTTAAGCGCTTTGCTTAAATTAGTTAAAAAAGAAGGAGAAACCGTAACCTCCCATTAAGAAACTTCGGTTTCTGATTTTATTTAAAGATTATGATTAAAAACGATTTATATTTAAAGGCATTAAGAGGCGAAACAGTAGAACGTCCGCCGGTTTGGATGATGAGACAGGCAGGAAGATTTTTGCCTGAATTTCGTGCGATGCGTGATGAATATGATTTCTTCACCCGATGTCGTACGCCAGAATTGGCGTCGGAAATTACCATGATGCCGATTCGCAGATATCCTTTGGATGCCGCGATTTTGTTCTCCGATATCTTAGTTGTTCCCCAAGCGATGGGCATGGATTTCGAGATGCGTGAAGGAATTGGGCCTTGGTTAGAAAAACCAATTCGTACTTTAGAAGATGTTCAAAATATTGAAGTTCCTGATGTTAATGATACTCTAGGATACGTTTTTGACGCCATCGAACTTACTTTAATAAAGTTAGACAATGACATTCCTTTGATCGGTTTTGCCGGTTCACCCTGGACAATCCTTTGTTATTGCATCGAAGGAAAAGGTTCTAAAGCGTGGGATGTTGCTAAAAGCTTCTGTTTCAGAAATCCTGAAGCAGCTCATTTATTATTACAGAAAATCACTGATACGACAATCGCTTATTTGAAAAGAAAAGTTGAAAAAGGAGTTTCAGCGGTTCAGGTATTTGATTCTTGGGGCGGATCGTTGTCACCAGAAGATTATCAACTATTCTCTTGGCCGTATATTAATCAAATTGTAGAAGCCTTAAGTCCGTTAACGCATGTTGTGGTTTTTGGTAAAGGATGTTGGTTCGCTTTAGAAGAAATGACTTTATCTAAAGTTTCTGCATTGGGTGTTGACTGGACAATCACTCCGGAATTAGCAAGAACGCTAACGAATCACACCATGACTTTGCAAGGGAATTTTGATCCTAACAGATTGAACTCTTCACCCGCAACCATCACGAAAATGGTAGGCGAAATGATTAATCGTTTTGGGAAAGACCGGTACATTGCCAATCTAGGACACGG
>NZ_JBGZYM010000022.1:0-9798 GCF_041824135.1 Kaistella sp. | reverse complement strand
ACTTAAAATCAATTTTTTCATTTTATTTTTATTATTTTTGAATTCTTAATTATTATGGAAAATCTCTTATCTAAAGCCAGACAAATCGAATTTCACCCGCTAAAATTAGCGAAAAAGCAAGAACTTACCAAAACTACTTTTGCGCTTGAATTCGAAATTCCGGCAGAATTGTCTTCGCAATATCAATTTGAAGCAGGACAATATGTAACGCTTCAATCCTTAAATAACGAAAATCAGGTACAGAAAGATTTCTCGATGACCTCGGCGCCGTACGAAGGTAAAATCACTTTAGGAATTAAAATTAGCAGTGAAGAAAGTTTTGCAAATTCATTATTTAAAAATTTAGAAATTGGTGATTTAATAAATGTTTCAGAACCTCGAGGAAGATTTACAATCGTTTCCAAACCGCATGAATTTCGAACCATTGTGGGTTTTGCGGGTGGAATTGGAATAACGCCGATTTTGAGTCATTTCAAAAACATTTTACATACCGAACCTCGAACTCGACTTTTTCTTTTTTATGGAAATAAGACCAGAAGAGAAGTTGCATTTAAAAATGAATTGGACGAACTGATAAAGCAATATCCAGAGCGATTAGAAATTCATTATTTTTATTCTCAGGAAAAAGTGGGCAACGGACTTTTTGAAGGACGGTTAAATGCGAAGAAAGTCGCACTGATCATCAATCAAATTTTGCAGTTAGATGATACCGATGAAGAAAGTACAATTTGGGATGCAGTTGATGAAGTACTAATTTGTGGCAAAGGAGAGATGATAAAATCAATTGCCAATGCGTGTTACCAGCACGGGATTCAGAAAAGAAATATTCACTTTGAATTGTTTGAGGAATTTAATGAAGATATTTATCCGGTTGAAAAGGAATTTCCTTTAATTGAAAATATCGAAGTCGGTTTTAAACTTTTTAACAAAGAATACGAAACTACGCTACAGAATAATAAAATGCGACTGTTGCAACAGCTATTGATTCAGAAATTTCCGGTTCCTTATTCCTGCAAATCGGGGATTTGTGGAAGTTGCGAATGCATTTTGGAAGAAGGTGAAGTGGAGTTGTTGGAAAATGAATATTTGACTAAAAAAGAAGAAGCGGCTGGAAAAATACTCGCTTGTATGTCAGTCGTTTTAAGTAAAAATATTAAAGTTAATTTTGATTTAATATAACCATTTTGAAAAAAATATTAGACTTTTTGAAATCATTTTTTAATCTCGTCGAAATCGGGATTCTACTAATGATTTTGGCTAATATTTGGGTGTTTGCAGTTACGAATGGCCGAACTTATACCAAGATCTCTAAGATTCCACCGCGGGAAACGGCTCTTGTTTTAGGAACATCGCCGAAAATGAAATCGGGGGTTTCAAATCCCTATTTTACTTCTCGAATGGATGCCACTGCACTTTTATACCACCACGGAAAAATTAAAAAAATCATCGTTAGCGGCGAAAAAAGTAAAGGATACGATGAACCTGCCGCAATGAAAAATTACCTTGTTTACCAGGAAGGTGTTCCCGAAAATATTATCATTGAAGATCCAAAAGGCTTTAAAACCCAAGCCAGCATCAAAAATTGTCTGCAGGTGTATCATCAAAAAGAGGTGATCATTGTTTCGCAGGGATTCCATAATTTGCGTGCTTTGTTCTACGCCAGAAATAGCGGAATGAATGCGCTTGGTTTCGATGCACAGGATGTTTTAGCAAATAAAAGTTATTACAGAAATCAGTCGCGAGAGTTTTTAGCCCGAGTTGTAGCCGTAATTTATTATATCTTTAATATTGAACGAAAAGTTTAAAATTTTCTTCAAAATAATTTAGAGCTCGTTTTACCGAAGAGTTTAGCACAAAATCTTATATTTGTAAAAACAAAATATATGCTCGTAATCGGAATTGCAGGAGGAACCGGCTCTGGAAAAACTACTGTTGTTAATAAAATTCTTCAGCAACTCAATACAGAAGGGGTCAATGTACTTTCTCAGGATAATTACTATCATGATAATCCAAATCTTACCTTGCAGGAAAGAGAGGTTTTAAATTACGATCATCCGAAATCCATTGATTTTGAATTGTTGATTAAACACGTTAAAGCCTTGAAGAACGGTGAAACAATTGAACAACCTTTATATTCTTTTGTAACGCACTCCAGAACAGGTGATCACGTTTCCATCGATCCCAGAAATGTTTTGATCGTGGAAGGAATTTTAGTTTTGACTAATTCTGAATTATTGAAAGAATATGATTTAAAAGTCTTTGTACATGCCGATTCTGATGAACGGTTGATTCGCAGAATTCGTCGTGACACGCAGGAACGCGGTCGTGATTTGCAGGAAGTTTTGCACCGTTATCAAACGACTTTAAAACCGATGCATCAGGAATTTATTGAACCGTCTAAAAATGAAGCTGACTTAATCGTTCCGAATATGAAGCAAAATACCGTTGCTATTGACTTTCTTTCGACCGTTATTAATAATACTTTGAAAAAAACACATTAAAATGGAAGACTTAATTAAAGAAATAAAACCCAAATCATCGAAATTAAAATTCATCCAAAAGTATGTGGTGAATAAATATTTCGTGACAATTTTTCTGTTCTTAATGTGGATGGTTTTCTTTGATAGTACTTCTTTTTTGGTGATTAATGAGTTGAATGGCGAGGTCAATAAATATGAAACCCAACTAGCTTATTATAAATCAGAATATCAGAAAAATGACGAGTTTTACAAAAAGCTCATGAATAATAAAGACGAGAAAGAAAAGTATGCCCGCGAAAATTATTTCATGAAAAAACCGAATGAAGAGATTTTCATTTTGGTGGTTGATAGTACGAATTCCGTGAAGAAATAATTCTCTTTTAGTATTTTTAGGTTTTAAATTACTTCAATCGAAATAATATGAAAAAGCAATTTGTAATTCTATTCAGTCTTAGTTCTGCTTTTTATTTTGCTCAAACTAAAATTGAGTATAAAAATATTGATGTAGGATTTGGTGGATTTAGTGTAAAACTTAAAAATAGTGGTACCGAAAATGAAAGTGGCGGATTAACTTTCAATTTAAGTAACACCGTTCGTATTGATAAAAATTTGATCTCTTTGGATTTTCTGACAGGTGGTGGAGTCGGCGACGGACTGGTTGGTGTTGGCGGAGATTACAAGTTTTACCGATTTAATCTATTGTATGGCAGGTCGTTTAAATTGTTAGATTGGTTAGCAATCGAACCGAATGCCGGCATAGGATATTATCATCAAAACAGTGAGTTGTATTTTACAGAGGAGCAAATTAAAAATTCCGTTGTAAATTTTCCGCTTAAAGTAGCACTGACGACCGGAGCTTCTAAACGGGTAGGAATGGGAATTAATGCGGGTTATGATATCAACAAATTAAATAATACTTTTTCTGGCAATATTTTTTTAAGAGTAAATATTGTTAAAGATTAATTTTTTAAGATTAGAAAAATGGTCGTTTAAGGCTGTTTTTTTTAGTTAAAAGCCAGGTAATTGGCGATAATATAAATTATGTTTAAAAAAACGTCACTTCAAGATTGGGAATCTGTTGTTCAGAAACAAATGAAAACAGAAAATATCTATGATATTTTATCTAAAGAAAATTTGGAAGGAATTGTAGTGAAACCTTATTACGATTCTGTTCCAAAACCTTTGAGCAATCTTCCTAAAGTAGAGGAATCTACGCATCTTGTCTCTCTTTATCATGAAAGTGCAGAAGAAAATGTATTTGCATTTCTATTGAATAATAATGTGGAGGATCTGCAGGAGAAAGTACTTTTCGTCAACGATAAAGATTTAGCCGAACATATTTCAATCGATGAAAATAATCGTTATTTTTCTTTAGTTGATATTTTTACAGAAGATAAAACTGGTGAACTCAATCAGCAGTTGGCAAAAGAATTATTAGCCAAAAACTTTGAACGAAATCTTTGCGTTGATATTTCTTTGCATCAAAATTCAGGAGCGAACATCGTTCAGCAATTAGCAATTGCTCTGGCAAAAACCAAAGAACTGACCGAGGTATTCGGAGCCGAAATTTTAAATAAGATTGTTTTTAGGATCGCTGTTGGCGGAAATTATTTCTTTGAAATTGCTAAAGTCCGAGCTTTGAAATTAGTCTTTAATCAACTTTCGAAAGAATTTGGTTTAGATGAAATTCCATTTATTTTTGCGGAGACTTCATTAAGAAATAAATCAAAAAATGATGCTGAAAATAATCTCATTCGTTCGACCTTAGAACTTTCGGCGGCGATGATTGGTGGCGCAGATGCCGTATTTAGTAATGATTATAAAATTGGAAATTCCAATTCTGTTTCGGAGGAAATTTCGTTTAAGCAACAAATCGTTTTAGCCTACGAAAGTATCATTAATGTTTTCGATGATGCCGGAAACGGATCGTATTATGTCGAAGATATAACGCAACAATTTGCACAGAAATCCTGGCAGCTTTTTTTAGAAATGGAAAATGAAGGTGGATATTGCGAACTTTTAAAAAGTGGAAGAGTTCAACAAAAAATCTACGACCAAGCGATCAAAGAGCAAAATTGGTTTGAAGAAGGAAAAGTCAAAATCATCGGTGTGAATCTCTATCCTAAATTAGAGAAAACAAAGTCTGCCGAAGAATTGTATTCACCAAACGAAATTAAAGCAGTTCGTTTGGCCGAGATGTTTGAGTAATTTTTGCCAATAATGCACGATTTTTTTCTTCCATAATAAAGGAATAATTAAATCTTGTCAAAAACTTTTGTGACTTTTGTGGTTTTAAATAAAAATAGGGTGAAAAATATACTTAATAAAGAAGTCCTGAATTATCTCAATGCAAATCTCACATCGGATTTGCATTCTTTGTTGTTGAAGAAATCACCTTTTGCAGAAGTGTCAATGCAGGAAATTGTACAGCAGATAAAAGGTAAGAAAGTTGCACAAAAGAAATTTCCTTATTTATTAAAAGATGGAATTATCTTTCCACCCAATTTGAATTTAGAACAGGCTTCTTCACAAGCTACGGCAGAATTTAAAGCTCTACATTTAAAAGGTAAAAGTTTTGTTGATTTGACTTGCGGTTTTGGAATTGATGCTTATTTTCTCTCTCAAAATTTTGAAGAAGTTACTTTGGTGGAACAGAATTCTGAATTGTCAGAAATTGTAAAACACAACTGGAAAATTTTAGATAGAAACGCAAATTTCATTATTGAAAATTTAGAAAATTTCTTAAAGCAAAATAAAGAAAAGTTTGATTTGATCTATCTCGATCCAGCCAGACGAGACGAACATAAAAACAAGAAATTTTTACTGGAAGACTTATCGCCAAACCTCTTAGAAATTCAGGATCAGCTATTGAACATTTCTGATCAGATTATTATTAAACTTTCTCCGTTGATCGATATTTCTTATTTGATTTCAGCGTTAAAGAATATTGCAGAAATTCAAATTATCGCCGTCAGAAATGAAGTGAAGGAATTGCTGATTTTTATGCATTCAAAGAAAGATAAAGAGCATACTACAATCAGTTGCTTCAATCTTGAAAGTGAAGAGCATTCTTTTTCCTTTAATTTTGAAGACGAGAAATCTGCTATTTCAGAATTTTCAGAACCACTTCAATATTTGTATATCCCAAATAACGCCGTTTTAAAATCAGGCGGATTTAATAGTATTTCAGAGAAATTCAATTTAAAAAAATTACATCCTAATTCTCATTTTTATACTTCAGATGAACTTATAGAAACCTTTCCCGGAAGAGTTTTAAAAGTAGAAATCATTGATTCGAAACAAATAAAAAAGGGCGAGAAGTTTAATATTATTTCAAAAAATTATCCTTTAACTCCAGATGAAATTAAGAAAAAATATAAAATTAAAGATGGTGGAAATGACTACTTAATTTTTACTCAAACTCAGAAAAATAAAATTATTTTAAGAACTGTTTAGAATTTGTAGAAAACCTTTGTTAAAAATGGTAATATTTCTTACTTTTGGGGCATTGAAAATTATACAGATTCTTAATCATCATAAAGTAGATATGAAAAAAATTATTTTAGTCGTAGCAATCGCAGGTTTAGCCGCTAGTTGTCAAAAAATTCAAGCAGGTGGAAACAAAGGAGTGTTGAAAATGGAACATGGTGTCGAGCGATACAGCGATGACGTAATGAGCGATGAAGCAACTGCAGCAGTAAACGCAGCGGATGCTCAGAAATCTGCAGCAATGATGGCAGCTGACAGTTCTAAAGTAGTTGCTCAACCAGTAGTAATGAAAGCGGATAGTGCGATGGCAACCGAAATGCCTGCGTCAACTCCAACTAAATAGGACTTTTCACATATTAAAAGGTAAATGTCTTGCTTCGGCGAGACATTTTTTTTATTTTTACAAAGTTCGATGTTAAATAATTTTAATTAAAATAAAATGAAAGAAACCTTAGATTACATTCAAGAAAATAAACAGCGTTATGTAGATGAACTTTTTGAATTGTTGAAAATAGCTTCTATCAGTGCAGATCCTGCTTATAAAGATGAAGTGTTAAAATGTGCTGATGAAGTTTCAAAGTTTTTGAAAGCAGCAGGAGCAGACGAAGTTGAAGTTTGCCCAACCAAAGGATATCCAATTGTTTACGGTGAAAAATTAATTAATAAAAATTTGCCGACCGTTTTGGTTTACGGACATTACGATGTACAACCGCCAGATCCATTGGAGTTATGGACCAAGCCACCTTTTGAACCTTACATTGAAAAAACAGAAATTCATCCGGACGGAGCCATTTTCGCCAGAGGTTCTGCTGATGATAAAGGACAGTTCTTTATGCACATCAAAGCTTTTGAAGCGATGATGAAAACCGATACTTTGCCTTGTAATGTTAAATTTATTTTTGAAGGTGAAGAAGAAGTTGGATCTAAAAGTTTAGAAGCTTTCGTGAATGAAAATAAAGAAAAATTATCCTGTGATGTTATTTTGATTTCAGACACGCATATTTATTCTAATGAGCAACCAACGGTAACTACAGGTTTACGTGGTTTGAGTTATGTGGAAGTGGAAGTAGAAGGACCAAACCGTGATCTGCACTCTGGTTTGTATGGTGGAGCAGTTCCAAATCCTATTCACGTTCTTTCGAGAATGATTGCGAATTTGATCGATGAAGATGGACATATTACGGTTGATGGCTTTTATGATAATGTAGAAACGGTTTCTGATGCAGAAAGAGCCGATATGAATAAGTTGAAAGACGATCCAGAACATTTCAAAAAATCAATCGGATTAAATGGAGTAGAAGGGGAAAAAGGATACACCACTTTAGAGAGAACATCGATTCGTCCGACTTTAGACTGCAATGGAATTTGGGGCGGTTATATTGGCGAAGGTGCAAAAACGGTTATTCCGTCTAAAGCATTTGCTAAAATTTCAATGAGATTGGTTCCTTATCAAACTCCAGATGAAATCACCGAAAAGTTCACCAAATACTTTGAGAAAATTGCACCAGCCAACGTAAAAGTAAAAGTAAATCCGCACCATGGTGGAATGCCTTACGTTTTGCCTAGTGACACTAAAGAATTTTTAGCAGCGAAAACTGCTATGGAAACTGCTTTTAGTAAAGAAGTCCTTCCATATAGAAGTGGAGGAAGTATTCCTATCACGGCGATGTTTGAACAAGTTTTGAAAGCCAAATCAGTATTGATGGGCTTTGGATTAGATTCCGATGCGATTCACTCCCCGAATGAGCATTATGGTCTTTTCAACTTTTATAAAGGAATTGAAAGTATTCCGTTATTCTTTGAGAATTACACAAAGTAGCATTGATACAAAAGCCATCTCCGAAAGGAAATGGCTTTTTTGTTATTGATGCTCTTTTTTAATTTAAATTTTTTATTTATCTTGCGACTTAATTTAAAAAAAATATATCTTGAAAAAAATTCTATTATCTTTAATGACAGTTAGCTCATTAAGTTTATTTTCGCAACAATTAATTTCCTTTGAAGGCACAGAAGGTTACGTTTTAGGAAATATTAATGGTCAATCAAATTGGACTACTACAGGAACTGGTCCTGGTACCTTTGTTACCAACCAAGTGATTTCTGATCAGTTGGCAACGGATGGTGTTAATTCTTTGCTAATTACCAAAGAAAGCGCTTTTCCTGGTCAAGCCAATCCGATCGTGGGAGCTTTCAAAACACTCAATGAAACCGTAGCCTATAATGATTTCACACTTTCATTTGATATCAGACTTACGCAACAGGATGCAAACGCTTCGGCATTTGAATTTCAAACCGTTGGTGCAGGACCAGCTGGTGGTGTTTACGTAGTTAGAGTAAGATTTACTGAAACAGGCTCTATCTTAGCGGCACAGACTGTGGGAACCTCTTCTACATTTGAGACCACTACAGGAACATGGTTGCCTAATACGTGGTACCGTTTGAAAGTTGTTGGTACAGCCACTGGAATCACTTATTACTTAGATGGTACTCGTATTTTAACAGCACCTTTCTTTCAAGAATATAATTTTACAGATTTACGATTTGTTCATGATAATTATGGCGGTAATGGCTATATTGACAGAATTGCTGTGAACAATGAAGCAGCTCTTGCAACAGGTAATGTACAATCTACAAATTCAAAAATAGCGGTTTATCCTAATCCAACTTCAGATTATTTAAACTTTAGTGGAAAAGTATTCTCTGCTCAAATTTTTGATGCTGCAGGTAGAACTGTTTCATCTTCAAAAGTTTCTAACGGCCAAGTAAATGTAACAAACCTTGCAAAAGGAGTTTACATTGTTAAGTTTGAAACTGAGAATGGAACACAAACCGAAAAGTTCATCAAAAAATAATTTCTAATTATTTTAAAACTTAGAACGCCTCAATTTCGAGGCGTTTTTTTTATGCGAAATTTAATGGTGATAGATTTTCAAAATGGGATGCTTCAGCAATTAAAATGGCAGAAATTCTCCTACGTCACCTACTTTTTTTATCTTTAAGGAAATTAAATAAAATGAAAAATAAAGTAGCATATATTACTGGTGGAACAAAGGGAATTGGATTAGGAATTGCAGAAGTACTGCATAAACATGGAATCACTGTTGCTATTTCCGGACGTAACAAAGAAGATGCATTAGAAGTTGCAAACCAATTATCTACGATGGAAGCTCCAGTTTTTGGAATAGGTTCTGATGTGAAGAACTTTGAAGACGAAAAAAACGCAGTCGCCGAAATCACCAAAAAATTCGGAAAAATTGATTATGTCATTGCCAATGCAGGTTTGGGAGTTTTTAAACCCGTTGATCAACTTTCTACCGAAGAATGGTCGTCCATCATTGACACTAATCTTACCGGAATCTTCCATACGTTAAAAGCCTCAGTTGAAGAATTAAAAAAGACGGAAGGATATTTCATCACCATCTCAAGTTTAGCAGGAACCAACTTCTTTGAGAACGGTTCAGGTTACAACGCTTCAAAATTTGGAGCCGTCGGATTCACGCAGGCAGCAATGTTGGATCTAAGAAAATACAATATTAAAGTTTCTACCATCATGCCTGGTTCAGTTTCTACTCATTTTAATGGAAATGAACCTTCGGAAAAAGATTCCTGGAAAATTCAACCCGAAGATATCGGTCAATTAATCATGGATATTTTTAAAATGAATCCACGCACATTACCGAGCAAAATAGAGATTAGACCTTTACAACCAAAAGGTTAATTATGTATGAAATATAAATTTCTTCAAAATACTATGCATGCATAGTAAATAATTTTTTATCTTAGCAAACAGTAAAACAATAAATATTAGCACATGAAAATATTAGTTTGT
>NZ_JBGZYM010000021.1:0-20113 GCF_041824135.1 Kaistella sp. | reverse complement strand
CTGACTCGACTTTCTGCAGATATTCCACGGATTATTAAAAAATAAACGATTTAGTAGTTGATAATCTTTAGCATTTAGTTAATCCGGATCAGCAACTTTAACCATTTGTTTCCAATATTTTCTCCTTTAAAAAGGCCAATAAAAGCAGCTGGAATATTTTCAAATCCGTCGATGAGGTTTTCGCGGTATTTCATCTTGCCGTCTTTAAGCCACTGACTCATTTCTTTTTTTGCACTTTCAAATTCATTTTGAAAATCAAAAACTACGAAACCTTCCATTCGCGCACTTTGCTGAATTAAAAGATGATTGGGACGAATTCCTGTCGGTGGATCCGATTGATTATAGCCAGCAATTTCTCCACAGATCACCAACCGTGCATGTTTACTAATGGACGGTAAAACGGCATCGAAAGTTGCTCCACCAACGTTGTCGAAAAACACATCAACGCCAGTAGGACAATGCTTTGCGATCTCTTTGGATAAATCTTTGGTCTCTTTATAATTAATGGCGGAGTCAATTCCTAAATCGGTGGTCAAATATTTTATTTTCTCTTCAGAGCCAGCGATTCCGACTACATGGCAACCTTTAATTTTAGCGATTTGCACAGCGATACTTCCTACGCCACCCGCAGCACCTGAAACAACTACGGTATCTCCTTTTTTAATTCCTCCAATTTTTAACATTCCAAAATAGGCAGATAAACCAGGAACACCTAAAACGCTTACCGCTGTTGAAATCGGTCCTAGATCCGGATCAACTAATTCTACCTGATCAGCGGAAATGGTCTGATAAATTTGCCAGGAAAAACGACCATGAACGATTGCTCCCTTTTTTACAAGTTCGCTTTTACTTTCCAGAACTTCAGCAACGGTTCGGCTGGTTATCGGTTTTCCGATTTCGTATTTGGTTCCAATGTCATCATCAGTTCCTTTCTTCATAAAACCTCGCATACCAGGATCTACAGAAACATACAAGGTTTTTAGTAAAACTTCGCCGTCTAAGATTTCTGGCATTTCTATAGTATTAAACTGAAAAGTATTTTCATTTGGAATCCCAGTTGGCCTTTCTGCCAAAACAATGACTTGATTTTTCATTTGTTCTAGATATATTTTTTGATGAGGTAAAATCTTTCAGACCAAAGCGGAAGCACTTCTAAAATAAAATTACTTTTAGATAAAGAAGAATCGTGGGCAAAGGAGGAAATAACGGCTGATTTATTTCACCAGTTGATCAATTGCCTTGGCAAGCTTGTGATCTTTTTCAGTGATCGCATCACCTTTATCGTGCGTATACAAGTTGATGGTTACTTTATTATATTCATTCGACCAATCAGGATGATGCTCTTGACATTCAGCGAGTAACGCAACTCTGGTCATAAAGGCAAAGGCTTCAGAAAAATCTTTGAATTTAAAAGTCTGTTGGAGTTTTCCATCGATTTCTTTCCACATGATGTTGTAATTTTTAATTATAAAAAGTAATTAGTAATGATTGAAATATCAATTGCAATTTTCCATTTCAATGATATAGTAGCCATTATCCTTAATTTCGTCTTCAAACTCTTGTTGCAGCGTTTCGATATGACAGAAACTGCATTCTTTAGAAGTTAAAAGTTGTTCCGGCTGACCTTTGGATTTCAAATATTCTTTTCCATATTCCTGAATAGTGATTTCATCCTTCATCGTAGACGGAGCAATGATATCGAAGTGCATTACGGTGCCGTCCTTTTTTGTTACATAGGTGTCCCAAACTGCTACTTGCATTTTATTTGTTTTTTAACTGAATTATTATTCGGACCTACTCAAATTTAGTGATTTTTTAATAAGGTAATAATTCTAACTTTTATTTTTATTTAAAAGTAGCGGTTAAAAACTATTTCCGAGTGCGGAACAATTCCAAATCCAGGATGAAAATGTATTTCTTTAAGCGGACTGTTTACGAATGGTAAAGAAGAGATAAATTTTAAATAAAATATTGAGTTGTAGAGTAAATGCCGAAAACTAATTTTTGGAATTTCTATCAATTTTCACTTCAATTTTTCCGTTTCTGGAATTGCATTTAAAATCTTGTACTGTTGGTCATTTCGGGTCTTTCCCTTTAAGGCCAAATAAAGATCAGGATTTTTAGGAAATGCGTTGGGTAAAGCAATAACGCGATCCAGTTTTTTAGATGATATTTTTTGAATGCTGTCTCCAAAGTATTTCTTTTTCAAATTAAAAATATTTGAAGGGTCAGATTTGATTTCCGGTGAAATCTTCTCAGTAATTTTCTGCGCAAATAAAAAGGTGGAGCATATTAAAAAGAATAGAAGAAGCGTCGTCTGTTTCATCATTTTAATTTTATTAAAGATAACAATTTTGTACAAATAGTAGAGTCAGTATTAAACCAAAAAAATCCAAGTTCTAAAAAGACTTGGATTTTTAAATGAATGAGGAACGTATTTTAAGGATGCATCGCAATTACTTGATTCAAGAAATCTACAATATCTTGTCCAGAATAGTCGGCCATTCCCTCTGTTTTATGAGCGATGTTTCCCTGCTTATCCAGAATAACCGTCGTTGGTAAACTGCCGCGGAAAAACTCTTCGGGGAAATCACTCGCTGGATAATAAATAGGCAAACTCAATTTTCTTTTCTCCATAAACTTCGTTGCCTTAGATTTGTTGCCTTCTGCTTCTAAAATGACAAAAACAACTTCATCATTGTCTTTAAATTGATCATATAGTTTTTGAATAGATGGCATTTCGGCGATACAGGGTCCGCACCAGGTTGCCCAGAAATTAATAAAAACAACTTTGCCTTTTAAATCTTCCAGGGAAACTTTTTTTCCGGTCTGATCAAGCATTTTCATTTTGTAGTTGGCTGCTTTTGCAGGATCCGTATTTGAATTTTTCGGATTTACAGAGACTGAAATTTCTTTTAAATCAGGATTAAAGAAACCTAATTTCATTAAACCTTGCTGCATGGTTGCCTTCACTTCAGGCACGAAAATCATTGAGAGAATCAGGCCTATAAAGGCGATATTAGAAACTTTTTTCATTATATTTTTTGTTTGGGTATTCATAAAGATTTTTTTAATTCACATTAAAAATGGGCATTCTGGGTAAGAATGCAAAGACATCTAAGGTCGGAATACTAAACTAAAGAAGTACGTAATTGCTGATAGAGAATGTACAGCGGAACAGATCTGGCTTTTTTAAAACCAATTTTGTTGGATAATGAAGATGAAATATCTACAGAGAATTTCAGGGCAGAATCTTCATGATCTTTCTTAATGACCGCAACCTGCTGCGTTTTTTTAGAAACCTGCGTTTGAACAAACTGACAGGAAGAGGTCGTTTTTGAAACATGCGAAGAACCGTTGTCAATATTGAAAACCTGTTTCAGCGATTGTTTTAGTCCACAAGGCGAAAAAGCCAAAACCAAAAACAGGATCAGGAAAGTGAATGTCTTTAAAATTCTGTATGTTGGAAAAAACTTTTTCATTTCGTTTGCGAAAATACTATGATTTAAATCCCTGTCCCAATTTTTAACACAGTTTATCATTTGCTGGTTTAATTTTTGACGGTAAAAACAAATGAAGAAAATACTAATAACAGGCGCTGGATCCGGTCTAGGAAAAGGCACCGCCATAGGTTTAGCAAAAAAAGGACATCATGTAATTGCAGCAGTCCACGTATGGGAACAGAAATCTGCCTTGCTTGAAATTATAAAAAAGGAAAAATTAGAAGACTATCTACAGGTTATCAAACTCGATCTGTTTGATGAACTCGATTGTCAGCACGCTCAATCTTTTGATATTGATATTTTAGTCAATAATGCTGGGATGGGACATTCTGGTCCTGTCGCAGAAATGCCCGTTGGGTTATTACGGGAAGTAATGGAAACCAATGTTTTTTCAACGCTAGAATTTACGCAACCTATTATCAAAAAAATGGTGGAAAAAGGAAAAGGTAAGATCATTTTTGTTTCTTCTGTCGCTGGTCTTACAACTTCGCCTTATCTGGGAGCTTACAACGCGTCCAAACATGCGTTGGAATCTGTGGCGCAAAGTTTAAGAGATGAACTTCATGATTTCGGAGTTGATGTTGCCACCATTAATCCAGGACCTTTTGAAACGGGCTTTAATGATAGAATGTACGATACTTATGAGCAATGGTACGACCAGGAAGAATGTTTTACGACCAAAAAAACCATTGAAAAAGCAGCCAAAAAATTATTAGAAAAACAATTGGATCCTCAGATCATGATCGATGCTATGGTAGAATTAATTCCGCAGGATGTTCACCCTTTTAGAAACGTAGTTCCAGAAGCATTGGGAGAAAGGTGTCTGAAATATGAAAAGGAGCAATATGAATTGAAATGCAATGAAAAATCGAGTTCAAAATAAAGAATTTTATTTGAAGTTAAAAAGAGTGGTGACCTTGCCACTCTTTTTTTTGTGCTGATAACTCAGCTCTATTAAAATAGCTTTTTTAATTGATAAAGAATTGATTAATTAGCGAGTTCTTTTTTGTGCTATGATCTTGTAAATTTCCAACACAACCAATGGTAAAATCCCCAGACCTAAAGCCATCAACCAACCATTCAGATCAGGCATGTGAAGTTTGAAAGCATTCCGAAGTACAGGAATAAAAAGTAACATCAGTTGCAAAAATAATCCCAAGAGAATGGCACCGTTTAAAAATTTATTACTGAAAAGTTTAAATTGATAAAAAGGTTTTTTACTGTTTCTTAAACCTAAAGAATAAAAAAGTTGTGCACATACTAAAACCAGAAACGCCAAAGTACGGCCATTTTTTATCACCTCTTCCGGCACCTCTTTGTCGAAAGGCGAATAGCCAAGTTCATAGAATCCGTACCAAAAAGCAACAATCGTAATGAGACCGATCAATATTCCGCCTAAGACAACGTGAATTCCGGCACCGTGAGAAAAGAAACTGTCAGTCGCCTTGCGTGGTTTTTCGTTCATCACTTCCGAATCATCGCCATCCATTCCGAGCGCAATTGCGGGCAGAGAATCGGTGAGCAAATTGATCCACAAAAGTTGGGTTGCGATAAGTGGAGCGGGCCAACCTAGAGAAAGCGTCACAAACATCACGAAGACTTCGCCCAGATTACAGGTTAGAAGGAATATCACCGATTTTTTAATGTTGTTGAAAATATTTCGTCCCTGTTCTATAGCGACCACGATGGTTGAAAAATTATCGTCGGTTAAGATCATATCTGCTGCATTTTTAGCGACGTCAGTTCCAGTGATTCCCATGGCGACCCCAATATCCGCCACGGTGAGCGAAGGGCCGTCATTTACGCCGTCGCCGGTCATGGATACAATATTTCCTTTAGACTGCAGTGCTTTCACGATTTGTACTTTGTGCTGTGGCGAAACTCTGGCAAACACCCGATAATTATTCACATTTTCCAGGAATTCCTTTTCACTTAAGTCATCCAGTTCCGGTCCCGTAATAACCTGTTCCATTTTATCTGCAACCTCCAGGTCTTTTGCAATGGCAAAGGCCGTGTTTTTATGATCGCCGGTAATGATGATCGTTTTTATACCTGCCTGTTTCGCCAGCTGAATAGAAGGTTTTACTTCCTCTCTTGCGGGATCAATCATTCCAACCAAGCCAAGTAGCACCAATCCTTGCTCCATTTGATTTGAAGAGGTACTGGAATCCGCTATTTTATACGCTAAAGCCAAAGTTCGCAAAGCGTTGTTTGACATTTTTCGCGCTGCCTCACTGAAATGCTGATGATCTTCTGCGGTAATAGGACGAACTTCGCCATTATCCAAAATAAAATCGGCAACCGTGCGCAAGCTGCCCAAAGCTCCTTTGGTAAAAACCTTACAATCCGTTTCTGATTTTATTAAAACCGACATCATTTTGCGATCACTATCAAAAGGTTTCTCGCCAATTCTTTGATTTTTCTGTGCTAAATTATTTCGGTCAATTTGTAAAGTATCACCCAAAATAAGAAGTGCAATTTCAGTTGGATCGCCCGTCGATTCATCGTTTTCAAGAGTTGCGTCGGAACAGAGAATCATTCCTTCGGCCAACATTTGAACCGATTTCGAAATTGAATTTATTGGTAGATCATCCAAAGCTACAACACCATCTAAAGTGTAAACTTCGGTAACAGTCATTTTATTTAAGGTTAACGTTCCTGTTTTATCGGAGCAAATGATATTCACGGAGCCTAAAGTTTCTACCGCCGGCAGTTTTCTGATGATCGCATTCTTCTTAGACATCGCAGTTACACCAATGGAAAGTACCACTGCCACGATTGCCGCCAAACCTTCTGGAATGGAAGCCACGGCGAGGGAAACAGAAATTAAAAACATTTCTGCGAGATCTCTTTCCTGAAACCAAGAAATTCCAAAAATAACAATGCAAATTCCGACCGCTACTTTTCCTAACGTTTTGCCGAGTTCACTTAGTTTTTTTTCTAGAGGTGTCTTCTGATCAACGTGTGAATCCAGAAGATCGGCGATTTTTCCCACCTCGGTATTCATTCCCGTTTCTACCGCCACGCCAGAACCTCTTCCTGCTGTAACGATCGTGGACATGAAACACATGTTGACCATTTCTGCCAAGGGAACTTTGAGATCAGTAAAGGATTTTTCTGCATTTTTCTCAACCGGAAGAGATTCTCCTGTGAGTGAAGATTCTTCGATCTGTAGATTAACGGTTTCGATCAGACGCAAATCTGCAGGAATGACTCTTCCCGCCTCCAAAATCACAAGGTCTCCCGGAACCAATTCTGAACTTTCTATTTCTCTGGTTTGTCCATCTCTTTTGACCAAAGCTTTCGGAGAAGACATTTTCAATAGTGCCTCAATTGCTTTTCCGGCTTTTACTTCCTGAAAGGTGCCAATCCCGGCATTGATCAAAATAACGAGGGTGATAATAACCGAGTCAATATATTCGCCCATGAAAAAGGTGATGATCACGGCGGCAAAAAGAACATAAATGAGCCAATCCTGCAATTGGGAAAGTACTATTTTATAAATCGGCTTCTTCTTTTTGGCTTGCAGACGATTTGATCCAAACTCTTTTTTTAGATTTTGGGCTTCTTCTTGGGATAAACCGCTGGCGGATTCAATCCCAAATTCTTCTAAAATTTCAGCGACCGATTTTGTAAAATACTTTGTTTTATGAGGCTCCATTTTTATAGAATAAATTATGCATCTGTATCACTGCAAATTAGAGCTTTTCTAGGTCAAAACAGAAGAAAGAAGCAATAAGTTTTCCTTATAAAAATCATGTTAAAAATATCGACAACTCCATCATTTTAATGAACGTATTTAAAAGTGGTCACCAAAATTTTTAGTCAAATTTGGTTACAATCATTAAAAAAACGATCAACTATTTTTATGCTCTTCTTTTAAATAATAGCTGCAGGAAATCTGTTTTCTTTTTACCTGATTATTTTTCAATTTGTCGTAAACCTTCAATTACTGCAAGAGCAGCACTTTCACCGGAAAGCATAGCAGCATTGAGTGAGCCGTTGACTAAAGTGTCACCAGCTAAGAAGATCTGATCGGAATAGCGCGCTTCTGCTGCTGTCAAACTGTAATTGATATTTTGTAAATCGGGTAGGGCTTGTGGTATTTCATACTGCTTGATCAACCTAATGACTTCAATCTTAAAATGCTCTTTTAACTCACTTTTTACTTGGTCGATCAATTCTTGATCTCTTAAGTTTTGATTGTCCACCACGGTTACAGACAGCAACTCTTTCTGAGATTGAATTGACGTTTCTAAACTCGTGTGATAGAAAATATTATTGATGAGGGTATTTTCTTTCGGCAAAAGTCCAATTAAAGGTTTCGAAATAACCCGTTTTTCTGTTTCAAAATAAAGAGTGGCGCATGATTTCCAGCTCAAAGTTTCTCGATTCAAGTTGGGAAGTAATTGACCGGCATCTGTTGCGATAATCGTGAAGTCACTTTCTATAAGTTGCCGATCTTCTAAGGTGATCGATCCGTTTTGAACCGATGTAACTTTGGTGTTAAAAAGGATTTTTGTAGTTTTTAATTTTTCAGCCAGTTGATCTGGAATAGCCTGTATTCCAGCTTTCGGCAAAGCAGCGTTTCCGGTTCCGAACATTTTATAGACAAACTCAAACATTCGGCTTGAGGTTTCTAATTTTGTTTCTAAAAATATTCCGCTGAAAAATGGTTTGAAGAATTGCGTGATCACTTGATCCGACAATCCGAAATCCTTTAAATATTGTAGCGTCGTTTTCTCTTTTTCAGCAAAAATATCGGAGATGCTCTTCGCCTTTAATTTCAAATTTAACTGAAGAATTTTAATTTTATCACTCAAAGCAATGAGACTGGAAAACACCGTTGGAAACAGCAGCGAAAAATCGCGCAAGGGATCACCGATCTGATTTTCTTTTCCATCAGTAAAAATGGCAGCTCCCGGCAAAAAGTTTTGTAATTCTAAAGCCTCGTAATCCAGGAATTTTTGCGCGGCCGGATAAGAATTTAATAAAACCTGAAAACCATGATCCAGTTGATAACCATCGACCTGATCAGTTTTTACACGACCGCCTACAGAATCGGTGGATTCTATAATAGTGGGAGAGATGCCCGCCTTTTCAAGTGTTTGCGCCGCCACTAAACCACTAATTCCAGCACCGATGATGTGTGTTTTATAATCTTGTTTTTCCATATTAAATTCTAGTGGTGACAAAACTAGTGATTAAAGTTTCGTTTCAATAAATGAACATTGTTTTTAAAAAGAAAAATTCGCTGTAGATTTTATTTTAAAACCGTCAAACCAGCTTTTGCAATGCGGACATCTTCACTTCCGTGAGCGCCACCAACACCAATTCCACCAACTACTTTTCCATCGATGATAATAGGTATTCCGCCATCCATCATTAAAATATTTTCATCCAGATACCGAATATCTTCGGGGATCGAACCGTCTTTAATTCCTTTTGCGATCACCGCCGTCTCCCGTTTTTGGGAACACGCCGTATACGCCTTTTTGTAACTCGCACGAATGGTGTGAACTCCCGCATTATGATGACGAAGCACGGCGAGCGTCTGTCCAGATCGATCAACGACCGTAATGGTTACAAACAATCCATCTTATTCAGCTTGTGCAGAAGCAGCCTGAATTATTTTAGCGGCCATTTTTCCCGTAAGAATTGGTTCCATCGTATTTTGTGCGTGAATCATAATGGTAAGTGTTGTAATTAAAAATAGAAATATTTTTTTCATGAGTTGAATTGATAAGTAAGGTTGTTATCGTTTTTTTTTGATAAGGTTAAAGATAAGCAGATTATAAGGAATATCAAACAGAAGATTGTTGATAGTGTATTGAGGTGACGGATTGTTAATCTGCGACATCCTTTAGATTTGCAAAGTATAATAATTATGAGGAGTGAGATTGTTATTGCTCAAAGTTGAAGACTTTGTACAGCGGGAAAATTTATCGTTGATAAGATGTCAATTTCCCATTTTCAAAGTAGAGATAAATATTATTGTAAACCCATTGCTCGTGCTTTCCCCATGATCCAACTGTTTCGTTTATTTCATTTGGACTACCAAATGCGACGATTGCCATTTCAGAAGTCATTCCTAGCCAGAAATTACCTTCTTTTAAAGAATTGTAAGTTTTAGCACCTAATTTCTTTATTAATACATCTTCTCGCTTTTTATTTTGCACTTCATTTGCCTTAGCATTTCTACTTGCATTTTCTAGTTTTATTTCGGACGCAAGGAATTCTTTATCTTCAATGTATTTCGCAATTTCAGGACTGTTCGCAATCCATAACGTACTAACGTATCCGCAAAGCTGATCGTCACAAATTTTAAAATAGTCATCAACGTAATTTACTATAAAAACATTCCGCTCTTCTTCTAAAGTTTCAATTATATTACCAATTGGTGTTGGTGCATCTTTTATTTTGCCTCCTCTAACAATTAAAGCTTCAATTTTTGTATTTTGAACTTCAGATAAAGCTTTTTTACTATTTAACTTTGCAATCTTTTTATCAGTTAAAACGATTGAATCGCCAAGTGATTTAATTTGCTGTTGAAAATCCACTTTCTTCAATTTTAAATCCGATAATGATTCCGACTGTGCATTTACAAAGTCCAGCGCAAAGCAAACTGATAGAAAAGATAGTAAAAATTTAATCATTTTTTTGATTTTTTTTAGCAGTGAAAATTTCACTAGCAGATTTAAGGTAAAAGTCACGGATTACAAATCTGCGACATTGAGGTATTTGTATTTTTATTTAAAAGTACAAAATTTTATAAATTGAAATGTCACGATTTGCAAATGCGTGACATCGGTTTGGTACTTGAACGTTTTGGTATCAGTATAATTTTAAGAGGATAATATTTTTATACCTTCATTGATAATTGTTGTATGATTTAATTTAAATGATTATATTAGACTTATACAGATATATTTCTGCACTTAAAATCTTTAAAAAATGGAAGGTCAAAAAGAATTAAACGAATTATTCGTTGAGTACATCAGAGAAAATCAAGAAACTATAAAAAAACTTACCGAATTAGTAAACGATAGCGACCTTCGTACCGCGCGTCGACTAACGAGCAGAAATGACAAAATAGTAGGTAAAATAGAAGAGATTATGCCAATTAAAGATCTTGTACGTCCTCGTATATAAAAAACCCGATAGCTCATTTACGATCCTTGTTTTTACTCTATAAATCCGATAGCGCGGATTTACAATCCGTGCTTACAAAAAAAGAACGCCCCGATTTCTCAGAGCGTTCAAACCACATATCAAACTATTTCTAGTAAGATCCTTTTTCCACGAAATGTGCGGCTACCTTTTCGGTAAGTGCGACTACATTTGGCATATTGGTGTATTTTGTAAATCTTCTTAAGCCAGAAAGCATCATGCGCTGTTCGTCACCTTCGGCAAAAGAGACGATTCCTTCTTTCGCAGCAGTAGAAATGGCTTCCACAGCTTTGTAAAGGTTGAGTCTCGCCATTGAAGCTTGTACAGAATCAGTGTCGAAATGTTTTTCTGCTCTTAAAATTGCAGATTCTGCCATATAGATCTGGTTCAGAATTTCAGACGCATTTAATAAAAGATGCTGCTGTTTTTCGATGTCCATCATGTATTTCTGAAGCGCTGCTCCGGCAACCATTAAGAATACTTTTTTCAGATTGTGAAGAATTGCTTTTTCCTCAGACATATATTCTGAATAATCCGGAACTTCAAAAGATGGAATTCCCATCAATTCTTTTCCGATCGCCATAGCTGGTTTCAACAGATCAAGTTCACCTTTCATTGTTTTCTTGATCAACATTCCTACCGCTAACAAACGGTTGATCTCATTGGTTCCTTCGTAGATACGTCCGATTCGTGAATCTCTCCAAGCTGCTTCCATGGGAGCGTCTTCTGAGAATCCCATTCCACCGTAGATCTGAATTCCTTCATCAGCGATATGTTGCGTTAGATCTGAAACATAAACTTTCAAGATCGAACATTCCACCGCGTATTCTGCCAAAGCATTCAATTCTGCTTCTTCGTGTGCCATTCCGCCAGCAACCAGTTCTTCAATTTTATCTTCTACATTTTTTGCAGCTCTGTACGATCCAGCTTCTGAAACGAAAATTCCAGTTGACATTTCAGCAATTTTCTTACGGATCGCTCCAAAAGTAGAGATCGCCACGCCGAATTGTTTTCTTTCGTTCGCATATTTGATCGCTAAACCTGTAATTCTTCTTTGTCCATCAACGTTTGCTGCAGCTAGTTTGATACGACCTGCATTCAAAGCGTTCAAAGCGATCTTGAATCCGTTGTTTCTTTCTCCTAAAAGATTTTCCACCGGGATTTTCATATCGTTAAAGAAAACCTGACGCGTAGAAGAGGAACGAATTCCTAATTTATGCTCTTCTTCACCCATGGTGAAAGAGTTTGGATCTTCTAGTTCTGAACGGTTAAACACGAATCCAGTAATATTTTTATCATCTCCGATTCTGGCGAAAAACGTAAAAGTCTCTGCAAAACCTGCATTCGAGATCCACATTTTCTGACCGTTGATGATGTAATGTTTTCCATCTTCTGTCAAGACTGCTCTTGTTTTTCCAGAGTTAGCATCGGAACCGGCATCTGGTTCTGTCAAACAGTAAGCACCGAATTTCTCACCTGTCGCTAAAGCTGGAAGGTATTTTTGTTTTTGCTCTTCTGTTCCGTACAATAGGATAGGAAGCGTTCCAATTCCAGTGTGTGCGCCGTAAGCAGTTGCGAGTGAACCGTTTCCACCAGAAACAATATCGCACGCTAACATTGTACTTACGAAGCCCATTCCCAGTCCGCCATAAGCTTCTGGAACTGCAATTCCCAAAATTCCCATATCGCCTAATTTGCGCATGGTTTCTTCAGTCAAAGCATAATCTTTCTTTTCGAAACGTTCTCTGTTTGGAATCACGTCTCTTTCCATGAATTCGTGAATCGACTCACGAAGCATTTTTTGCTCTTCAGTCAGTTCTTCAAGACTGAATAATTCTGCGGCTGGAATATCTTTGATGATGAATTCACCGCCTTTTAATGTTGTTTTTGTATCGCTCATGTCCTTTTATTTAATTTTTAATTTTGGATTATGAATTTTGAATCTTAATCCGCAAATATTTATGTTTTGTTATTTAATTTCTGCTGAAGAGTTTTTACGATGGAGGTTAAGATATTTACGATGTCATTTATTTCCTTCGTGTATTTTTCTTCATTAAATTCTACCATTTTGGATTTTGAAAGAAGCTCAATCCAATATTGTGTTTCTCTCGCTTCTTTACTCGCAATAGACATTTTGTAAAGAAAATCTTTCTGAGAAAACGCAGCTAAAGCTTCCTGAACATTTGCTCCGATCGAAGTTCCACTTCTTAAAAGTTGTTTTGAAAGAATAAATTCGTTTTGCGTTTTACAGATCTTGTACAATTCGATAATGACTAAGGCAAAACTGAAAGTCTTTTCTTTAATAACATTTTCTTTTTGCATTGATTCAAAATTTATAATTCAAAATCCAAAATTTCTAGAGAAGTTCGAAAATACTCGCCGCTCCCTGTCCTGTTCCCACACACATCGTCACCATTCCGTATTTCATGTTGCCACGTTTTTTCATTTCGTCTAAAAGTTGAACGGTCAATTTTGTTCCCGTACAACCAAGTGGATGTCCGAGTGCGATTGCGCCGCCGTTAACGTTTAGGATGTCTGGATTCAGATTTAATTCTTTTTTCAAAGCAACTGATTGAGAAGCGAAGGCTTCGTTCAGTTCGATTAAATCGATATCTTTTAATTCTAAACCTGCTTGTTTCAAAGCTTTTGGAACTGCATATAAAGGGCCCATTCCCATGATTCTTGGTTCTAAACCTGCGGCTGCATAAGCAACTAATCGTGCTTCTGGTTCCAGTCCTAATTCTTTCACCATTTCCTCTGACATTACAATTACGAAGGCTGCACCGTCACTCATTTGAGAAGAGTTTCCTGCAGTTACGCTTCCGCCGTTTGCAAAGACCGGACGTAATTTTGCCAAACCTTCTAAACTTGTTCCTACACGTGGACCTTCATCCACAGCGAAATCATATTTCTTGGTATGCATTTTTTGGTTCTCATCCAGGTAATTGTATTCAACTGGAATTGGAACGATCTGATCTTTAAACCTACCTGTTTCGTTTGCCTTTAATGCTTTATTGTGAGAATCGAAAGAGAACGCATCTTGTTCTTCACGGGAAATATTGAATTGTTTCGCCACTTCTTCCGCGGTATAACCCATTCCCCAATAATAATCAGGATTAGATTTCGCCATATCACTTTCCGGTACTGGTTTGTAGCCACCCATCGGAATGTAAGACATTGATTCTGTTCCACCTGCGATGATACAGTCCGCCATTCCTGCCTGAATTTTTGCTGAAGCGATCGCGATCGCTTCAGATCCTGACGCGCAATATCTGTTCACCGTAACTCCGGGAACCTGATCGGTTTTTAATCCCATTAATGAAATTAAACGAGCCACGTTTAAGCCTTGTTCTGCTTCTGGCATTGCGTTACCAACGATTAGATCGTCGATTCTGTTTTTATCAAGTTGTGGAACTGCAGCCATTAACTTTTCGATAACAGTTGCTGCCATGACGTCGGGTCTTGTAAATCTCAAACTTCCTTTTGGTGCTTTACCAACGGCCGTTCTAAAACCCTTTATTATATATGCTTGTTTTGACATAATTCTTAATTTGTTATTTTAACATCCATTTTGTCACGCTGGAAGCGTCTGTATAAAGTTTAGATTCCTACGGAATGACAAAGCGATGATCATTATTAATATTAGTTTCTCAACGGTTTCCCTTTCGTCAACATGAACTGAATTCTTTCCAAAGTTTTTCTTTCTCCACATAGTTGCAAGAAGGTTTCTCTTTCCAGATTCAATAAATACTGTTCTGTTACAACCGTTGGTTCAGAAAGATTTCCACCTACTAAAACATTCGCTAATTTGTCAGCGATCAGTTTATCGTGTTCAGAAATATATTTTCCAGTTAACATTTGATCCGTTCCAACTAAGAACATTCCTAAAGCATCACGACCCAGAACTTTTACTTTTTGTTCGATAGGTTGGGTATAACCATGTTCGGCTAAACTTAAGGCCAACATTTTCGCGGTTTTGATCTGACGGTTTTTATTGACCACCACTATATCTTTATGGTTTTCTAAGATTCCCATATCGTAGGCTTCGTAAGCGGAAGTTGCTACTTTACCCATCGCAATATTCATGAACATATCCCGAAGTCTGTTATTCTTAACATCATCAGAATGGAATTCACGGGAAACTCTCAAGGCCATTTCTTTGGTTCCACCACCGCCAGGAATTACACCAACGCCGGTTTCTACCAATCCGATATACGTTTCTGCTGCAGCAACAACTCGGTCAGCATGCATCGTCATTTCGCAACCACCGCCCAAAGTCATTCCGTGTGGCGCAACAACAACTGGAATTGAAGAGTAACGAACGCGCATCATTGATTTCTGGAAGTAGGCAATCGCCATATTCAAATCGTCCCAATCCTGATCGATCGCCATCATTAAGATCATGGCTAAATTGGCTCCAACAGAGAAATTAGCACCTTGATTTCCAACAACCAAACCGTCGTAATCTTTTTCGGCTAAGTCAATGGCTCTGTTCAAACCATCTAAAACTTCACCACCTAAAGAATTCATTTTTGAATGGATCTCGAAGTTGATAATTCCGTCTCCTAAATCCTGAATTGAGGATCCTGAATTACTCCAAAGTGTTTTGTTTTTTCTAATATTGTCGAGAATGATAAAAGATTCCTGACCTGGAATACTACCATATTTTCCAGCGTTTTGGTCGAAGAAAATACTTTGACCTTCGTCGTTTACTTTATAGAAAGATTCAACATTTTTCACCCAATCAGAAACTTCATATCCGGCTTCTTTCGCTAATTCGATTCCTTTTTGAACTCCGATAGCATCCCAAATTTCGAAAGGTCCGTTCTCCCAACCGAAACCTGCACGCATGGCGTCATCGATTTTGTAAACTTCATCAGCAATTTCCGGAACTTTGTGAGAAACATATCCGAATAAAGCACCGAAAGATTTGCGGTACAATTCGCCTGCTTTATCTTTTCCTCCAATTAAAACTTTGAAACGGTCGATTGGTTTGTCAATCGCTTTCGTTAAAGAAAGGGTAGGGAATTCTGTTTTTCCTTGAAGTTCATATTCCATGGTATCTAAATTCAAACCTTGAATTTCAGATTTACCGGCGGCGTTTTTCACTTTCTTGTAGAAACCTTGCTCAGATTTAGATCCCAACCATTTGTTGTCGACCATTTTCTGAACATAGTCTGGAAGTTTGAATACGTCGTTGAAGTCGTTGGCTTCCATTTTACTGTTTCGAACTCCATCCGCAACCATTACCAAAGTATCCAGACCAACAACATCAGCCGTACGGAAGGTTGCAGATTTCGGACGACCGATTACAGGGCCAGTTAATTTATCAATGTCAGAAACGTTTAAACCTAAGTTTTTCACTTCATGAAGCAAGTTCATCATGGAGAAAACGCCGATTCTATTGGCGATAAATGCTGGAGTATCTTTTGCTAAAACAGTCGCTTTTCCTAAGAATTTAGCGCCATATTCCATATAGAACTTAATGATTTCGGGATCAGTTTCTGGCGTAGGAATAACTTCCAATAGTGGTAAATATCTTACCGGATTAAAGAAATGCGTTCCTGCGAAATACTTTTTAAAATCATCGCTTCTTCCTTCAATCAAGAAGTGAATCGGAATTCCAGAAGTATTCGATGAAACCAGAGTTCCTGGTTTTCTAAACTGTTCGATCTTTTCGTAAACTGATTTTTTGATGTCGAGTCTTTCAACAACAACCTCAATGATCCAGTCTGTTTTTTTAATTTTCTCTAAATCATCATCGAAGTTTCCAACGGTAATTCTTTCCGCAAATTTCGGAGAATATAAAAGTGCCGGACTTGATTTCTGTAATTTTACAAAGTTTTCAGCGGCGATTCTGTTTCTTACGACTTTGTCTTCTTTCGTAAGACCTTTTTTCTGTTCAGCTTCAGTCAGTTCAAACGGAACGATATCCAGCAAAAGCACTTGTACACCAATATTGGCGAAATGTGCAGCGATACCAGAACCCATAATTCCTGAACCTAAAACGGTAACATGTTTTATTCTTCTGTTCATATTCCTTATTTTTTATTATTTAATTCATTGGCGATCTTCAAAATGTCAGTCATGACCTCTTTGAAAATATCCATTCTTTCTTGTGGAATTTTTTCCATCACTTTTTTATTAAAGTTCACAACCACCTCTTTCGATAAGTTACGGGAATTAATTCCTTTATCCGTAAGCTTAATAATGACTTCGCGTTTATCATTGGTGGTTTTTTCCTTGTAGATATAACCATTGTCTTCTAAAAGTTTAATGATTCTTGTTAAGGAAGTGGGTTCAATCGCCATTTTAGGTCCTAGATTCGTACTTCTTGTACCTTCTTTAGGATCGATTTTCAGTAACGTAAGCGCTTGAACGGCGGTAGCATCATGGTCTTGGGCTAACTCCGAATACATTTTCGAAACAGCGAGCCAAGTTGATTTCAAAATGAGATCGATATTCTCGACCTTTTCATTGTGGTTCTTGTTCATAATAATTGGTAATGTGGTTATGTCAAATATAAATAATATTATGCATGCATAGTATGTTATAATTGTTAAAATTTTGTTAATAGCTGGTAATCAATTAATTAAAAGATATGACGAGCATAATACTATGCATGCATAGTACTTTTAAAAAGCTGAATAAATAGGGATTTAATAAAAGGTTTCGAACGAAAAAAGCGATTTCTTCAAAAGAAATACATTTTTGTTGAATATCGTGGTTTGAAATTACCCAAAATGATTCCGTAAACTCAAATTTGAGCTTGGAAAGATTTTTTTGAAAGTTTTTTTGCAGAAAAGAGTAGAGCATTTCTTTGTGTAATTCTGGCGCAATAATTTGCGGCGCTACAAATCCTTCGTTAAACTGAAAAATACTTGGATTGAGTAATTCGTTATGTTTCAAAAGAATTTCCTCCGTAATTCCGGCTTCCAGTTTTTCATTATTAAGGAGCCAAATTTTATCTGCAAATTCTTTTGCTAATCGCCAATCATGAGAAGAAAAGAGGATTAGTTTATTCTTAGTTTTTGCTAGTTCCCGAAGTAATTTTAGAATGATGATCTTGTTTTGTTCATCTAAATGAGTCGTTGGCTCATCTAAAATAATCATCGGAGAATTTTGTGCTAAAGCACGACCGATAAAAGCTTTTTGAAGATTACCATCTGAAAGTTGGCTTAATTGAAAATCGCGATATTGTTTTAAATTTAAACTGTCGATAATTTCTTCAACTTCTTGTTGATCAGCTTGGCTTAGTTCAAAATAATAAGGATAATGAATGTATTTCCCGAAGGAAATTAAATCCCGCAAAGTGTAGTTTGCCGGAATTTGAGACTTTGAAAAAACGACGGCAATCTGTTCTGCCATTTCTTTGGACGAAAGGTTTTTCGTTAATTTTCCATTTATGAATACTTCGCCTCCCAGCAAATCAATTTGATTAAGAATACTTTTGATTAAAGTTGTTTTCCCAACGCCATTGTTTCCGATTAAAAGGCAAATCTCACCTAGAGCCAATGAAGTATTAACTTCTTTAATTAAAGAAGTTTTATAACCAATTGTTGTATTTTTTAACTCTAAGAACATTGATAGTAGGACGAATTTGTATTCACTTGGCTCTTTTTACTTTTTACCTGGCTCTTTTATTATTCAGCATCATTGTCAAAATTACAGGAATTCCAAATAACGACGTAATTACATTCAAAGGAAACTGTGTAGATTCAGATATAATCGAGAAAAACTCCATAATTAAAATTCCCAATAACATATTTAAAATCCACTGTTGCCAAAGTTTGGCGGGATTAAAAAGCATTCTACAAAAATGGGGAACGACAATTCCGATAAATAAAATTGGTCCTAAAAAAGCCGTCACCGAGGCCGATAGAAGCGATGAAGAAATAATAACTAAAAATTTTAAATGCTTCAAATTGACACCTAAACTTTGAGCATAAGCGGTTCCTAACGAATTTCCAATCAAAGGTTTGATCGTTTTGAAACTTAAAAACAAACCTATAACAACAATCACGGTTAAAACTAAAATCTGATTGGTCGAAACCTGATTATTCGCACCGAAACTCCAAAGAATGTAATTCTTAAGACTTTGATTTTCCGCATAAAACTGTAAGATCGAAACAACGGCTCCAGCTAAAGCAGAGATCAGAAACCCGAATATGATGAGAAAAGATTTATCCTGAAATTTCCCGGAAAACGCTAAAAGAATAACCATTAAGAATAAACTTCCGGCAATTGCTGAGAAACTTAAAAAACTGTTCTGTAAAAACTCAGGAAGAATAAAATCTTTAGAAAAGAAAATATAGAATGCAACACTCAAACTCGCCACCGAGGTAATTCCTAAAACTGAAGGTCCCGCCAAAGGATTTTGAAAATATTCCTGTAATAAAAATCCTGAAGTGGGAATCGAAATTCCCGCCAACATCATCACCAAAATACGGTTAATGCGGAGTTGTGCGATCTGTGAGTTTTCAGAAGTAGACGAAAAAAAATCCGAAAAACTTAAATCCATAAAACCGATATTCAGGTTGATGAGGATCGAAATGAAAATTCCGATGACAATGAATATTCCGGTGATTTTAAAGTTTTTCGACATTCTGGATATACAAAAAAGTCACAAAAGTCGTGCTTTAGCTTAGAAATGAAAGTGGGGTAAAATTCACAACGATGTGAAAATAGCACCTTTAAAATTCTTTCACTCTAAGTTTTGCAACAACGTTTGTGACTTCTATTTGATATTATTTAAAAGAATTAATCTTTTCAGTTAAAGCTTCCTCACTCATCATTCCCAAAGTCTCGTCGGTTTTGTCCCCTTTTCTCATAAAAGTGAAAGGAATCGCGCCGCCGTCCCATTCCTTAAAGTTGGCCGGAAAAAATTCTGGAGTAAGTTTTGAGCCATCCAGTACGACTACGTTTGGTGCAAGACCATGTTCTGCCACAAATTTTGGTAGCGCCTTGTCCCATTCTGAACGCTCATCTAAACTCACAAAAGTAAATTTAACTGGCTGCTCTTTCATCTCGGCCATCTTCGCTTTGAAATGTGGAATTTCCTTTACGCACGGTCCACACCAGGTCGCAAAAAAGTTAGTAACATATAAAGTATCATTATTTTGTTTGCCGAGCATTTTTGAAGTTTCTTCGGGGCTCCATTCAATTTTTTCGAAAGGAACGGTAGCAACGTCAGCAACAGCGTTGTCATCGATCATTGCAGAATCTGCAGTCGTGGTAGTTGCCGATTCATCAACTTTAGTTTCCTTATTACATGCAGCCATTAAAGAAAAGACAGCGACACTTAAAATCAATTTTTTCATTTTATTTTTATTATTTTTGAATTCTTAATTATTATGGAAAATCTCTTATCTAAAGCCAGACAAATCGAATTTCACCCGCTAAAATTAGCGAAAAAGCAAGAACTTACCAAAACTACTTTT
>NZ_JBGZYM010000020.1:0-51725 GCF_041824135.1 Kaistella sp. | reverse complement strand
CTTACTTTTGTACTTTAATTTTTTAATAAATCATGAAGGAATATACTTTTAGAGAAGTGATTGCACAGGCAATGAGTGAAGAGATGCGAAAAGATGAGTCCATTTTCTTAATGGGTGAAGAAGTTGCAGAATATAACGGTGCCTACAAAGCTTCTAAAGGAATGCTCGATGAATTCGGAGCGAAAAGAGTGATTGATACTCCAATTGCTGAGTTAGGATTTACCGGGATCGCCATCGGAGCAGCAATGAACGGAAACCGACCTATTGTCGAATATATGACTTTCAATTTCTCGTTGGTAGGAATTGACCAGATTATTAATAATGCTGCGAAAATCCGTCAAATGAGTGGAGGACAGTGGAATTGCCCAATCGTTTTCCGTGGTCCAACAGGTTCAGCAGGACAATTAGGAGCAACACACTCTCAAGCATTAGAATCTTGGTTCGCCAACATTCCAGGTTTAAAAGTAGTAGTGCCTTCAAATCCTTATGATGCAAAAGGTTTATTAAAAACTGCAATTCAGGATAATGATCCTGTAATTTTCATGGAGTCAGAACAAATGTATGGCGACAAGATGGAAATTCCAGAAGAAGAATACTATATCCCAATCGGGAAAGCTGATATTAAAAGAGCAGGTACCGATGTAACTTTAGTTTCTTTTGGTAAAATCATGAAGATGGCGATGCAAGCTGCTGAAGATTTAGAGAAAGAAGGAATTTCTGTAGAAGTAATCGATTTAAGAACAGTTCGTCCTTTGGATTATGATATGATTTTAGAATCTGTTAAGAAGACCAACAGACTGGTTATTTTAGAAGAAGCATGGCCATTAGGTTCCATCGCAACTGAAATCACTTACATGGTTCAGCAAAAAGCATTCGATTATCTGGATGCACCAATTAAGAGAATTACCACACCAGATGCTCCGGCACCTTACTCAGCGCCACTATTTGCTGATTGGTTCCCGAAACTGGAAAAAGTAAAAGAAGAAATAAAAAATGCTTTATACATCAAAGCATAATAGATAAAAACTCTCGAAAGAGAGTTTTTTCATTTATAAATAGTTTGAAAAGAAAGAGCAATAATCGATTACCTTTGACGAAATTTTTTTCAAACTATGGCACAAACCGTTTCATCTCACTTTGATACTAAGAAACTCACCGCTATGGGAGTTTTGGTTTCGCTCGGAATTGTTTTCGGGGATATTGGAACGTCGCCACTTTATGTGATGAAAGCGATTGTGAATGCCCGGCATGGCGTTGGGAATTTGCCTTTTGATGAATATATCGAAGGAGCCTTATCCTGTATCATCTGGACTTTGACCATGCAAACCACTATCAAATATGTCATCATCGCCTTACGCGCTGACAACAATGGAGAAGGTGGAATCTTATCGCTGTACTCTCTGGCTAAGAAACTGAAAAAAAAATGGCTGTATGTCGTCGCGATTATTGGGGCCTCAACCCTGGTGGCCGACAGTATCATTACTCCATCACTAACGGTAATGTCTGCGGTGGAAGGTTTAAAAATATTTTCTCCCAATACGCCCGTTGTCGGAATTACAATAGTCATCCTGGCGATTGTATTTATCGTTCAGCAGTTTGGTACGGCCTCTATTGGTAAACTGTTCGGGCCCGTGATGGTCCTTTGGTTCTTGGTTTTAGGAATATTCGGATCTATTCACATCGTTGATCATTTCGAAATTTTAAAAGCATTTAATCCCTATTATGCCTATCAATTGATAGTCGATTCGCCCAGTGCAATTGTGATTATGGGAGCAGTATTTCTGTGTACTACCGGGGCAGAAGCGCTTTATTCAGATCTAGGACATTGTGGAAAACAAAATATTCGGGTAAGTTGGATTTTTGTTAAAGTGATGTTGATTTTAAATTATTTGGGTCAGGGTGCCTGGTTACTCGATAATCCTGATTCAGTTTCCCAGGGAATCAATCCAATTTTTGGGATTATGCCAGAATGGGCAATCTTACCAGGAGTTATTTTAGCCACTGCGGCAGCAATTATCGCCAGTCAATCGGTGATCACCGGTTCGTTTACCATGTTTTCAGAAGCGATGTCTGTCACCTTTTGGCCCAATCAACAAATTGATTATCCGTCAGGAGTTAAAGGACAAATGTACATTCCCAGAATTAATTGGGGTCTAATGTTCTTATGTTTTGTTGTGGTTATTTATTTCCAGAAGTCAGAGGCGATGGAAGCTGCTTACGGTTTAACCATTACTATTACGATGTTAATGACAACCACTTTACTGTTCTTTTGGCTAAGCAGAACGAAAACTGCCAAAGTTTTTGCGGTTGGTTTTGTAGTCGTTTATTTGTTCATCGAACTTGGATTCTTTTATGCCAATGTTATTAAATTTTTCGACGGAGGTTGGTTAACCATGGTTCTCGGAGGGTTTATAGCAGTTTGTATGTACGCGTGGTATAACGGAAGATTGATCAAATCGAAGTTTATCAAATTTGTTAAATTAGACAAATATGTTCCCGTTATTAAAGAATTGAAATTAGATGAAACGATTCCAAAATACGCCACCAATCTTGCTTTTTTAAGCCGCGCCAAAAGGAAAGATGAGGTAGAATCTAAAATTATTTATTCCATCTTACGCAAGCAGCCGAAAAGAGCGGATCATTATTTCATTTTGAATATTTCTAATCAGGAAAATCCTTACACTTTTAAATATACCATCGATGAGATTATGCCTGGTACCATTTATCGTGTCAATTTCTTGTTAGGATTTAAGATTGACCGTAGAATCAATGATTATTTTGATCAGGTTTTAGAAGATATGATGGAAGAGGGAAGTATTCCATCTCGTAGCAGTCACCCGTCACTTCGACATTATAACGTACCACCTGATTTAAAATATGTAATTATTGATAATACTTACATTAATGATACTTTGCTGACCGTTAAAGAAAAAATAACACTTAATATTTACAATTTCGTGAAATATATTGGTAGTGATGATTTCAAAGCCTGGGGAGTTTCTGCTCATAATGTTGTAGTAGAATCAGCACCATTACTGGATCAGAAAATTAATACTAATAAAATTCAGCAAGCCGATTTTAAGCGGTACGATTCCTAAATTTGCAGATTGTCATCTTAATTTTTGCTCCGGAGCATTAATAAAAAAATCGATAAATTTGCATATAATTATTTTTAATGGACGCTAAACAAAAGGAACTCAATATTTCAACAATTAAGGAGGTTCTAAGACAATATCTTCAGACGAAAGGTTTTAGAAATACACCAGAACGCTATACGATTTTGGAAGAAATCTACAACATGGAACATCATTTCAATGTTGATGATTTGTATCTTTTGATGATGCAGAAGAAATACCACGTTTCCAAAGCGACTATTTACAACACCATCGAAATCTTTTTGGATGCAGGATTGATCAGAAAACACCAGTTTGGTGAGAAAACATTGACTTCTTCGTCCTACGAAAAATCCTATTTTGACAAGCAACACGATCACTTGGTGATTTATAAAAAAGATTCTGATAAAGAAATTCAGGAAATTATCGAGTTTTGTGATCCGAGAATTCAAGGAATCAAAGAGGCTATCGAAGCAGCATTTGGCGTAAATATTGATTCGCATTCACTTTATTTTTACGGAACCAAAAAGGATTAATGAAAAAACTTCTTGTTTTTTTTCTCTTCATAAATGCCCATGTTTTTGCGCAGATCAATACCCAACCGAATCAGGATCTGGTAAAAGACCCCTTTTTTAATAATCCACAAAAGAGTGCGCCAGCCGAGAAAGTTAAATTGGTTCATTCCGATTTTTTTCAGAAAGCTTTAGACAAATACAATGGCAATCCTTATTTTTCGGGGAATGTTCAATTCACCCATCAAGGCTCTGTACTGACTGCAGATGAAGTGATTTTTTATCAGGATCAGAATTTCGTTAAAGCCATTGGAAATGTAAAACTTCAGAATGCTGACGGTTCTGTCATTACGTCCGGTGAAATGGAGTATGACGGAAATACACAAAAAGGAATCGCGCGAAAGAAAGTATTGTTGGTTGATCCAGGTCAGACGATCGAGACAGAAATCCTGTACTACGACCGACTTTCCAATAAAGCCTATTTCAACACTGGGGGAACCATCAAAAAAGATGGAAACGTCATGTATACGAAATCTGCTACGTATGATTTGAATAGCAGATTAATAGATTTCACAGGAAATGTAAAAATTGACAATGCCGATTATACCGTTGATGGTGTCAATATTGTTCAAAATCAAAATACCAACACCGCAACTTTTAATGGAGCTACAACCATTACCAATAAAAAAAATCCGTCCAATTTAATTTATACAGAAAAGGGAACCTATAATATGAACTCCAAGGAAGTTTATTTAAAGAAGAACTCCCGCATTCATTATAATGGAAAAATATTAACTGGCGACGATTTATACTTCAATCAGATCACTGGATTTGGAACCGGAAAAGGAAATGTCACTTTACGCGATCCTTTAGAAAAACGTTACATGAAAGGCGGTTACGGCGAGATCTATGAGAAAAAAGATTCCGCGATGATGACTGAAAAACCGTATGCCGTAAAAATATTAGAAAAAGATTCGATGTACTTTTCTGCAGATCGAATTCTGGCTTATCAAAAAGTGGACACTCTAAACCCATTGAAGAAAAAAAGTTTCCTGCGTGCTTACAAAAAAGCCCGAATGTTTAAGACCAATATTCAGGTTCGTGCAGATTCCTTAAGCTTTAATGAAACCGACGGAATCATGCATCTCGATGGAAAACCAATCGCCTGGAGTGGTGAAAAACAAATTACCGGCGATAAAATAGAAGCTTATTTTGATACCGAAAATGAATTCATAGATTCCTTAAGAGTGATCGGAAATGCCTTCGCCATCAGCAAAGCAGACTCTCTAAATTTAAAAGACGAATTCAACCAGGTCAAAGGGAAGCTGATGACGGTTTATTATACCAACAATGAGATCTCGCTGGCGAAAGTGATCGGAAACGGACAAGCCATTACCTACGCCGATGATCAGAACGAAAAAACCAAAGAAGTCGAAAGAATCGGGGTTGCACTTTCAACGTGCGGCACGATCGAAGCAGAATTTGAAGATCGAAGAGTGCAGATCATTTCCTGTAATATTGGAGCCCAGAACGATATTTATCCGATGAGTTTGATTTCGCGTGAACAGCGGTTTTTTCCGGATTTTAATTGGAATACCAAAGACCGACTTCGAACCTGGCGGGATATTTTTGTAGAATCACCAGAATACGAGGAGACCAAATACGAAGCCGATGACGCGTTATATAATGCTGCTCAGAAAGCCATTGATGACGAGAAAGCCAAAGAAGAAGCCAAGAAACCGAAAAGGGTTCGTAAATAATTTTGTTATTTGGACGCCTTCATCCATCCTCCGTTCCCGCTTTTTTTCTTCCACTACGTTTCAGAAAAAAGAGCTCCACTCAGGCTGGGGCGCAGCTGGGAAATTTTAATTTAATTTTGATTTTATGCAAACAGATTTTTTTAAATACCAAGCCCAAACGACGCAGTTCGCTGCAGGTTTTGAAGTAGAAAAGGCAGCCGGTTCTTACGTTTATGGAAAAAACGGTCAGAAATATCTTGATTTTGTAGCTGGAGTTTCTGCCAATACTTTAGGACACTCGCATCCGAAAATTGTAGAAGCCATCAAAACCCAGGCGGAAAAATATCTGCACGTCATGGTTTACGGTGAATACGCGCAGGAAATGCCCGTGAAATTATGCAGACTTCTAGCAGATTCAACACCTGAACCTTTAGAAGTTACCTATCTCGTCAATTCCGGTGCAGAAGCAATTGACGGCGCTTTAAAATTAGCTAAACGATATACCGGTCGTGAAGATATCATTTCAATGACCAATTCTTACCACGGAAATACCCACGGAGCTTTATCGGTTTCTGGGAATGAATATCACAAGCGTGAGTTTCGTCCGCTCTTGCCGATGGTGAGTTTTATCGAGTTTAATAATCAACAGGATTTTTCGAAGATCACCGAAAAAACCGCCTGCGTTTTAGCAGAAACCATTCAGGGTGCAGCAGGTTTTTTAGTTCCTGATGCTGATTATTTTTATAATTTAAAGAAACGCTGCGAAGAAGTTGGAGCTTTATTAATTCTGGATGAAATTCAGCCAGGATTCGGACGCACAGGAAAACTATTCGCTTTTGAACATTTCGGTATGGTGCCAGATATTTTGGTCATGGGAAAAGGAATGGGCGGCGGCGTTCCGGTTGGAGCTTTCATGAGTTCCAAAAAGATCATGCACTCGCTTTCACATTCTCCGAAGTTGGGACATATCACGACTTTCGGTGGAAATCCCTTGATTGCTGCCGCAAGTCACGCGACCTTGCATGAAGTACTTGAAAGTGGTTTGATGACTGCAATTGAGGAGAAAGAAAACTTATTCCGTGAATTATTGGTTCATCCAAAAATTAAAAATGTCAACGGAAAAGGTTTGATGCTGGCCGTAAATCTCGGTTCACCCGATTTTACCTTGGAAGTTGCAAAGAGATGTATGGAAAAAGGACTGATCGTTTTTTGGCAATTGTACCGAAATGAATATTTACGTATCTCACCACCACTAACAATTTCTTTGGAGGAGATTCGGGAAGGTTGTGAAATTATAATTGATGTTTTGAACGGGAATTAAATACCTGCTTCAGGAAAAAAACAAACCTCTTTTAAATTGTTTTAAAAGAGGTTTGTTTTTGTAGTAATATTAAAAAAACGATTGGTGTTTATTGTTTTTTTAAGTTAATTGAAGGTCTCGGAAGAGCGAGAAATTCCACCATATATCTCGGTCTGTTGTCTCGAATGTCTGGTCCAAATTGCGCAACGTCTATTCCGTAACCGCGCTTACTTAAAGAGAAAAGAGAGATTCCTTTATTGCCGCCAGCATCTTCATAGTTTTTGTAACGATAAACATTCCATTCTAAAATGGTACTTTCTCCAGCGCCTTCACTCATCATAAAGTCTAGAATTAATTCTTTGGTTTCTGTATCTTCTTTTAAGGCATAATTAGAAACGCGGTCTGTAGCTTTTCTTGCTTCAATTTCCTGAATCTTTTGATTTACTGCATCTTTTGCTGTCAAGTCACCTACAACCAACTCTACGGCAATCATTTCTTTGTATTTTTCCACCACGTTATCGCTTGGAACATATTCTTGTTTATAATAATTCTCGCTCGGATGTGAGCTCCAGGACAAATCAAAATCAGTTCCGTTTAGTTTGATCAGCTCTGGTGTGTTTAAATAATTTTTAACAGGAGCTACCTTATCGCTAACAGAATTTTCTATTTCTTCTTTTGAAGACTCTTTAGTATCAGCTTTTGAATCGCTGCACGATCCTAATATCATTAACGTCAACAGAGGTAAAATTGCTTTTTTCATTTTGAGTTATTTAAAATTTCTGAAATGTTTTTCTGTAAGTTTTTTTCGGTGCCGATAATATCCAACATTAATATTTTCATAAATTCTTTTTTATCTTTTCCAGTTTCATTTGGATTTGAATAAAGAAAATCTTCCAGTCTTATCGTTTTATTTTTTAAAATCTCCTTCTGCTCTTCGATACTTGCCAAAGCAGATACTTTTTCATAATCCATTAATTCGATCTTCGAATTTGAGATTGATTTCCAGGAATTTATTTTTATGGTTGGTGCATAGATTCCCTTGGTCTTAACGGTAATATCAAGTAAAGATATTTGATCATCTAACAAATAAGCATCTATAGTGTCAATGAATGATTTCTGTAAAACTAAATTTTCTTTGATATCGTCCTTAGTTTCCATTAATTCTTTATTGCTTGCTGAACTTATTTGTTGGAGATAAATTTTATCTTTTCGGATTTCATTCCAATTGTTGATCCACAATGCTACCAAAATCCCAACGATAATCGGAATAATATCTTTAAGGAAAGCTTTGATATTTTTTTTCATAAGAATTTTAAAAATTTTTTTTGTCTTTGTTGAAACGTAAATATACACATCTTTCGAAAATGGTTAATGTTATAATTTGATTGAACCTAAACACTTTTAATTTCAAATTTATTCGTCGATCTGAAAACTGCGCCATCTATTTTCTTATCAAATGTTCTTGTAGAGTCCTTTGAAAATAAAAACTGAATTTTAATTTAGCCCCGATGGCAACGGCATCCCGCGATGATATATGTCATGATTTTAAAAGCAGTTTTTCTTAATCGCGGATATAGTGGACAGCGGGACGGGTTTCGTAAAAAAATCAGGTTGTGATGCTCCTGAGCTGTTCAAGCGATTTCATGAAATATATTGCGTATATTAGAAATTAATTTATATATTGCGACACATTAAAAAAAGGTAATAATATGGCGAAAGCGAAAGTGCAATATGAATTTCCAATGCACTGTCAGTCAGAGATTTTATACGAATATATGGCGAGCGCAGAGGGACTTTCGGAGTGGTTTGCAGATGATGTAGTGGAAAAGGGGGATGACTTCTATTTTAGTTGGGGTAATGGTCCTGACGAGAAAGCCACGTTGATTCGTTACAAGCCGGAAAGTTTTGTGCGTTTTCGTTGGGAAGAAGATGAAGGAACCAAAAATTATTTTGAAATGACCATCGTTATCGATGATATTACGGATGATTTGGCGTTGAATATTACTGACTTTTGTGATGCTGGCGATGAGGAAGAAAATCGCCTGTACTGGGAAAATTTAATCGAAAATTTAAAATTGAAATTAGGCGCATCCTAATTTTTTTAATCTAAATATAAAATGAACGATTTGTCGTTCATTTTTTGTTGCTAAAATCTTGAAGATGGTGAAATTATCTTTTGCTTCGGAGCAATTTCAACTGCAAAATCGCTCTTTTTTATACGGCGATGCAGTGCAGGTTTCTTTTTTTATTCGCGGTTCGCAGCTGATTATGGCTGAGGAATGCTATTTTTATTTAATGGCTTCTATGCGTAAAATGAGAATGGCGATTCCGCTTACTTATACGCTCGAATTTTTTCAGAATTTATTTGCTGATCAGGTTTTAAATGAGGGAATAACTAATGGAATTATTCAGTTCTTCGTCTATCGAAATATGGATGAAAATGTGTTGTCTAAAAGTGGAATTTCCTATTATTTCGAAGTTGATGAAGTGGATGATCTTTTGAATATTCAGCGTGATTACGAACTTGATCTGATGAAAGAGATCAATGTGAATACCAATCTTCTCAGCAATATTCATGTTCACTGTCCGGAGAATATTTACGCAGAGATTTACGCGAAAGAAAATGATCTTGATGATGTTATTTTCCTAAATCCTAATAAAAGAATTGCGCGAAGTATTTATGGTAATCTATTATTCCTGGAAGGGAAAGTGATCAAGATCCCAAAGACGACGGAAGGAGCTTATATTTCGCCGTTGTTAGAGAACTTCGTCACCTTTGTTCATAAAAATAATTTAGCTCAAATTCAGGAGTCAGAAATGATCGCTTTCGAATCTCAAAAGGCGGAAGAGATTTTAATGATCTCCGATCTAAAAGGAATCTTCTCAGTGACTAAGATCCGAAATAAAAGTTTTGGAAAAGAACGTTTTGCAGAAATGATCGACCTGTGGAAAAAAAGTTTCGACTAAAATTGACAAACCCAGTTAACAACCTTTAGAGAAAGTCATTAACCGGGTTTTATGAGAAAATAAATTTTCCTAATGTTCGTTGATAAAAGCTATTACTTTTCTTGAAATTTCATCTTTTCCAGCTTCACTATTTAAATAGGTTCTGTCAGTTTCATTTGACATATACCCTAATTCCAAAAGCATTGCCGGTGATTTGGAGTTTCTGAGCAAATGCAAATTCGCCTCTTCAATTTTACAATCGCCAAATTTTGAAGCTAAATTTTTAGCAAAGTCAAAAGTTTCGGGTTTCGTAAAGATGATGTTTCCAGCAGTTTCAGTATTTTTACTGTTATTGATATGAAGTGAAATAACCATAGAAGGTTTTAGCTTATTGATTAAATCTGTTCGTCCTGATAAAGTAGTAGCAGCATCAAATTCTCTGGTAAGAACGATCTCAATGTTTTCGTTTTTGTTTGATGCTTTGATCCTTTTCGCAATATCTAAAACAATATCTTTCTCTGAAATTCCATTTTTAGAAACTCCTAAATCTGTTCCGCCATGACCAGCGTCGATGACGATTATTTTTTTGTCGTTAAAAGTCGTGAAAGATAAAAGAATGCCCAGGAAAAGGAGACTGAATAATTTAAAAAATCTGTTCATGATCGTTCTAATTAGTTTTCAAAGATAACGCAATCAATCCTATTAAATTTTGTAAAGTATTCTTAAATAATGCTAAAGTTTTGTTAATTTTTTAAAAAGTCGGGATTATTTTTCAAAGTGAAATAATTCTGATTTTTCGATAGTGAGAACATTTTTGCTAAATTATTCGCAAAAATTTTAGAATAATTTCGTGCATTCGTAGCAGAAAAATAAGTGTATTCTTTTTAAAAATCAAAATCGAAGCGACCTTAAAAAAGGATGTTTTTGGAGGAACGAAACCTAATTGGTTTACTGAGTAAGATTTGGTAACTATACCAATTTTAACATCCGTCAACATACATCGAACACCCAGCAAACAATTCTAATTCATTGAAACATCTTCCGGTGCATTGGCCCACAAAAGAAATTCGCCACCCAGATTTTGCATAATATTTTTCCATAAACCTTGGTCATTCGGAGAGGTGTAATCGAGATTGTAAACATCAACCGGCGTCCACATTTTTCTTCGGATCTCACCTTCCAGCTGTTGACCAGACCAACCGGAATAACCGGAAAACACTTTGACATCGTTCACCGAAATTTGATGATCTAAAATGGATGAAACAATGTTTTCAATATCTTCGGTAAGGTAATATTCCTCATTGATCGCTAAGAAATCTTCAGTGACCTGCTTGCCTTTACAAATGAAAAAGGTTTTGTCATTTTCGACGGGTCCACCTTCATAAACAGTCACTTGAAATCCGAAAATTTCGAGCAAACGTGAACTCATATTTTCATTTTTCTTGTTCAATATTAATCCAAAAGCACCGTTCTCATTATGATCAACGATTAAAACAACAGAGCGTGAGAATATGTCCCCAGAAATATCGGGAGTGGAAATTAAAATTTTACCTTTGTAAGAATAATTCATCTGATAGATCAGTTTTAATAAAGAATCTTGAACCAAATGTAATAAAAATTTAATGGAAAACCTGCACGACAAAAGAAAAATATACGACCGCGCTGAACTTTTGGAAAGCCAGATAAAAGAAAATCCCATGGAGCAATTCCGGGATTGGTTTTTAGAAGCTGAACAAAGTCCTCAGATCTCTGAAGCCAATGCCTTGGCTATTTCTACGCTGGAAAATGATGGCTGCCCACGAACCCGTATGGTTTTGTTGAAATCTTATACTTGGGAAGGTTTTATTTTCTACACCAATTATGACAGTAGAAAAGGAAAAGCCATAGAAAATAATCATAAGGCTTGTTTGCATTTTTTCTGGCCTAATTTAGAGCGTCAGATCATTATTAAAGCGGATCTAGAAAAGTTGGCAGAGAATTTAAGTGATGGTTATTTTCATTCCCGTCCGAAAGGAAGTCAACTTGGTGCCGTAGTTTCTCCACAAAGTCAGGTGATTCCGAATCGTGAATTTCTGGAAGAGAAGTTAAAGAATCTGGAAGCCGAATTTGAAAATACAGAAGTTCCACGTCCAGAAAATTGGGGCGGATATTTGGCTAAACCGTATGAGATCGAATTTTGGCAAGGTCGTCCAAATCGCCTTCACGACAGAATCATTTATCAATTACAAGAAGATTTTAACTGGGAGATCTCACGCTTAGCACCATAAAAAAAGTCCCGATTAATCGGGACTTTAAATTGTAATATAATCTGAAGATTATTTTTTCATACCACCCATTACAGAGTCTGCTAAATCAGAACCTGCTTTGAACTTTGCTACAGTTTTAGCAGCAATTTTGATTGGCTTTTTAGTAGCTGGGTTGATCCCCTGTCTTGCAGCTCTTTCAGCTACAGAGAAAGTTCCGAAACCAACTAAAGAAACTTTACCATCTTTTTGTGATAATGTAGTAGTTACGTTAGAAATGAAAGATTCAAGAGCAGCTTTTGCCGCAACTTTTGTAATGTTCGCGTCTTTTGCGATAGCGTCGATTAATTCAGACTTGTTCATAATATTTATTAATTAAGGTTAGTTCAATTATAAAAGCAAATATAAAACATTTTTCATATTGTGCAAATTTTTTGCAAATATTTAATCAATGTTCAATAATAATATTCAAATATAGTGAAAATTATAATCGGTATTGTTATGATTAATCAAGGTTTGCGAGTTTTATTTTCGTGCCAAACTCAATATGAATCGTTATTTAATATAAAATAGTATTTAACAATTGTAATTGCGAATTATGAAATTTTGTACTAAATTTAAATAGGTAGTTGAATATTATTAATTTAAAAAGCTTTTTACGCTATTTTCATTATCTAATTCTTAATGATGAAAGGATATTGAGCTGGTAATGTAAAATTAATTTTACTCCTTTAATTAAAATAATTAAATTTGCGCCATGTTAATTGAAATTTTTAAATCTAAGATCCATCGCGTACGCGTTACCGAATCAGATCTTAACTATATAGGAAGCATTACCATTGATGAAGAATTGCTTGAAGCCTCAGGAATTATCGTGGGTGAAAGGGTGTATATCGTCAATGTAAATAATGGAGAGCGGTTCGATACCTACGCAATCAAAGGTAAAAGAAAGTCGGGAGCAATTTGTTTAAATGGACCTGCCGCAAGACGCGTTCAGAAAAATGACATTATCATTATTATGTCTTATGCGCAAATGACGCCAGAGGAAGCCAAAACTTTTCAGCCGAAAATTATCTTCCCAGACGAGCACACCAATCTTCTTACTTAATTCCTGAAATATTCTTTACTCTTGGAACAGACCAAAAAATCAAATCCTCTTAAAACCTTTCTAACCGTTGCAGTTTCTCTTGCTATTGCTGCGCTTTTTATGTGGTTGGCGCTAAAGGGAATGGAGTTCAAAAAAATCGCTGGTTATTTTGCCAAGGCAAATTATCTTTGGGTTTTCATCGCTTCTATCTTCGGAATTCTGGCGTACTGGTTTCGGGCAATCCGTTGGAATCTTTTATTGGAACCGATGGGTTATCAAATCTCCAACTCCAATTCTTTCTGGACCATTTCTTTCGGATACTTAATGAATTTAAGCATTCCCCGAAGTGGTGAACTGGCTCGTGCAACAGCTTTATTTGGCGTTGAAAAAGTTCCGGTTGAAAAATCTTTTGGTACCATTATCTTGGAGAGAGTGATTGATTTGATGTGTATGGTTGGCTTTTTAGGTTTAACCTTAATATTCAAATACAAAGCATTCGTCGCCTTCTACTCTTATATCACTGAGGAAAAAGGCAAAACAGAAACTGCAACATCCAACTCGAAGTTCTATATTGTTGCTGGTATTCTTTTCTTAATAGCAATTTTGTTTTTCATGTTTAGAAAAAAACTGGAGCAGTTTGCTATTTATCAAAAGGTGCTTAATTTTGCAAAAGGAATCGCTGACGGTTTGACCTCCATTTTTAAAATGAAGCAGAAAGTGAAATTCATCGCTTATTCTTTAGCAATATGGATTTGTTATTATTTAGCAGCTTATTTAGTGTGTTTTGCACTGCCAGAAACCTCTCAATTTACGTTCGCTGATGGTTTCTTTATCATCGTGGTTGGTACCTTAGGAATGATGGTTCCGGCATCTGGTGGAATCGGAGCTTTTCACCTTGCTTTAAAGTTTGGTATCATGGCCTTATTCCTTTCTATGGGTAAAAACCCGGAAGAAGGTGGTGAAGTAGGTTTATCATACGCTTTTATCTCCCACACGATGCAATTGGTGATCATGTTGGTGATGGGTGCGATCTCAATTCCTGTTTTAGCGAAAGCGAGAAATACTGCTGTAAAGAATCAGAAAAATTAAATTAAAAATATCAGCATCGAAAAGGGTTTACTGTGTTAGTAAACCCTTTTTTATTTTTTCAAATTAAATTAATCCTTAATAAACGAAGATGCTGCTTCACCTACAATTGGAATATAGATACGATGCCAAATTTCATGTCCTTCAATCATTTCCCAGATGTGACCTTCACCCTCGATATCTTCGGCTAACAAAACAATTCCGGGCTCGATTACAAAAGTTTTCTCATCGCTGGTCGTGAATTTCAACTTGCCACTCAATGTAATCACGAATTGTTTTCGTGGTGCAAGGTGAGTGCCGACTTGCCAGGAGTCGATCTCATTGGCAAACCAAAAGTCGTCTGATTTTATCTTTACGTGAGTACGCATTCTTCCTTTTTCAAAAAAACTTTCTCCTTCTGAATCCCGCATTAATCGAATCGCGGGAATGATATTCTCTTTTTCGTCCATATTATCCAAAGGCTCTTTTTAATAAACTCTCTACTTTCGGTTCGCTTCCTCTAAAGCTTTTATACAATTCCATCGGATTTTTTGTTCCGCCTGATGAAAGTAAAATTTTATATTTCGCAGCGATCTCAGAGTTGAATATTCCGTTTTCTTTAAAGTATTGAAATGCGTCGGCATCTAAAACTTCTGCCCATTTATAAGAATAATATCCAGCAGAATAGCCACCTTGAAAAATATGGGAGAAACTTGTACTCATCATTGTTTCAGGATTGCTTGGGTAAAGGTTGGTTGCTTTGGTTTCTTCCACTTCAAAAGTTTTTACATCTCCTACTTTTTCTGAATCGGAATGATAAGCCATATCTAAAAGTCCAAATCCGATTTGTCTTAAAGTTTGGTAACCTTCCATAAAATTCTTAGAATCTGATATTTTCTGAATTTTCTCATCAGGTAAAACTTCGCCGGTTTGATAATGTTTTGCAAAGGTTTTTAGGAATTCTTGTTCATAACAGTAGTTTTCTAAAAACTGCGATGGAAGTTCCACAAAATCCCATTTCACAGACGTTCCTGAAAGATTCGGATAAGTCGTATTTGCCAATACGCCGTGTAAAGCATGACCAAATTCATGGAAAAGCGTTGTCACTTCTTGGAAAGTCAATAAACTTGGCGTGTCTGATGTTGGTTTTGAAAAATTACAAACTACTGAAATATGCGGACGGTTATTTTCTCCATTATTAATCGACTGACTTTTAAAACTCGTCATCCAGGCGCCGGCTCTTTTTCCTTTTCGCGGGAAATAATCACCATAGAGTAGGGCTTTGAATTTTCCGTCTTCGAAGATCTCGTAGGTTTTTACTTCTTCGTGGTATTTCTGAACTTCAGTTGTTTCTTTAAATTCTAACCCAAAAAGAGTTTTACCCAAGCCGAAAACTGCTTCCTGAACTTTCTCTAATTGGAAATAAGGTTTCAATTCCTCATCATCAATATCGAATTTTTGTTTTCGTAATCTTTCAGCGTAGAACGTATGATCATAGCTTTCCATGTCTCCGATTCCATCTTCTTTTGCAAGTTTTTTCAGTTCTTCAATTTCCTTTTCGGCGTAAGGTTTTGCTTTCTCTAAAAGTTCATTTAAAAATGATTTTACTTGAGCGGGAGATTTTGCCATTCTTTCTTCCAGAACGTAATCTGCGTAATTTTCGTAGCCTAATAATTTTGCTTTTTCCTGTTTTAGAGAAATGATCTCTTTTATTAAATTCTGATTGTCGAATTCGTTATTTTGAAAAGACTTTTTACCATTTGCCAAAGCGAGTTCTTTTCTTAATTCCCGATTTTCAGCATAAGTCATTAAAGGAAGAAAACTTGGATATTGCAACGTCACCACGAAACCATCCAGATTTCTTTCTTTGGCTTCTTCGCGATATTGTTCCAAGATGGCTTCCGGAATTCCTGCCAATTCTTTTTCGTCGGTAATATGTTTGAAATAATTATTCGTTTCTGCTAAAACATTTTGTCCGAACTGAAGTGATTTTTTGGATAATTCAATACTGATATTTTTGAATTTTTCTTTGTCAGCATCATTTAACAAGGCACCGCTTCTTACAAAACCTTTATAAGTTTCGTTTAAAAGCATTTGTTGTTCTTCGTTTAGATTGTATTTTTCTTTTTCATCAAAGACTTTTTTAATCTTTTCAAAAAGCGCTAAGTTTTGAGAGATCTTCGCAGAGAATTCTGTTAAAAGTGGAGAAACTTCCTGAGCGATTTTCTGAATCTCTTCATTGGTTTCAGCCGAATTTAAATTGAAGAAAATACCGGAAACAATTTCTAACTTTTCGCCTGAAAAAGCCAGAGCTTCAATCACGTTTTCGAAAGTCGGTTCTTCTTTGTTTTGAACGATGTCGTCGATTTCCTTTTCAGAAAGTATAATTAATTCCTGAAAAGCGGGGAGAAAATGCTCCTCTTTAATTTCATTAAAAGGCGCAGATTGATATGGAGTTGAAAAGGTTTTCAATAATGGATTGTGCATATAATTCTATTAATACTATTCTTAAAGTGAATAATGTTGTGCAAATTTAAGTAAAAATTAATTCTACGTTTTTAAGGAGAACACCAACTAATAGGAACTTGATTGGCTATTTTTAAAAGCATGTTAAATTGTTATAATGTTTGAATCCATCAGAAATAATTAACTTAAATTTGTGCTTCGTTTCTAAAAATTAAAATATTTGGTAAACGACTTTAAATAAAATTCAGAAAAATCAGTAAATGAAAAAATTCACAGCCATTGCGTTCCTTGCTATAACCTTAGTTGCCTGTAAAAAAGAAACCAAAACAGTTACGAAAGTAGATCCGGAAACCGGTAAAACAATTACGGTAGAAGTGCCGGTAACCAACTCCGATTCTTTAAAAGTAGAAACTCCGCAAGCTGAAGTTTTCGCGATTAAAGATTCTTTAGGTGTTTATAAGCAGACCTTCAAATTAGAAAAAGGGGAAACATATCCGTTGGTGACGTATCAAAAAGACGTTCAAACAATGACTGCTCCTGATGGCAAATCTCAAAGTGGAACCAGCGAAATGACCGACGAAATGTCATTCACCGTGAATGATTTAAAAGATGGTATTTACGATATCACTATCAATTTAACAGGAAAGAGAAATTCGCAATCCGCTAATGGAAAAACGGTTGCTATCGATACAAAACAAGATGAGCCAAAGGATGAGCAGTTGAAAATGATGTGGAAAGTCAATAAGGCTTTGGTTGGAAATAAATTAAATTTGAAAATGAACGAAAGTGGAAAAGTGCTTTCGATTACCGGTTTCGATACCATTTATAATAAAATCGCGGCTTCTGTTGGACCAGCAATTAAAGATGCTAAAGAAAAAGCAGGATTCGTTAATAGTTTTAAACAAAGTTTTAACGAGAAAATGTTGAAGGATCAGTTCACCAAAAACTTACTTTTAATTCCCGCAAAAGGAGCGAAGATCGGTGATAAATGGTCACAGAGTGAAAACGCAACTCCGGATGGGATAATTAAATTAACGACGACTTATACTTTGAAAAGTGTTGATGATGGAATCGCGAAAATCGCTGTTTCAGGTGGGATTCCAAAAAAATCGGATAAGCAAACCAAAGAGGGTGTGACGAGATCAATGAGTTCTGAATTATCTCAAAACGGTACCATCACTTTAGATCAAAAAACAGGTTGGGTGAAAAATCAAAATATCGCAGTGAAAACTACGCAGACCGAAACGCTTTCAGATGGTAAGCAATCTCAAACAATGAAGTCAGTATCGAATTCAACAGTGGTGGTAAACCCTTCGAAATAAATTGAAAGAACGATTTTAAATACTAAAATTATCTGTTATCAAAAATAAGAAATGAAATATATATTAGAATTAATTCTAACCACAGTAATCATTTTTTTTGTTTGGAATTTTTTAAAAAGAATGTTTTTTAAGAGGATTTTTAAATTCCCACAGCCGAGAAAAGAGGAGAATGTAACTCAGCAGAAAACCAATAAAAATTTGGATTCTAAAATCCATTGGGATGCTGAAACCGTCGATTACGAAGAGGTTAAAGAACCCAAAGAAAAATAAAGATTGTAAATCCTTTGACCATGTCAAAGGGTTTTTCTCAATAATAAACCTAAAGATGTTAAAAAACAAAAACTTAATTTTCATTATCGGAAGCCTGGTGGTTTTCATTTTGTTGGCGGTCGTTTATGCCAATCCTGTGTTGACCGGAAAGCAACTTTTTCAACACGATATTGTGCAGTATAAAGGCGGTGCAAAAGAACTTTTGGACTATCGCGCAGAACATGGCAAAGAAACCTATTGGAGCGATTCGATGTTTGGTGGAATGCCGACTTATCAAATGGGATCACAGTTTCGAGGCGATGTAATTAAGAACATTGATAATTTACTGAACTTCTTACCGAAGCCTGCGAATTATATTTTTCTTCTTTTTTCTGGGTTTTTTCTTTTAGGTTTAGTGGCAGTTAGAAATTGGAAATATGCACTTTTGGGTGCCACCTTTTTTGGACTTTCTACTTATTTTTACATTGCGCTCGCAGCCGGGCACAATGGTAAAATACATACCGTTGCTTATTTTGCGCCTCTTTTAGCCGGAATACTCTTGGTTTATATCCGTAAAAAATATGTGATAGGATTTATTCTTACAGCACTTTTTATGGGCTTGCAGATTGCCGCCAACCACCCGCAGATGACGTATTATCTGTTTATTGCACTGGCTTTTTTATTCTTATCAGAACTGATTCGCGCGTTCCAGGGAAAGACAGACTGGAAACATTTCGGTATTTCAACTGGAGTTTTGGCTTTAGCATTTGTGTTGGGAGTTGGAATGAATTCTCAACGGATCATGGCGAACTCCGAATATATTGGCGAAACAGTTCGCGGTAAGCAGATTTTGGATAACGAAATACATTCTGCCGACCAATCGGGCATGGACAAAGAAAGCATGTTGATGTGGAGTTATGGGAAATTAGAAACGGTGAATTTGTTTATTCCACGTTTAATGGGTGGATCGAGTAATGAAGAAGGTTCGCAGGAAATGATGGCGAAAGTGCAGCAGTTGGTTGAAGAAAATGTTGGTTCGCAGCAAGAGATGGACAGAATTTCCAAAGGTTTCGGATCGCTTACTTATTGGGGCGAACAACCGGGCACTTCTGGACCAGCTTATCAAGGTGCAGTAGTTTGTTTCCTGGCGATTCTAGGGTTTTTCTTCGGTTGGAGGAAATACAGGTTTTGGATTTTAGGAGCGTCAATTTTAACTATACTATTAGCTTGGGGAAGTAACTTTATGATCGTGTCCGATTTATTCATCGATTACATTCCTTTCTATAATAAATTCAGAGCGCCGAGTTCCATTTTGGTCGTTGTAGAATTATTATTTCCTTTGATTGCCATTGTTGGATTATATCGTTTCTTTAATTCAAATGAAAAAATAGAAACTTCTGCGGATAACATATTGACAGAAGATTACAAGAAGAAAACTTTGATCTATGTTAGTTCTGCAGTTTTAGGAATTACGGTTTTACTGTTGGTTTTCGGGAAATCAATTTTAGGATTTTATACACCTACCGAAAAAACCTATTTACCTCCATTTTTACTGGATTTTCTTGTTGATGAACGTTATAAAATGTTCAGCATCGATGCGATGAAGGCGATCGCATTTGTGGGTATTACAGCAGCCGTTTTATTTTTAAGCTTAAAGAATAAAGTCACTCAAAATATTGCCATCATCATTATTGGTTTGGTGAGTTTCTTTGATTTGTGGAGTGTGAACAAAAGATATCTGAACAACGATAATTTCATTGATAAATCATTTACTGAGAATCCTTTTCAAACTGAAAATTCAGATTTACTGATGCAAAAGGTAGGTGATAACGCCAATTTAAAGTCGCTATTGGATAATACCAATATGAACAAAACATTGGAAACCATTGCCGAAAAAGATAAAGGTCATTATCGAATTTATAACCAGGTTTTAGGAGCGTTCGGCGAAACCAATACTTCTTATTTTAAATCTTCTGTTGGTGGTTATCACGCTGTAAAATTACGCAGATATGACGATTTGATCAATGAGTATTTTGGCAAAATGGATACCGTAAAAGTTCCAAGAATCCTCAATATGCTCAACACCAAGTATATGATTTTTGGATCTTCTGAACAGCCTCAGGGAGTTACTAATGCTGATACCAACGGAAATGCCTGGTTTGTGTCCGAACTGAAATTCGTGGATACTCCCAATGAAGAATTGGATCAGATTGGTATTGTTGATAATAAAAAGGTTGCCGTTATTGCGAAAGAAGATCGGAAATATTTTGAAGGAAAACCGCTGCAACAAGATGCTACCGCTTTTTTAGAGTTAAAAAAGTATCAAGCAGACGAACTGGAATTTACCTCTGAATCGAAAACACCGCAGTTAGCGGTCTTCTCAGAAATTTACTATCCAAAAGGTTGGAAGATGTTTGTTGATGACGTAGAAGTTCCATACATCAAAGCCAATTATTTGTTGAGAGCCGTTTATGTTCCTGCTGGAAAACATTCTATTAAAATGATTTTCGCACCAAACGTGATCGCAACAGGAAAGATAATTTCGATGATTGCGTTTGGATTGTTTTTATTGTTGAGTGGCTTGGGGATTTATTTTTTATACCGTGAAAAAACCAGAAAAAATTTGGCTGTGTAAGGAACTGATAAGTTGCAAAACGTTTGGGGGATTTTCATGCTTTTAATTTTTTACCGCAAAAGAAGCAATCAATTAATCTTAAAATAAACCATTAAGAAATTAAGTTGATGAAGACTTAATTATTCTTAATCTCTTAATGGTTTGATTTCAATTTTGCTTTTACAATGATTATGAATTGTAATTTTTGAAAGCAACTTTACGGTTGTCAACTTCCTGTCAGATAAAAAATGGAACCAACAAAAAAAATATTAATCATCACTTATTATTGGCCGCCTGCTGGTGGACCAGGTGTTCAACGGTGGTTGAAATTTGTAAAATATTTACCCGAATTTCGTTGGAAGCCGACCGTTTTTATTCCAGAGAATCCGAGTTATCCTATTGTTGATGAAACTTTAGAACGGGAAGTTTCTGAGGATTTAGAAACCATTAAAACGAGGATTTGGGAACCTTATCAATTAGCCGAAATCTTCGGGAAAGACAATAAGAAATTTAAAGCCGGACAATTTGATGTCGGTAAAAATCAATCGTGGAAATCGAAACTTTCAATTTGGGTTCGTGGAAATTTCTTCATTCCTGATGCCCGCGTTTTTTGGGTTAAACCTTCAGTTGAATATTTGAAAAAGTATTTGAAAGAAAATCAGTTTGATGCTTTTGTAACGACAGGTCCGCCGCATTCGATGCATTTGATCGGTTTAGAACTAAAGAAGGAGTTTTCCTCTCTAAAATGGATTGCCGATTTCCGCGATCCGTGGACAGAAATTTCTTATTATAAACATTTGAAACTCACTAAATCTGCAGATCAAAAACATAGAAGTCTGGAGCAGAAAGTTTTTGAAACTGCTGATATTACTTTAGCAACAAGTTATGCAGATGCTGAAAATTTCAGAAAGAAAGGAGCGAATTCTTTTTGTATTACCAATGGTTTTGATGAAAATGAGGTTGAGAATTCCGTTGAAGAAAAGAATTCAAAATTCACTTTAAGTTATATCGGAGTTTTAGAACAGTTGCGAAATCCGGAGGTTTTGTGGAAAGTTTTAAACGAATTAGTTTCCCAAAACGAAGCTTTTAAAAATGCTTTCGAATTAAAATTTGTCGGCAAAATTGATGATAAAATCTTAAGTGAAATTGAAAGATCAGAACTGAAATATTTGGTAAATAATCTAGGCTATCTTTCTCATTCAGAAGCGAATATAGAGATGACGAATTCTGATTTACTTTTAATTACGAACTTCCCTGATGAAAGTTCAAAAGGAATTATTCCGGGAAAGATCTTCGAATATCTGGCGACCGGAAAACAGATCCTTTCTTTTGGTCCGAAAGATAGTGATGTGAAGAAAATTCTAGAAGCGACCAAGGCTGGGAAACATTTTTCTTATGATGATGAATCAGAATTAAAAACGTTTTTATCGGAAAAATTCGAAGAATGGAAATCCGGGATTTCAAATTCTCAGACTCAAAATATTGAACAATTCTCCCGAAAAAATTTGACTAAAAAACTGACTGAACTTCTGTGATCCACTTCGCATGAGGGAGAAGGTGGAAATCCTTTTTTCTGATCCTAACTTTGAAATTGAGAGAAAACTACATAAAAAAAGATTGGAACCGGATACCGACGTTTATAAAAATAGCCGTAAAAGTAAACTTTTACGGCTATTTTTATAAAGGGCACGCCCAAATTATTTTACAACCAACCCATTTCTTTCATCCACTCATCATTGTAGATTTTCCCCACATATCGGGAACCGTGATCGTGTAATAAAACGACAATCACATCATCTTTGGTGAATTGATCTTTCATCTGAATTAAAGCCGCGATCGCACTTCCGGCAGAATAACCACAGAAAATACCTTCTTCCTTTGCCAGTTTACGGGCGTAAATCGCACCGTCTTTATCAGTCACTTTTTCGAAATGATCAATGACAGACATGTCGAAATTTTGAGGAATAATATCTTCGCCAATTCCTTCTGTTATGTAGGAGTAGGCGTTGTCTGGATGATATTCACCCGTTTCGTGAAATTCTTTTAAAATCGAGCCATAGGTATCAACGCCGATCACTTGAATTTCAGAATGCTTTTCTTTAAAAAAAGTTCCGCAACCCGTAATGGTTCCACCAGTTCCAGCGCCAACCATGAAATGCGTTAATTTGCCTTCTGTTTGGTCCCAAATTTCTGGTGCCGTAGATTCGTAATGGGCTGTACGATTCGATAAATTATCATATTGATTCACATACCAACCGTTTTCAGTTTCTTCGCCCAATCGCTTAGAAACAGAATAGTAAGAACGTGGATCATCTGGCGTTACGTCTGTCGGACAAACAATCACTTCTGCACCAACGGCTCTTAAAATATCATTTTTTTCTTTGGATTGTTTGGCGTTCGTTACGAAAATACATTTGTACCCTTTTACGATGGCAGCCAAAGCCAGACCCATTCCGGTATTGCCAGAAGTCCCTTCGATAATAGTTCCACCTGGTTTTAGACGTCCGTCTTTTTCAGCATCTTCAATCATTTTCAAAGCCATTCTGTCTTTCACAGAATTTCCGGGATTGAAAGTTTCTACTTTTGCTAAAACCAAGGCTGGAAAATCGTCACCCAAAACTTTGTTCAGTTTTACAAGTGGAGTATTTCCGATGGTTTCAAGAATATTTTGCGCGTACTTCATAAGAATTTTATAGTTTGATTATCACTTTCCACAACTTTAAAAAAATAAATTTTAAAAGGATTTAAGTGATGTTATTTAAATTGTTAATTTCGTAAAAATCGATAAGAAATTTACGAATTTGCAAAGATATAATTTTAAAATTAATTGTATTTAATGGCTTTTACCGGAGAGATTTTACTGATCAAATAACTTGGAAGAACCAGTGAAATTCCTGAAACAATAAGAATTCCCACGGAGATCAATAAAATATGGAAGATGTTGATTTCAACTGGGACGACACTTAAATAATAGTTTTCAGGATTTAAAGTAATAACGCCGAAATATTTTTGAATGAGTAAAAATCCTAAGCCAATTAAGTTTCCAATGATCAAACCCGGAATCATAATCAGTAAAGTGTAATTAATGAATATGGCTCGAATCTGCCCGTTAGTTGCGCCTAATGTTTTTAACATTCCGATGGAATTGGTTCTTTCGATAATTAAAATTAGTAAAACCATGATGATATTAATGATGACCACAATCAGCATAATGGTAATGATCAAAGCAATATTCGTATCAAAAATCGCAATGAAATCCATGATCTGTGGATATTCATCCGTGGCTTTTACGGTGTAGTTTTTATAGCCAACGAGTTCGTCAATTTTGGGCGCATCTTCATCGATGTAGTTAATGTTCTTCAGGAAAATGTCGATTCCGCCAATTTCTGAATCTTTCATTCCCTGAATTTTGCGGGCGTGATTAATGCCACCAATGATAAAAACATCATCAATTAATTTAATGTCAGTTTTATAAATTCCAACTACTTCAAACTTTCGGTAAAGCGGACTTTGATTTTCTTTGGAGAAAATAGCAACGATGCTATCTTTAATTCCTAAGTGAAGATCGGTTGCGATTTTTTGGGAAATGGCAATTCCGCTGGCAAAACCTTTTTCAGTAATAACCGGTGATTTACCTTCAATAATAAATTTGCGGAAGCGTGCCGAGTCAAAATCTTCACCAACTCCTTTAAAAATGATGCCGGCGAAATTATGTTCATTGCGCAAAATTCCGCTTACGGCGATAAACTTTTGGGTAGAAGCAACGTCGGGTAGGACTTTTATTTTATCCAGTTGAAATCCATCATTACTAAGAATCGATGAATTGTAAGAATTGTTGGACTGTTTTGATTTTACCGAAATGTGTCCGGAGAAATCGGCCATTCTTTCCTTGATCGCTTTTTTGGACCCGACTCCGGTAGAAACGGTAATGAGCGAAACAATAACTCCCAAGGCGACGGAAAGCCGACCAATAAAGACAATAACCCGTGAGAGATTATTTTTATTATCTTTGGAAAATGCAATTTTTTTAGAAAAATATAACGGAAAGTTCAATCGTATGATTTTAAGCCTCAAAAATAAAGATTTACTTCTGATTGTGCTAATTTATTTTGGTTTTTGCCAAATCAGTTTTGCGCAAAACCTCGATAAAAACTGTTTTAAAACCGGAGCCGACCGACCGGAACTCTATCTGCCTTTATTAAAAAATAAAACCATTGGCATCGTTACCAATCAAACAGGTTTGATGAAAGATCAAACTTTTCTGGTTGATTTTCTGGTAAAAAATAATATTAAAATAAAATCAATTTTTGCACCTGAACATGGTTTCCGCGGCGATGCCGATGCTGGCGAACATGTCAAAAACGGCGTTGATACCAAAACGGGAATTCCAATTGTTTCTCTTTACGGATCGAATAAAAAACCTAAGCCAGAACAGTTAAAAGGAATTGATATTGTTGTTTTTGATATTCAGGATGTTGGCGTGCGGTTCTATACTTATATTTCTACGTTGACTTATGTGATGGAAGCCGCTGCTGAAAATAAGGTAGAAGTAATCGTTCTTGATCGACCGAATCCACACGATGGATATATCGATGGTCCAGTTCTTAAAAACCAGTGGAAAAGTTTTGTCGGAATGCATCAAATTCCGGTTGTTTATGGATTGACAATTGGCGAGTATGGAAAAATGGTGAACGGAGAAAAGTGGTTGAATAACGGAATTCAGGCGAAATATACTTTGATTCCGATGCAGGGATATCACAAGAAACAACGCTATGAAATGTCGGATAAACCTTCACCGAATTTACCGAATGATCAGTCAATTAACTTGTATCCGAGTTTATGTTTCTTTGAAGGAACGCAGGTTTCTGTTGGGCGTGGAACTGCTTTGCCTTTCCAGATTTATGGTTCTCCCTGGACTAAAGATTTGCCGTATCAGTTTACACCAAAACCGTCAGCAGGTGCGAAAGATCCTTTCTTAAATGGCAAATTATGTTACGGCGAAAATCTGTCAGAATATTCGGAAGATTTACGAGTTCTGAATATAGACTGGCTTTTGAAAGTGTATAAAGATTATAAAAATCCACAACAGGATTTCTTTTTAAAGAATCTGTTTTTTGATAAGTTAGCGGGAACTGATGAATTAAGAAAACAAATGGTAGCTGGAAAATCTGCTGTTGAAATTAAGAATTCGTGGAAAGGTGATTTGGATAATTTTCAGAAAATCAGAGCGAAGTATGTGATGTATGAAGATTAATTTTCAAGAGCCAAGTAAAAAGTAAAAAGAGCCAAGAAATAACGTGAATGGTCAATTGTGAATAGTTAATTTTCGAACTCTTTTTTAATATAGAAGGAGACAAAAACTTTCGGGTTCAATTTCCGAAGGAAATCTTAATCTTCTTAATTCCTAAAAGAATATTAACGGTAATCTTTTCATTTTTCGAATTTCTACCATAAATCTCATCTTAAATTTTTTGAAAGTTTAAAGGAAAATTTTAAAAATATCCTTGCATTCGTGGCAAAAATATCAATAATCTAAAAACTTGCTTTCACCTGCATTGATCCCATGTGAATCGTTCTTTCACCAGAATTCCTGCCTTCATAATTCAAATCAAGTTGAATAAATGAATTGATCGCTTGTTGAAGAAATACCGACCAAACCTGATTTTTCCCTGGCTTCAAACCATCGAGCATTTGGTTGCCGACAATCGAAAAATTATTTCCCGTGAAATCATTATTGATAAAAGAAAAATTCCCACGAACCGAAGTTTTTCGCCAATCCCATTGCAAACTTCCCGTAAGGTCAAAAGTCTTTAAAAACTCTTCACCATCAATTCTTTTTTTCTGACGAAAGGCCGAAGAAAATTCTGACTGAATCGCTTCCGTAAATTTATAGGTTGCTTTTGGCTTGGTTTCTACATTTTGCAATTGATAATCTCGACTGGTAAAAAGTTGCGACGCGTTGTCAATATCGTGAAGCGAATTCTCCCAATCTATCCGGAAATCTTTCCCAAACCAATGTCCGATATTCAGGGAATGAGAAACCTGCGTCCGCTCTTCATTGCTAAAGTTAGCATTAATTAAATTATTGTTGGCGATGAAGCGGTAATTTCCATTCCAACCCGATTTGTCGGTCGGATTAAACTGTGCCGATGCCAAAATATTTTGATTTTTTAGAATTTGATCTTCATTTTTTTCAAAAGGATTAAGCACAAAAACCTTTTCTTTTTTAAAGTAAGAGTTTTGAGAATTAATTGAAATATTAAAATTCCAGCGTTTTAGAAATTGATTTTCAGAATCAAAAATTACAGACGGGTTTACAAATAAAGCCAACTGCATTTTATTTTTATTGGATGGAATATAATTTACGGTATTCGTGTAAATCCTAATAAATTGCGCCAAATCTGCATATTCTGCAATTTCAAATTCATCTAACTGCTGAATTCCATCACCGTTATAATCGGTCCATTTATAAACACCTTGCCCGTCCGTAACTTTGATATACTGAAATTCGCGTTGTGCTTCCTGTCCATTTCCGAGTTCATAAAAAGCCTGCAAACGCATTCCATTATTGAATAATTGTTGCTGATAAGTCATGTTTCCAACAATGAAGTCCTGATTGTATGTGGACTGTAAATCATCCGTTTTCTCAAAGAATTTTCGATAATGGAGGAGTGCAGATAACGTGGTTTTCTCTGTTTTGATGATTTGACTTTCAGCCATAAAACCAAGAATTTGATTTCTATTTTGCAAAGTATTATTTCTGACAGAATCATTGTCACGCAAATACATTTTTGCTAAAAGTTTTGTTCGGGTTGAATCCCCAATTTTTTTCTGAACAAAAACCTCTTTCCAGCGATAACTGGTGACATCAAGCACATCGGTTTGGTTGAAGTTTTTTATATTTTGTTCCATGCCAGCGCCGACTGCCCAACTTCCTTTTTTGCCCTCGTATTCTGTCGCAACGCCAGTTCTGACAAAGTTGGTATTCTGAAAAGTTGATTTGGTGTCGAGGTAAGAGAAATTTCCGTTGGTGTTAAATTTCCCTTTGATCCAGCCAAAATCCAGATCGTTTTTTATTCCAGTATAAGAATCTTTTTCATCTAAATAATTGATTTTGTAATTCAGGAAAGAAGTGTTTTTCCATTGATTCAGAAAACTAAAAATTAAACGGTTTTGAGTAATTTGATTAAATTCCTCAGTCAAATTAAAATCCCGTGAAAACTCTACATCATTGATTCTATCTAAAATATGAAACTGTGAATTAATGTGTTGGTATTCAAAACTCGGCGTTCCTTTCCAGTTATTTTTGCTAAAAGTTTTGTAACCGAAAACTCTGCCGGCGTAGCCGATGTTATCACTCGCATCTTTCGAGGAGAAAAGATTGATATCGTAATTGCTTAAAGAAAAGTCTGCTCCGATTTTTCCTTCCTTTAAAAGAACTTCGGCATTGGTAGAAAAAACCTGTGCTTTCTGTGGTGATGGTAATTTTCGTACGGCTTTGTAAGTTCCGGCATTTGGACCAGCGTATTCGAAAACCCTTCCGTTATTGGTAGTTTGCTTTAAACGGTAATCTCCTAAATTGTCGCCAAAATAAGTAAATGCAACCTGATATAATGTTTGTGTTTGATCGCTGGAGAATTCGTAATAATTTCCATTTTGATTTTGAATAAGTTGATAGAGAATTTTATTCACATCATATTCGGAAACTGTTCCGGAAGGAGCATACATTAAATCGGTGTTATTTCCGGCATTGGCTAAAATCTGCTCATCTTCTTTAGATAAATTTAAAGAAAGTGGTGCGTTTTTATTGTCATTTTCCATAAACCAATTGAAACCAATTTTTACTTTTTCCCGTTCATGCTGAACTCCGCCAGTCACTAAAAAACGGGAGTAATTTCGATTGGTGTAATTATAAGAAATGGTAATAAAGTTCTGTTTAAAAATCGGACGAAAACTGGTAAAAGTAATTTCACCCGTATTGTAATTAATGACGTAATCCTGACTTTCACCGCGTTTCATTAAAATTCCATCGATGAAAACCTGTTCAGACCCAGAAATAATAGTAATAAACTGTTCGCCATTTTTTCCATTTAAACGATAAGGACCTTGATTTCCTTCTACGCCTTGAAAACGGATTCGGTGGAATTCACTCCTGGCCACACCCGCAGAAATGTTGGCGAAGGTTTTATTTTCAATTCCAAATTGCGTTTGATATTCTAAACCCATACTTCGTCTTTGAAAGCGTCCGAAATAGGTTTTCTCATCCAGCAAATCCAAATGACCAGCACGCAGAATGGAGTTGTCTTTAATATTGAGTTGTAGATAAATTTTATCGAATTCCTCCAGCGTTTGCGTATAACCATCGGCTTGAATAGGTAAATTATGATCCGAAATAGAAGCGAGAATCGAAACATCGTTGGACAGGTTTCCGGTAACCTGCAGATCCATGGAACTCTGCACACTTTGCCCCTGGTTATTCCCAAAAGTAATTCCTCGGATGATAGAACCTTTTGAATTTAGATCGCCTAGAATTTGAGATCGTGTATTTTTAACCAGAACGCCTTCATCAATAATGGTTTTATTCGGCATTCTGATAAAATCCAAAGTGTCTTTAGAAAAAACGTCTTGTTCAATTTTTGCCGCAAGGATAGAATCTTTTTTTAAAGAATCTTTTGATATGTTTGGATTTTGCCACGTAAAAATTTGAGCATTAATTAGACTTAATGCAGATACATAAATGAATAAGAATAGTATTTTTTTAATCAAAGCGCTTTAAAAACAGTGGTGTAAAAGTAACGAAAAAGTCTTTTTAAAATTGTTGTTGCAGATTTAACATTTAATTCATGTTGAAATTAGGGAATTAGTAAAATTGTTCGTATTTTTGTGCTATTAATTATTAATTATTTAAATTTTCAAACATGAAAAAATTCTATTCTTTATTCGCAGCTGTAATTTTAGCTGCAACTGTAAACGCACAAGGTGCTGAAACTTTTGAAACTCAAACTGCATTAACTGCAACTTATGCTGATGGCACTTTTGCTGGAGAAACTAGTGGAGTTACTGTAAATTACGTTCATTCTAGAGACCAGGACACTTTTGCTATCAATGGTAAGGGATTGATGCTTAGAAGATCTGACGAACCTAGTTCTGTAGAATTTGAAATTCCAAATGGAGTAGGTACATTTACTTTTAAGTATAGAAAAGCTTTTACAGGAGGTACAAATAACAGAGTGTTAGCTTTAGTTGTTGACGGAGTTGAAACAACTGTTACTCCTGCATTCGGTACAGCAGGTGAAGATTCTACTGTATATACCTCTACAACGGCTATCAACAAATCTGGTCTTGTTAAAGTAAAAATCACTTATCCTGCAGGAACTCAAACTGGTAACAAGCAAATCACTATTGATGGAATTTCTTGGACCGCTAACGCAACTGCTGCTGTAGTTGATGTAAACACTGCAAAAGTTAATCTGGTAAAAAACACGGTAGTAGGAAATGCAATCTTGTTTGCTGCTAAAGCTGACGTACAGATTCTTAACATGAACGGTCAGGTTGTTAAAACTGCATCTGTTAATGAAAATACTTCTTTAGAGGTTTCTTCTTTAGCTAAAGGAATGTATGTAGTAACTGCAAACGTGAATGGAAAAGCAGTTTCTCAGAAAATTATCAAAAAATAATTTCTCAGAAATTTTATAAAAAAAAAGATTATCAGCAATGGTAATCTTTTTTTTGTGCTAAACATGATTTATATTTTGAAACTAGTTATTTTAAAAACAATTTTGTAAATTCGTATTACCAATTAATCATAAACAATTAAATTTCAATACAATGAAAAAAATCTTTACAATTTTAGGAATCGCAGGAGTAGCCCTTATGGGTGCTCAAAATTTAATACCAAACGCAGGATTTGAAACCTGGGCGGATGGTAAGCCAGATGGATGGTTTGCAACGCCTGCACAAATTATTCAAAGTACGAACCCGGTACATTCGGGTGGGTTTGCTGTAGGTTTGTTGGCTGCTAATTCAACCAGTAATATTGGTGCACCAGATATAGCTGTGGTAGCAGGAAAAACTTATGTTTATTCTGGATGGTACTATGACAACGTAAGTAATGGTCGATTCAGATATTGGGGGCAATGGAGAACAGATGCCGCATTATTGACAGAAACTACTTTGCAAGGCGCGGATTATTCTACAGATGCTCCGCAATGGGTTCAATTTAGCGTAGAAGCCGTAGCTCCCGCATCTGCAACTATTGCAAGATTATCGTTGAGAACTTACAAGGATGCAGACGGCACCTCAGGAGGTCTTGTGTACTTTGACGACATTTTGTTTCAGGATAAAGCGTCAATGGCAGTTACCGACGTCGCTGGTTTCGACAAACAAATCAAAATGAACACTAATGTAGGAAATGCTTTAACCGTAATTCTTCCTGCAAGAGCAACGGTAAACATTTATACTGCTGAAGGAAAATTAGTAAGTTCAAACAGAATTGACAGCGGACAATCGATCAACACTTCTTCTTTAACCAAAGGAATGTATATTGTAACTGTTGACAATGGTTCTGCGAAAGTGAGCAGAAAAGTAATGAAGAACTAATATTTCTTTATAATAAAAATGAAAGCGATTCCAATTTGGAGTCGCTTTTTTTATGGGTTGAAATTTTTTACACGATCTAATTCCAGAAACCTTAATCTTCTTAACTGCTTAATGGATTCTTAATGGTTAAATGATAAAAATATAACTGCTTCGTTTTTAAAAAGTTTTAAAGGACTTTGGAAGGGTTTTTTAAAACCAACCTCTTCTAAAATAACTCGTGATCGCACTAAAGTTCAGCACCAACGTAAAGCGTATTCTTTGTCCGTAATCTTTAAAGGAAGGTTCAAACCCAAGTGAACTTTGAATCGGGAAATATACTTCCAGAAAATCGGGAATTACTTTTACTTTAACGCCAGAATCCCAGATGAATTCGGCACTTTGATTTTTGTTTTTGTAAACGCCAGCATCTGCATAAACATTAAACCAACGCCACACATGGGAATCTACGTTGACTGAGGTAATCCATTTGTTTGCGGTGGAACCAAGATAAGATTTGAAACCACCTTCGGCCACAATTAACTGTTGTGCAAATACGCCAGAAGTTGCACTCTGTCCCAATAAACCATAAGAAAAAGCATAGTTGGATACTTTTGAAATACCGTAATTAAACAGGTCGTTTTTCGTATTATTATTGATGAAGTAACCACCGAAAAATCGGAAGCTCACTTTTTTATCTTCTGCAAATTCCCATCGATAAGAAAATTCTGTTGAAATTTTCTGGAAATCTTCCATCCACTGAAAATTGATGTTGCTGGATTTTTCATGAATTAAAGAACGATCAGAATAACCGTATCCTAAATTCCATAAGTTGTATTTGCCGTATTCTGTTTGGTTCTGTTTGGTTGGATCTAAATCTTTTTCTAAATAATTATAAGAAAATCCGATACCACGACCTATATCAGAACGTGGGTTTTTCGCAAAATTAATACCGACAAATGCACCCAGTTTTCTGTACGTTAGATCAAAATCATAATGAAAATGAGAAGCCGAAACGCCAAAATCTAAACTTCGGTAAAAACTATTTGCCGGCTGAAAAGAATAGGAAACTCCTCCTGATCCAGCTAATTGTCCGGTACCTGAGCTGAAATAAGGAGTGAATGAATATTGAAATTTTCGGTCAAACAAAGAACCGTTCTTAAAGTTAATTCCAAATAAAACTTTGTCATACGCATTGAAGCTCAACCGCGGATTCACATAAATTTCATTGTATTCTGGATTAGGAATGTCCTTGAATACTTTGAGTTTTAATTTTTTCATGTTAGAAAATACTCCTTTGGTATATAGATAATTATCGCGGAAGTTTTTCTCTGGAAAAATATAATGATCGTTAATGATTATTTTCTCGGCATTGGATTGTGGAATATTGTACTCAACGATTTTTTCAGAGGTATCGGTATCAAACCAAAAAGTCTGTTTCTCGCCAGACTGTTCCTCTGTTTCAATTTTAAAGGGAATCGTTTGTGGAGTGTTTTTTGAAACTTTAACCTGAAAATTATCATCGATTTTCCTAAACCTTTTCAACTTAAAATTGACCCTGTTTTTCTGCTTGATAAAATCTTCAAAAAAATCTGAGGAATAACCTGAGGCTAAGGATAATTCGTCTAAAAACACTTTTTGATCCACCTGTTCCGCAGCGTATTTCGTCAAATAGTTTTTCAAAAAGTCATCGAATTTTTCCTGACCCATCTTTTCGGCGATGAAGGCAAAGAGACTTCCAGTTTCGAAATGACTAATGGCAGTTGCATTGAAATTGCTCATCTTTTCAAACGGTTCATCAATTTTTTGATCCAGATTTTGAGTCACCATGTATTGGTAAGCAAGACCATATCTCTCACTCAACTCCAGTTTAGAAAGACGGAAAAACTTCAAAGGTTTCAAACCGAAGATTTTCAGTTGGTCTGGTAAATCTCCCAAGAGTTTTCTGTCCTTGTAATAACGGTCCAGATATTCGATTTCCAAATACGTTTTCAGTCCATTCATCAACCAATGATCATTGCTTTTTTCAAAAATGACACTTCGCTGAACAATTGCTTTAGACAAGATGCTGAAATAATTGAGATCGGTTTGCTCGTGGTTTTTAAAAAGTTGGTAGTGAAATTTCCAAAATTGCAGATCGTCAATGCCGATGAAATCTTCATCTTTTTTAAATTTTTCTGTAATGAAAATTTTCGCTGGCAGATTTCCAATTTTATTTTTGATGAAATGAAGCTGTAGCGGAAGATAAAATTCTAGATTTTGTCTTTCATCAGCATTCAGCTTATAACCGAAATCAAGTTCGATTTTTTGACCGTCAATCTCCGTGATCATTTGATCCGTAGATTTTAAGGTAATTAAAAATTCGGGATCTTTATTGAGTGGTCCGGCAAATGAAGTTCGCTCAATTCGCTCTAAATTACTTTCCACAAAATAGGTAGCTGGCAAGTCAAAATTAATTTTCCAGTAATTTCCAGGACTTTGATTTTCTTCAATATTTTGAAAATATTGGGGACTTTGATCTGGGTTTTCGAAAGAGTCGGGAACGATGAAAAAATATTTGAATGACAATGAATTTTGGTCAATTCCGTAACCCGTGAATTTCTTATGAGGTATTTTTAAAAGATATTGTAAAGATATTTTGACGCTTTCGCCAGGTTTCAATTCTTCAGCAAGTGGATAATAAATGTTTTCATCATTGCCTGAAAGATAATCCCAACCGGAAGATCCTATTCTAATTTTTAAGTCATCGGTATCCCCTAATTCTTCCTTCGTTGCAAAATACATATCAGTCTTTCGATCCTGTAGAGTTCGGGAAAGGAGTGGAGTGTTTCTATTCTTATACGCCGATATCCAGTTGAGTAGCTTAATTTTCTTTATCGGTAAGTCGGTAGTGTTGTAGTAAATTATATCTTGATCTACCGAAATAAGATTACTGTTTTCACTAATTTTTGCAGTAATGTTAATGGTATCCTGTTGAGCAGAAATCCCAACAAAAACTAGAAGAAATAAGAGGGCTGTAGAATATCTTTTCATTTTCAAACGTGGCTCAAATATAACGATGTTTTTTAAAAATTAGTGTTAATTTTCCATATTTAGAAATAATAGGTAATTTTGATTACTTGAAATATCGTTCCATTTGAAAAAGTTTTTGCTATTACTATTTTTCGTCGTTTTTCAAAATTCCTTTTCACAAATCTATGTGACTACACAACCTTTGGAGATTGATCAAACAAAATCTACGATCCGTACCCGCTTTAATCCTCCAAATGGATTTTCGTGGGTACAACAAGAACCTGGAAGTTTCAGTGAGTTTCTTTCGAACTTTCCCCTTCATCCGCCCAACTTGCCAGTACGGGATTTTACAGGAGTTCCAATAGAAGAGCAACAACATCATGTTGCGATTTTGAAAATTGATGTTGGTGAAAAAAACCTGCAACAGTGTGCAGATGCCTGGATCCGTTTATACGCAGAATATTTATGGCTCAATCAGCGGTTCGATGATATCGGATTTGAATTTACAAGCACGCAGTTTTTCGCCTGGGATGATTATAAAATCGGCTATCGCACCAAAGAAGTCAATAAGAAAGTAAGTTTTATCAACACCGGGAAATTTGATGATTCTTACGAAAGCTTCCAAAAATATTTAGAAGTGATTTTTCGATATGCAGGTACTATTTCTTTAGATGTCGAATCTGATCCTGTGAAAGATAATGCTTCTATCAAAGCTGGAGATTTCATCATCAAGCCCGGAAGTCCTGGTCATTCGGTGATTATTGTTGGTGTTGCCCGAAATGTAGCGGGTAAAAAATTGTATTTGCTGGCCGAAAGTTATATGCCAGCTCAGGATATTCATATTTTGGTCAATCATAAAAATCCGAAACTTTCACCTTGGTATGAACTTGATGTGAATGCGCCTCAAACCGTTACTGCTAAATATATTTTCAAACCGACTTCTATCAAAAGATTTCATGCGCTTCCTTAATTTTTGAGGTGTATTTAAAAAAAGCAATAGACCCTATCATTTTTGCAATTAGAGAAAGCGATGAATAAAGTAAGTTATTATTTGTAGAGAAGTTTTAGTTTTGCACTCTGTTAAGAAATAGCTCTACAGACCATTCTATGAAAAATCAATTACCCAATTCCTTACTCTATCTTTTAAGTGTTTCAGCAGGTTTGGTCGTGGCGAATTTGTATTACAATCAACCGTTGCTGCACGATATTGCTTTAAGTTTAAATGTGAGCGATTCAAAAGTGAGCAACGTTGCTCTTTCGACTCAGATCGGGTATGCTTTGGGATTGCTGTTTATTATTCCGTTGGGAGATAAAGTGAATAATCTGAAAATTATCAGACTTAACTTTTTAATTCTGGTGCTTTCACTGTTGGGAGCGGCCCTTTCGCAGTCTTTATCCTTACTAATATTCAGTAGTTTTTTAATAGGCTTTACGTCCACACTTCCACAATTATTTGTGCCGATGGTTGCGCATCTCAGTAATAATGAAGGCCGCGGTCGTGCTATTGGAATTGTAATGAGCGGACTTTTAATCGGGATTTTAGGAAGTCGGGTTTTGAGTGGTTTAGTCGGCGAATATTTTGGATGGCGAAGCGTTTTCTATGGTGCAGCGGCTTTAATGACCATGTTATTCTTTTTATTAAATGCTAAACTGCCAGTCATTCAACCAAAATTTGGCGAAAGTTATGTGAAGTTAATGAAATCGCTTTGGTTTTATTTAAAGACCGAACCAACTTTGAGATTGGCAACTTTACGAGGAGCTTTAGCGTTTGGAAGTTTAAGTGCGTTCTGGACCACTTTCGTTTTTCTGATGGAAGATTCTTTTGGCTACGGAAGTGCAATCGCGGGAGGATTTGGTTTGTTCGGAATTGCGGGCGCTTTGGGTGCAACCGTTGTTGGAAAATTGAACAACCGCGTTAAGAAAAGTAAACTGATCATCTTTGGAGCGATCTTAATTATCGCATCGTGGTTGATATTTCTAGTTTCGTCTCATTCAATCATTGGATTAATTATCGGAGTTGTGCTGATTGATTTAGGGGTCCAAGGCGTTCATATTACCAATCAAAATATCGTTTTTTCTAAAAATACAGAGGCTAGAAATAGGGTGAATACCATTTACATGGTCGGCTTTTTTATCGGCGGTGCAGCGGGAACAAGCTTCGGCTCACTGGCTTGGAATTACTTTGGCTGGACTGGCGTTTCTGTTGTAGGCTTAGTTTTCTCTGGAATTATTTTGATTGTACAATTGTTGACCAATAAGAAGACGATTTAAAATAAGTAGATTAAATTTTTCTTTCAAGTTTTCAAGATGACACCTATTTAAAATGATTCTGCATAGAATTGATCTGCTCAATAACAAATTCTGCGAGAGCAAAAATTTTGTTTGATTCAAACATCTTCAATACTCAATCTTTAAAATCTCAAAAGTATTTTTCTTTTCACCCAAGTTTAGAATAGCCTGTTCACCCACTTTTTTATGCATCAATGCTTTGGCTAAGGGCGTAATAAAAGATATTTTCTTTTCTGAGATATTAGCTTCATCAACGCCAACAACTTGAAAAGTCTGGGTCGAATTGTTCGCTGTATTTTTGAAAGTAACTTTCGCGCCAATATGAATTTCGTCTTGCGGTAATTTGGTCGGGTCGATTATTTTCGCTGAATTAATTCTTTCATTTAATAATTGCAGTTTCGCATTGATATGATTAAATGAAATTCGGTATTCTTTTTCTTGTGATGCATCTAAGTTTTCCTGTTCACGCAATAATATTTCTTTTTCTTCCAGTAACGAATCCAGTCCGTTTTGGGTGACGAAATTTTCCGTTCCAGTTGGTAGATCGGCTCTGGGCGGAACTAAAGGAACTTCTTCCTGATCATCTTCTTTTACAAATCCTCTGCTCATAATTGTTTTGATTTAATGTTTATTAATGCAACTTTTAGACCTTGATTTCTACTGAATTCAATGCAAAAAAAAAACTTCTGAAATCAGCGACTTCAGAAGTTTTAAATTTTATTGAACTTTTAATTAATCACAATTGCCATCAATATCACAACTTTCACCGCTGTAGATGATTTGCAAACCTTTGTCTCCAGCCGAAAACTCTTTCCACGAACTTTCTAAAACATCGGTAAATGCTGCCGGAGGTTGCGCTCCAGAAACTCCGTATTTATCATTAATCACAAAAAACGGAACACCACTAATTCCCATTTGACGCGCCAACATCATATCGCGTGTGACTTCCATTCCCAAATCATCAGACACCAAAGCTTCTTTGATTTCTTCTTCGGTTAAAGAAACAGACTTTCCTAATTCAATTAAAGTCGCTTCATCATCAATGTTTTTTCCATCGACGAGTTGTGCTTTAAATAATGCTTCTTCCGTTTCGTTGGCTACATTTTTTGTCGCAGCCAGTTGCAGTAAAAGATGCGCACGATAAGAATTCGCAACTTTCTGATGGTCGAAATTAAAATCTATTCCAGCACCTTTTCCAGCATTGTAAACGTTTTCATACATTGCTTTTGCCTCATCTGCAGAAACTCCTTTTGCTTCAGAGAAATAGTCCAAGGAACTTTTTTCAGGTTGTGTTTTTAATTCTGGATCCAGTTGGAAACTATGCCAGGTTACTTCAATTTTGTCCTTGTCTGGAAACTGTTCCAAAGCCTTTTCAAAATTCTTTTTTCCAACATAACAAAACGGACAACGAATGTCGCTCCAAATATCTACTTTCATAACTTTAAATTTTTAAGAATAACAAAGATACAAATCTTAAAATCTGTAATCCTTGACTTATGATAGGAAGAGATTTTTTACTTTTTTTGAAGTGAAGAAATTTTATAACTAAAGATGGAGAAATTTACATGCCCAACACTCCAGCATATTTCATCACCAAATACCATAAAGTTAAAGTCAGAAATGATAGCGGAATTCCGACACCAAGGATCAGATTACAGAATTTAGGTTCTAACCGATGAGCTGAGGCGATTATTGCTGCGGTAACCATTGGTCCCATCGCAGATTCTAGAAACGATATCTCAATCATTTCTCCCCGCTGTTTTAAGATCAGAAAATAGAGAGTGAAAATAAAAGTTGGAAATAAAATAAGTTTAAATAAAAGACCCCAAAATAAAGGTTTTGAATCATGATCTAATTTTTGCCAGCGGAGTTGACTTCCCACCGAAACCAACGCAAGTGGAACCGTTGTTGCGCCTAATTTAGCAAACACTTCATCAATTTGTACTGGAATAGCAACACTAAAAATGTTTAAAATAACGGCAATCACAAAAGCGATAAATGGTGGAAATTTTAAAATTTTTTGGATGATTTGGGTGATTCCGATTTTATCACCTGAATAAAAGCTGGCAATCGTGATTCCTAACGTAGAAAGCGCGACAAAAGAACCAGGCTGATCAACAAGCATTACTGTTTTTAAACCGCTTTCGCCATACAAAGATTGAATGACCGGAATACCCACGAAAGAAGTATTCCCGAAACCGGCGCACATAATCAAAGCGCCAATTAATGATTTTGACCAGTTCATTTTCTTGCCTAAAAAGCTAAAAAATAAAACTGCTAAAATAATATTCAACCAAGGAACCATCACTGGAAATAGCACTTGGAAGTTCAATGCGATTTTAGGAATATAATAAAGTGATAAGGCGGAAAGAGAAATATTAATTACAAAAGAGTTCAAAGCAAGATGTCCATTTTCTGGAAACAGCTTGGTTTTCCGCAGAAAAAACCCCAGAAATAAGCAGAGAAAAAGTAAAATTATATTCGACAAATTTTAATTTTATTAAGATGTTGATTTGACTTTGAAAAGCAAGAATATTGCTATAATATCAAAACTCCCGCAAATTAAGCAGATGGTGCAGATTTTTTTTATTAACCTGTGTCATCTACAAAATGTGCGAGAGATTATTTTTTATGAAATGAAGAACGGTTTACAAACTCGCTTCGTAAGCATTCCAGCCTGCGATCTTATAAGTTAAGGCCGCTTTTTCTGCATCTTGAGATTTATAAATGCCACGTCCTACAATGATGAAGTCAGTTTCTAACTGTTCAAAAGCGTATTCTGGTGTATTGTATTGTTGACCTTTATCGTCGCCAGCTTCAGCTAAGTTAATTCCAGGCGTGAATAGGAGTAATTCGTTGGGTGTTTTGTTTTGTGAAACTCCGCCAAACACATTGGGATGGGAAAGTGCGATTTTCGTTGCTGCTTCACGGTAATCAGAATTTGTTAAAGTTCCTTTGGATGACATGCCCAAAATGGCAACAACTCCTACATTTCGGAAACAGTTGAGCGATTCATAACCTGCAATTACCTGTGCGGTCACAAAGTCAGCCCAATTTGAAATCTTGTAAATTCCATAAGCAAACTGCAGTTCCTGAGTGTTCCCGATGTCTGCAAATTTGCGGTCTTCCATTAAAAGGAAATTATATTTGGTCGCCAGATCTTTCAATGGTAAAATTGTAGCATCAGGATCGAAGTCCATCAAAATATCCATGTGCGTTTTCAGCGCAACAATATGAGGACCTACTTTTTCGGCTAGAGCTAATAATTCTTGAGTTGAAGTAACATCTGCGGAAACAATAAGATTTGATCTTTTCTCAATTGCGATCTCCAATAACTTTTGCGCCACAGAATGGTCGCAAATATCTAATTTTTCTTCGTAAGAAATTCTTTTCTCTTCTTCAAATTTGACAACATTTCCGGCTAAGAAATCGTTGATTCTCTCGACTTCCTCATCCGTTAAATGGCCTTCATCTTTCAAGATTTTGCAAACATCAGAAATAGTGAAAAGAGAATGGACCCGGAAACCTTTGTTTTCCAACATTTCTCTACCGCCTTGTTGTCTGTCTAAAACAACGACAATATCAGAAACCGTAATTCCTTCGTTTTCAATTTCAGGAATAGTTTCAAGCAAAGAAGCTCCAGAAGTAATTACATCTTCTACTAAAAGACAGTTTTGACCAGGAGTATAAATACCTTCGAGTATTTTTTTGGTACCGTATTGTTTGGCTTCTTTCCGTTTGATGATCAAAGGAAGATAACTTTCCAGAGACATCGCTGTAGCCATCGGAAGTGCCGCATAAGGAACGCCACAAATCAGATCGAAATTATCTAACGGAAGCATATCCAACAAATAATTAGCGAGCAATTTTAGGATTTTAGGATCAGAAGCAAGCGGACGTAAATCCACGTAAAAAGGGCTTTCGATTCCCGATTTCAGGGTAAATCTCCCAAACTTAATGATGCCGAGCTTATAACACTCCAGAAAAAATTCTTTCTTAGTTTCCATGTACTTTTTACTTTATCACAAAGTTAAGATTTTATGGCAAATTCGAAGATAGATAAAAGGTTAATAAATGCTAAAAGTAGATTACTTTGATTTCGTGTTTTTTTAAAAATGCTATTGGACAATGAATAATTTTTCAATGATTTAAATTATCGGTTAGCAACCAATATATTTACACACTATTTCCTCAAAATGATCGATGTCGAAAGGTTTAGCAATAAAATCGTCAGCTTGTGCTTCAGCGGCTAATTCGCTGATATTACTGTTCGCCGAGAAATAAATGACAGGTATATTTTTTAATTCTTCGTTGGCTTTTATCAATCTGGTCGCTTCAATTCCGCTGATATCTGGCAACCAGTTATCCATGAAAATAAGATCTGGCAAAAATTCTTTAACCTGCTGTTCAATTCCGTTGGTAGTCGGCGATGTTTTTACCTGAAATCCGATATCCTTTAAAATTTCGGTACACAACTCCAGAATTTCCAGATTGTCATCAAAAATAAATACTTTTTTACTCGCTTTTAGAGCAACTTGGTCAGTCATTTTGTAATTGGTTTATATAATTCGCCATTTCTTTCGGGTCCAGAATTGCGTCGATCGCGACGTGCTCCATTGCGTATTCTGGCATAAAAGGGACAATTGCAGATCCTGGATTTTGAATGATTGCCCGGCCGCCGTATTTTTTAACAGTCTGCAAACCAGAAGTGCCATCGCTGTTCGCACCAGAAAGCAGCAAACATACGAGATTTTCCTCAAATACCTGTGCGGCACTTTCGAAAGTAACATCAATGGAAGGTCTGGAAAAGTTAACTTTTTCAGAAGCATCGAGTGAAAATGTTTGATTGTTTTCAATCAGTAAATGATAATTTGGAGGCGCAATATAGATGGTAGAAGCCATCATCCTTTCTTTTTCTTCGAGGTCTTTTACCTTCAATTTTGTTTTGGTACTCAACACGTTGGTTAACAAGCTTTCTTTTCCTGATTTTCGATGAAGTACAATAATAATAGGAAATGGAAGCGTAGGATTGATGTCGGGCAATACCTGTATAAGCACGTCCAGACTGCCGGCGGATCCGCCTATAATCAATGCTTCACAATTATTCATTTATTGAATTTTACGCCAAATTTTAGCGTTATCTAATCTTTCGAAATTTTTAGAAACTGGAGAGAAATCCAGCGTTTCTTTAGTGCCCAAAGCAAGATAGCCAAATTTTTCTAAACTATTATCAAATAATTCGAACACTTTTGTTTGCAAAGGTCTGTCAAAATAAATAATAACATTTCTGCATAAAATCAATTGAAACTCATTAAAGGAATTATCTGAAACCAAATTGTGCGTAGAAAAAATAATTTTGGTTTTCAGATCGTCTTTCAGTTTTCCGAGCGAATAGTTGGCGGTGTAATAATCAGAGAATTGTTCACTTCCTCCCGCTGCAATATAATTTTCGGTATATAACTGAATTTTGTTCATGGGAATCATAGACTGTGCGGCGTTTTCTAAAACTGCACTGTTGATGTCTGTGGCATAAATCAGCGACTTGTGAAGAAGGTTGAGTTCCTTTAAAAAAATAGCAACAGAGTAGGCTTCTTCGCCGGTACTGCAGCCGGCAATCCAAATTCGGATAAAAGGGTAGGTTCCTAATCTGGGAAGAATATCATTCCTCAAAGTTTTGTAAAACTCCGGATCTCTGAACATTTCGGTAACGTTGATGGTTACCTGTTCTAAAAATCTTTTAAAGTAAGCGGGTTCGGTTCTAATTTTATATCGGTATTCAGCAAAACTTACAAAGCCGTCTAAAGCATAGAGTCGCAGAATTCTGCGCTTTACAGAAGCACGAGAATATCCCGTGAAATCGTAACCATACACTTCCAGGACATCTGAAAGTAGGGTTTCGACATATTCATCACTGTGTTCCGTTGAATTCACTTTTTAATCGATTAATTGGTTGAGTAGTAGAAGAAGTTCATCTACATCTACCGGTTTTGATATATAGCCATCTGCACCAGCTTCCATGCACTTTTCCCGATCGCCAGTCATAGCTTGTGCAGTAATCGCAATAACCGGAATATTTTTGAGCTGATGGTCGCTTTTCATTTTTTCGATCGCTTCATAGCCGTCCATTTCAGGCATCATCATATCCATGAGAACCACGCCAACATTTTTATTGGATGAAAGCATTTTCAATCCCTGATGCGCACTCAAGGCAGAAATACACTGGAATTTTTTTGCTTTCAGCACAGCGCTGAGCGCAAATATATTTTTACTGTCATCATCGATGATGAGGATCTCTTTTTCGTTGTTCATAAACTGAATTTTAGATTTTGTCGTATAACCAAACTCTTAACAAAGAAACCATTTGATCAATATCTACTGGTTTTGAAATATAATCTGAAGCACCTACGGCAATACACTTCTCGCGATCTCCCATCATTGCTTTTGAAGTCACTGCCAAAACGGGTAGGTTTTTAAACTGTGATGAGCTTCTAATCTCACGAATAGTTTCGTAGCCGTCCATTTCAGGCATCATCATATCCATTAAGACGATATCGATTTCGGAATTTTCTTTTAAAATTTTTAGGGCTTCTTTTCCATCCATAGCAGGAATTATTTTCATTCCCTGAATTTCCAGCGCCTTGGTTAGTGAAAAAATATTACGAACATCATCGTCTGCGAGCAATACGGTTTTATTGTTTAAGATATTTCTTAACTCTCCATGATTTTCAAAATTTCCGATCTTATCCCCTTTTTTCTTCTGTTTTTCTTCAACAAGATGTAGGAATAATCCAGCTTCATCCAAGATACGCTGATAAGAATACGCCGTTTTCACGACAATCGAATCTGCATATTTTTTAATTCGGTTTTCTTCACCTTGCGAAAGACTTTTACCGGTAAACACGATAATAGGAAGTTGCTCAAGTCCTTTATTCTGTTTGATGGTTTCCAGAGTGTCGTAAGCATTTTTACCTGGCATTCCCATGTCTAGAATTACACAGTCTATTTCCTGTTTTTGTAATGCGTCGATACTTTCTGAAACATTGCTCACGATATCGGTGCTGATGCTGTTGGCACTTAAGAAATAACTTAGAGCCTTGGCATGTTGTTCATTTTCTTCTACGATCAAAACCTTTTTAGGCGAACGGTTCATCGCATTTTCAAGTTTCTTAAAAACTTCCTGCATTTGCTCCAGAGCGAAAGGTTTATTGATAAAATCCACCGCACCTCTTAATAAACTTTCCTGTTTAAATTTCATGGAGGACATAATATGAACAGGAATTGGTTTTGTTTCTGGATTCGTTTTCAACGCTTCCATCACTTGCCAACCATCCATAATTGGCAACTGAATATCGAGTAAAATGGCAATCGGTTTATAATGTTGAGCCAGTTCAATCCCGACATCACCGCGAACGGCAGCAATTACTTTGTAACCTTTCTTTCTCGCGAAATCCATCAGTATTTTGGCGAACGGTGTATCATCTTCAATGATTAAAATAATTTTATCTCCTTCTACAATATGGTCGCGATCATCCTGAATTGGTTGCGGAATATGTTCTGCAATAAAACGTTCTGGCTGCTTTGCTATTTCAACAACAGGATAGACAATATTCTGAGCTGATGGTTGCCATTCTTCTATGGCTCCTTCTGTAATATGAACGGGCACAGTAAGTGTAAATTCACTACCAACGCCTTCTTTACTTGTCAACTCAATTTCGCCACCTAACAATCGTGCTAGTTCCCGACTGATAGAAAGTCCTAAACCGGTTCCGCCATATTTTCGCTGGGTAGATCCGTCCGCTTGTTGAAAAGCTTCGAAAACCATACGCAGTTTTTCTTTGGCGATACCAATGCCGGTATCAATTACTTTAAAGCGAATTTTTTCCTTGGTATCATCATTTTCGATTTTCAAAGTGATGCTTCCCTGCGAGGTAAACTTAATGGCATTAGAAAGTAAGTTTTTCAATACTTGCTCGATCCGCAGTTTATCGGTGTGCAAAAATTTTGAAGTTTCAGACTCAATTTCAATATTTAGAGCAAGATCTTTTTGCTTAGCCATTGGATTAAACAGCATTTTCATATCCGCAGCAATTTCCTCTAAAGGAACCTCGCTGATTTCCAAAGTCATTTTTCCAGATTCAATTTTAGAAAGATCCAAAATCTCGTCAATGAGTGTTAATAAACCTTGTCCCGAGCTTTGCATTACCGAAGCATATTCCACATAGGTTTCATCCAGATCATCACTTTCTGTCATCAATTTAGAAAGTAATAATATAGAATTAAGCGGCGTTCGTAACTCATGGGACATATTGGCCAGGAATTCTGATTTGTATTTGGTGCTTTGCTCTAACTCCATTGATTTCTGCTGAATTGAAGCATTGCGTTCTTCAATCAGTACATTTTTTTCCTCTAATAAACCGGTCCTTTCTTCCAGTTCCTGATTGCTCTGCATCAGTTCTTCCTGCTGTACGCGTAGTTCTTCCTCGGAGGCGAGCAGTTTCTGCGATTGAGCTTCCAGTTCTTCATTGATGTTTTCCAGTTCTGCATGCTGAGTCTGAAGTTCTTCCGACTGTGCCTGAGTTTCCTCTAACAAGTCCTGCATTTTAATTCTGCTTTGTGCACCATAAAATGCTAAACCGATATTCCCGGCTACTGCGTGAAGAAATTCTAACTGCAAAGGTGAATAATCGCCTATAGTTCCTAATTCGATTACTCCCAACGGAACATTATATCTTGTAATTGGAATGGCAATAATGTTTTTCGGTTTGGTACTTCCAGTTGCGTAACTAATGGTCGCTTCGTTATCTGGAATATTGGATAGCACTATTTGCTTTCTTGATTTAAAGGCTTCACCAGCGATTCCTTCACCAATTTTAAGTGTTTTTTTAGTGTCATTGCCGACCATTGCGTAGCTTCCTGTTAAATGAAGTCTATTGTCATCGTCTTGTAAATAAATCGCGGCAATCATACTTTGGGTCTTTCCAATGATCCCTTCCAGAATATCGTCCGCCAATTTTTGTATACTTTTTTCACCCATCATACGGTCATTCAACTTTGAAATAGAAGAGCTTAACCATTCTTTTTCCTCTAAGGAATTAAAGGAGTTTTGAAGTGATTGAGCCATCTTATTCAGCGATTCTGCCACGCTGCCAAGGTTTTTCTTAGCATTTTGATCTAATAGAATATTATAATCACCAGCTGAAATTTGGGAAGTCACTTTTTCAATAGCAGAAAGTCGGTTTTCACTTTCTTCATTCTTATGTTCTAATTCTTCGGTCAACTTATTTTTTTCATCAAAATCCAGAGAAACTTTACGGAAGAATATAAGGGTAATTGCTATTGCAAGTAAGGCCGAAAAGATAATAAGCAATGGCGTGTAAGAGGCCATTTCATCCAGTGTTTCTGTACGGGATTTAAGAATGGACTGTTCCTCGGTTTGCATATTATCAACCAACCTGCGGATTTCATCCATGTACTCCTTACCGGCTAGAAGTTGGTCTGTAGTAACGTCATTTTTAGATTTCTTTTCACCTAAATTTTGATCTAATATTCTGAGACGTTTCTCAACATTAAGTTTTAATTTTTCAAAATTTTCACTTTGTGTTTTGGTATCTGTAAATTCGCCAGCGAGATCATTGATTGAAACGGATATTTTTGATTTTGCCTTGGTATAAGGATCCAGAAAAACTTGATCTCCTGTGAGTAAATATCCTCTCTGACCAGTTTCAGCGTCTTTGACTAATGAGAACACATGATCTAAATCCTTAATAATACGATTGCTGTTTCGAACCATGTGCGAACTGTCAATCAGATTTCTAATACTGAAGTAAGACGCAAAAGCACTTATTAATAAAAGGATCATGGATAGACCCAGGCCAAAAAGTAGATTTCTTTTAAAAGTCATAATGTTAGTTATTTAATATACCGTTTGCAGGATGAGTCGGTATTTGAAAATAGAATTCAGATCCTTCATTAGGGATGCTGTTTGCTCCAATAATTCCGTTGTGTCGTTCAATTATTTCCTGACATATATATAATCCTATGCCAAGACCTTGAAATCTGGCTGAAGTTTCTTCTATTCTGTAGAATTTCTCGAAGACTTTCTGCTGGTGTTCCTCCGACATTCCAATGCCGAAATCACGCACAGAAAAATAAATTTCGTCGTTGCGCATTTCAGTGGTGATGTGAATTTCTTTACCATCAGGCGCATATTTTATGGCGTTGGTTATAAAGTTAATAATCACCTGCTCGATGCGCATTTCGTCGGCGTAAACATCCGCTTCAAAGTCCCCCTTTTTCAAAATTCTTACTTGGGGATTTGATTGCTGCATAACCTCGATGATATGCTCCAATAAGTCATCAAACGCAAAGTATTTTTTATTAAACTTCAGTTTCCCGCTTTCAATTTTTGAGATATCTAAAAGATCGGCAATCAATAAATTTAATTTTTCAATTTGATTCTGCACTTTATGTAACCGAAGTCTAATGGTTTCTTTATCGTTTTTATCCAAACTTCTTTCCAGTAATTGAATATATCCTTTGATACTGGTCATCGGCGTTTTTAACTCATGACTCGCTATGCTGATGAATTCATCTTTTTTTCGTTCGGCCTCTTTTCGAAATTCAATTTCTGCCCGTAAAGCGATTTGCATTTCGTTCAGGGCGCGACTTTGCTCGTAAATACGGTAAAATGTTTTTACTTTTAGCAGAAGAATATTCATATCAACTGGCTTGCTGATATAATCCAAACCACCAGATGAATAACCTTTAGTGATGAGGTTGATATTTGCTGTGGCGGCAGAAAGAAAAATAATCGCTGTTTCTTTTGCCTTGCTGTACCCCGAAATTGCTTCGGCAACTTCAAAGCCGTCCATGCCAGGCATCTGAACATCCAGGATGATTAGAACGTAAGATTTTTTAAGAATTTTTTTTAATGCCTCTTCTCCTGAAGATGCGGTATCTACCTCGAAATCATTTTTTTCAAGCACTTTCTGTAAGGAAATTATATTTTCCGGAGAATCATCGACAATTAAAATCATTTAATCAATTTAAATTTAAACACAAAAGATAACAAATATAACATTTTTAAGAATGTTGACAATAGTAAAATGCGACTTCCTGGCAGTTAAACCTGTAGTAAGCTTAGCATAAGAACTTCAGTAGAATGATGAAATATTTCTAAAATTATCTATCTTCGTGCAAATCAAAAATTCAATGAAAACAAAACTTTCACTTCTCTTTATCTTTATTTCCTTCTTTGCTTTTTCGCAGATGGAGGAAAAGAAACTCGACGAACTCATTCAAAATACTTTAAAAACTTTCGATGTTCCCGGAATGTCGGTTGGAGTTATAAAAGATGGAAAAGTAATTTATTCAAAAGGGTTTGGTGTAAGATCACTTACCAATAATCAAAAGATGACCGATGAAACTTTAGTGGGAATCGCTTCTAATTCAAAAGGTTTTACAGCAACTGCACTGGCAATGTTAGCTGATGAAGGTAAATTAAAGTTTGAAGATAAAGTGTCCAAATATATTCCTGAATTTCAAATGAATGATGCTTATGTTTCTCAGGAAGTAACCATCAAAGATTTAATTACGCACCGTGCCGGACTTGGTTTAGGTCAAGGCGATCTGATGTTTTTTCCAGAAGGTGGACCGTTAACTGTGAATGACATTATACACAACGTGAGATATCTAAAACCAGAAAATTCATTTCGTAGTAATTTAGATTATAATAATATTATGTTCATAGTTGCTGGTGAAGTGATTCATAGAGTTTCCGGACTTTCTTGGGCAGAATTTATTGAAAAGAAAATCTTAAAACCAGTTGGAATGACGTCCAGTTACGGAAGTTATAACAGAGCGAAAGCGGCTAACGTTCCAAACATCATTGATGCTCACGCGCCAGTTGATGGGAAAGTTGTCGCCGTTCCACATGACTGGAATGAAACTGGAAATGCAGCCGGTGGAATTATGAGTAACATTAAAGATATGAACATTTGGGCAGAATTTTTAATGAATGGCTTTACCACCAAAGACGGTAAGAAGCTCGTGACCGATAAACAAATTCAGCAATTGTGGAATCTGCAGATCTCTACGCCTGTTGCTTTAAAAAATCCGTACGACACGAATTTTAATGGATATGGATTAGGTTGGTTTGTAACCGATGTAAAAGGTCACAAACAGGTTTATCATACGGGTGGATTAATTGGAACGGTGACGCAGTTCACTTTAATTCCAGACATGAAGTTAGGGATCGTAGTATTGACCAATCAACAAAGTGGCGCGGCCTTCAGTGCAATTACCAACACTATTAAAGATTCTTATTTAGGAGTTGCAGATAGAAACTGGCTAAAAACCTATGGCGATAGAATGTCTAAAATAAACGACGAATATGCAAAAGGAAAGAAAGAAATTTTTGCAAAATCGGATACTTTTAAAAAAGATAAAAACAGCCAAATCAAAAGTGAGCAAATTGTAGGAACTTATACCGATCCATGGTTTGGTGATGTTATGATTTCAAAAGAAGGAAACAGTTTCCGAATTTTTTGTAAGAATTCTCCGAGATTAAAAGGGGAGTTGTTGCCGTATTCACCTAATGTAATGATCGCAAAATGGGATGATAGAAGTTACGATGCAGATGCGTTTGTTAATTTTAATTTAGATGAAAACGGAAAAGCGGAAGGAATGAAATTAAAGCCAATTTCTGATATCACGGACTTTAGCTTTGATTTTGAAGATCTGGATTTACAGAGAACAAAATAAGCTGATCATTTAGCAATGAAAAACCTCACCAATTTATTTTGATGAGTTTTTTTTTTGTGTTTAAAGTCTGGTTAAATTTTCTTTGGTTCATAAAAGAAAATCAACTTCTTTTTTGCATCGTGAAAATCGGACCAGGAGTTGCAGTCAATCTGAAAACCTGCCACGCCGCAAGTTGGGAACATAAACATAATGTCTGACATGCTGTTGGCGAAGTTGGAAATTCCGTTGTTGTGAGAAAACATGGCGACCTTATTTAAAGAATCATCTAAACCAAGAGTAATATTTTCGAAATTGGTATCAGACGCATTGTAAAGTTTTGGTATCGTCTCAATTTCTATTTGATATTCTTTATTGAAAATTTCACAGGTTGTTAAAGCCCGTAAGGCTGGACTCGAAAAGAATTTGTCGATTTCGATATTGTTGTTTTTTAAGAAGTGAGACATCTTTTCGGCATCGTGCAATCCTTTTTCGGCTAGAGGCCGATCGAAATCTTCTGTATTTTCTGGCCAATCACTTTTAGCGTGTCTTACGAGAATTAATGTCTTCATGCTGAATTCTTTAAAACATTAAAATTATAAATTATTTTAATAAGAACTTGCATAAAATTTAAAGTTGATCAAATTCATTTTAACTCAATAGAATAATATTTGATCTACAATAAGGAATGTATCAGATTCTGAAAAAGAAATATTAACATGCTGAAAACCATTTCAACAAAATTTTATTAAATTTGCACACGATGTCACAAATATTAGCAATTGATTATGGAAGAGCCCGGTGCGGTATTGCAGTCACCGATGATATGCAAATCATTGCAAGCGGTTTGGATACTGTGCCTACAAAAGATATATTTGTATTTTTAAAAAAGTACTTTATTGAAAACAAGGTAGAACAAATCGTAGTAGGACTTCCCACAGATTTAAAGGGAAATCTTAATGACGTAGAAGTTCATATTTTAAAGTTTATAGACAAGTTTAAATCCGAATTTCCGACCGTTGGAGTTGATCGTTTTGATGAACGGTTCACCTCTAAGATGGCCTCTTTTTTTATCTCTCAAAGTGGAAAGACCAAGAAGAAAAGAGAAGAAAAAGGATTGATTGATAAAGTAAGTGCAACGATTATATTGCAAAATTATTTAGAGCAAAAACAAAGATGATATTACCGATAAGAGCATTTGGAGATGCTATTTTAAGAAAACATTGCCACGAGATCGATAAAGATTATCCCGAGCTGAAAACCTTTGTTGCGAACATGTTCGAAACCATGGATAGCGCTAATGGCATTGGGTTGGCTGCACCGCAAGTTGGTTTGGATATTCGACTTTTTGTAGTTGATGTTTCCCCGTTGGCGGATGATGAGGATTACGAAGATATTGCTGATGAACTTAGAAATTTTAAAAAAGTTTTCATTAACGCTACAATTCTGGAAGAAAGTGGTGAAGAATGGAAATTCAATGAAGGTTGTCTGTCGATTCCAGATGTTCGCGAAGATGTGAAAAGAAAAGAAACGATCGTTATCGAATATTATGACGAAAATTTCGTTAAACATACCGACACTTTTTCCGACATGCGCGCCAGAGTTATTCAGCATGAATACGATCACATCGAAGGGATTTTGTTCACCGATCATTTAAGTTCTTTAAAGAAAAAATTAGTCAAAGGAAAATTAGCGAAGATTTCGCAGGGAGATGTTTCTGTGAATTATAAGATGAGATTTCCTAAATAGATCCAATTTAATTTGGACCCAAAAATATTTAAATTCAAAAAAATAATAATAAAATGCAGTTAGAAAAGATAATTTCAATTTCCGGGAAACCAGGACTTTACAAGTTGATTTCGCAGTTGAAAAATGGTTTCATTATCGAAGATGTGTTAACCAAGAAAAAAGTAAGTATTTCTAATTCTTCACAAGTAAGTCTGCTTGACAATATTGCGATGTTTACTTTCGACAAAGAAGTTCCTTTGTTTGAAGTTTTCGAAAACGTTGCAAAAAACAGTGAGTATAAAGAAACGATTTCTCACAAATCAACTGATGCAGAATTGAGAGAATTTATGACTGTTTCTCTACCTGATTACGATCATGAAAGAGTGTATGTTTCTGACATCAAAAAACTGGCACAATGGTATAATATTCTTCACAAAGCGGGATACATCACTCCAGACAGTTTTGTTAAGTCTGAAGAATCAGCGACAGAAGAGCCTTCAATTACAGATCAAATTGATTCTAAAAAAGGTGCTACTAAAGCTGAAAAAACAACGTCTCCAAAAGCAAAAGCTTCAACGTCGTCTGCGAAAGGAGCGCCGAAAAGTACGCACCGAAAAATGGGATAAATTCCTTTTATCTTATATAATTACCTTGTCAAATTTCAAAATATTGACAAGGTTTTTTTATTTAAAGTAAATTTGTATCTATCATCTATCATCTATCATCT
>NZ_JBGZYM010000019.1:0-4242 GCF_041824135.1 Kaistella sp. | reverse complement strand
TGATGAACCGTAAAATTCTGAGCCGATAAATTGATTTTGCGAAGAACGTCGGCAACGCTTCCGCTTTGTTTATTTACCTTACTTCGGGTTTCCATTTTTACTGCATAAAGCAAAAACGGTATCCAAAGGGCTGTGCGGTTTTTGGTCAGACAATTGGCAAACATGAAGATATTCCATTGTGGATTCAATTCTTTCATGTCCCAAAAGTTTCTGAACCATGATGATGGAAACACCATCTTCCAATAAATGAGTGGCAAAGCTGTGTCGCAAAGTATGGGTATGAACAAGTTTGGTGATTCCTGCTTTTTTAGAAATGGTTTTGATGACCCACTGAACGCCTCTTTGACTGTATCTGGAATCGAAATCTTTGGTGTGCGTTGTGAAAGCACTTGTGCTGAGCATTCTAAGATAAAAACAAATAATTAAGCATAAATTTTCACATAATTTTGATCTCTTTTTGAGACTGCGAAAATCCTTAAAACAATTTTACTCGCTACTGCATTAATTACAGACAATTTATGCTTTCCTTCCTCTATTTTTCTGAGATAGTAATTTTTTAGTTGAGGGTCGTGCTGTATGGCAGAACAAGCAGCTTTAAAAAGAATGCTTTTTAGTGATTTATCACATAGAGGACTTGTTTTCGTTTTACCTCTTATGCTGCTGCCCGATTGGTATTTAAATGGAGCCAATCCACAATGGCAATTGAATTTTCGGGGGTTATCGAATTTGGTAAAGTTGTCGGTTTCAAGAATACATTTTATTGCAGTTATATTTCCCACCCCAATTACAGAAGTAATCTTGTCAAAATTATTTTTCAATTCTAAAGTTTCTACAATGATCGATTTCATCTGTATTTCCGTGGATAATATCGATTTATCTAACTGTTGAATAAGTTGATTCATCTCTTTTATCTGCGCTTTCATAGGAATAATTTGAGCTTCAATCTCTAAACTCTTCAGACCGTTTTTTATTTGCACCGATACCTTTACCAAGCGGTCTCTTGTACTCATCAATATTTTAAGCTTTCTGAGTTCTTTAACGGGTAGATGGTAGGCTTTTAATTTGTGTTTATTGGATAGCGCATAAGAGGCGATTCTAAAAGCGTCTACAGCATCTGTCTTTCCTCTGGTTATACCCACGGAATGTTTCATTTCAAGAGGATTAAGCAATGAGTAACGAATGTCTCGGGTGGAGAATTCATAACATAACAAACTTCCATAGTGGCCCGTGTGTTCCATGCAAATCCAGATGGAATAACCACTGAACTCTTTTAGCATATTGCAAAATTTTCTTATGCCTTCTTTGGAATTGGGGCATACTTGTTTACTGATTAAAACCTGGTTTTTCTCATCAAGGCCGCAATAATCAAACACATCCTTGGAAATATCAATCCCAATAAATAGATTTTTCATAATTTTACGTTTGAGAAGCAATGCTGAATACCAGGTAAGGTTCTTACTGACGCTATTAATAAGCCTAAAAACTTAAAATTCTAAATGGTTCTCGAACCTAAAAGGCGCTAAGGTCTAATGCTCAGGATAAGTCTTACTTGCGAGTCGAACTAGTTCACCTTAGCCCCTCTGGTTTTCAGTATACTTTGGTTAATAAATCTAAGTTACTTTTTCTTTTGCAAATCTAATAGCTTGTCGAAGGCACATTTTACCGTAACTTAGGGGTGCAATGAAATCAATTCCGTACATCGAATACACTAAAATTGAAGACTCAGACTTCAATACCACCGACTGGTACCACATGTCTCACCTTAGTAACGCGTGTGCCACTGCAGATGCGCACCGAACTTCAGCCTACGCCATCTGTCTGCTAAGCGAGGGTGATATTCAGTTGGAATCTGATCTGTTTGTCCATATCTCCAAAGCGCCTGCGATATTTACCCTTGCGCCCTCAGCAATTCGAAAATTTACGGATATAGGCGAGGGTTATAAGGCGAAAATCTTTTTCTTTCGGAAAGAAATCTTTTTGGAAGGTCAAACCGACATCACTTACCTGGAACAATTTGATTTCTTTGAAAAAAAAGGCCAAGAAGTGATCCCCTTAAATGCCGAAGAGTTTCAGATGTTTACTGCTTATTTTGATTTAATTCAACAAAAATCGACCGATGTAGCGCCCCACACTTCAGAGATTATCCGAAGTTTAATCTATATTATTCTGAATGAAATTGATGATGTTCATTACCGCCACCTGCCCGAAAGAGAAGTTGTGACAGATCAGAACTTAAACCTCCTTTCCGAATTTAAAATACTTTTAGCCAAACATTTTATGGAGGAAAGACAAGTTTCTTTTTACGCCGAAAAAATGAATTTAACACCCAAATATTTTTCTACAGTAATAAAGGAAGTAAGCGGTAAAACGGCAGGAACCTGGATTAATGAAATGCTGTTGCTGGAATCAAAAGTGCGTTTGCAGAACAAAAAACAGAGCATTGCGCAGATTGCTGACAGTTTGAACTTTTCTGACCCTTCCCATTTCGGGAAATTCTTTAAAAAACACACTGGACGAAGTCCCTTAGAGTACCGAAGTTAATCTTCCGACCTTTATACCAATTCTTCCTACTTGCAGCACTTCCCTTGCATTGGCTCCCGACCTACCTTTGTACTATAATTAAAAACAACAGTTATGGTACCAATCACAAAACCTACCGTCCGATTGCTGGCTTCGGGGAACCAATTAATAGCCAAACAGATGCAGGCAAAAGCAGGATCTGTATTGCCAAAACACCTTGCCAATTTAGAATCCATACTCTTTATTCATGAAGGAGAGTGTGTGCTCGAAATCAATGGAGAAGAAAAACTCCTGAAACAAGGCGATGCATTTGTTGTACCCCCAAACACCCAACATCAAATTAAAGTAAAAATCGACTTCAAAGGGCTGCACCTCATGCCGAAAGAAATAGAATTTCAATACTTTAATTAAAAACCTAACAGTTCTCTCTTTTATTAAAATATGTAATCTTTAAAATTCAATATCATGAAAACATTACAACAAATAAGTAACAGCTTTAGCAAAACACGTATGATCCTGGGACTCTTGTTTTTATTAATAAGTATACCCGCATTTGCACACTGCGATTCCTACGATGGTCCGGTGATTAAAGACGCCATTAAAGCTTTAGAGAAAGAAAATGTAAACTTTGTGAAGAAGTGGATTGAACCGCAACAAGAAGCAGAAATCATCAAACTCTTTAATAAAACGGTGAGTCTTAAAAATAAAGATGCCGAAATCTATTCCCTTGTTGAAAAACATTTCTTCGAAACGCTGGTTCGCTATCACCGGGAAACTGAAGGTGCTCCGTACACCGGCCTAAAACCTGCAGGTTCTACAGAACCGATCATTCAGATGGCAGATAACTCCCTCGCGAGCAGTAATGTGAAAACGCTCCTCCATAATCTCGGAAATCATATTCAGAAGGTGATTACAGAAAAATATGAAAAGGCAGCAGCCTTAAGTACAGTGAAAGACCATTCCGTGGCGGAAGGTAGAGCGTATGTTGCGGCTTACGTTGATTACACGCATACCTTGGAAGCCTTGGAAAAGGTAATGTCGCATGGCGCGGCACATTAAAGCTTCGAATAATTCTTCACTATCATTCCCCTTCGAGTCCAGCAAACAAGTGACTAGAAGGGGTTTTGGTTTCGAGAGGTCCCTGAGCGTAGTCGAAGCATCAATCTCTTCAATATTTCTATTTTGATTTCCATTAAATAAATATTGAGTCGGATTTTCCACGGAAATAAAGGTTTTCAGTCCGCGAATTAAATGCTCGGAAAGCGGAATATAACGGTCTTTTTGACCTTTACCCTGAACAACATGCAGCATTTGTCGGTCAAAATCAAGATGATGAAGTTCGATATTCCCCACTTCCATACATCGAAGTCCGCACCCGTAAATCAGACCGATAAGCAGTTTGTGTTTCAGCAATTGAGCAGTTTGCAGCATGCGCCAAACTTCCTGACGGCTTAAAATAGTGGGCAGTTTTTTGACTTTTGGAATGGCTGGAAGATGGAGAAAACTGTAGGGTAAACCTTCTGCTTTCAGAAGAAACCGCAATCCATAAACGGTGTGTTTAAAGTAGGTTTGAGAAGGTGTTTTTGATCGCTGTTGAAGTTCAAAGAGATAATCTTTGATGTCTTCCGGATCTAATTCCGTAGGAATTTTACCGAAATGAAGTGCTAGGGCGGCAACATGCCTGGAATAATTATCAAAGGTTCTGGGACTTTTTCCCTGGAT
>NZ_JBGZYM010000018.1:0-8855 GCF_041824135.1 Kaistella sp. | reverse complement strand
GCGTTCGATTATTTTATCGAGTTCACCGCGGTCTAACCAAACCCCGCGACAATCCGGGCAATAATCAATTTCGATTCCGTTACGGTCTGCCATTGTTAAGGCAACATTACAATTTGGACATTTCATAATTTTCTATTTTTTTAAATTAAATTAAACTGTTTGATTGGATTCTGCTTTTTTAGTCATTAATTTTATGATCACTGGTGCGGTAACCAATAAAACCAGACCTATTAAAATATATTCTAAATTATTTTTAACCCACGGAATATCACCTAAAATGTAACCCAATGAGGTGATGCTTACAACCCAAACAATTGCACCAACGACATTGTACATCGCAAACTTTTTAAAGTTCATTTCTACTGTTCCGGCAATGATTGGAGCAAAAGTTCTTACGATTGGTAAGAAACGAGCAATAGCAATAGCAAAGCCTCCTCTTTTTTCATAAAAATCGTGCGCCGTTTGAATGTGTTTACGTTTCAAAAACCAGGTATCTTCTTTTCTATTGACGATGTGTTTGAATTTATAGCCAAACCAGTAGCCGAAAAAATTTCCTAAAATTGTTGAACCTGTAAATAATACCATCCAAAATAAAAGGTTGAAAATTTGCGTCTCAAAAGGGTATGGCGTTTCATTGGCAGAAGCGATGACCATTCCTGAAACAAACAAAAGAGGATCTCCTGGCAGAAAAAAACCAATGATAATTCCTGTTTCAATAAATAAGATCAGCAGGACTAAATACAGTCCGCCATTTTTCATGATCCAATCCGGATCTAAAAGATATTGAAGGGATTCTAATATAAAATCCATTTGCAGTAGGTTTTTTAATTCTTGACAAAAGTAGTTAAACTATTTTAAATAGAAGTAACACTATCATAAAAAAGAGTAAAGTTTTTTTCGGTAGATTTGTAAAAACTTTTTCAGGAAAGAAATAATACCTATGGAATATCAGTTCAAAATAAAAATGAACGAAGGCTTATATCTTCGTAATCCTGAAGACACGGATTTGGGAAGAAAAATTCTGAAACACAGTGTAGAACTTATTTATAAGTTAGGATTCGAAGCTTTTACTTTTAAAAAACTCGCCGAAGAAATTGGTTCAACAGAAGCGGGTATTTACCGCTATTTTGAGAACAAGCATAAATTATTAATTTATATTACTGCGTGGTATTTTGGATGGATAGAATTTCAGATCAATTTCCAGACGAATAACATCAAAGACCAGAAAGTCAAACTGCAAAAAATAATTAGTTTATTAACATCTCCTATTGAAGATGACAAGCAAACAAGTTATATAGATGAAAGTCTTCTGCATCCTGTAATCGTGGCGGAAGGTTCCAAAGCCTATTTAACAAAACAAGTGACGGAAGATAATAAATTGGAGTTTTTTCAGCCCTACAAAAATTTATGCACACTCATTGGTAATGTGATTTTAGCGTACAATCCAACTTACAGATTTCCCAAATCTTTAGCGTCAACGATTGTAGAAATAGCGCATTTTCAAAACTTTTTCATGCACAATCTTTCCTCACTGACCGATTTCAGCAAAAGAAATAAAGAAACTGAAATAGTTGAATTTTTAAATGATTTGGTTTTTTCGAGTTTAGATCGATCTTAAATTTTTTAAACTTTGTAATTTGCAATGTTAAGTTATATGGTTTTGCGTATCGCTTGAAAATCAAGGTTCTTTTTTGTTCAGTACAAATACAATAATTTTTTACAACAGCTCAAATAGAAGTATTGAAAAGATGGAAAATATGCTTAATGGTGTGAGAGTTTAGGAATAATAGAATAAAAAAATCAAGAACTTTAGTCCCTGATATAGTCCCTTTTTAATAAAAAATATCCCTTTAAATCAATGACTTACAGGGATATTGTAGAGAGGATGGGATTCTCATCTATGATATTTCTAAGTGTCTCTAATTGTCATTATTCCCTTTTAATAGGGGTTTGTAGCGTTTTTGTATTTTAAGATATTTCTTAAATATCATTGCGTATCATAAAAAATGGCTGTAGATTTGGCTGTAAATATTTTTTTATGATTAACATTAAAAGAAAAATAACAGTTGATATTGAAAGAAGAAAAAAGAAAGGTGTAGTTGTTAATGATAACGCACCAATATTTATTCGTCTAACCTTCTTATCTAATAGAATAAATTTTTATAGCGGTTTCAGAATAAATATTTCTGACTGGGATGCCGAAAAAAAGGAAGTCATTTCTGGTCGTACAAATTCTAGTGGACAAACTGCTGAAGAAATAAACATAAAAATTGACAAGTATAAATCTGCAATTCAGTCGTTCTTTTATGAATGTCAAATCAAAAATCAGATACCAACTATTGAAGAGGTTAAGGATGCTTATGAAAAGATAAAAAATGATGGTGTAGAAGTAAAAAAAATAAAAAAGTTAAAGGTTGAATTAATAGAAGTTGAACCTAAAGAAGAAATATCATTTTATAAAGTGTTCGACGAATTCACTTCCTATAATGGAAAAATTAATAATTGGACAACTGATACTTATGCAAAGTTAAAAACTTTAAAAACTCATTTAGAAGCGTTTAATCCAGAACTTAGATTTGAGGATTTAACTTTAGAAGGATTAAGCAATGTTCTAACTTTTTTTAGCAAAACATTAAAACTTCGAAATACAACTACCAAAAAATATGTCGAAAATATTAAGTGGTTCTTGAGATATGCAGTAAAAAAGGGATATACAGAAATTAAATCATTTGAAGATTTTCAACCAAAACTTAAAATCGCAAAGAAGAAACTCATTTTTTTAACGGAATCTGAAATTTTGCAAATAAAAAACTTTAAGATTCCTGAATCTAAATTATATTTAGACCGCGTTCGTGATGTTCTACTTTTTCTTTGTTATTCTGGTTTGCGACATTCAGATGCTTATAAATTGAAAAAATCAGATATCAAAGACGGCAGATTTGATGTTACCACTCTAAAAACAAACGACAGTCTTGTAATTGAACTTAATAGAACATCTCAGGATATTATTGATAAATATAAAGATATTCCTTTCCAAAATGATAAAGCACTTCCGGTTATTTCTAATCAAAATATGAATGAATATTTGAAGGAACTTGGGCAGTTAGTAGAAATAAATGAATCTATTACAGAAACATATTTTATAGGTAATGAAAGACACGATGAAACCAAACCCAAGTATGAACTTTTAAGTAGTCATGTTGGAAGGCGTTCTTTCGTGTGTTTATGCATTGCTAAAGGTATTGGTTTACAAATTATAATGAAGTGGACAGGACATTCAGATTACAAATCGATGAAGCCATATATTGAAGTTGCAGATTCAACAAAAGCGATTGAGATGCAAAAATTAAATTTTTAGGAAATGAAAACAAGTGAACATTTAGCCTTCCTACAAAGAATAGCAACTGGTGTTAATACAGTTCGAAATACAAGTGATGTTACAAAGGGTTTATTAGACCATATCATATTTTTCTGTAAAATAGATGATGCTCTAGTTTATGAAGATTTGCTGCGAAGCGAAAATATTCCACTTCTTTTAAGTGAATATAAAGAAATGATATCAGAGATTAAAAAGAAATTTAACGATAGTCAAAGTTTAATACAAGAGTTTTCTGTAACTGTCTTCTTTGAACAATTACTTCTTCCTTATGATTACAAAATTGAGGTTGAAAGCAAACGACTTGAGTCGTACAGAAACGAAGATAGTTTGCTGCAATGTCAATTAGAATCATGGAGTATGAAATATTCCGAAGAATCTGTTGAGATGAAAAATTTAACCAGGGATTTCGAAATTGCTAATAGTGAATACAATTTTCAGAAGCAAAAACTTGAGATTGTTCAAAAAGAAAGAGATGAGTTTTTTGAAAATAATTCTAATATTCTTTATTTCAGTTTCAGTCCATTTCTAGAAAAAATGGACATTATAGAAAAATGGATACTGCGACTTTCCAACTCAAATACTTTTTCACAAATTATATTTAAGGATGAAGATTCCATAGAATTAGCCTATTCGATTTTAATAAAAATGAGTCTATTGAAAACTGTTTCACTGCCAGAATTTTATAATCAGATTACATTAAGTAAGGTGCTTAGTCTCGAAAAGAACCCGAGTAAGGATAAATATATTGCTTATTCAATAAACAAATTGAAAGCATTTATTGTTGACAATAAAAAAGAAATATGGGAGAAGACGATTGTAGAATATTTTCAAATCCAAAATTTTGATAAAATAAAGACTGTTAACCAAGATCACCTAAAAACTAAAGATCATGAAGAAATTGATTTGAAAATAAGCAATTATTTTGAAAGTCTCAAGAGTTAAAATAGTCGCAGAGAGTCTTGAAATTTATTATTCTCTAATAAAATAGATGCAAATGACCTCATAAAGTCCTATTACATTTTTTAGCATTTTATTTTTATTTTATAAAGCATTGAATATCAGTATTAAATTATTGATATTTTTTTTATTTCCATTTTTCTCCATTTCGAATTTTATGTCTATTTGCAATGTTAAGAACGGGCATATTAATTATTAAACTTTAAGTAAAATTCAAAATGGAAATCGAAAATCTTTTAGAAAAGCCAATCTGGCAAATGACAGGTCAAGAATTTTTGGCATTAAATGAACAGAGTAGAAGTACGGTTCAAGATCAACAAATAGTTTCAATTTCGGATAACTCCTTAAATAAAAAATATGTTTATGGAATCCGTGGAATTGCAAATCTTCTCAATTGCAGCATTGCAAAAGCAAATCGCATAAAAAAAAGAGGAATTATTGATGAAGCAATAATTCAGGAGGGACGTTCTATCATGGTTGATGTTGAATTGGCTTTAAGTCTAATTAAAAACAAGATGTAAGATGGCGCAAATGGAAAACGACCGATTACACGACGGATATCAAAAAGACACATCATTTTTTCACTCAAACAACGATAATGAAAATATTCATATTCTCAACGGCTTAAAAGAAGATTTCAATCTTGTTTCAGGCAAAAACATATTCCCCGTAAATGTATTTCCGCCAATGATACAGAAACTCGTCGGTGAATTAGAAACAACCTTAAATTTCTCTCCTGATTATACTTCTGCTTCTATTTTATATGCGGTTTCGGTTTCGATTGGAAATCGAATTCAACTGAAAGTAAAAAACAGTTGGTTAGAAAAATCAAATTTATATATGGTTCTTGTTGGTAGAACGGGAGATGTGAAAAGTCACTCGGTTTCGTTTTGTCTCCATCCTTTGATGAACTTAGATAAGCAGAATTTTGACCAATATCTTTTAAAGAAAAAAGAATATGAACAATTACCAATTGAGGAAAAGTCTAAAACTACAGTTCCGGTTCTTCGGCAATTATTGTTAAATGATTTTACGCCAGAAGCATTTGTAAAAGCACATTATTTTAATCCTAGAGGAATTGGATTATATACTGATGAAATTGCAGGATTTTTTAATTCCTTTAATCAGTATCGGAAAGGAAGCGAGGAAGAATCCTATTTGTCTGCGTGGAGCGGAAAACCGATTATAAAAAATAGAATTTCTGGCGAAGAAATGAGAGTAGATAATACGAAAGTAGATATTATCGGAACCATGCAAGAAGCGATTTTGTCGAGTGTTTTTCATTCAAATAAATTAAAAAATGGCTTTATTGATCGGCTACTTTTTGTGTTACCGCATAAATATGTAGACAATAGATGGAATGATCTCGATTTGGATGAAAAATATATTGAATGGTATTCAGAATTCATAGAGAAGTCTTTTTACATAGCAGAAAATTCTGAAATAGTACTTGAATTTCATACTGAGGCAAAAGAATATCTGTACAAATGGTAGAATAACCAAAAGAATGATTTTGAGTTCGAGTACCAAAGAGGAATTTCTGTCAAATTGCAGCAATACGTTTTGAGGTTTTCAATTTTAATTGAAGTGATTCATTCATTTTGCAATGATGAGAAACTTACGAACATTTCTTTAAGAACTTTAAAATCTGCAATTAGGCTAAGAGATTATTTTTTTGAAAATGCAGTCCGTGTTTTTGAAATCATTGATAATACCTACTATGACTCGCTCACGGAAATACAAAAAAAAGTGTTCGACAAACTCCCGCAACAATTCAAAACAAGCGAAGGAATTGAAATAATTTCTAAAGAAGATTCGATGAAAATTAGAAGTTTCAAAAACTTTTTAAAAGATGAAAAACTCTTTAAAAAAATCGCTCATGGGATTTATGAAAAACAAGTTTTTTAGAGGTTATTATCAATCTCCTACTGCACTATTTGCACTATTGCACTTTGACTTTTAAAATATTGAATATCAAACATTTAATGACAATTTAAAATGCAATAAAGTGTAAGAAGTGCAAAATCAATTTTTTTCAAAGTGCAGAAAGTGCAACGAAAGTGCAAAGAAAGACACACGTCAATCATCGATGAATAAAGGATAGTGCAGAAAATGTAAAAAGTGCAGACATGATTAAATACAGATATAAATTAGATCCTGGTTCAAAGAAATATAAATGTCCCAATTGTGGAAAGTTTTCATTGGTAATTTTCACTGATATTGAAACAGGTGAACTCATGGAAAATTATGGAAGATGTGATCGAGAATCGAAGTGTGGGTTTTTCTATCATCCTTCAAAAGATGGTTTTCAAAATAGTAAAAGTTCAACGGTATTAAATCATTCAACGTATGAATTTTTTCCTTCATTTCATAAAAATGATTTGGTGGAAATATCAATGAGGAATGATAATAATTTCCTGAAATATTTAAGATTTCTATTTGGAATTTCAAAAGCAAAAGAGGTTCAAGAAAAATATAAAATCGGAACGCTTCCCGAATTTAATAATGGAACAATTTTCTGGCAAATTGATGAACAAAAAAAAGTGAGAGCCGGCAAAATAATTCAATATTTTGAAACAGGAAAAAGAACAAAAAACATTACGTGGATGCATCAATTTTTAAAGATGAAAAAGGAAATTTCAGATTATAATTTATCACAATGTTTGTTCGGTTTGCATTTAATAACTGAAAATAAATCAAGCATAATTGCTTTGGTAGAATCCGAAAAAACTGCATGTGTGATGAGTGTGAAATTTCCTGATTTTTTATGGTTGTCTTGTGGTGCAAAAGGTGAGTTTAAATTGCGAAAATTAGAAACAATTAAGCACCGAAAAATCATTGCGTATCCAGATTGTGAGATTCAAAAAAAAAGTACAACTACCTATCATGAATGGAAAAAGAAAGCAACAGAATTTAACAAATTGGGATTTGAAATTTACGTATCAGATCTGCTGGAAAAAGAAGCAAGCCTGCAACAAAAACGGCAAGGAATTGATATTGCAGATTTTTTTATGAAAAGAGTAAATGGGACTTAGGTAAACGGTTTTATATCGAGATGTGCCAATTGCGCTACAAATCGTTCCGATTTTGCAACTTATTGGCAACTCGCTTTTTCTCCCGATGGTCAAAAAAGGAAAAATTGCTTCACAATTTTAAAATTAAAAGTAAACAAATTAAATATGAAAAATAAAGAATTTAGGTTCAGAGTTTCGCCACTCGAACAGCAGATTATTAAAAACAAAATCACCAAAACAGGTCTTTCTATTTCAGAGTTTTTACGGAGACTATCTTTGGGTTTAGAACTCAAAAATAAACTCACAGAAGATGAAATTGAATGCTATAAAAACCTCTCAAAATTTGCAGATAATTTCCGCAGAATTTCAAATTTATTTAAGCTTGGTGATGTTACCGGAGTGAAGAATGAAACTATGGAAGCTTCAAGATTAATAAAAGAACATTTAGAAAAATTGAGGTAAAATGATAGGAAAAATAAAATCATGTATTGGTGGTTTTTCACTTTTTAATTATGTGATTGACGATGAAAAAGGTATGGAATTATTGAGAAATAATCTTTGTGGGGAAACTTCAATTGAACTTATGAGAGAGATGCAAATTATTCAGAATTTGAATCAAAAAGCTACAAATAAATTGATCTCAATGGTGCTTTCTCCACATGTTGATGACGGTGAAAAATTTAGTAAAAAACAATTGCAAAATCTGACAAAAGAGTTTCTGAAAGAATTAGAAATTGATGTGGAAAATTCTCAATTCATTGCCTTTTTGCACACAGAAAAACGACATCGGCATATTCACATTCTTTTAAATAGAGTAGATGAAAATGGAAAATTATTCCAAGACCATCATATAGGAAAAAAAGCGCAATGGGCTGCACACAGAGTTGCAGAAAAAAATGGATTGATTTCGGCAAAACAAATCAGAATTGATAAAATAAAAGCAGCAGAAGACATCAAATCTGATTTTAAAAATATAAGAAGAGAAATCTATCAAAAACATTTAAGAGTGATGGAATCTAAACCAATGACGATGGAAAAATATTTGGCAGAAATGCTGAAAAAAAATATAAAACTTATACCAACAAGCAATAAGCAAGGTGAATTGCAAGGTTTTCGAGTGAGAAATATGGAAAATCAAACCGAAATGAAAGCAAGTGAAGTTCACCGAAACATGGGATTTAAAAACCTACTGGATTCAGGATTGTTTTTTAAGAACGGGAATTATAATTTAAATAACACAATGCAAAAATTGAATGAAGATAACTTTCAAAAAAATGAAAAAGATTGGAGTAATGCTGAAAAAAAGAATAACAACTTTGTCTCCCAAAATATTTTTGCTCCAAGTCCATACATTGTGGATCACACTGCAGATGAACTAAAAAGAAAACGAAAAAAAATATTCAAAAGATAAAAATGGCGCAGAAATTAAAAACACAAGATTTAATGGAGGTTTTCAATAAGAATCTCAATGAAGTAAATCTAAAATTCGATTTGAATAAAGAAAT
>NZ_JBGZYM010000017.1:0-5897 GCF_041824135.1 Kaistella sp. | reverse complement strand
TGAAATAAAACCGTATTTTTGCACCACTTTTTGTGGAAGCATTTGGCTAAGGTAAAACATTAACAACTAACATCTTCTGTATTTTTCAAACAACCACATTCAGCCAGATATTGAAAGGTAAAGAATACAAATTATTTTTATTATGTCAGAAACGACAGACAAAGCAGAGGTTCTTTTGAACCAAAACGTAGCTCCAGAACAATTTGATTGGGATTCATTTGAATCAGGTCTAGATGCAGAATCAAGACAGGAAAAAAGTGATCTGGAAGAAATCTATAACGGATCTCTTAACAATCTTCAGGACAATGACGTTCTTATTGGTAAAGTTGTAAGACTTACTGACAAAGAAGCGATCGTTGACATTAACTTTAAGTCTGAAGGAGTTATTTCTTTGAACGAATTCCGTTACAACCCAGCGCTTAAAGCAGGTGATGAGGTTGAAGTAATGGTTGACAGAAGAGAAGACAAATCAGGTCAATTACAATTATCTCACAGAAAAGCTAGAATCTTGAAAGCTTGGGATAGAGTTAACGAACTTCACGAAACTGGAGAAATCGTTAATGGTTTTGTAAAATCAAGAACAAAAGGAGGTATGATCGTAGACGTTCATGGTATTGAAGCATTCTTACCAGGTTCGCAAATCGACGTTAAGCCAATTAAAGATTACGATCAGTTCGTAGGTAAAACAATGGAATTCAAAGTTGTGAAAATCAACCCGGAATTCAAAAACGTTGTAGTATCTCACAAAGCATTGATCGAAGCAGATATCGAAGGTCAGAAAAAAGAGATCATCGCTCAATTAGAAAAAGGTCAGGTATTAGAAGGTACTGTTAAGAATATTACTTCGTACGGTGTATTCGTTGACTTAGGAGGTGTAGATGGATTGATCCATATTACAGATCTTTCTTGGAGCAGAGTTAATCACCCATCAGAAATCCTGGAAGACGGACAGACTGTGAAAGTGGTAATCCTTGATTTTGATGACGAGAAAACAAGAATCCAGTTAGGTATGAAGCAATTAGAAGCTCATCCTTGGGATGCTCTTTCTGCTGACATGAAAGTTGGTGATAAAGTAAAAGGTAAAGTAGTAGTACTTGCTGATTACGGTGCATTCGTAGAGGTTGCTCCAGGTGTTGAAGGTCTAATCCACGTTTCAGAAATGTCTTGGTCAACTCACTTAAGAAGTGCAGGTGATTTCGTAAAAGTAGGAGACACTGTTGAAGCTGAAGTTTTAACTTTAGACAGAGAAGACCGTAAAATCTCTTTAGGTATGAAGCAATTAAGCCAGGATCCTTGGTCTAATATCGAAGCTAAATATCCAGTAGGTTCAGAGCACACAGGAACAGTTCGTAACTTTACTAACTTCGGTGTATTCGTAGAATTAGAAGAAGGTATCGACGGATTGATCTATATTTCTGATCTTTCTTGGACTAAGAAAATCAAGCATCCATCAGAATTCTGTGCAGTTGGAGATCAATTGAAAGTTGTCGTTCTAGAATTAGATACAGCAGCTAGAAGATTATCTTTAGGTCACAAACAATTACAAGAGAATCCATGGGATAAATTCGAAACTAAATATGCTGAAGGATCTGTACATGCAGGACAAGCTACTGAAGTTTTCGACAAAGGAGCTCAGGTTCAGTTCGAAGATGTAGAAGTTGAAGCATTCTGTCCATCAAGATTATTAGAGAAGGAAGACGGATCTAAAATCAAGAAAGGAGATAATGCAGATTTCAAAGTAATCGAATTCAACAAAGAATTCAAAAGAGTAGTAGTTTCTCATACAGGAATCTTCAGAGACGAAGAAAAGAAAAATGTAAGAGAGCAAACTTCTAATCAATCATCTAACAAATCAACAGGTTCTTCTCAAAACGAAGAAAAATCAACTCTTGGTGACTTAGACGTATTAGCAGAATTGAAAAAGAAAATGGAAGGTAAATAATCCTAGATTTTCATATTATAAAAGACGCCTCATTTATTTGAGGCGTTTTTTTTGTGTTTTTTTGAAGCGAAAAATGACCTTTGATTTGACTATGGAACCAATGAGTTCATCGGTTCTGTTTTATCGGTAAATACAGAATAGAGCAGGATTGATCTATTACCGAATTGATTAATATTTGTAAAAACAGAAGATTTATTCTTGAGGAAAATCAGAAGTAAATGAGGATAATTGATAACAGTTTTTAGAAGCAAATTGGCATTTTATTAATTTATTGGTTTTTTTAATGTTAAAACTATAAAAAATTACAATTTTTTTTATAAATTCGACGGCAACTAATTAATATATATGAAAAATAGAAATTTACCTCTGAAAATTGCGGCCGTGTGCTTCCTGTTCTCTTTAGGGCAGGCGAACGCGCAGGATTTTAAGACCATTATCAAGAATCACATTTCTGCAAAGAGTGATTTCATGAAAGCTGATTTAAAGAACTTTGAAATCATTAATGAAGATTTTTCTACGTCAATGAAAGGTGATGTGGTAAAAATTCAGCAATCCTATAATGGCATCCCAGTTTATAATGCGATCGGAACGGCTTTAATTAAAGCAGAAAAAGTAACTTATTTTGATGACAGCTTTGCGAAAAATTATGCAAGTGTTTCAAAAGCAACTTCTGCAACTGCCAATACTTCTGTTTTTGCCAATGTTGCTCAAGCGGTAGGTTTAAAAAATGCAGGTCAGTACCAATTGATCGGAATCAAAGATTTAGAAAAAGACGGTGTTTCAACCGTTAAAAATAGATTGATTTATTTTCAAACTGAGAATAATGATTTGAAGTTATGTTATGAATTCGTTTTTGAAGAAAAAGGAACCTCAAACTATTGGGCAATTCTAGCTGACGCATCTACAGGTCAGATTTTAAGCAAAGATAATTTAACGCTTTCTTGTAATTTTAAACATGATGCTTACAGCCACGATTACTCTTCCCATTTACCAGCAGGATTTTCAGAAGACTTTAGCCATGATGCACTAGTTGGACCTTCGGCTTTAGCTCCAAGTAACGGTACTTATAGAGTTTTTGCTTTACCATTAGAAAGTCCAAATCATGGACCGAGAACTTTGGTTTCTAATCCTTGGTTGGTTGATGCTTCCCCAGATGGCTGGCATGGTGTTGGCGGAGGAACATACGCTGGAAATTACACGACTACTAGAGGAAATAACGTACATGCTTATGATGACAAAGGAAATGCAAACGGTCCTGGAGTCTCGCCCGATGGTGGCGCTGGGTTAGCATTTGACTTTCCGTTTGTTGTGAATTCTACTGGACCCAATTTATCAGCTGCAACAACCAATTTATTTTATATCAATAATAGAATTCACGATATTTTTTATCGCGTAGGATTTACCGAAACAGCCAGAAATTTCCAGGCATTTAATTTTGGAAAAGGAGGAGGTGAAAATGATTATGTTCAAGCAGAATCCCAAGATGGAGGTGGACTTAACAACGCGAATTTCGCGACTCCATCAGATGGTTTCAGACCTAGAATGCAAATGTACCTGTGGGATGCCACGGTGCTAGAAAGAGTATTTTACAATGCTCCAACAGAAGCAGTGGGAAGAACCGTTGTCAATTATATTTCAACGACTTTCGGTCCGGCATTAACTCCAACTGGGGTGACTGCAGATGTTAAATTATCAGCGGTAGCAGATGCTTGTAGTCCTTTGCCAGCAGGTTCACTTGCCGGAAAAATTGGATTGATTGTAAGAGGAACGTGCGAGTTTCAGGCAAAAGTACAGGCGGCACAGGATGCGGGAGCAATTGGTGCAATAATTTATAACTTACCAGACTCTGCGCCAACAGGTGGCATGGCGGGAGTAAACGCTAACATTACAATTCCATCCGTTTTAATTGAAAGCTCTGAAGGTCTTTACATGAAAGGTCTATTGGATACAAAAACAGTAAATATCACCTTAAAGTTCGATCCAGATGCACAAGCAACCAGAGATGGTAGTTTTGATAATGGAATCGTGATTCATGAATATGGACATGGAATTTCTAACAGAATGACCGGAAACGGATCTTCATGTTTGTCAACTAATAATACGAAAGAACAAATGGGTGAAGGTTGGTCAGACTTCTTCGCTTTGATGTTAACCAATCAACCAAATGCAACGAAAGACGTAGCCAGAGGAATTGGGACTTATGCAATTTCTGAAGCGACTACAGGTCTGGGAATTCGCCCAGCGAAATACTCTCCAGATTTTGGAATCAACAATTATACCTACGGAGAAACAAATGGAATGGGAACAAATGCTGCGCCACTGGTTCACTCAATTGGATTCGTTTGGGCAAGTATGCTTTGGGATCTTCATTGGAAATATGCCGAAAAATATGGGTACTCATCTGACGTTATGGCTAATGCAACCAATGGAAGTACGAGAGTTTTACAATTGGTAACTGATGGTTTGAAACTTCAAGGTTGTAGCCCAAGTTTCATCGATGGTAGAGACGCAATTTTGGCAGCTGAAGAAGCGGCAACTCAAGGAAAAGACAAATGTCTGATTTGGTCAGTTTTTGCAAAAAGAGGTTTAGGTGTTAACGCATCTGCGGGTGATAAGAAAATTATCAACGATCAAGTTGAAGATTTCACAGAACCAGCAGCAGATCCACGTTGTACTGCTTTGGCTACAAGTGATATTTCAATTAATAAATCATCAATGAGTATTTATCCGAACCCAGCTAAAGATGAATTCTTTATCAAAACTGCAACAAATGTTCTAGGTAAAGTAAATGTTCAGATCTATGACGCATCTGGAAAATTAGTTTCTAGCCAGAAAATTTCTTCCAGCGATGCAGTGAATACACAAGCTCTTCCAAACGGAGTTTATATCATAAAAGTAGAAGGTTTAGGAGTAAGCTATTCTTCTAAATTAATGATTAAAAAATAAATTTTAATTAATATTTGTAAACCGTCCTGTTCATTCAGGACGGTTTTTTTTTCGTGGTTAAAATCAAAATTCCTTTCATTTAAATACATTTTTGTTCACCTAAAATTTTTAACTTTATTAAAACATATGGTCTTGAAAAAAATCTACTCTTATTGATGATGAAAACTTCAGGTCTTCATTTTTCCTCTTAACTAATAGTAAAAAAATAATGGTGAATTTTCCGATCTCTTCCAACGGAATTATTTCAAACCGATTTCTACAATTAGGTTTAAATCATTTTAAGTCAGCTGCAGAATATATTCAGTTCTTGCCTTACAAAAGAAATGCATATAAAGAAAATCAACTTTGCGTCTTCGAAAATCTGGGAGGAACATGCAGTACAAAACATTCTTTATTAAAGAATCTCGCTCTTGAAAATAATTTCCCTGAATTAAAATTAATGCTTGGAATATTTTTGATGAATGAATCCAATACTTCAAAGATTGCGACCGTTTTAAAAAAGTATGATTTAAAAGAAATGCCCGAAGCTCATAATTATTTAAAATATCAAAATGAAATTTTAGACTTTACCCGAAAAAATTCGTCACCGGAAAATTTCATTCATGATTTGGTAGAAGAAATAGAAATTCAACCATTTCAAATCACTGACTTTAAAATACAACACCATCGAAATTTCCTGAAAAATTATTTGATGGAAAATTCTGCCATTTCCCACAATTTAGAAACTTTCTGGAAGATAAGAGAGGAATGTATTCTAGATTTACAGCAATAAAAAACCCATCAAAATAAATTGATGGGTTTCTAATATCGTAATCGAGATTACTTTTTGTAAGAAGCGTCTTTAATTCTCGCTTTTTTACCTCTAAGGTTTTTGAAGTAGAAAATTCTAGCTCTTCTCACTTTACCTCTTCTGTCGATTTCAATTTTTTGCAAAGCTGGCATGTTCATTGGGAAAACTCTCTGAACTCCAACATCACCACTCATTTTTCTGATGGTAAAAGTTTTTGTT
>NZ_JBGZYM010000016.1:0-79038 GCF_041824135.1 Kaistella sp. | reverse complement strand
TAGATTTAGGATATAATTTTGAAGCTTCAGTCCGAAGTTCTTTGTATTTAGAAAGATCACGCATGGAAACTGCAATATCAATCATCGGAACTGAAACCGACAAATCCATGGCTGCTTGTGACGTCCATTTCCCGGTTCCTTTTGATTTTGCTTCATCTTTAATGTCATTCAATAAAAGATCTTTTGAATCTTTTTTCTTAAAGGCAAAAATATCCCGCGTAATTTCAATGAGATAGGATTGCAGTCTGCCTCCATTCCAATTTTTAAAAACCACATGGATTTCTCGATCTTCCATCTGAAGCCCTTTTTTCATGATTTCGTAAGTTTCAGAAATTAATTGCATTAAAGCATACTCAATTCCATTGTGAACCATTTTCACAAAATGTCCAGCAGAGCGTTCGCCCATATATGCAACAGTCGGCTCACCATCGACCTGTGCCGCAATTTTCTCTAAAATTGGCTTTAAATTTTCGTAGGCTTCTTGATCACCACCTGGCATCATACTCGGACCTTTTCGCGCGCCTTCTTCACCACCAGAAACGCCCATGCCTACAAAGTGATATCCTTTTTTCTCTAAATCAACAAAGCGTCTTTCGGTATCTTTAAAATGAGAATTTCCACCATCTATAATAATATCTCCTTGGTCGAGAACTTCCAATAATTCAGTAATCACAGAATCGACAATAATACCTGCCGGAACAAGCAACATCACTGTTTTCGGACTTTTTAAATTTTTTACAAATTCCGTTAAATCTGAAAAAGCACGAATATTCTGATTGGTTAAGTAATTAACGGCATTGACTTTTTCAGCATCGATATCGTAGCCAGAACATTGATACCCGTGATCTGCAATATTTTGTAAAAGATTAGAACCCATTGTTCCGAGGCCAATCATTCCAAAGGAGCTTTGGCTTTTATTTTCGTTATTCATCGTATTATAATCGTCTGGTTTATTTAAAAATGTATCTGTGTTTAAAACTAAATTGTAGAATTAAAATTTAAGATCAGTATTTCGTAACGTGAACGGCAATTTTACCCAAAAAGAGAAATTTTTCTAAAAATGTAATCAAGCTTTTACAAGATTGATGCCTGTTGATGAGCTTTTTATGTTTCGATGATTTATGCTGGTTATCGTACTATTGCGCAATAATTCCGATTTGATTGTATGTAGAAAACTTTTAATCCCATTAATTTCAATAGGTAATTTACAATCAAAAATAAAAATAACAATTTATTTTAACTAAAAATAACATTTTAAAGTGCTTAGATTTTCACTTATTTCTATATTGGAGGAAGATACCTGGGTATGAAATTCTACACATTAATTTTAAAAGAATAAGACTAATGTGGAAAAAAGTGTGCCTTATTGTATGCCTTCTTTCTCCAAAATTTTAAGAATTAAGAATTTTATAGCAATCTAAAATTAAGCAAACCCTCACTTAACCCCACAAAAAAGAGAACCATTAAAATGATTCTCTTTACTTAGTAGCGGAGACACGACTCGAACGTGCGACCTCCGGGTTATGAGCCCGACGAGCTACCTACTGCTCTACCCCGCGTTATTGTGGTGCAAATGTACAATTTTAATTGACACTTCCAAAATTATTGCAAAAAATATTTTATTCAGCTATTTTTAGTAAATTTGTATATGGCAAAAATTCTAAAAATATATGCGGACAATCCACAGGAAAACCTCCTAGATGAGGTCGTTCGCACGTTGAAAAATGGTGGATTAATAATTTATCCGTCAGACACTGTTTATGCATTGGGTTGTAATATTTTTGATATTCGTGCGATGGAAAAACTCGCACAAATTAAAAAAATCAAATTAGAAAAAGCCCACTTCTCCATCATCTGTAACGACTTAAGTCATCTTTCGCAATTTTCGCGACCAATTACAACAAGTACATTCCGATATTTGAAGAATAACATTCCAGGACCTTTTACTTTTATTTTAGAAGCCAACAAAAATTTACCACTTGCCTACAAAGGAAATAAAACGGTCGGAATTCGTGTTCCTGATCATATTATTCCGCAGATGATCGTTGAGAAATTGGGACACCCGATCGCTTCTACTTCAATTAAAGATGACGATGAAGTAATTGAATACTCTACCGATCCTGAATTAATTGCAGAAAAATATGACCATTTAGTCGACATTGTAATTGATGCCGGTTATGGTGACAACGTTGCTTCTACCATCGTTGATCTAACGAGTGGAGAACCAGAGATTTTGCGTCAGGGAAAAGGAGAATTATAAATTATTTCATATTATTCAATTGGAGTAATAGTTTAAACCTATTCGCTAAAATATTCCGCAGCTCGTAAATTCACTACCTTTTTAGTTTAATTTATTAATCTGAAATTTCAATTATGAAAATCATCTCTTCGCCGGCTAAACTCATGAATATTGAAAACTCAAGCGAGTTTTTAAAATCAACTCAACCTCATTTTATTGAAGAAGCCGATTTAATTCAAACGACTTTAAAAAAGAAATCACCCAAATATTTAACTGAACTCATGGAGATTTCCACCAAGCTCGCCGATGAGAATTGGGAGCGAAATCAAAACTGGACTGCAAAACCATCTTCTAAAGAATCTGCGCCTGCCTTAATGGCTTTCAGTGGAGAAGTTTATCGGGGTCTCGATGCCAAGTCTCTCGACGAAAATGCAGTCAAATATCTACAGAAAAATTTCCGAATGCTTTCCGGATTGTATGGTTTATTAAAACCATCAGATCGCGTAATGCTTTACCGATTGGAAATGGGAAGAAAATTTAAATTCGACGGACATAAAAATCTTTACGAGTTTTGGAAAGACAAAGTCACTGACCAACTCAACAGCGAACTTAAAGCGAAAGATTTTGTATTGAATTTGGCGAGTAAAGAATATTTTAAAGTCATTGACAGAACTAAAGTTGAAGCACCAGTTATCGATTTTGATTTTTATGATTATAGAGAAGGAAAACTAAAAACCATCGTAGTTTACACCAAGCATGCCCGTGGTTTAGTTGCAAGATATTGCGCTCTTAATGAGGTAAAAACTTTAGATGAAGTAAAAGGATTCAACTTGGAAAATTACCGTATCGACGAAAAACTTTCCACCGAAACAAAACTGATTTTTACCCGATAATTCGATAATAAATAAAGTAACTTTCTTTTTTGAGAAGAACAACCTTTGCGATCGTAATTAAAAAATAATGCTGCGTGATATCTCTCTAAAATAAACGGAATTGAAGATGATCCTCAGCAAACTAAGACCTATTTAAGAAAAAACAAAATGAATTATCATACCAGAAAATGGATCAAGCCAGAAGATCTCAATCCTAACCATACGTTATTCGGTGGCAGATTATTACAATGGATTGATGAAGAAGCGGCGCTGTACGCCATTGTACAATTAGAGACACCGCGTTGTGTGACCAAATATATTTCAGAAATTAATTTCATCAGTTCTGCCAAACAAGGCGATATTATCGAAATAGGAATTGAAGCTACTGATTTTGGAAATACTTCGATCACTTTAACCTGTGCCGTCCGAAATATGATGACCCGCCAAACCATTATTACTATTGACAAAATTATATTTGTCGGCGTTAATCTGGATGGGAAACCAACCCGTCACGGTAAAACTAAAATTGAATTTATAGCTGATCGGTTAAATAATCAAAATGAAGATCAATATTAAGAATATGGTTTGTGACCGTTGCACTTCAGCGGTCAAAATCCTATTTAAAGATTTGAACATCCCGATTTCTAGTCTGGAATTAGGCGAAGTAGAAACGGTAAACGTACTTACTCCATCAGAACTAACAATTCTAAATGATCATCTGAAAAAACAAGGATTTGAGTTGTTGGAAGATGCAGTTAAAAAACAGATCGAACAGATCAAAAAAGTGATCATTCTTAAAATTAACGAACTAGATATTGATGAAGATTTTATCTTATCAAAATTTATCAGTAAAAAATTTTCCAAGGATTACAGTTCATTATCTAAAATTTTCTCTGTAAATGAAAATATAACATTAGAGCAATATTTCATTTTACAAAAAATTGAAAAAGCGAAAGAACTTCTTTTGTACAACGAAGTTACCTTGACGGAGATCTCCCAAAAACTTGGTTACAAAAGTGTCCAGTACCTTTCTGCTCAATTCAAAAACACCACTGGTTTCACTCCTACTTGCTTTAAAACATTAAAGTCTAAAAATCGTATTGCTCTCGATCAGATCTAATTTCAACTTACGAGGCTTCATACGTTCATTCTAAATTTCATAACAAACTTCCTTATCTTTATAACAGCTTTAATTGAAAAAGCTGGAAATTTGTAATTAAAATATCAGAAATGTCTCAAAATAATATTCCTCCATCCGAGAGGATATCGCCCAGTTCCGTTTACTATTGTCCGATGGAATGTGAGGGTGAAAAAGTATATTTCACGCAGGGAAAAAGATGCCCGACCTGTAATATGTTTTTGGTTCCTATCGAAGAAAGAGCAGATTATCAGAATAAACCGCAAATTTTTTCAAAGACCAATTTACCTGAAAATTTTGAAGAAAAGATTGGTGAATATTTTTGCCCAATGTTTTGTGAAAGTGATAAAACTTACCCTTCTGATGTGGGTTGTCCGGTTTGTCACATGCATCTCGACGAGATCACACAAGAATTGGTTGATGCTTCAACGACCCATCATCACAAAGAACATACAGCACCACCAATTATTGACCAAGAAAGTAATGCGGGTAAATATTACTGTCCGATGTTTTGCGAAGGCGACAAAGTTTACGATTCCAATGTGGGTTGTCCGGTTTGTGGAATGGACTTGGTCAAAATTCCTGAGAAAGGAGAAAAAACCGCTGAAGATGGTACGTATAAATTATTATTACGTAAATTTTTGATCGCGTTAGGATTTTCAATTCCGGTTTTTATTTTGTCGATGGGCGGAATGTGGTTTGATTTTTCTTTCTCTAATAAAGTGCAGGGAATTTTAGAATTACTACTTTCTATTCCTGTCCTATTTTATGCAGGATGGTTTATATTGAAAAGAGGATTTGTTTCCTTTAAAACCTGGAATCTCAATATGTTCTCACTCATTGCTTTGGGTTCTGCGGCAGCTTTTCTTTTTAGTTTATTAGCATTATTCTTTCCCGAAATATTACCGCATGAGATTTCGCATGGTGGAAAAACACCACTCTATTTTGAGTCGGTGGTCGTAATTCTGACGTTGGTAATTATGGGTCAAATGCTCGAAGCAAGAGCGCATCAAAAAACAGGAAAAGCAATTGAAGAATTGATGAATCTTTCACCTGATGAAGCTAATCTGATCATTAATAATGTTGAAAAGAAAGTCTCGCTTTCGGAAATTAAAATTGGAGATCTATTAAGAGTAAAACCAGGAGAAAAAATTCCTGTTGATGGCAAGATCAAAGAAGGTAGTTCTACTGTGGATGAAAGCATGATTACGGGCGAACCAATTCCGACAGAAAAAAGTACAGGAATGATGGTGACCTCGGGAACAATTAATGGCAACGGAAGTTTTATAATGAAAGCCGAAAAAGTGGGCGACGAAACCTTACTTTCTCAAATTATCAAAATGGTCAATGATGCAACGAGAAGTAAAGCACCCATTCAAAAATTAGCCGATAAAATTTCAAAAATATTTGTTCCGGTTGTCATTGGAATTTCAATTTTGACCTTTGTTTTGTGGCAAATATTCGGCGGAGAAAATGCTTTAATTTATGCTTTAGTCAATGCCGTCGCAGTTTTAATTGTAGCTTGTCCGTGTGTGCTTGGATTAGCAACTCCGATGTCATTAACCGTCGGAATTGCCAAAGGAGCAAAGAATGGAATCCTTATCAAAAACGCAGAGGCACTTGAACAAATGCATAAAGTAAATGTTTTAATTACCGATAAGACAGGCACATTAACAGAGGGAAAACCGAAAATGGATGAAGTAGTTCCTGCTGAAAACAATGATCAATCTCTGGTTCTAAAATTAGCTGCTTCTTTAAATCAAAATTCTGAACATCCGCTTTCAAATGCAGTTTTAAATGAATTTAAAAAAGAAAATCAAGATTTTGAAAAGGTAGAAAATTTCGAAAATATTTCTGGTAAAGGAGTGAAAGGAATCATTGATGGTCAAACTATTTTATTAGGAAACGCTTCTCTATTAAAGCAGTTTGATATTGAAATTCCAGCATCTTTAAAACAAAAAATTACTGAAAATGAAGATCAGGCTAAAACCATTTCTTTTTTAGCGATGGGAAATCAGGTTTTAGGATTTCTCGCTTTTTCAGATAATATTAAAGAAAGTTCAAAAAAAGCTATTCAGTATTTGCAGGAAAACAATGTAGAAGTGATCATGATGACTGGCGATAACGAACATACGGCAAAAGCTGTTGCTCAGGAACTAGGAATTGAAAAATACTTTGCAAATTGTCTTCCTCAGGATAAATTAGCAGAAATAAAAAGACTGCAAGCAGAAGGAAAAATCGTGGCTATGACTGGTGATGGAATTAATGATGCGCCAGCTCTAGCACAATCCAATGTGGGAATAGCGATGGGAACTGGAACTGATGTTGCGATGGAAAGTGCAGAGATCACTTTATTAAAGGGTGACATTTTGGGCGTGGCCAAAGCGAAGATCCTGAGTGAGAAATTACTGAAGAATATTAAAGAGAATTTATTCTTCGCATTCCTTTACAATACTTTAGGAATTCCGGTTGCAGCAGGCTTGCTCTATCCTATTTTTGGAATTTTGATGAGTCCGATGATCGCAGCGGCAGCGATGAGTTTTAGTTCGGTGTCGGTCATTTTAAATTCATTGAGATTAAATGGAGTTGATTTGAAAATCAAATAATACTTAAGCCACTAATTTAAATTATGAAGCTTTAACCACAAAGCCACAAAGCTTTTTTGCTGTAAAATACATTTCATATGGGAGTTACATTAGTTTTTAGTGAAATACAAAGATTACAATAGGATTGTGTGTCACAATTTCCCTAGGAAATCTTAATCATCTTAACTTCTTAATTGGAAGCTTAATGGTTTAAGTCCATTATTATTTTTAAAACTTTTGTGACTTTGTGTTTGAATAAAAAGTGCTTTATTCAGAGGATTAGAATTTCCTCTCAACAACGTAATCAAGCATCAACTGCAAAGAATTCTTGGCTTCAGATTCTGGAAAATCCGCGAGGATATGTTTTGCTTGTTGCTGATAGTTTTTCATCTTATCAACCGCATAATCCAAACCACCGGAATTTTTCACAAACTCGATGAGTTCTTTTACTCTTTTCTGATCGTTGTTATAGCGCTTTATGGAGTTGAAGAAATATTTACGGTCTTTGTCGTTGGCCGTTTTTAGAGCGTGAATTAGAGGCAAAGTCATTTTTTGCTCCTTGATATCAATCCCGACAGGTTTTCCAATAATGGTGGTCGTCAGATAATCGAACAAGTCATCTTTAATTTGAAAAGCCATTCCGGTAAGCGTACCGAACTCCATCATTTTCTTGGCTAAAGCTTCATCGTCACTCGTTGAAAGAACGCCGATTTCACAACAAGCTGCAATTAACGTTGCTGTTTTCTGACGGATGATTTCATAGTAAACTTCTTCCGTAATATCTAATTTCCGCGCTTTCTCGAGCTGTAACAACTCTCCTTCTGCCATTTCGCGAATGGTCCTGGAAATGACAGCAAGCAAATCGAAATCTTTGTGATCGGTAGAAAGTAAAACGGCTTTTGATAAAAGATAATCTCCAACCAGAACTGCAATTTTATTTTTCCATAAAGCGTTGATGGAAAAGAAATTTCGTCTTTTGAAACTCTCATCAACAACGTCATCATGGACCAAAGTTGCGGTGTGAATTAACTCAATCATCGACGCGCCACGAAAGGTTTTCTCGCTAACATCACCAACCAACTTTGCACAAAGAAATACAAACATCGGACGCATTTGCTTTCCTTTTGTGGTCACGATAAATCGCGTAACCTTATCCAAAAGTGCTACATTGCTCTGCATTGATTCATAAAACTTCTGTTCAAAAAGTTTCATCTCTGCAGTAATCGGTTTTTTAATTTCTTCTACAATGTTCGCCACGAATGAGTGATAATGGATTAAAATTTACAAATAGCTACAAAGATAATTATAAATTAAGAATATGTCAGAATTTATAGGCCTTTCGACTTTATTTATTTCAGTTTTTCAGCGGGAATAAAATATAAATAAGGTTTTACTTTAACAATGGGCAAATTAAATTCTTCTCCAGAAATATAAATGCCTTTCTCATCAACGGCAACACCTTCTATTTGTCCGATGCTTAAAGAACTTCCAAGATAATATTTCTTAGGTTTATCTTGGAAAAAAATACCAGGTTCTGATTCATTAAAAACGGTAAGGAATACTTCTGCCTTTTTGGTGTAACCCACTAAATATAATTTCTGTTTAAAATATGCCGCATCTGTCACCACGTAATCTGTGGAAAAAGTTTCCAATTTCTGTGCCCCTTGATTCTCTGTAAGATTTGGATCGATGGTGTAATGAGTAGTTGATTTTGAAGCCCATTCTTTGGTAAAAAGATGAATCTTTCCATTTAAAAAAATCATCGCTTCAGCATCAAAATTATTATTAAGATTTTTGGGCGTGAAATCTTTCTGTTCTGGATAATAGAATGGAATTGGCTCAATCTCACTAATATTTAAACCTACCAAAGCACTGTCAAAAGGGATTCTATAAATCATTAAATCTTTCCTAGACCCAATGTTATTTCCGAAATCTCCAATGTATAGATTGGTAGAATCTGAGGTGACTGCTTCCCAGTCTTTATTAATTAAATCAGTCTTGAAAACGTTTTTTATCTTTCCTGTTTCGCGGTCCATTTCAAAGATCTCGGAGCTGTTTCCGCTATCGTTAATGGTGAAGAGACGATCGTTGAAAAAATCTAAACCAGAGTTTTCATTAATAGAATCGCTTAAAACTGCGGTTCGGTACTTATTAATTTTAAACCAGTCGTAATTTTGTTGAGCAGAGAAACTCAAAGAAATAAATATTGAAAATAATAAGGTCAGTTTCTTCATAATCTTCGTCTTCTTCGGCGTAGAATAAATTTAATTTTAATAAAATCGTAGAGTAACCCGCCAACTAAAATAGCTGATCCGACAATTAAACTTTTGATTCCAAAACGTTCAAAGAGCACGCCGCCCGATAATCCGCCAAAAAAGAACATAAAAATAATGGTCAACCTTAATTTGATCGACTTTAATAATCTTCTTTTATGAAACTGATCTTTATAGAAAAAGAGTTGCGAAAATTCAATTCCCATATCGGTAAAAAGTCCTGTTAAATGCGTGGTCCGGACAATCGATTTTGAAATACTCGTCACCAAAGAGTTTTGCATTCCCATCGCAAAAAGCAAACTAAAGGCAATGACATCTGGATTTTCCATTATTAAATAACTTCCGGTAAAAGCAATCACACCAAGAATTATTGCTTCTGTGATAATAGGAAAAATGTACGTTTCACTTTCTCGAATTCTGGAATACGTTTCGACCATAAAATTGGCAAAAAAAGCTCCGAGAAAAAAGAAAATGACAAACAGTGCAACATGAAAAGCATTTTCGAAATTTAGTTTGAAAAATTCATCTACGAAAAAAGCAAAATGTCCGGTAACGTTGGTAGTCAATTTTTGAACGGAAAAAAAACCTACAACATTGACTAATCCTGCCACAAAAGAAAGCAAGGACGCAATTCCGAGGTTATGCTTAGACGTTCTGGCTTTTCCGATGTGCGAAAACATTACTCACTACTTTTATTAGCGAGTTGTCCGCAGGCTGCATCGATATCACCACCACGACTTCTACGAATCAAAACGGTAATTCCAGCTTTTTCCAATTGTCGAACGTAATTCTCTTCCGCTGCTTTGTTGCATTGGTCGTATTTTCCGTCACCGATTGGATTGTATTGGATAAGATTCACTTTGCTTGGAATCTGCTTGCAATAACGAATCAAAGCTTTGATATCTTCATCTTCATCATTAATTCCTTTCCAAACGCAATATTCAAAAGTGATGATATTTCCTGTTTTTTCATACCAATACTTCAGGGAATCCATAATATCAGTTAGAGGAAATTTATCTGAGAATGGCATAATGTCATTTCGCTTTTTCTCAATGGCAGAATGTAAAGACAGCGCTAAATTGACGCGAATTTCTTCATCAGCCAACATCTTAATCATCTTCGGAATCCCGGAAGTTGAAACCGTAATCCTTCTTGGAGACATTCCTAAGCCTGAAGGTTCGGTGATTTTTTTAATGGACTCAACAACATTTTTGTAATTCATCATTGGCTCGCCCATTCCCATAAACACAATGTTTGAAAGTGGTCGGTCAAAATACAATTTACTTTGTTTGTCGATTAAAGCAACTTGATCTACAATCTCTGCGACTTCCAAATTTCGCATTCTTTTCAAACGCGCAGTCGCACAAAATTCACAATTCAAAGAACATCCTACTTGGGAAGAAACACAAGCTGTAGTTCTGGTTTCAGTCGGTATCAAAACGGATTCTACCATTAGTCCGTCGTGTAATTTCACGCCGTTTTTAATGGTTCCGTCTTTCGACCTTTGAAGCTGATCTACCGAAATCGGATTGATCATATATTCCTGAGAAATACGGTCTCGCAAATCTTTAGAAAGATTCGTCATCTCCTCAATCGAATGCATATTTTTACTCCAAAGCCAATCATAGACTTGTTTTGCACGGAAAGGTTTTTCGCCTAGAGAGACGAAATATTCCTGTAATTGATCGAGTGATAATGTTCGGATATCCTTCATAATATGAATAAGAGCCAAGTAAAAAGTAAAAAGAGCAAAGTGTTTACAACTTTGTATTATTTACTATCGCTCCAAAAATGTTTTTTAATTCTATACTTTCAGCAAGTAATTGATCCAATTCTGCATTCTCCTTTTCATCGAGTGCTTTAATCACCCTAAGCCAATAATTGGATTCCCTTGTTTCCCGTAAAGAGATTTTAACCTTGTTTTTAAAATCTGCTTTTGAAGAGCCTGCTTGAGATTCTTCGTAGTTAGCACCAAGTGAAGTTGAAGATTTCCCCAATTGATATCGGATTAACCTAGATTCGGGATCATTTGGAAGCTTCCTTAAAAACTTCAGACAACTAATTCCAAACCAAAAAGTTCTCTCTAATAAATCATTCTTTTTCATAATAAAAAATTTCGATTTACTAAAGTTAACCTTTCTAATTAAATAAAGTACCAGGCATTTCACCTGGCACTTTTTACTTTTTACTTGGCTCTTCTACAATTCTTCTTTAGATGATCAACATGGCGTCACCGTAAGAATAGAATTTGTATTTATTTTTAACGGCTTCCTCGTAAGCGTGCATCAAGAAATCTTTTCCTGCGAACGCTGCAACCATCATCATTAAAGTAGATTTTGGAGTATGGAAGTTAGTAATCATACAGTTAGCAACACCGAAATCATGAGGAGGGAAAATAAATTTATTTGTCCAACCGTGATAAGGTCCGATTTTTCTGTTGGAAGAAACTGAAGTTTCAATCGTTCTCATAGTCGTAGTTCCAACAGCGCAAACTCTTCTTCCTTCTGCAACTGCTTTGTTGATGATATCTGCGTTTTCTTGAGTGATAATCGCTTCTTCAGATTCCATTTTATGCTTAGATAAATCTTCAACTTCGATTGGGTTGAAAGTTCCTAAACCAACGTGAAGAGTAATTTCAGCAAAATCAATTCCTTTGATTTCTAATCTCTTCATCAAATGTTTAGAGAAGTGTAAACCTGCTGTTGGTGCTGCTACAGCTCCTTCATGTTTTGCATAAATCGTTTGGTAACGTTCTGCATCTTCTGGTTCTACGTCTCTTTTGATATATTTTGGAAGTGGAGTTTCACCCAATTCTTTCAATTTCGTACGGAATTCTTCGTAAGAACCATCGTATAAAAATCTTAGCGTTCTACCTCTGGAAGTCGTATTGTCGATCACTTCAGCAACTAAACCTTCATCTTCAGTAAAGAACAATTTATTACCGATTCTGATTTTACGTGCTGGATCTACCAATACGTCCCACACACGAGTTTCTTTATCTAATTCTCTTAATAAGAAAACTTCAATTTTTGCACCCGTTTTTTCTTTGTTTCCGTACAATCTTGCAGGGAAAACTTTGGTATTATTAAAGATGAAAAGATCTTTCTCATCGAAATAATCTACAATATCTTTGAAACTTTTATGTTCAATAGTTTGCGTTGCACGGTTCAAAACCATGAGTTTCGCATCGTCTCTGTGTTCTGATGGATGTTCTGCCAAAAGCTCTTCTGGCAAGTCAAAATTAAAATGGGATGTTTTCATCTTTTTAAATTACGGTTTAAAAATTAGATCCAAAATACGAAAATTTCGGAGTGCAAATATACGACATTGAAAAGGCAAAGTCAAGTAAATGCCCTCTTTAATAATATTCAGGCTTATTAGAGGATTTAAATAAGTAAAAACAATATCTACTAACAACCTCATTTCAGAGATCAATTATTACAGGAAAACATAAATTTTACATTTTCAATTTTTCAGGAACGACCAATTGCAAATCCACATTTTTATACTCTTTCAAAACCACTTCACAGGTAACCGTTTTATAATTTTCGATTGCTTTTGAAACAATATAATTTCCTACTTTTTTTAACTCACCATCATCTGAATATTCACGCAACCATTCTGAACGGTATAATGGAATTAAATTTTTATTGGCTTTTTGTAAAGTAAATTCTTTTTCACTAATTGGTTTCTTTGCTCTTTTGGATAGATAAATCTTCAAGGAAACAACCTTAGGATCATTTGCTGAAATCTCCGAAAATTCATATCTATAATTCTTCATTAAAGTGGAGGTAAGCAATTTTGCAGAATTGATGTACTTGAACTGAAATCTAATTTCACCATTGACCTTTGTTTCTATTACAGAAAAATAATGCTCCAAATTTCTTTTATGATCGTACAAACTTGCAGTGAAATCCTCTTTGGTCTTATTCAATCGTAGGTAGTAAGAGAAATCATCAGAATTATTGTACGTTACAGATTCTCCTATGCTCTTTGTTTTTACAATTGTACTTGAATATTTCGTAAGAAAATCAAATTGATAAGTTTGGCTAAAACTCAAACTAAAAAAAAGAAATGAAAAAAGAAAAGAGATTTTGGTCATTGAGATGGTTTTATGAATTAAGTAGTACTCTATCTTTCCTTTAAAGGAAAGTCGAAGTTCAAAACAAATATATCAATTTTTAAAATCAAAAAACGAAATGGAATAATAAATGCAATCCTTAAAAAAAATCAAAAATACTATTATGAAAAAATTATCATTATTGGCCGGTATATTTGTCCTGTTTTTTATGACCAGTTGTAGAGATATTGTCAATTCTGTGCTTGATGTTTTACCACCATTTGACGTTCCGTTTAGCACTACGCTGGATGTTCCGTTCGCCGCTGTAAGTACAACAGCTTATACTAAAACGCCAGATATTCCGATGAATATTGATCTGGATACAAAGATTAAAGAAAACAATCCCAATTTCTCCATCAATAATTTGAAATCGGTAAAGTTAAATACTTTGAGTATGGAGTACGTAAGTTCGACGTTGGGGAATAAATTAGATGTGATCAAAAATGCAAAAATCTACATTAAAGCTCCTAATCAAGCCGAACGTTTGATTGCCACAGCGTACGATAATACCAATCCAAATATGATTATCTTTAATTTGGAAGATGCTGAAATTCTAGAATATTTCAGAACCAATCAAAATTATTTAGTGATCGAGATCATGGGAAGCAGAGTTACGGCAGATCAACTTAAAATAAAAATGAATGCTGGCTTTAAAATAAAGGTTCAACTGTAGCAAAAGCAAAAAGACTGGAATTAAGTTCCGGTCTTTTTTTATTCAATCAAGATTATTTTCTTTTTCTTGATTTCCTTTTTTAAAATGCTTTAAAAATAAATGGACTTTCTTCAGAGAAATGATTTTAATACAGACCAGTCTTTTAATTTCTGTTGATACGGAATCGTATAAGCGGGCGATGTCGATGCCAAAACCAGTATTGGAATTTTCAGATCATCTGGAAGAATCTTTCTTAAAGTTTTGAAGGATTTCTGGCCATTGCAAAAGATCACTTTTATGGAAGGGAAATCTTGCAGCAATTGCAAAATGTCGTGATGAGCTTCGTTTTTAATTTCAGTATCCAAACTTCCTTTCCGTTCACAGGAATCAATCACGTCCCAAACTGCAATTTTATTCTTCTTTAGTAATTCCATTTTTTCAGCATAATCTGCCGTAAAATCCTCCTGAAATAATGCAAATAAGATGCGCCAGAATTTATTTTGTGGATGTGCATAATATTCCTGCATTTCCAAAGATTTTATACCTGGCACCGAACCTAAAATTAAAATTTTAGAATCTTCAGAAACAATTGGTGGGAATGAAGAAATACGATTCATTGCTTAAAATTAGTAAAAAAAAGAAGTTCAGATTTCTCTGAACTTCTATAATTTGAGTTATAAAGTTTCTTTCAACCATTCGAAAAATTCTCTCTGCCAAACCAAACCATTTTGTGGGTGTAAAACCCAGTGATTTTCGTTCGGGAAATAAAGGAACTTTGCTTTTAGACCTTGCAGCTTCGCTGCCTGGAAAGCTTCTTGACCTTGTTCGTAAGGAACTCGGTAATCAATTCCACCTTGAATGATCATCATTGGTTTATTCCATTTGTTCACGTAGTTTGATGGATTAAATTCGGTGTACGATTTCGGAGTTGGCTCGTCATACGGCGAACCTCCTAGATCCCATTTTGCAAAAAATAATTCTTCAGTGGTCAAATACCACGATTTCATATCAAAAAGTCCGTCATGTGCGATAAATGTTTTGAAACGGTTTTCATGAATTCCAGCCAACATCATTGCACTGTAACCACCGTAACTAGCTCCAACAACGCCCATTCGGTCGCCATCAACAAAAGATAAAGTTTTCGCATAATCTGCGGCTGCTAAATAATCCTGCATTACCTGTCCGCCCCAGTCTTTAGAAATATCTTCATTCCACTTCGTTCCCCAACCTGGCATTCCTCTTCTATTTGGTGCTACAACGATGTAATCATTGGCTGCCATTAAAGCGAAATTCCATCGAACACTGAAAGATTGAGTTAAGGCAGATTGTGGTCCACCCTGACAATACAATAAGGTTGGATATTTCTTATTTGCATCAAAATTTGGTGGATAAATAAACCAAACACCCATTTCCTTTCCGTCCGTAGTTTTCACCATTTTCATTTCCGTTTTTGACGGAGTAATGCTTTCGTAATTTTTCTTATTGACTTCGGTTACTTGTTTCATCGAACCATTTTTCAAATCAACAGAAAATAAATCTGGATTATGATTCATGTCGTTTCTGGCAACCAATAACGAATTTTTATTCTGAGCGTAGATATCATTCAAATCAAAATCACCTTTGGTGATCTGTTGAATTTTAGAATTTTTCGGATTCAAAGAAAACAACTGTTTCGTTCCTTTCCAAGCCGACGTAAAGTAAATGTTTTTAGAATCTTGAGACCAGAAAACTGAACCGGTAACACTTTCATCCCATCCTTGGGTTAGATTCGTTGTTTTACCTGATTTCCAGTCCATGATTTTTAGATCATTTTTGTCAGCTTCATAACCGTCTCTCGCCATTGACATCCAGTATAAATACTTTCCGTCTGGAGAAAATTGCGGCGAAACATCATATCCTTTATTGCTTTCCGTAAGATTTTTTACCGTTCCTGTTGCTAAGTCGTATGCATAAACATCAGTGTTGGTTGAAAGTGCATATTCTTTACCACTGAAAGGTTTTGTCACATATAAAAGCTGGTTGGAATCTGGAGTAAAAATAAAATCTTCTGTTCCACCAAAAGGTCTTTGTGGTGAGTCCCAGGCTTTTCCTTCCAATAGATCTTTCGCTTGATCAGCCGCTTCCGAAACATTAACTACAAAAACGTGGTTGTATTTCCCTTCATTAAAATAATCCCAATGACGGTGGTTTAAGTCGGTATAAATATGCGCAGTCGATTTTGGAACATCAGCATATTTTTCTTTTCCCAATACTTTTTCGACCAATACTTCTTTACTGAACGCTACTTTTTTACCGTCTGGAGAAATAACAATATTATCTACTTTCCCTACCGTATAAAATTCGGTCCAGGTTTTTCCGGCGTCTTTAGAAAGATAAATTTGCTCGCCTTCCAGAGCGTAAATTCCGTTAGCATCCCATTGAATTAAAGATTTCTTGCCTAAATCCAGCGCCGTTGCTTCGGAAGTTTTAATATTAAAGAAGTAATTCTTCTTATTGTTTTTTTCCGTTTTCAAATCTGTTTTTCCAATACTGTAAATAAGGGAATTTTGATCTGATGAAACTGCAGACACTCCTATTTTATTAAGAGTCCACAAAATTTCGGGAGTCATAACATTCTGCGCATTCATAAGAAAGGGCGCTGCCAGAGCAACTAAAGTGTTTTTTATTTTCATTAAAATTTAATTTAAAAAATGATAAAGGATAGAAGATGTCTCATTGACTTTCTAAAAAGAAAAGTCGATTTAAGGAGTACAAATATAGAAAATTCAGGACGAAGACTTAAGTATTACCCCAGTTCATTCTTTCTTTTCTGGACTTCTTTGACGAAATCATCAGGATTTTCCGGACTGATCATATAGACTTTTCCAGAGTTTAAAATCATCTTGACTTTTTTCTTGGTGTTGGTTACATACCAGACATCTTTGCCGTTAAAATAACCAAAATATCCGAACAGTCCACCGACTCCAGCAGTTCTTAAGTTCAAACCTATTTTGTCAAGCGTCCCAAATGTTTCAATTTCCTTAATATTAATCACCACGGAACCGAACAAGTTTTTAATTAAGATCTGGTCCGTCGAAACCGCGATTCTTTTCGGGATGAATCCATAAGAGATGAAGATAACGCCATACATCAAAACAAAACTGACAATAGAAATTGCCGGCTTTGGCGGTTCAAAGAAAAAGGAAGATATGGGAAATAAAATCAGAAATAACAAAACGATAATGGTGATCATCTTGGTTGTCTCATCCATTTTTGCGGTGGAGAATTCTTTCATGTTGATTAATTTGAGCGATCGATACTCTACTCTAAATATTGAGTTAATTTAAATAAAAAAGCGATTTAAAGAAATAAACCGCTCTACTGTATTTGATAATTATTATTCGGATGGAGCGATAATTCCATTGATCAGCGATGTTACCAACGATAAAGCAATACTGAAAATAAAGGCCCACCAAAATCCGTCAACAGCCATTCCGTCAACAAACTTCGCAGCAAGTAGAATCACCAAAGCATTAATCACCAAAGAGAAAAACCCTAAAGTAAGAATCGTCAAAGGCAATCCCAGAATCTTTAAAATCGGCGTAACAATCAGGTTCAAAACTCCTAAAACCAAAGCAAAAATAACAGCTGATCCAAATCCATCAATGTGGACTCCGCTCAAAATTTTGGTTAAGAAAAAAGCGACAATCGCAGTCACCAGTAATCGGATAATTAAATTCATAATCTATTTTTTTATAAAATTAAAAAATTAAAGTGACTAAGCAAGAACTTCTGTCTTATTTTCTTTTGCCCGATGAACAGACAGTTCTTTAGAATAAATTTTATTATCTTCATCGCAAAAATTATATTCAATGAAGAACTATGCTAAATTATTGATGGTTTCTACGGTTTTTGCCGTGAGTTTAAATGCTCAGACCAAAGATCAGATGGTGAAATCCATCATGGATGAAACCTATCAAAACTCTCAATTAGAAACACTTGCCTACGAATTGATGGACGAAATCGGACCACGATTGGTCGGAACTCCAAAAATGCAGCAAGCGCACGATTGGGCGGTAAAGCGTTTCCAAAATTGGGGGATCGAAGCACAAAATGAGCAATGGGGCGAGTGGAAAGCCTGGGAAAGAGGACCTTCATCTATCGAAATGGTTGCTCCTTATGCAAAATCAATCGAAGGAATGCAGTTGGCCTGGAGTCCTGCGACTTCTGCAAAAGGTCTTACGGCTGATGTCGTAATGCTCCCAGTGTTTACCAATAAACAAGAGTTTAACGCTTGGCTACCAAAAGTAAAAGGTAAATTAGTAATGGTTTCTCAATATCAGGCAAGCGGAAGACCTGAATATAACTGGAAAGAATATGCAACGCCAGAATCTTTTGAGAAAATGAAAACAGAATCTGCTGCCGCTTCTGAAGCCTGGAGAAAATCAATCGCTGCGACTGGAGAAACTTCCAAAACTTTAAACGAGAAATTAGAAAAAGCTGGTGCTGCTGGTATTGTTTCTTCTTACTGGTCCAGAGGATTTGGCGTGAATAAAATTTTCTCCGCGGGAACAAAAACGATTCCTGTGGTAGATATTTCTCTGGAAGATTATGGTCAATTATACCGAATGATTCAACACGGAAAAACTCCTAAATTAAAAATTAATGCACAATCAAAAGGTAAAGGAACAGTCCCAACTTTCAATACGGTTGCAGTGATTAAAGGTTCTGAAAAACCTGAAGAATACGTGATTCTTTCTGCGCATCTTGATTCTTGGGATGGCGGAACTGGTGCAACTGATAACGGTACTGGAACCATTACCATGATGGAAGTTGCCAGAATTCTTAAAAAGAACTATCCTAACCCAAAAAGAACGATCGTTGTTGGACTTTGGGGAAGTGAAGAGCAGGGTTTGAACGGATCTCGTGGATACGTTTGGGCACACCAAGATCAAATGCCAAATGTTCAGGCTGTTTTCAATCAGGATAATGGAACCGGAAGAATCGCGAATATCACTGGACAAGGATTCGTTCACTCTTATGATTATATAGGAAGATGGTTAAGCGCCGTTCCTAACGAATTAACAAAAGATATTAAAACAACATTTCCTGGTTTCCCAGGTGGTGGCGGATCTGATCACGCCTCCTTTATCGCAGCCGGTGCACCAGCATTTATGTTAGGTTCATTAAGCTGGAGCTACGGAAATTACACGTGGCATACCAACAGAGATACGTATGATAAAATCGTTTTTGACGATGTTAAAAGTAATGTTGCTACCATCGCAATCATGACGTATATGGCAAGTGAAGATCCTGAAAAATCATCTTCTGAAAGAATTAAAATGCCGGTTAATCCAAGAACTGGAGAACCAGCAAAATGGCCAGAAGTTAAAGAGCCAACCAGAAAAGGTGGTTTAGACTAAGTTCTATTTTAAATTTATTGTAACGACTCCATTTAATAAAAGTCGGTAATTTCTAAAACGTTTAACGTGAAGGATTTTATCGACTTTTTCTATTGAACGCTTGTAATAAAGAACTTACAGCAGTTTTTATTCACTAAAACACTGTACAACAGTTTCCGTTAATAGTACAATTTAAGATTGGTTACCTTTTTGATGGGAAATATTTATGAAAAATCAAAACTATAGCAACCACGCAAAATTCTATCCTCCACATCATTTCATTTATCTTCCACTTCTCTTTATTTTACAAGTTTTAGGCATTTGGAAAATTTTTAAGGATGAACCCAATCAACTCATTTGGATCTTATTTTCGGTCGTTATTTTTCTACTTCTTTATCTCGCGCTAATGTTAAGACAACATTATGCTTTGGGAAATCAAAACCGAATTGTGAGATTAGAATTTAAATTAAGATACTTCGAATTGTTTGGAAAAAGATCTGATGAAGTTGAAAATCAACTTTCATTTGGCCAAATCGCTGCCTTACGTTTCGCCTATGATGACGAATTTAAAATTTTATTAGACAAGGCAGTTCAGCAAAATATTTCAGCAGACGAAATTAAAAAGTCAATCACTACCTGGAAAGCTGATAACAACAGAATTTAAATAAAATTATAAACATTAAAAAAAATAACATTATGAAAAAGTTTACATTTCTTACCCTAGCTATTTTTGCACTAATGACTTTAACAGGATGCGACGCCATTGGAACTATTTTTAAAGCCGGAATGTGGTGGGCATTTTTCCTAATCGGAGCCGTAATTGCACTTATCATCTTCTTATTCAGTAGAGGAAAAAAATAATTTAGTACAATGAAAACGGTAGCTCCTTCACTCGAACTTATCACTAAAATAAGTCCTTCGAAAATGGTGAAAATCATGAAGAATCCAGAGAAATCTGCAAAGGCGGTCAATTTAATTTACACGAATGACAGCGAGATTCAAGGAATCGCGAGGAAAAAACGCGGCAAAAAATTCAATTACTTTTTAGGCAAAGAAAAGATTAAAGACAAAGAAGAAATTCAGCGTATTAATCAACTGGCGATTCCGCCGGCCTGGGAAAATGTCTGGATTTGCAACTTGCAAAACGGACATTTACAAGCGACCGGCGTCGATGTGAAAAAACGCAAGCAATATCGTTATCATCCCGTGTGGAACGCTCTGCGTAATCATACCAAGTTTTACCGAATGTTACAGTTTGGTGAAGTTTTACCTCAAATTCGGTTGAATTTAGAACGGGATCTTTCTCATCGTAAATTAGATCAAAGGAAGGTTTTGGCGTTGGTGGTAAGTTTAATGGAGCGAACCAATATTCGAATTGGAAATAACATTTACGAAAAGTTGTACGGATCATTTGGTTTAACAACCTTGAAAGACCGACATGTTGAATTTAAAGGAGAGAAAATCAGATTTAACTTTAAAGGAAAAAAAGGCATTTATCACGATATCGAACTAAAAAGTAAAAAGATCGCAAAAGCGGTGAAAAAATGCAAAGAAATTCCGGGCAAAGAATTATTCCAATATTACGATGAAGATGGAAAAAGACACGCCATAGAAAGCGGAATGGTCAATGATTACATTAAAGAAATCAGCGGTGAAGATTTTACGGCTAAAGATTTTAGAACATGGTCCGGAACAGTGAATGCACTCATTGCTTTTAAAGAAATTGAAGCGCAGGAAATTGAAGAAAATCAGAAATCGAAGATCAAGCGCGCAATTGAATTGGTGGCTTGTGAATTAGGAAATACCAGTACGGTTTGCCGAAAGTACTACATTCATCCGCTTATTATCAACATGTACGAAAATGATTCTATTAAAAAATATTTGAGAGAGCTGGACGAAATTGAAATTGATGATGGCAAAACCGGCTTGACCAAAGAAGAAGAGATGGTAATGAAAATATTACAAACAGAAAAATTGTAACCATGCCTGAAGGACCAACGATCGTTGTTTTTAAAAATAGACTTGAAAAATTTGAAGGTAAGAAGGTCACTGAGAGTGACGGTTATAATAATCCTTTCGCTGAAGAAATTTCTGGGAAGAAATTAATGTCGATTGAAACTTATGGAAAACTCCTTCTACTCGATTTTAAAGATTTTTTGATCACCGTTCATTTTGGATTATTCGGAAGTTTTTTAATTAATGAAACAAAGAAAGTAAATGCAAGTTTCTCGCTTTTCTTTGGCGATGAATTTATTAACTTTTATGTTGTTAAAATTAAGAAGCTGGAAAAAGAGCACGATTTTGATCAGGAATTAAATGTGTTCTCAAAAAAGTATACAATAGAAAAAACACAGCAACTTTTATTGGAAAAATATGCTAAAAAGAAAATCGGCGATGTTCTTTTAAATCAAGATGTTTTTCCAGGGTTGGGAAATATTATTCGAAATGAGGTTCTGTTCTTGAGCAAGATTCATCCTGAAAGTGAGGTGGAAAAAATTCCTTCGAAAAAAATCAAGGAACTTCTTCAAGTTATTAAAGAATTCTCAACTGCTTCTGTAGAACTTATTGAACAAAAGATATGGAAATCTTCAAGTTCTGTTTACAAGAAAAAAGAATGGGAAGGCAAAGAAGTTTTAGAATACGTTGCGCCGAAAATTAAACGTAAAACTTATGTTGTCGAAAAAGTTCAGAAATTGTACTGATCATCAGTTATGAAAAATATTGAATCTCTTTATGCGAAGAGATTTTTTTTATTCAAATTTAAAAATCAGCTTTTATATATTTTCCAGTTCGATCCAAGTCGGTACATGATCACTCGATTTTTCCCAGCCACGAACATTCTTATCTACTCCACCATTTTTCAGTTGCGGCAAGAATTCAGGAGAAAGTAAAAAATGATCGATCCGCATTCCAGCATTTCTTTCAAACCCTTTTCTAAAATAATCGTAAAAAGTGTAAATGGTTTCTGTCGGATAAAGGTGTCGTAATCCATCGGTCCAGCCTTGAGCAATCAAATTATCAAAAGCAGTCCGAACTTCAGGCAGAAAGAGAGCATCTTTCAAATATTTCTCCGGTTTATAAACATCGTTCTCTGTTGGAATAATATTAAAATCTCCCGCGATGATGACCGGTTTACCGGAACTGATCAAAAGTTCTGCTTGAGCATCGAGTCTTTCCAACCACTTTAATTTATAATCAAATTTTTCTCCTGGTGTAGGATTTCCATTAGGAACATAAATACAGACGATTGTTAAATCATCAACTTTCACTTCTAAATAACGGCTTTGTTGATCGTCTTCATCACCAGGTAAAGCAGTTCTAACAACGGTTGCTTTTTTCGATTTTGTTAAAATTGCCACTCCATTCCAACTTTTTTGTCCGACCCAGATCGCATTATAACCCGCTTCTAAAATTTCTGCTTCAGGAAATTTTTCCTGTGGAGCTTTCAATTCCTGTAAGCAGACTACATCTGGTTGCTCTTCCGTGAGCCATTTTAAAAGAACTGGCAGTCTTCCGTTCACTCCATTGACATTATAAGTAGCAATTTTCATAATCTATACTTTCCTCAAAATTATAAAAAAATTCTTGACTTGTCGCGAGACAAAACAATATTAAAATTAAGGGATTTCCAGTACTAACAGATGTCGAAATAAAACATTTTCCGGTACAATCTTATCACTTAAAGTGCTATAAAAAAGTTCAGATAATTTAATAAGTTATCCTTCACAAAAAAAGGAAAGAAAAACTAAATTTTCTTTCCTTTTAATATTTTATTAGAACCGATTTATTTTATGGATAAGGCGCGATTGCAACTTCTAAACCGTCGATTTCTGCGGTAATATGGATCTGGCAACCTAAACGGCTTTTATCCTGAACATGAAATGCCTCACTTAACATTGCATCTTCTTCAGCGCCCATTTCAGTCAGTTTATCAGAACCTTCCACAACGTAAACCTGACAGGAAGCACACATCGCCATACCGCCGCAAACTCCGATGGTTCCTTCTTCCGCCAATTCGTAGGAACGAATGACTTCCATCAAATTCATCGACATATCAGTTGGTGCTACCACTTCATGTAAATCTCCGTTTCGGTCAGTAATTTTTAAGGTAATATCTTGCATAGTATTATACTTGGTTCTTCTTACTTTTTACTTGAATCTTATTAATCGATCTTCATCACGACTGCTTTCTCAGCTTCCTTACGGCTTCCGTCGAAACCATCAATTCCACTTACCGTCGTATATTTCAATACGAATTTTTTACCTGGATTCAGCATATTATAAACACTTTGACACATCAAAGTTGCTTCATGGAAGCCACATAAAATCAATTTTAATTTTCCTGGATACGTATTGATATCACCAATCGCATAAACTCCTGGAATATTGGTTTGATAGTCTAAAGAATTATTGACCTTAATTGCATTTTTTTCAATTTCCAAGCCCCAGTTTCCTAAGTCTCCTAATTTCGGTGTTAAACCAAAAAGCGGAATAAAGTAATCGGTTTCAATATCAAAAGTTTCGCCTTCTTTTTCAACTGTGATTGCAGTTAGTTTTCCGTCGCCTTTAAGACCTCTAACTTCTGCAGGAGTCATCATGTGAATTTTGCCCTGATTTTTTAAAGCCTGAACTTTTTCAACCGAATCCAAAGCTCCACGGAATTCATTTCTTCTGTGAATTAAAGTAACTTCACTTGCAATATCTGCTAAGAAAATACTCCAGTCCAAAGCAGAATCACCACCTCCGGCGATCACGACTTTTTTATTTCTAAAATGCTCGGGTTCTTTGATGAAATATTCTACGCCATTTTCTTCGTAATCGGACAAGTTTTCCAAAGCAGGTTTTCTAGGTTCGAAAGTTCCCAAACCACCAGCAATTGCAACTGCTTTCGAATGATGAACCGTTCCTTTATTGGTAATTACTTCAAAAGTTCCGTCTTCTAGTTTTGTTAAAGTTTGAGCGGTTTCTCCCAACGTAAATCCTGGTTGAAATTGTTTGGTTTGCTCCATCAAATTATCAACTAGATCTCCAGCGTTGATGGAAGGAAATCCTGGAATATCGAAAATAGGTTTCTTCGGATATAACTCGGTTAACTGACCACCCGGCTGTGGAAGTGCATCAATAAGATGACATTTTAACTTGAGTAAACCTGCTTCAAAAACAGTAAAAAGTCCGGTCGGGCCGGCTCCAATAATCAATATATCTGTAGTAACCATTAATCTAAATTTTTGGAAATAATTCCCACAAATTTACAAAATTTAAAAGTACTATGCGGAGCCTGTTTATGATTTTTGTCATAATGAAATCCAATAAAACGAAAGTTTTATCTTTGTGGCAAATTATTTGCAAAAGCAAAGGCATGAAAAAGACTTTATCATTATTAATCCTCTTATTGATCACTTTTGGAAATGCCCAAAAACTTCAAAATATACAATCAGGCGAGACTTTGCGTTACCGAATTCATTACGGACTATTGAATGCAGGAACGGCAAGTTTAACCACTTTAAAAACGACCTACAGAGGCCAACCTCATTTCTATGTGAAAGGTGTTGGAAAAACAACTGGTGCTGTCAGAGCTTTTTTTAAAGTAGAAGATACTTATGAGAGCTTCATTAATTACAACACAGGTTTACCCAGTTTTTATGTTCGAAATGTAAAAGAAGGAACGTATACTCAACATTTTGAAACCGTTTTTAACCACGGTAATCAAACGCTTTTGCTAACTGATAAAGAAAAAAAGACGACGCAATCCTTAAAGTCTGTTGCTGGAATCCAAGATATGTTATCTGCTTTTTATCATTTAAGAGCTATGGATGACAGCGAGTTGAAAGTTGGCAGCGTTAAAAAAGTAAATATTTGGATCGATGATGAGATGTTTCCTTTTCAATTAAAAGTGATTGGGACTCAAAATGTGAAAACTAAATTTGGTTGGATCAACAGTTTAGTGATTGTTCCTCAGGTCATAAGCGGACGCGTTTTTAAAGATAAAGAAGGCGTTACGCTTTGGGTCAGCAATGATAAAAACCATATTCCAATTGCGATTAAAGCAGAATTGGCAGTCGGTTCTTTAAAAGCAGATATTGATTCCTATGCGAGTGTGAAATTTCCGCTCAACTTTTCAAAATAAATTTTTAGCTCAACCGCTAATATTGAAATAAACGGACTTCGGTTCGTTTATTTTTTTTTATTTTATTTTCGAAAGTGATGTAACACAATTCGGGTTTTCGTTGTCTTATTTCTAAACTCTTTACATGAAAACCTTTTTCGCCACTCTTCTACTTTTATTTTTTGTTCTACCCCTTTTTTCCCAAACCGTAAAAAACGACAGCATTGCCAGAAAAAAGATCACCATTTCTAAAATAAATAACGCTCCAAAAATAGATGGAATCCTCGATGAAGAGGTTTGGAAAGATGCGTCAGTTGCCGAAAATTTCATTGAAAGAAATCCTGGTAATGGAAAACCGGAACCTAAGGATTTTAAAACCACAGTTAAAGTTCTTTACGATGATACTGGAGTTTATTTCGGTGCGACGATGATTGATCCAAACCCAGAAAACATTCAGAAAGAACTGGTAGAACGCGATGATATTGGAAATGATGATGTTTTCGGAATTACCATTAATGGATATGATGATCATCAACAAGCGGTCTTATTCTTCGTTCAAGCTTCTGGCGTGCAGGCCGACGCAAAAATTATCACCAACGCAAACGATGATTTTTCCTGGAATGCGGTTTGGTTTTCAGCAGTTAAGATCAATGAAAATGGCTGGACAGTCGAAATAAAAATCCCATACTCCGAATTGCGATTTCCAAAGAAAGAGATTCAGAAATGGGGAATTAATTTCATTCGCGTTATTCAGAAAACCAATCAGAATTTAACCTGGAATTTCGTTGATAATAAAAAAGCGAGCTACTTATTTTATGATGGAACTCTGGAAGGAATTCAGAATATTCAACCTCCGTTACGATTATCGCTAACTCCATATTTTTCGACTTACTTAAATAGTTTTGATGGTAAAACAACTACCAATTTTAATGGCGGAATGGATATTAAATATGGAATTAATGATGCTTTTACGTTTGACATGACTTTAATTCCGGATTTTGGACAAACCAGTTTTGATAATTCCATTTTAAATTTAACACCTTTCGAACAGCAGTTTGAAGAGCAGCGTTCTTTTTTTACGGAAGGAACGGAACTCTTTAATAAAGGAAATCTATTTTACTCCAGAAGAATTGGCGGAAATCCGTCCAGATATCCAGAGACTTCTGTTGACGAAAAAGTAACCGAATATCCTTCAAAAGTAAAATTATTTAATGCTTTTAAAATTTCAGGGCGAACCAATAAAGGTTTAGGAATCGGATTTTTTAACGGAATTACCGAAAAAATGGAAGCCCAAATTCAAAACGAAAAAACCGGTGAAACCAGAAAGGAAGTTGTAGAGCCGTGGACGAATTATAATGTTTTGGTTCTGGATCAGCGGTTTAATGAAAATTCTTCGGTCAGTCTGGTCAACACCAATGTTGTTCGGGATGGTAATTTTCGCGATGCGAATTCAACAGCTTTTCTTTGGAACATCAATGACAAGAAGAATGTCTACAACTATTTTGGTGCAATCAAAGGAAGTTGGGTGATGGATGACGGAACGAAATTCGGATCTCGCGGTCAAGTTGGTTTCGCTAAAAATTCTGGGAAAAATCAATTTAAATTAGATGGGAATTACGTGACTAAAAACTGGGATATTAATGATCTAGGTTTTTCTACTTCGACCAATTTTGCTAACTACAATTCTTATTACGGCTACCGAATTTTAGAACCTACAAAGAAATTTAATAATATTTATCTCAATTTCCATGTTAATTATTACCATCGCTTAGAGCCCTATTTATTTACTAATTTGGTGATTAATCATAACAATCAGTTTACCAATAAGAATTTTAGAAGTTTCGGCGGTGGCTTTGAAATCACGCCGTTTGGTGAAAATGACATTTATGAACCACGAACCGATGGACGGTTTTTAAAGACACCATCGTACTTCAATACCTGGATCTGGACCGAAAGTGACAGTCGAAAAAAGTTTCAGTATAATGTGAATTTTGATTATTACGCTTATGATGAAACCGGACGAAATCTCGTCAATCTTTCGTTTTATTTAAGATATCGTTTCTCTGACAAATTCAATACTGTCTGGAAATTTAATCCAGCTTTCAGCAACAATGAAACTGGTTTTGCAGGCAAAGAATACGCTGAAATCTTTATGGGAAAGCGCCAGCGAAATACGTATGAAAACAGCTTGACGTCGCAATATACTTTTAATGATAAAATGTCGCTCTCATTAGCCTTCCGCCACTATTATTCAGATGTTACTTATAAAAGTTTCTTTACTTTGAATCAAGATGGAACATTGAATCCTACGAGCCAGTTCAATGAAAATTTAAATGGAACTTATAACTCCTGGAATGTTGATTTGCGCTATTCGTGGTGGTTTGCGCCCGGAAGTCAACTGACGTTGATGTACAGAAATGCCGTAGAAGATTATTTAGGACTTTCTAGAATGAAGTTTAAAGATAATTTTAACACTTTATTTAATGAACCAATGGTCAATAATATTTCCTTAAAATTGACCTATTATCTGGATTATAATCAGGCAAAACATTGGTTTAAAAAGAAAGAATAAATTTTTCATGATCCTTTAACAACGAAAAAACTTCCAGATGATTCTGGAAGTTTTCTATTTTATTTAAATCCGATTCGAAAAGAATCAACGCGATTTTTCTATTTAATTAAAGGCTTTTAAATTGCTCCAACATTCTCTTATCATTTTCAAAGAACATTCTGATGTCGCTCATTTGGTACATCAACATTGCGATCCTCTCGATTCCCATTCCGAAAGCATAACCGGAATATTTATCTGCGTCGATATTTACGTTGGCTAAAACGGCAGGATCTACCATTCCACAACCCATAATTTCTAACCAACCTGTTCCTTTGGTAATTCTGTAATCGGTTTCAGAATTTAAACCCCAATAAACATCTACTTCTGCACTTGGTTCTGTAAATGGAAAATAAGAAGGTCTTAATCTGATTTTTGATTTTCCGAAAAGTTCTGTTGTAAAGAACTGAATCGTTTGTTTTAGATCGGCGAAACTTACATTTTGATCAATATACAAACCTTCGATCTGGTGGAAAATACAATGTGAACGCGAAGAAATCGCTTCATTTCTGAAAACCCTACCCGGAGATAAAATTCTCATCGGAGGTTCATTTTCTTCCATATATCGGATCTGAACCGAAGAAGTATGGGTTCTCAATAATAAATCCGGATTGGTTTCGATGAAAAAAGTATCCTGCATATCTCTCGCCGGATGGTATTCCGGAAGATTTAAGGCCGTGAAATTATGCCAGTCGTCTTCAATTTCCGGTCCGTCTGCCACAGCAAAACCAATTGATCTGAAGATCTCGATAATTCTGTTTTTCACCAAATTGATTGGATGACGCGTTCCTAATTCTGAAGGAAACCCAGGTTTGGTTAAATCATCTTTTTCAAAAAGAATGCTAGAAGTTGTGGCCATCTTTAAACCTTCCAATTTCGCTTCTACCGCTTGTTTCAGCGTATTGATCTTTTGTCCGAATTCTTTTTTCTGTTCGTTGGGAACTGCTTTGAACTGCGCCAAAATATCATTGATAATTCCTTTCTTACCACTGAATTTGATGCGGAACTGCTCAATTTCATCTTTATTCGTTGAACTGAAATTTCCTACTTCAACCAATAAGTCCTCAATCTTTTCTAACATTTCATTTTAATATAAGTGATTGCAAAAATACGATTTTTCGTTTAAAAAGCAGTAGCAGATTCTAACTAAATTTATTTCTAAGAGTAAGAACTACAAGATATTTTAATTGCTAAACTTTTGTAAAACATAAGGCACATTAGTTTTTAAGGAAATTTCAAGATCACATTAGTTTTCGCATGCGCTAATTTCCAAAGGAGATCTTAATTTACTTAATTGCTTAACCAGAACTTAATGCTGAAAGTTCTTTTTAACCACAAAGTCACAAAGCTTTGTTCTTAAAAGTTCATCAAGGTTTGCAATCTTACAATTTCCGAAGGAAATCTTAATATACTTAATTGCTTAAACAGAACTTAATGGTGAAAGTTCTTTTTAACCACAAAGTCAAAAAGCTTTGTTCTTAAAAGTTCATCAAGGTTTGCACTATTACAATTTCCATAGGAAATCTTAATTTACTTAATTGCTTAACCAGAACTTAACGGTGAAAGTTCTTTTTAACTACAAAGTCACAAAGCTTTGTTCTTAAAAGTTCATCAAGGTTTGGAATATTGCAATTTCCATAGGAAATCTTAATTTTTCTTCATTTCTTAATGTTTAAAAATAAGCAATCAGTTCCAATTTTTTTTGACGACAAAGTTTTTGTGTTTATTTTCAATTAAAACTGTATAAAATATTTGTGCCTTTGTGGTTTAAGAATCTACTTCTCCATGAATTCTAAAAACTTCTCGATCGCTTTTTTACGGTGGCTGATTTTATTTTTATCTTCTGCCTTCATTTCGGCAAAAGTAATTTCATAATTATCTGGAATAAAAATCGGGTCGTAACCAAATCCTTTTTCGCCCCGAACTTCTTTTGTTAAATTACCGTAAACTCTGCCTTCAAAATAATTAGTTCCAGTTTCATCGACCAAACACATGACGGTTACGAAATAAGCTTTACGGTTTTCTACCTCTTCTAATTCTTCCAGAACTTTATCCATGTTTTTTGCAAAGTCGTGGTTTCCTGCATAACGTGCAGAATAAATTCCAGGACGGCCATCAAGTGCTTCTACTACCAAACCGGAATCGTCTCCTAGACTTGGTTTTCCAGTGGTATCAAAGCAGTATTGGGCTTTGATCAGAGCATTTGCATGAAAGGTAGTTCCGTCCTCTACTATTTCGTCGTGAATATTATAATCTGTCAGAGAAGTCACGGTAAAGTTTTCTCCTAATATTTGTTGAATTTCTTCTTTTTTGTGAGCGTTATGCGTTGCAATCAGAATTTCCTTTTTCATTGATAATGGGTAATGAGTGATATTAAAAAAGTGTTAAAAAAAACTTTGTCAAAGATTTTAACTTTGACAAAGTGAATTAGTTTTCGTTATAATGAACACGATATTTTTTAGTAAAAAGTAGATAGAATGTTGTAAAGAGCACAATTCCAACTGCTAAAAGGAGCCATTCAGAAACATTAAAGGTTTCAGCAAAACTTTCGGTCTTATTATAGGAAATTAAAATAACAGAACATAAGTTATTGAAAGCGTGTAAAAGAATTGGCAAAAGCAGTGATTTTGTTTTATAATAAACCAAGCCTAAAACGCTTCCCAATAGAACTGCTCCCACAAATTGCCAAGGATTGCCATGAACTAAACCGAAAATTACCGAAGCAATGATAATAGCAGTTTTGGGTTTCAAACCTTTATTAATCAGGCCTTTCATAATAATTCCGCGGAAAACTATTTCTTCGAAAACAGGTGCCATAATTACGGCGAGAAAAAATAAAGTAGCGGTATTACTAGTCATTTTTTCCATTAAATCGGTAAAATATTGGTAATATTCTCCAAAGAATGGTCCTGTGGTAGGAATTAGCGAGGTGGTAAATTCAGCAATCAACATCATTCCAAACATCATTGGAAATATCAAGAAATAGGTCATCAAATTAGTTGGTGACATATTGAAATTAAGTTTCTTTCCAATTGATGGTCGACAGACAAAATAATCGAAGGCGAAAATTGCCGCTAAAAAACCAGCAGCATTTGCTACTAATAAATAATAATCCTCGTATTGAATATTGATATTGAAAACAAAAATCAAGATCACGTTCAAAATCGCAACTAAAAAACTTCCGGCAAGAAATCCACCGACTAACGCAAGCACTCCTTTGCCATCGAAAACATATTTTTTATTAAGTAATCTTTCTTCCATGAATTATTTATTTGGGCAAATATAATTCTATAAATCAGAAATTAAAAAAACATCTTGGCTTTTTAATGATTATAAAATTGAACCTCTTTTTTTGCAACAGAGAAAATGCTTCTTTAAAAAAAAGAGGAATCAGCACATTTTCATTTTCGATAAAAAAAAGCGATTTTTGCAGTCTCAAAAATAATTATGTCAGATCTACTTAAAGAAATAGGGAAAAGAAAAACCTTCGGAATTATTGCCCATCCTGATGCCGGAAAAACAACACTTACAGAAAAGCTTTTACTCTTTGGAGGTGCTATTCAGGAAGCAGGTGCCGTAAAATCAAATAAAATTAAAAAAGGAGCAACTTCCGATTTCATGGAAATTGAAAGACAGAGAGGAATTTCTGTGGCAACTTCCGTTTTGGCATTTGAATATAAAGGTCATAAAATCAATATCTTAGATACGCCCGGTCACAAGGATTTTGCAGAAGATACTTACCGAACTTTAACCGCAGTTGATTCTGTTATCGTTGTTGTAGACGTTGCAAAAGGAGTTGAGGAACAAACTGAAAAATTAGTTCAGGTTTGTAGAATGCGAAATATTCCGATGATCGTTTTCATAAATAAATTGGACCGCGAAGGAAAAGACGCTTTCGATCTGTTGGACGAAGTAGAGCAAAAATTAGGTTTAACCGTTGTTCCACTTTCTTTGCCAATTGGTATGGGAAGTGATTTCCAGGGGATTTATAATATTTGGGAACACAATATTCAACTATTTTTAGAAGAGAAAAAACAGAGAGTTGGAAGCGCAGTTAAGTTTGATGACATTAACGACCCTAAAATCGATGATGCAATTGGCGAAAAAGCCGCAGCAACTTTAAGAGAAGAATTAGAATTGATTCAGGAAGTTTATCCGAAATTCAATCGTGAGGATTATATGAACGGTGATTTACAGCCGGTTTTCTTTGGTTCAGCCTTAAATAATTTTGGAGTTCGTGAACTGTTGGATGCTTTTATCGAGATCGCACCAAATCCACAACCGAAAGAAAGTGATACCCGATTGGTAAAACCAGAAGAAAAAGATTTTACTGGATTTATCTTTAAAATTCACGCCAATATGGATCCGAAACACCGTGACCGTTTGGCTTTTGTGAAAATCGTTTCCGGAACTTTTAAAAGAAATGAAAATTACCTTTTGGTAAGAGAAAATAAAAAAATGAAGTTCTCTTCGCCCAACGCGTTCTTCGCTGATAAAAAAGAAGTCGTTGACGAAAGTTTCCCGGGAGATATTGTTGGACTTCACGACACGGGAAATTTCAGAATTGGTGATACTTTGACAGGTGGCGAAAAAATGAGTTTCAAAGGAATTCCGAATTTCTCACCGGAACACTTTAGATATATTAATAATGATGATCCATTAAAAGCGAAACAGTTAGCCAAAGGAATCGACCAGTTGATGGACGAAGGTGTGGCGCAGTTGTTTACGCTCGATATGAATAACAGAAAAATTATCGGAACAGTTGGAGCGCTTCAGTACGAAGTTATTCAGTACCGTTTGGAACATGAATACGGTGCAAAATGTACCTACGAACCACTTTCCATTCACAAAGCATGTTGGATTGAAGCTGATGAGAAATCTGAAGAATTCAAGGAATTCGCAAGATTGAAACAGCGATTTATGTGTAAAGATAAATATGGTCGTCCAGTGTTTTTAGCTGATTCTTCATTTACGATTCACATGACTCAGGAGAAATTCCCGAACGTGAAACTGCATTTCATTAGTGAATTTAAGCAAGATTAAATTGTAAAGTCTTTGTAAATTAATTTGCAAAATACAGATAGAGAGACTCTTAATTATTTTAGGAGTCTTTTTCTTTATTTAAAGGAATGCTATTTGATTACCTTGTCCCGATTAAAAATGAAAAATCAAAATGAAAAAAATATTTGCCACATTCCTTCTTTTCGGTCTTTTAATTTCTTGTAGCAAGCAGGAGTTTTCCGAGGCAACGAATTCTATCAAAAGAGCCGACAGTCTTTTTACAAAAGCCAATGACGGTTTGAAAACTTTGGACTCGATTTCAAAAAGAGTCAATGATTCAGATGGAATTGCAAGAAAAGTTCTTATTCCCCAAATTGAAAAACAAACTAAAAGAATCGACAGTACTTTAAAATCCGGCAGTTGGAAAATTGATTCAATTAATAAAGATATTGCAGAAATCACCAAAAATGTAAAGGTTGGAACTGATGTTGCGAAAACTTTAGATTCGGCCAACAAGGCACTTCAAAATGGTGAAAATGTAATTTCTGTTTTAAGCAAAACCGCAGATAAAATTCTTAAAAGAACGCAAACTCAAAAAGCGACTCTGCCACCAAATGCAGAAAATCAAAATCCCCCAGCCAATCAAAATAATACGGTTGTTATTCCGCCAACTATTGAGAAGTATCCTCTGGTAAAAACGGCCATTTTAGAAATTCAAGTGGATGATATTTCGCAAGCGAAATCGATTTTAAAACAAAAAATTCGGGAAAGTAATGCAGATCTGGTTTCGGAGAATTTCAGTCAGCAAGAAGGATTTGAACGGGAATATATAACCGCGAAAGTTCCGCTTTATAATTATGATAATTTGGTTGCTGACCTATCAAATGGATTGGGTGAAGTGAAATCGAAATCTACCGAAAGTGAAGGAAAAGATTATGTTTCAAGTCAAATGTGTGACATAGAAATTACTTTAGTTCAGAAAGAAGTAAATACAGCAATTCAAATCGTTACCGATGAAAACAGTACGGATTCTGATTCATTTGGTTCAAAATCCTCATCAGCATTTATGAGTGGTTTTAAAGTTCTCGGCGATATGATGATTGCGATTCTACCCTTCTGGCCAATCTTTATAATTGCAGGTTTAGTCTTCTATTTTGTGAGACGACATAATAAAAAGAAGGAAGTAAAATCTTTAGAAAATCAAACCAATATTCCTGTTCAAAAAACAGAAGTAACTACTCCATCGGCAATTGCAGAAAATGAAAACAGTAGAGATTCTGATGAACCGGATTACTCAAAATATTTGCCGAAAGAATAATTTAGTTACAGAAAATATCTGTGTTTCTTTAACACAAATGTCACGAATTATTCCACAAAAGACACTATTAATAAATTGCAGTTGACCAAAAAAAGGACGAAGAAATTAAAACTATTTCTTCGTCCTTTATTGGTGTAATTAGTGAAAATATTTGCGCAATTAGTGTTTTAAATTATTCCTCACTTAAAGCATAAACCGCGAAACTCGCTAACCAGTGATCGCCACCATAATTTCCCTGGAAAAGCAACGGTAAGGCGTTGGTTAAAAATTTGTCTGAAGTTGTCGCAAACTGTTTTTTCAGCGGATGATTATTTGGCAATGATTTAGAAATTCCTTTCATCGTCCAGGCTCTCGTAAAGGAAAGTCCGACCAAATGAACGGTTTGAAAATCATTGATATCACTAATAATTGGAATTTCTGAAATATTGGCAATACTGCGTTTTTCATAAAAATGATTGAACCATTTTACAAACTCTTTCTGTGGAAGAATTCTCCGCATTAAATCTGCGATCTCAAGACTTGGCGAAAAGAAATCACTTCCGTCCGGTTCCAAATAAGCAGGCGTTTTTTGATCTTTTAAATAAAAATATTTTGATTTTTCGATCAGTTCATTTTCGAAAACCTTATCGTTTTTAGCTCTGGCCCAATCAATCGCAAAACCCATGGCAAAAGCAGAATTAGAATGAGTTCCCGTTCGGTTTGGATAGGTTTGTTTGGGTAGATAAATTTTCCAAAGTCTCAAAATCTCATCGGTCAAAGGTTTTAAATTCTGATGCCAGATTTTAGCTTGCGGATCATCCCAAGCCATGAGTTCTTCATCTAATTTAAGCACCCACGCCCAACCATACGTTCTTTCAAAGTTCATGGAAACGGCATATTTTGTAAAATAGGCTGATTCTTCTTTTATTTTTTCAGGCTGAAAAGAAGCGTCTAAAATTTCGAGGATTTCTTTTCTGTTGACAATATTTGGTTTTGACTTTAATAAGCGAACCAACATCCAATGTCCGTGAACGGAAGAATGCCAGTCGAAACAGCCGTAAAAACTTGGATGCAGATCAGACGGTGATAATAAAACTTCTTTATCATTATTTATGATATGCGCCGTTTTATTTGGATATTCCTGATTGATACATTTTAAAGGTTTCTCCGCCAACTTCATGGCGATATCATCGGTGAATTTTGGTAGAGTTTGAGCGTTGAAAGTGCAGGTTAATAGAACTGCAACTGGTATCAATTTTTTCATTTTTAAATTAAATTAGTAGGAATACATTTAACGCAAAGGCGTAAAGATTAAGAAAAATAGCTGATCAAAATTACGGTCGCAAAGGCGTTCCTCTCAGCGAGGGTCGCAAAAAAACTCGGTTTAATTAAACTTGTCAGTCCTTTAAAACCCTGACAAGTTTTGTGATTATAAGATTATTGAAGATCAGAATTTTTAAAATTAAAAAATTCATTCGTTTATCAGACGATCTGCAGCCCGACTTGACTCACTACTTATTATTTCTTTATTTGAATCGTGGAGCAAAATCATTGTTTGAACGGAGCTATTTTTGCCAGACTGAAACTTCTAGCAATTTACAAATAGTCGAAGGCAATAAAGCGGGAGTGGAAGGCGGAAAAAGCTACCCAAAAAAATAGTATCAAAAATTCAATTTCCCATTTGTCATTAAATAATAGAAAATTCCGGCGGCGAAAAATAAAACCAAATAAATGATGACTAATATTTTCTGTTTTTTTAAGGCTGATAATATAAGCAAACCTAAAATCCCTAAAACCAAAACAATTAATTTTTGCATTGGTTCCGGAATAAACATAGATCCTGCAATCAATGCCAAAGATAAAAAGTGAAATATTCTTTCTTTCTGTAATATATATTCTTTCATTTTCTAAAAATAAGAAATCCTTTCAGCATTCTGAAAGGATTTTCTTTTTATTTCATGTTGACTACTTTATCAACCACATATTTCGTATTTCCACGCCATGGGATTGCACCTTTGTATTCTTTGTAATGCAAATCGAATTGCTTTCCACTGTTTTCTTCCAACTGTTTAAAGATGGCTTCATTTTCTACAGAGAACTCAAATTCATAACTTGTTAATCCGCCGGTTTTTCCGCGACCAAAACCTTCCTGGATCAACTTTCCTTCGTAGGTTTTAAAGATGTATCCTTTTTTATTCGCATAGTTCAGATAACCGGATTTTACTCCTTCTGCAAAAACGAAAAAATATTTATACCACATAAAACCGCCCAAAACCAGAGCTACAGCGATCACAATAATCCAAACTTTCTTCATAGCGTGTGTTTTTTACTATTTACTATTTTTTACGATACTTCTCGAAATCACGATTTTCTGAATCTCCGAAGTTCCTTCATAAATCTGAGTGATTTTCGCATCACGCATCATTCTTTCGACGTGATATTCTTTCACATAACCGTAACCACCGTGAATTTGAACTGCTTCAATAGAAGTGTCCATCGCAACTTGTGAAGAATACAATTTTGCCATTGCACCGATCTCAGAAATATCTTTTCCTTCATCTTTTTCAACAGCAGCTTTGTAGCATAACATTCTGGCAGCCATAATCGACGTTGCCATATCTGCTAATTTAAAAGCAATTGCCTGGTGATTGATAATTTCAGTTTTAAACGCTTTTCTTGTCTGAGCATATTTTAAAGCCAGTTCATAAGCACCTGAAGCAATTCCCAAAGCTTGAGAAGCGATACCAATTCTACCACCATTTAAAACTGCCATGGCGAAATTAAATCCGAAACCGTCTTCGCCAATTCTGTTTTCTTTCGGTACTACGACATCAGTGAAAAGCAATGAATGCGTATCACTTCCACGAATTCCCAACTTGTCTTCTTTTGGTCCGATCTCAAAACCTTTCCAACCTTTTTCAACGATAAAGGCATTGATTCCTTTGTGTTTCTTTTCAGGATCTGTTTGAGCGATCACGATATAATAAGTCGCTGTACCACCATTGGTAATCCAGTTTTTCGTTCCGTTTAAGATATAATGATCTCCTTTGTCAACGGCTGTTGTTTGTTGTGAAGTAGCATCAGAACCCGCTTCTGGCTCTGATAAAGCGAAAGCTCCAATAACTTCACCACTTGCAAGCGGTTTTAGGTATTTCATTTTTTGCTCTTCATTTGCAAATTTTTCTAAACCTGCGCAAACCAATGAATTGTTTACTGACATTACTACGGCTGCAGAAGCATCTACTTTTGCAATCTCTTCAATAGCAAGTACGTAGGAAATACTATCCATTCCAGCACCACCATATTTAGGGTCCACCATCATTCCTAGAAAGCCTAATTCTCCCATCTTTTTTACCTGTTCGTGCGGAAACTTCTGGGCTTTGTCTCTTTCTATAACTCCGGGTAAAAGTTCAGCTTTTGCAAAATCTCTTGCAGCTTGCTGAATCATCAACTGTTCTTCAGATAAATTAAAATTCATAAAGTTTAAAAATTGTTTGACGGTAAAAATACATAAATTCTAAAAATTAAAAAATTAAAATAGACTTCATTGAAAATAACTATTGCGGTTTTAAATAAAAATGATATTTTTACATGAATTCAATATGAAAATTGAGTTAAATTATGTTATTCATTAAATAAAACTGAAATATGTCAATAAAAAGAACTTTTGATTTTGCGCATAATGCGTTAGAAAAGTATTCAAGAGAAGATATGTTCGTTACCAAATATGATGGTAAGTGGGAGAAAACGTCAACAAGCGAGTTTATTGCTTTAGGAAATAAAGTTTCGAGAGGTTTATTGAAACTGGGAATTAAACCAGGTGATAAAATTGCCTTGATCACCACTGCTACAAGAACTGAGTGGGCGGTAATGGATTTGGGAATTTCTCAAATCGGTGCGGTTTCTGTGCCTGTTTACCCAAGTATTTCAGCGGAAGATTATGATTTTATCTTTAATAATGCTGATGTAAAATACTGTTTCGTCTCCGACAACGACCTGTATGAAAAGGTAATGAAGATCAGAGGAAATGTACCAACGCTTCAAGGTGTTTTCAGTTTTGATCAAATTAGTGGCGCACCCAACTGGCGCGAAATTATTGATTTGGGAAATGATGAAGCTACTCAAGGCGAAGTTGAAGATTTATCGAAATCCATTAATACAGAAGATCTAGCAACAATCATTTATACTTCTGGAACTACTGGAAAACCAAAAGGAGTAATGCTTTCGCATTTAAATATTGTATCCAATGTTTTGGGTTCAAATCCACGAATTCCACGGGTTAAAGGTTTAGAGTTTAGCGATATTAAAATCTTAAGTTTTCTGCCAATCTGCCATATTTTCGAAAGAATGCTTTTTTACCTTTATCAATATAATGGATATGCGATTTACTTCGCAGAAAGTATTGAAAAAATGGGCGATAACATCAAGGAAGTTCAACCACACATTATGTCGGTAGTACCGAGGTTGATTGAGAAAGTATATGATAAAATCTACGATAAAGGAACGAGCGCTGGCGGTTTAAAATCAAAAATATTCCTGTGGGCACTTGGCGTAAATAAAGCCAAAGAAAAATTAGGAAAACCTTCTGGTCTGAAAGAAATCATTGCCGATAAATTAGTCTTTTCGAAATGGAGAGAAGGTCTTGGTGGAAACATTATCACGCTTGTTTCAGGTTCCGCAGCTTTGTCTGCACGCTTAAATAAAATGTTCCAAAATGCCGGGATTCCTATTTTGGAAGGTTATGGTTTAACGGAAACCTCCCCCGTAATTGCCGTGAATAGCTTCGGAAAAATTAAAATTGGAACGGTTGGTCACGTCTTAGATAATCTGGAAGTGAAGATTCAGGAAGATGGTGAAATAACCGTAAAAGGTCCATCAATTTTTAAATCTTATTTTAAGAATGATGAAATGACTGCAGAAGTTTTTACCGCTGATGGATTCTTCAAAACAGGCGATATTGGTCATCTTGATGAAGAAGGATATTTGCATATTACCGACCGTAAGAAAGAAATGTTCAAGACTTCTGGTGGAAAATACATCGCGCCTCAGGTGATCGAAAATCTGGCGAAAGCTTCGAAATTCATTGAGCAAATTATGGTTGTTGGCGATGGAGAAAAAATGCCGTGTGCTTTTGTTCAACCAGATTTCAATTTCATTAAAAACTGGGCAGAAAGAAAACAACTAAACATTGGAACGACGCCAGCAGAAATGGCAAAAAGTCCAGAATTAAAAGAGCGAATTAAAAAAGAAATCGACTACTTGAATACTAAGCTAGGAAATTGGGAACAGATTAAAAAATTCGAGCTTACGCCAGAAGTTTGGTCGATCGAATTGGGCTTGCTTACTCCTACTTTGAAACTGAAAAGAAAAGCAGTGAAAGAACGATATATTAAATTGTATAACGAATTGTATGGTCATACAGAATAAATTTACGCGACAAAGCAGAGACCTATTCTGATTTTAAAATGAAAGCACGGTTTTTTTAAGCCGTGCTTTTTAGCGGTTTCTTTTTCAGGACGACTTTAAGATTTTATATGAAATTATATATGTTTTAATTGGTAAAGCCATTAACTCCTTATAACGTATTTGAAAGAAAATAAATTACTACGCGGAACACCTATTTATATTTAAATATTGTATTCAATTACTCCCCACGAAGACCATGACAAAAAGAATTAAAATTACAACATTATTGCTGTCAATTTCATTTATAGCATTTGGACAAGAATTACCGAAAGAAAAAAGCGCAAATCATATTCAAATCGAAGGAACAAACATCTTTATGATTCCACCAACCTCATTTGAAAGATCTACCAATTTTCAAGGTTTTCAAAATCCTGGTGATCAAACTTCAATGGTTATGACAATAGAGATTCCTGGTCCATATTCTGAAGTTTCTAAAGCGTTTAATCAAGAAATGCTTAAAAAAAAGGGCATGACTTTAAAAAATAAAAATAAAATTAAAGTAGCAGAATTTGAGGGGGTTATTATCGAATTAGAACAATCCGCCAATGGACTGGAATTTTCCAAACATGTTTTAATTTACGGAAATGAAAAATCGACCACAATGATCAATGGAGTTTATTTAAAAGATTCATTACAATTAGGAGAGGAAATAAAAAGAAGTATTTTATCGACAATTGTAAACACTGATTTGAAAACGAACCCAAGAGAAACTCTGAATTATTCGCTTAATGAAAATGTAGGTTCTTTAAAATTTAAAGCAGTTATTGGAAATGGGATGTTATTTAATAGGGACTTAAAAACACCTACCGAAAGTAACGATAAAGCGACATTAATAACAGAAAGATCATTTGCAAAAGTTGAGATTGAAGACAAAAAATTGTTTTGTATTTCTAGACTAAAAAAATATCCAGAAGATTACTCTGTAATTCCAAGCAAAGGGATAAATGAAATTGAAATAGATAATCTGAAAGGATTTGAGCTTTTTGCAAAAAATAATGAAAAAGAGAATCAAGAAATGTATCAAGTAATTTTATTTGACAATAGTGGTGGTTATTATCTTTTTGTTGGCACTTATGAAATGGGAAGCGAACAGGCAGCGTCTGACATAAAGAATATCATACAAACATTTGAAACAGCGAAATAGCTGCACACAAAAAGCATTTCTACTAGCCGGGCGGAAGTTTATACCCTAGATACTCTTTCTAAAACTCATATTTTACATTAATAAAATCTTTTTATGAAATTTAAATTACTCCTACTCTCTTTTATTTTTTCAAATTTTTTGTTTGCGCAAAAAGATATCGATTCAACGGATAAAATGATTGACCAAATGTGCCTCGATTTTCAAAATTCTGAAAACTTAAGTGACAGCATTAGAATTCAGAATTTAAATCAAAAATTTATCTTGCCGTATCTCGACCAGTTTTCGGACTTAGAACGTGAAAGCAAAATTGACCACGTCTATTTTAGGCTTCAAAAAAGATGCGAATATTTTAGAGAATATTTATTTAAAATAGATCCTCCAAAAACGGACGATTGGAAAAAGCTCCAAAACAAACCAAAAGCGACCATTAGCGATAATGAACTTTCCAAATTTAAAACCCACACTAATTTTTTTTATGCAGAGTCCGGTGGTGAAAAAACATATGTGAAAACTAATTCTGAGTACTGGATCGAGACCTTCTCGGATGGAACTACTTCAAAGCTAAATTATGAGTGGGTTGACAAAAATAAATTTGACCTCATATTCATTGAAAGTAATAATAATTCCCGTAAGAACTTCAGTAAAAAAGGCGATCGGTATCATTATGAAATCATCAGTAAAGAAGGTCATTTCTATAATATTGTGGTAGGAATTTCAGGACAATCACAATTATTGCAGTTTAAGCTTTTTGCAAATTAGGAGGGTTAGCCATGAGCCTCGGATTATTATAAGTCGACTAAGTACAGTCGTTTTTTAGAATAAGATGGGCGGAATTAAATTTTTCATCATGTTGTTGATCTAAAATCAAGCAAATCAAAATTATATCCGCTTACAATCGGATATTTTTATATATTTGAGTACCAAATGATTCTTATGGAAAACTGTCTGGAATGTGGCGATAAAATTATCGGACGAAGCGATAAGAAATTCTGCAATGACGGCTGCAGAAATGCCTATAACAATAAACACAACAAAGATTCGTCGAACCTGATGCGCAACATCAACAACAAATTGCGCAAAAACCATCGTATTCTTTCGGAACAAAAATTCAATGAAGGAAAAGCTAAAACTACGCGCAACAGATTAATTTCTGAAGGTTTTGATTTCGAATATTTCACGAGTCTCATTGTTTATAAAAACGGAGCTGAATATCGTTTTCTTTACGATATCGGTTACAAGTTATTAGAAGACGATTGGATATTGCTCGTGAGAAAAGAATAATTTATATTTGAGCATAATTTATTTGATGAAAAAACTTTTACTTTTTATATTTGTCCTCTCCATTTCTTTTTCGCTATTCGGACAAAAAATAGAAAATAATTCTAAAGTCTTTTTCTATGAAAACAAGGGACAAATTGTAGATCAAAAGGGAAAAGAAAATTCTAAAGTAAAATATCTTTTTAATTCACCAGGTTTAAATGTTCAACTTAAAAATGAAGGGTTTTCTTACGATGTTTATGAGGTCAAGAGAACTTTAAATAAGGATTATGCCAGAAAGGAAAATGATCTTTCTTCGAAAAAACATCGACCTAAATTTAATCAAAATCTTCAATTTCATCGGATCGATATTGATTTTGTCAACGGAAATAAGCATCCTGAAATCATTGCAGAAGAAAAATCAGCCGATTATGATAATTATTATAATATTCCAGGAAAGCCAGAAGGTGTTACGGAAGTTCACCGATTTCAAAAATTAATTTACAAAAACCTCTATCCCAATATTGATCTGGTTTTCTTTAAACCTGATGATACTTTGAAGCCTGTTGAATATAATTTCATCATTAATCCCGGTGGAAAAATATCTGATATCCGATTAAAATTTAAAGGTGCAAAAACCAAATTGAAAGAAGGTAAAATATCAATGAAGTTGCGTTTTGGGGAAATGCATGAAAATGTACCTGAGTCCTGGATTGAAGAACCAAATGGTAAAAAAAATATCAAAATCAATTTTAAGAATATAAGCCAAGATGTTTATGGTTTTGAAAGTTCGCAAGACACTTTTGATAACACGGTGATTATAGACCCTGTTCCCACCAGAGTTTGGGGAACTTATTTTAGTGGTTCTTATTATGATAATGAATCAGCCTTTATTGTTGCTGATAAAAATGATCAGGTATACTTTGGCGGAAAAACAACAAACCCAACCAATATTGCAACTGCAGGAGCACACCAAACGACTATGTTTGATGACACTTACGACAATGGATTTGTTCAAAAATTCGCGGCAAACGGAAAAAGAATCTGGGGAACATATATTGGAAACTTATTGTACACCACCACCATATTCGATGGGATTGTTAATGATCAAGCGCTTTATATTGGTGGTTCTACCTTTGACAAAACAGGTACTGTAAATAATATAACCACGCCAGGAGTTCATAAACAATTTGCTTCTGCCAATACCCGCGAAGCTTTTATTATGAAATTAGATTTCAATGGACAAAGGATTTGGGGCACGTATTACGGAGGAACTGGTTATGAAGATATTTATGATTTAAATTTTGATCAAAGTGGAAACATACTTGTTGCTGGCTCCACTGATAGTGATAATCAGATTTCTACTCCAAACTCTTACATATCCACAAATCCCAAAAATTCGGCAGGCTTTTTCGCACAATTTTCTGAGCAGGGTCAGTTATTATTTGGCTCCTATTTCTACAGAGCAGTGAATCATATAACGGCGGACTCTCAAAACAATATAATTATTGCTGGTCAGTACTATGATTTTTCAATGTACCCTAATATCGGTACACCCGGAACCCATCAACCCAGTAATATCGGTGGGCAAAACGGCTATATTCTAAAATTTGATTCCTCATTCAATAAACTTTGGGGTACTTATTTCGGAGGAAGTTATAATTATAGCAGCAATCCAAAATACAACAACTTTATCGCTGGACTATCTACCGACAAAAATGATAATATCATAATTGCCGGCACTACCAGAAGTAAAAACAACATTGCAACTGCGGGTGCTTTTAAAGAATTTCATAACACCGATGTTGAAAACGGATTTATTGCAAAATTTCTACCCAATGGCAGCATCAACTGGTCAACCTATTATGGCAGTGAAGGATATTTTGGTAACAATATCAATGCTTTATTTGTAAATGAAAATGGAGATATCTATGTTGCCGGAGATACGAGAAGTATCAGCGATATTGCAACACCAAATGGTTACCAGCCAAGACCAAGTAATAGTGATGATGGTTATTTTTCGAAATTTTCCAGCAGTGGTTCTCAAATTTGGGGGACTTATTATGCAGATATGGGTCAAGATGAACTACAAAAGATCACCTATAAAAATAATCATGTTTATGTGCTTGGGTACACTACTGGTTACAATTTTACGCATCTTTTCGGAACACCAGGAACGTTTATGCCAATCGCCTATGGTGGTTATTTTCTGGCTAAATTTCGGGATTGTCATAACAATGTTTCCGCTACGGTCAACGCCAATATTTGCCCAGGCTCAGACATTAAGTTAGTGGCTACAGGTGGAACAACTTATTCCTGGACGGGTCCAAATGGATTTACTTCTGCTTCACCAAGCCCAACGATTGTTGATGCCAGCGATCTTAATTCCGGAACCTACATTTGCGTAATTTCAGGAACTGGCGACTGCGATGGTTCTTATTCTGTTACTGTAAAAGTAGAAGACATAACTGCTCCGATTCCAAATATTGCTAATTTACCAAACATCACTGGTAATTGTATGACTATTATTTCAGCTATTCCAATGGCAACCGACTACTGCGCTGGAAATATTATCGGAACAACTACAGATCCACTTCAGTATTCCTTACCTGGAAATTATATCGTTCAGTGGAAATATGATGACGGAAATGGAAACACTTCTATCCAGAATCAAAATGTAATTATTACAAGTGAACCGCTACCAAGTGCTAATTCGCTGCAAACTTTTTGTTTGATTGATCAACCTACAATTTCAGATATCGTGATTTCTGGAACAGCCATAAAATGGTATGACGCTGCTGGAAACTCTGTAAATTCCAACACTATTTTGATCGATGGTGTCAGTTACTTTGCAACCCAAACTTTAAATGATTGTGAAAGTTTAAAGAAAGAAATTGTGGTTACCGTCAATGATCCAAATTCACCAACCGGAAATCTCACACAGGATTTCTGTTCAGCCCAAAATCCAACAATTTCCAATATCATCGTTACAGGACAAAATATAAAATGGTACGATAACTCAGGAATTTTGTTGCCAACTTCCACTCCGCTTGTTGATGGTCAAATCTATTATGCAACGCAAACGGTCAACGGTTGTGAAAGCACTCAGAAATTAGCTGTAAAAGTTATCGTGACCAATGGTGGAATCCCAGCGAATGATCATGTTGAGACTTTTTGTAATGATACCACTTCAAATACTAAAATAGAAAATCTTAATAATTACAAAGAAAATTTAATTGCAGATTCAGCCAATTATAGTTTTGATTTTTTCGATGCCAATAATCAAGTTGTTCCAAATCCCGCAAACGTTAATTTGAACATTGGGTCTAATTTATTTAATGTCAAGGTTTCTAATTCATTGGGCTGTTTCGTTATTGAAAAATTGACTTTAACGCTGAATCCAAAACCAATTTTAGATCTTCCCACCGAAGTTGAATTTTGCAATGGGCAAACAGCATCATTAGATGCGGGAAATGGTTTTAGTTATTATGAATGGACAAAGGATAATTCCCCAGCGATTATTTCTACCGATCAGATTTTGGTCGTTTCAGAAGCGGGACGATATTCCATTAAAGTGAAAAACAATTTTGGGTGCGAAAATTCTACGATAATTAATGTTACCCAATCGGTGATCGCGACTATAGTTGGAATTCAAATTGTAAACAGTACTGCTACCGTTCAAATGTCAAATAGTGGTGATTTTGAATATTCTCTGGATAATGTGATCTGGCAAACATCAAACACCTTTAAAAACCTTTCTAATGGAAGTTACACGGTTTTTGTGAAGACAAAATTAGGCTGTATTATTGGATCGATGAACTTCAGTATTTTTACTATTTCTAATGCTTTCACACCAAACGCCGATGGTTCAAATGACACCTGGAAAATATCTGGCTTGGAAAATTATCCCGGTTCAGAAATTCAGGTTTTCGACCGTTTCGGAAATTTAGTTTTGCAAAAAATAACCAACGGCCCTTTTGAATGGAATGGATTTTCTAACTCACGCGTTTTGCCAACAGGAAATTATTGGTATGTCGTAAAAGTTTCTGATGGCCGATTATTAAACGGCTGGGTTTTAATTAAAAATAGAAATTAGTGTTAGAGATGATGTTGGATGTATGATGCTAGATGTTAAACAGGAAATCTCTATTATAGTAACGCAACAAAAAAGAGCAGAAATTTCTGCTCTTTTATATTTGAAGTGAATTCTGGGGAAATTAATCTTCCGTGATCAACCGAATTTTATCTTCCAAAATTTCAATTTTCTTATCGCGGTACAAACCACCGATCGCTTTCTTGAAATTCTTTTTGCTCATCTGCAACTCATCTTTGATTTCGTCTGGCGTAGATTGATCTGAAAGGTAAATTAAACCATAATTTAGTTCTAATTTATCTAAGATAATTTTCTGATATTCATCGATATTTTCATAACCTTCTGGCTGAAGAGAAACATCAATTTTACCATCTTCACGAATCATTTTGATGTACCCGATTTCATCTGATAAAGGGAACAGTCTTTTATAAACATCCGACGTATAGATCAGTCCGACATATTCTTTATTAATAATGACATTCCAACCCAATTCACTTTCTCCCGCGATGATCAAGTTTACTTTCTCCCCTCGCTGAAAAGGTAAGTTTTCATAATGAGGATTCTTCTTATATCTGGTCGTTCCGGTAATTAAACCTAGAACGTCGTCGATATAAACCTGCACCAAATATCTTTTCCCTTCCAGAATTTTTGCACGTTGCTGCTTGTAAGGAACGAATAGATCTTTGATTATTCCCCAGTCCATAAACGCACCTGCCGGCAAACTTTGCACACAGGTCATTACGGCAAACTCTCCTACTTCTGCATTGGCTTTTTCAGTTGTTGCTTTTAATTTATCATCATCCTGATAAACGAATACTTCCATCTCATCGCCCACTTCGGCATCTTCTGAGGCAAAAATTTTCGGAAGAAAACATCTTACTCCTTCTTCATCTTCCAGAAATAATCCTGAATAATTTTTCTCTGCGATTTTCAAAGTTTGTGTCAGTCCGATGTTCATAATAAAAAGTACCTAAAGTGAATATTTGTAAGGTGCAAAGATAACGTATTTTCTCACGAATTTTCAGGAATGGTTGTTGCTTGTTGAAAAGAAAAATTTCATGAAAACACTTCTCAAATATACACCAGATCTTGACCAACTTTCACCCACCGAAAATAACGATTTGGCAAGAGCCATGACGTCGGTTGAAAAATTCATTAAAAGTTCGTCGAAAATCAGTGACGTTAATTACGCAACACGTGATGCTCATTCAAAAACGTATGCAACTGCAAAGGGAGTTTTGAAAATTTCAGACGACTTACCGCAATTCATCACCGAAGTTTTTCAGGAGAAGGAATATGAACTTCTGGCAAGATTTTCAAATGCTAATCTGGTGATTAACAAAAAAGGAAGAGACGCACCACTCTATGGTTTGTCCTTAAAAATTAAAAATATGAAGGGTCAGGATGTAAATTTTCCTTTGGTGAATTTTCCCTTATTCCCCACGAATTCTTCCTCGGTATTTCTAAATTTTTTCAGATCGGTGAATATGTTTCTGGTTACGAAACAGGATAACTTTTTAGTGTCCGTTTTAGATCTGCCTTCTTTGATAAAAAACAGTTTATCGCTTTTCAGTAATATGTTATCCGTTGATGTCATTAAAAAAATAGTACAATTTATCCCGAAACGAAATAACTTCTTCTTCTCCTTTAATTATGATGGAATTGGATGTTATCGTCTGGGCGATCACGTCATGAAAATCGGATTGAAACCAGTTCGCAATTTAGCCAACATTGGAAAAGATGAACCTCAAAAAGATTCGATTGCGGAGTTTATTTCTCTACAGGACTCTACTTTTATTTTAACCATTAAAATGTGCGAAAATCAAAAAGATCAACCGGTGAACGACTTAATGAAAACCTGGGTGAATGCACCAGAATATACTTTAGGTAAAATAACGATTCCACAAGATTCCCAGCTTGATTCTACAAATCCCGAAATTGAAAATCTCAATTTTAATCCTTTTGAAAATTCTGAAAATCTGCAGCCTGTCGGAAAAATTCAGCAAATTAGAAAGAAAATCTATGAAGTTTCCATTGCGACCAGAAATAAGCTGAATGGTAAATAATAGTACAAAAAAAAAGAGGAGCTTTAAACTTCTCTTTTCTATTTAGAATAACCAGGTAAAATTATCGATATCTGGAAATATAATCCATCAACTTATTTCTGCTCGAATCAAAGTCAAAGGCTTCCATCACCAAATGATAATTTCTTTGATCGGCACATTTTGCATAAAGCATTTTTGCCGCTTCTAATTTATTGCTGTCGAAATCCATATAATTAACCATGTTATAAATTTGCTGTGCAGTGAAATTGGTATTCCTTGAAACCGTAGAGATCATCGCTAAACGGTCTTTGTCAAAACTCCCTTTTTTCTTTAGAGCGTTCATAAAACTATTAAACTCCTGAGTGCTCATCACATTTGGATAATATCCAGCATTACCAGAATTCCCATTCCAGTTGCCAGTGTTGTTCCCGTAAGGATTGTTCCAAATGTCATCCCATTCGTTGATTCCGTAAGTGCTATTCTGCACCGGAGAGGTTCCCAAAAGATACAGGCCTTGATTAGGAAAGAAATCCAAAACCAATCTCGTGTAGGACTTCAGGCGCAGATTCGTTCTGTAGATCAGATAGTTATTTTCATAAATCGCGATCGGAACCGTTCCAAATTTCAAATCAAAAAATCTGAATTTCCCAGTTGGATTGCTGATCAACTGATCGCCAACTTCTACCGTATAATTTCCGTTTTGTGGGATTCTTACAAACACCTCAGAATTTCCGTAGTTATAATTCCAGCGGTAATTATTGTTCGTATTTCCTTGTGGAATTTTGTTTTGAGTTGGCGTTCTGTAGTTTGAATTATCCAGCACTTTATCATTTCCTCGGATCACACCATCGTTGCGTTTGGTTTGCATTTCGCTGGTTCTCGCTTCATTTTTCAGAAGTTCTCCTGCTCTTCCCGCTTCTTGCGCAAAGCCACTAAAGCTCATTAAGAACAGACAAGTAGTAAAAATATTTTTCATAATATTCAATTTTTGGTTGTTTCTGAAAACACTCTACAAGCGTGCCAAAAAGATTTAAAATTCTACGAAATAATAGATTAACTGTAAAAAATTAAATTATTATAAAAGATAATAAAATAAATTTAACCTTGCATAAAATTCATTATCAAAGCGAATTTTATTGCTCTTATTATTTACCACGAATGCGCGGAATTAATTTTAAAACACTTTATTCTGTTCCATTATTTTCAAACCTTTAAACCGAATCTTTTTTATTCAATATTAGTAAAATGAATTGTACAAAAAAAAAATTCCTGAATTCGTGACATTAAAAATTCAAAAAAAAAAAAAGAGAAGCCGAAACTTCTCTTTAAATATAATGAATGAACCAATTCGGATTTTCTCCTTTATACAGACAAGTCGCGACTTGTCCCTACGAGTAATTTACCTTGGCTCTTTTTACTTTTTACTTGGCTCTTAAAAATGCAACGCTCTTTTCCCTGTCGCATCAAGCGCAGCTTCTTTCATAGCTTCAGCATACGTTGGGTGAGCATGAGACATTCTTGAAATATCTTCAGCACTTGCACGGTATTCCATCGCTACAACCGCTTCTGCGATCAAATCTGCCGCTCGCGCTCCAATCATGTGGACGCCTAAAATTTCATCCGTTTTTTCGTCAGCGATCACTTTGATGAAACCATCAATATCGCCTGAAGCACGGCTTCTTCCCAAAGCTCTCATCGGGAAATTACCAACTTTAATGGCAACACCTTCCGCTTTCAATTGCTCTTCTGTTTTACCAACAGCAGCAACTTCCGGCCAGGTATAAACAACACCCGGAATTAAATTATAATTGATATGAGGTTTTTGCCCGGCGATCAATTCAGCCACCAAAGTTCCTTCTTCAGAAGCCTTGTGTGCTAACATTGCACCCACGACAACATCACCGATCGCGTAGATATTCGAAACATTAGTTTGTAAATGGTCGTTCACTTTTACTCTTCCTATTTCGTCCAGATCAACACCTGCTTTTTCAACAGCAAGTCCGTCGGTGTAAGGTTTTCTACCAACCGCAACCAAAACGTAATCTCCTTCGAAAACTACTTCTTCGCCTTTTTTATCTTTCGCTGTTACTTTTACCGTATCGCCACTTCTTTCAACAGACTGAACGCCCGTAGAAAGATTGAATTTCATTCCTTGTTTTCTCAACACTTTGTTCAATTCTTTCGATAAAGAAGCGTCCATGGTTGGAATGATCTTATCCATAAATTCTACCACGGTCACTTCAGAACCTAATCTTTTATAAACAGAACCCAATTCCAAACCGATCACACCACCACCGATGACGATCATGTGTTTCGGAATTTCTTTCAGTTCCAACGCTTCCGTAGAAGTAATAATTCTTTCTTTATCTAAAGTAATAAAAGGCAAAGTGCTCGGTTTAGAACCGGTTGCGATAATCGTATATTTAGAATCAATGGTTTCTGTAGAACCATCATTTTTCGTCACTTTGATCTGAGTTGCAGATTCAAAACTTCCAACACCTTCGAAAACAGTGACTTTGTTTTTATCCATCAAAAACTGGATCCCTTTGGTCGTTTGATCCACCACTTCACTTTTACGCGCGATCATTCTGGACAAGTCTGCCACAGGATCATTGATGATAATTCCGTGATTAGCGAAATCGTGTTTGGCGTTATAAAAATGTTCCGAAGAATCCAAAAGCGCTTTACTCGGGATACAACCCACATTCAGGCAAGTTCCACCCAGAACGGAATATTTCTCAATAATTGCTGTTTTGAAACCTAGTTGCGCACATCTAATTGCAGCAACATAACCACCAGGACCGGAACCGATTACGGTAACATCGAATTGACTCATACTTATCTTTTTATGATTTTATTAAAAGTAGCACAAATTTACAAAATATTTTCCCGTTGGATGGTGTGGATTTACAGAGATTTTAGTGACTTGCCATTGGGAGAAGTCTGCGGATTGTCATTGCGAGGAATGAGGAACGAATGACTTGGCAATTTCAGAATTAAATTGCTAATAATTCTAAGGAGCCGGGAACATGCTTTCCGCTATATGTTTTGCGCCACTTCGTTCTGCAAAAGGATGCCGCTGCAATCAGGGCTATGAGATTGGGATTTTGAACTGATGACATTATAAAAAACTAAAACCTATACTTTTAATTAATTCAAGATTTACCTGAAAGCAACTCTTATTTAAAATTATAAATATGCATACATTTACAAGTACTACTTAAAACCATGAAAAATTATATTTACAAAACATTAATTGCTCATTTATTTGGATTTCTAGCGCTTATCCTGACGCATATATTATGGTCAGTAAGTGCCTATGGAAATGCCTCAAGCGGAGACACTGGAATAATCATTTTTTGGGCTGCAATATTTTTAATTTTATTTTACTTAGTTTTTGTTTTAGTTCCAAAAAAATTGCTCGAAAACATTGCTCGAAAAACGAATATCTATATTTTTTCTTTAGGGTTTGCATTTTACGCTCTCCTAGCATTTATTTTAATGATAGGTTGGATTTTTCTAAATTCAACTTTTAAAGGGGTTTTTCTGGATGCTTTTTTTTACGGATTGACATTTGGAATTGTTTTTCACAAACTTGAAAATCAAAATAAAAAGTTAAGAGTGAAGGATTTTGCGCTTCTTTTTTCTCTACCGATAATTGCTTTTTTTATTTACATTTTAATTTTGCCAAAATTATTTCCGGCATTTGCTTTTAAGATAGTTCCTAAACAAACTAAAGAACTAATACTTAAAGAGACATTTCGTAAATTTAAAAAAGGAGATGATTTTAATGAATTAAAAAATGCTTTACCAGGATATTTTGTTAATAGTGGTTGCGATTTTAGCAAAAGCGCTTTAATGGAAGATTTCCAATATTCTTTAGTTGTAGAAAACTGTAGGATAACAAAAATAGAATCCGGACCAAGAAAAAACAATAAGGGTATTACAGAAATGGTAGTCGAAACGCCACTTAAAAAGGAATAGTTTCTCTAAAACGTAATTCCTTCTAAATTTAATTTAAAGCATAAAAAGATAAATACTTAGATGAAAATCCCAACAATCCACGGTTACATCGACTCAAGAATTTTAATCAATTTCACCGCTGATCCAAAATCGGTGGAGAAAATAATTCCGTTTCCTTTTCGACCAAAAATTTATAAAGACAAATCCATTGTTGGAATTTGTTTAATCAGATTGAAAGACATTAAACCAAAAAGATTTCCAGACTTTGTCGGCGTCAATTCAGAAAATGGCGCACACAGAATCGCCGTTGAATGGGATGAAGATGGGGAGACAAAATCCGGAGTTTATATTCCACGCAGAGATACTTCTTTGAAATTAAATGCATTTGTTGGCGGTAGAATATTTCCAGGTAAACATTATCTAGCAAAATTTAATGTAAAAGAACAAAACGGAAATTATCATATTGATTTTAAAAGTTCAGACGATACTGAAACTTCCATTGATGCAACTGAAACGAAAGTATTTAATGAGAACTCAATCTTTGAAACTTTAGAAAATGCTTCTGACTTTTTTGAAAATGGCGACCTTGGATATTCGCCCAACAAAGATAAATTCGACGGACTACGTTTAAAAGTATACAAATGGGAAGTTAAACCACTTGAAGTTTCTAATGTGAAATCAAGTTTTTTTGAAAATGAAGAAATATTTCCAAAAGGTTCTGTGACTTTTGACAATGCTTTATTGATGACCAATATTGAGCATGAGTGGAAAAGCGAAAAGGAAAAATAAATCCCACGCTGCCGCACGAATCCTTTCATGTGGTCAATATTAAAACCACTCCATTTCTAACCATAAGATCTAAATACAACAATATCACTTAAAAGTCCCGGCTCATCAGCATCATCTCTCGCACTTCTATATACATCATCTTTTGCTTTATAAACTAAACCTGCTTCCACCGGATTTTGGTGAACGTAATCTATCTTTTGTTTAATGACAGGATTGTTCCACAATTCTATCGGCTTTTTATCATGTCTCCAAAATTGGTAATTAGAAATGATAGAAGTTTTTTGATTTAAATTCCATGATCCTCCGCCTTTTGACCAAGTTAACACAACAGATAATTTTACGAAAAGTATGTTTAGAATTGTTTGTATATTTACTTCTCTGTGTGAATTTAGCGAACCAAAATATAAAGAAACACTGAATGAATAAACTGCAACTTCTCTCCAACTAAAACATGGAATTTAAAAAACAGATTTCTTTGCTCCTTTTTCTGATGTTTGGTCTATCCGTAGCGCAGGCGCAACAGCACCAGTTTCAGCTGATTGATGCTGCGGATAATAAAGCAATAGTCGAAGCTGATATTTTTTATAATCAAGCTTTGATAACCAGAACGGAAAATGGCTTTTTCTCGATTTCAGACCAGATTTTACCGGCGCTTTTCACCATCAAATCAGATGGATACAGCGATCTGGCAATCAGGTTAGAACCAAAATCCGGCAGTCAAAAAATTTATTTAAAACGCAGTGAGGTAGCCATCTCAGAGATCGTTCTACAAAGTACGCTGATTCCGCAAAATCTGCAGGACATTCCGGCAGCAGTGAGTTTAATTGGTCAAAAAGAATTTGACCGCACGGATGGCGTTAGTATTTTGGAAAGTCTGGGCATGGCGTCTGGTATATTCATTAATCAAGGCGCGATCAACACCAATAAAATTACCATAAGAGGCATTGGAGCGCGGTCTCAATACAGTACCAACCGCATCCAGTCTTATTTTGACGGCATTCCACTGGCGACCGCCGAAGGGGAACTGACCCTTGATGATTTTGATCCTGAAAGTTTACACCATATTGAAATGATCAAAGGTCCTACTTCCAGTATTTTTGGCGCCGGTTTAGGTGGGTCCATCAATCTTTATCCAAAAAACAAATTACCTGCTAAAAGCACCGTCAAGATAAGCGGTCAGGCCGGCAGTTTTAACACCCAGAAATATACGGCAGCAACAGCTTTATCTCTGGCGAATTCTAACCTGTTTGCGACTTTCAGTAATTTAACAAGTGATGGCTTCAGAGAAAATGGTGAAGTCAGCAAGCAGTCGTTGCTGATCAATGGGAACGTGATCACCACCGATAAGTCCAATTTAACCTATCTCGCCAACTTCACGAGGCTGAAAGCTTTTATTCCAAGTTCTATTAATGATAATGATTTCATTAATAACCCCACCTCCGCTGACCTGAGTTGGGCGCAATCAGAAGGCTACGAATCTTACGACAGAGGATTATTTGGTCTCTCGTACAGCCAGTTTCTCACTACAAAACTCCAAAATACAACCAGCGCCTTTGTAAGTTTTCGAGCTGGGTATGAACCGAGACCTTTTGATATTTTGGAAGAAAACAGAATTTCGAGCGGCGTCCGGACGAAATTTGCGCTGAATACCGAAATATGGAAAATTAAATCGGACCTCAGTTTTGGGGGCGAATTTTACACCGAATGGTTTCAAACCGGAAATTTTAAAAATCTATACAAAAATTTCCCAGGGCAAGGCAGTGTTCAGGGCGATAGAATTAGTGAAAACAAACAGGAACGGATCTACATGAACGGCTTTGGACAAATCAATTTTAAGATTAACTCTAAACTTAAATTGGAAACGGGTTTTAATCTCAATACGACATCCTACGATCTTACTGATCTTTTTAATTCAGGTGATGCCAGTCAAAATGGAGATTATAGATTTGAACCAATATTTTCACCAAGATTAGGTGTCAGTTATGCGTTGGCTAAAGGTCAAAATATTTATGCTTCGGTCAGCAGAGGTTTTTCCATACCCACGGTTGCAGAAACTTTAACACCAGACAGAACTATTAATACCGATCTTAACCCGGAAACCGGCACTAACTATGAAATCGGTTTTAAGGCAAACTGGCTGAACAATAAATTGTACACCGAAATTAATGCCTATCAAATTGAAATAGAAAATTTATTGGTGGCCCAGCGTATTGCGGAAGATCAATATGTAGGTGTAAATGCGGGAAAAACCAGTCATCGCGGCCTGGAATTTCTGGCAAATTACCGGTTTGACCTTACGCAGAAGATCAGCCTGAACACTTTTTTTAACGGATCCGTAAATCGTTTCGAATTTCGAACGTTTATAAATGAGAACGACAATTTTTCGGGTAATGAACTTCCTGGTGTTCCAAATTTCACACTCAATTATGGACTGGATGTAAAAACAACCTTTGGTGCGAATCTTTACGTCAATGCCCGTAATGTCGGCCCTATTTATTTAAACGATTCCAACACTGGCCGCACCGATTCCTACCAGCTAGTTAACTTAAAAGCAGCTTATAAACTGGCTATTTTTTCTGGAGCTGAAGCCCATATTTATTTTGGGATCAATAACATTTTTGAGGAAAAATATGCATCAAGTATTTTGACCAATGCCGTTGGTTTTGGTGGTAAAGCGCCACGCTACTATTACCCTGGAAATCCCCGAAATTATTATGGCGGTCTACAACTGCAATATCAGTTTTAAATCATTAAAAAAGACAGTCTAATCCACATTGTTCTCTTCAAATAATTCGAACAAAGTTATTCGAATATTTTTTGGCTACGACATTCGTAATGATAAACGTTAGATCTACCAATTAAAAAAGGGCGGTCTCGAAAATGAAACCGCCCTTAAAATTTTAATTCAATTTACCCGCACTTACTATTACCACAATTCTTGCAGGTCAAGCAACCTTCCTGATAAACCACCTGGTCAGAACCACAACTCGAACATTTTCCAGCAGCTTCTGTTCCATCGGCAATATAGCGTTTCAACGCACGAGCAACTCCGGCTTTCCAGTTGTTGATGGATTCAGAATCGAGTTCTAAACGGTTGATCAATTCCACGGCATTTTCAATCGGCATTCCATGTCTTAAAGTTCCGGAAATGAGTTTTGCATAATTCCAGAATTCAGGTTTGAACTTGTGTGAAAGTCCTTCAATCGTAGTTTTATAACCGCGCTGATTTTTGAACTGGAAATCGTAACGGGATTTTCCATTTTCGTCCTGGTTTTTAATAATCACGCCATCATTCACCCAACGTGGAACAGAAATACCTTCTTCATCTTCCGCTAAACCGGTGAAGATCTCGTAAGGTTTGCCTTCAATTAAACCGACAAAAGCGATCCATTTTTCTTTATTATTTTGAAAACGAACGACATCGGCTTCTAAAAGGTGCGGCCTTTTTGTTGGAAAAACAGACGTGATCATTTCTGGTTTTTCGTCATTTTTCTCGTCTGCCGAAATCAAAACTCCGGAACGGGAACCGTCGCGATAAACCGTAACGCCTTTGCACCCAACTTCCCAGGCTTTAATATAGAGTTGATTAACCAGTTCTTCCGTCGCATCATTCGGAACATTGATCGTCACCGAAATCGAATGATCCACCCATTTCTGAATTGAACCCTGCATTTCTACTTTGCTCAACCAATCTACATCATTGGAAGTTGCTTTGTAATAAGGCGATTGCTCAATAATTTTATTGAGTTCCTCTTGCGAATAATTTTTGTCGGTGTCGATTCCATTGACTTCCATCCATTCTTTAAAACGGTGGTGAAAAACCAAATACTCTTCCCAGGAATCGCCAACTTCATCTACAAAATCAACGCGAATATCCTGATCATTTGGATTTACTTTCCTCCTTCTTTTGTAAACAGGCATGAAAACAGGTTCAATTCCAGACGAGGTTTGCGACATCAACGACGTACTTCCAGTCGGCGCGATCGTCAATAACGCAATATTTCTTCTACCGTATTTTTTCATATCTTCATACAATTCCGGATCTGCTTCTTTCATTCTTAAAATGAAAGGATTCTTCGCTTCTCTTTTGGCATCATAAATTGCAAACGCTCCTCTTTCTTTCGCCATTTCAACTGATGAACGATACGCTGCCAACGCTAAAGTTTTATGAACTAAAGTTGAGAATTCATTTCCTTCTTTGCTTCCGTATTGAATTCCTAAAGCAGCCAACATATCACCTTCCGCCGTAATTCCAACGCCAGTTCTTCTGCCTTCAATGGTTTTGTGACGGATTTTTGTCCAAAGATTTCTTTCGGTTGCTTTGATCTCATCTCCTTCCGGATCGGAATCTATTTTTTTCAAAATCGTATCGATCTTTTCAATTTCCAGATCAATGATATCATCCATCATTCTTTGGGCATAGCCGACATGCTCTTTGAATAATTCAAAATTGAATTTCGCTTTTTTCGTAAATGGATTGTCAACATAAGAGAAAAGATTCACTGCCAAAAGACGACAGGAATCATACGGACACAAAGGAATCTCACCACACGGATTGGTGGAAACCGTTTCGTAACCAAGATCAGCATAACAATCCGGCAAAGATTCGTTGATAATGGTATCCCAGAAAAGAATTCCAGGTTCGGCGGATTTCCAGGCGTTGTGAATAATTTTAGCCCACAAATCTGTGGCTTTTATTTCCTTTTGAAATTTCGGATTTGTACTGTGAATCGGATATTTTTGAATGTAATTTTCTTTATTGACAACGGCTTTCATAAAGTCATCATCGATTCTCACTGAGATATTCGCTCCTGTAATTTTCCCTTGCTCTAATTTTGCATCAACAAAATCTTCAGAATCGGGATGATTTACAGAAACAGAAAGCATCAAAGCACCACGTCTTCCATCCTGCGCAACTTCACGCGTCGAGTTGGAATATCTTTCCATAAACGGAACCAAACCAGTGGAAGTTAAAGCCGAGTTTTTTACTGCAGAACCTTTCGGACGAACATTGGAAAGATCGTGACCTACTCCACCACGGCGTTTCATCAACTGAACCTGCTCTTCATCAATTTTCATAATGCTTCCGTAAGAATCACTTTGCGTCCCACTGCCGATCACAAAACAATTGGAAAGCGATGCGATCTGGAAGTGATTCCCAATTCCCGTCATCGGACTTCCTTGTGGAATGATGTATTTGAATTTTTTGATGAGATCAAAAACCTTTTCTTCAGAAAGAGCATTTGGATATTTTGCTTCAACCCTGGCAATTTCCGACGCAATCCGGTGATGCATATCGTCGGGATTTTGCTCGTAAATATTTCCCTCCGAATCTTTTAAGGCATATTTACTCACCCAAACTTTGGCGGCTAAATCGTCACCTTCGAAATATTGTAAAGATGATTGAATTGCTTCATCGTAAGTATAAGTTTTTGTTTTTTTTGTTAAGACGGTTGCTTCCATAAATTCTATTTTGAAAAATTAAAAATACAGAAGTTTATTCAGATAAAAAAAAGTTTACAAATATTTAAGGTTAAATTGCTAATAATCAATTAAATAAATATTTTTTTAATGACAAATGTTTGCAATTTTTGAAAACTTGATTGTGATTTAAATCATAAATTTTTGCAATAAATTTTTACTATATTATTTTTTTAGAAATATGATTTTCAAATTTGAGATGTAATTAAATTTTTAAATTCGCTTATTCAACTTTAGCAAAATTCACAATTTTAACGAGTACTTGTCATTCCGTAGGAATCTAAATTGCAAGTTATTCAAACGTTGAGACTCCTACGGAATGACAAAAGAATGGTTTAAAATTCTAACTTTTAAGCATTGAAATTATTAACTCAATTAGATATTTTCTAATAATCCTTCGTATTCCTTCAGAATAATTTCCTTTGAGAACCTCGATTTTATAGAATTTCGAATCTGTTCTTTCTCATGATTTTCCTTTAAAATAGATCTCAATTTTTCCGCAAATTTTTCGTGATTTTCGATGTCTGAAATTTCACCAGTTATTCCTGGTTGTATGATTTCGGTAATTCCACCCGGACAATTATTGGCTAAAGAATAAATTCCGCAAGCTCCGGCTTCTAACAAAACGTTCGGAAAACCTTCATAACGGGAAGAGAGAATAAATAGATCGGCAAACTTTAAAAACTGATACGGGTTTTTTTGCTGTCCGTGAAAGATGACATTTTCCAAACCCAAATCGGTTTTCATTTGATGCAATAAATCTTTGTCACGTCCATCTCCTAAAATATGAAGCAGGATGTTTTCATTTTTTAAATGACTGAAAACTTTCAATAAATTATCAAATCCCTTTCTGGAAGATAGATTTCCGATGGCGACAACATTTTTAAAATCATCTTTAAAAGTTTCAGGCTTTTCTGAAACCGCCAGTTTCTCATTAATAAATTCAAAATCAACTGGATTATTAATCTTAATTAATTTCTCTTTTTTAATTTTAAAATTCTCAATCAGATCATTTCGCATATCGTTGCTCTGACAAATAATCCTGTGATAATTATTGTAAAATTTATAAAAAAACCGGATCTCTTTTCGGGTCACATGTTGAGAAACAACGTTAGTTTCTCTGGCAATGAATTTTATTTTAGGAAAAAACTTGATGAACAAAGCCAAATACGCATTCACTTCGCCAAAGCCACTAAAAACAATATCGGGTTTTCTTTTGCGAATCTCCTGTAAAATAGGTTTTAGAGAGTGACGGATTCTTGGTGTTTTAATATCGATAATTTCTACATCATCGTTTAGAAATTCCAGATAACCACCTTCTTTTCGAAGAAGTAAAATTTTAGCTTCGAATTTTTCGCGCGGCAAATGATTGGCAATCGTGGTGACAATGCGCTCTGCCCCGCCAGTTTCTAAATCTGGGAGAATAAAAAGAATGGAGATTTTTTTCATGCTTTTATAAGAAAATCTTGTGAAGCTTTTAAAAATTGACAAGGTTAATTGCGAATTTAAATTAATTCTGGAAATTCCTGAGAATGGTTATTTAAAATAAAATTAACAAGAAAACGATTATCTTTTTGATCGAAAAAAATATACCAATAAGTTTGACTATTGGCTTTGTATCGAATATATTTCTTACCGTAACGTTGGAACTTTTGGGGCGAACTTTTGGAAATTAAATAATCTATTTTAGTTTCTATGAAATCGTAAATTTTATCAATGTATCCGTCGACATCTTCTACAAAACTAAAATACTTATCTTGATAAAGAGTTTTTGCAAGATTATCTAATTCAGAAACGAATAGGGGTGAAAACATTATTTTCCCCACCATTCTCTAACTTTTTTCTTTGATTCTTCCCGCGCTTTTTCTAACGTCAAACCTTTTGCAAACCTTTCATCAAAATCATCTTTCACCGCATATTGAGATTGGATATCAGAAACTACTGAAGTAGATTCCTCCGGATGTATTGTTTCCAAATGAGCAGCAATATTTTCCATGAGCTCATCAGACGTCATTCCGGCTGCAAACTGTTGATCGAAATTATCCTCAATTGCATTTTCAGAATTGATATCAGCTATTAATGACGTTGACTCCATACCATTTTTCATATCCAATATCTTTTTAAGGATTTCCAAATCGAATGAGTTTTCTATCCATTCAATCAACTCATTTTTAATATCTATTATTGATTTTTCCATGGCTCACATTTAATTGGCTACATCAGAGATAAACTTGATCCGCAACATTCGGACTTCTTCGTCACTTAAATCATCACCGAATTCTGCCAAAAGAACTTTCATGCTGTCACTTTCAGATTCTCCCATAAAAGTCATAAAATCCTCTACAATATCTTCATCGAAATTTTCATCGATGTAATAATTAATATTCAATTTAGTACCCTGATAAACAATACGTTCCATCTCTTTCAGCAAATCATCCATTGAAATATTTTTCGCCTTAGCGATATCTTCTAAATCGATCTTCTTATCCGTGCTTTGAATGATGAAAACTTTATGACTGGATTTATTGGCGACCGTTTTCATCACCATATCCTGAGTTCTTTCTATCTCGTTTTCTTCAACGTATTTTTTGATAAAATCAGCGAATTCTTTTCCGTACTTTTTCGCTTTTCCTTCACCAACTCCGTAAATTTTTCCTATTTCTTCAATGTTAATGGGATATTGCACGGTCATGTCTTCCATACTTGGATCCATAAAAACCGTGTAAGGAGGAATGCCGTATTTCTTGGCCACTTTTTTACGCAAATCTTTCAACTGCCCGAAAAGCACTTCATCCATACCGCCCACAGAATCGGTTTGAACTTTATCTGAATCTGCTTTGGTTTGTTCCAAATTATATTCCCGATCCTCAGCAATAAAAAATTCAGTATCCTTTTTAGAGGAAAGCGCTTTCTTTCCTTTTTCAGTCAATTTTAAAACACCGTACGTTTCAATATCTTTCTGCAAAAAATTCTGTACAGAGGCCTGGCGAATAATTGATTTCCAGAAATTTTCTGTTTCTTTTTTTCCAATACCAAAATGTTTGGTCGCTTCTAACTTGTAAGATTTAGTGACGGGATTTTCTTTACCAACAATCACCGAAATCAGATCTTTTGTTTTGAATTTCTCTTCCAGTTCCTTCACTAAAGTAAGAACCAGTTTCAATTCTTGCGAAGCATCTTTTAATTTTGGTGGATTGGTCGAGTTATCACACATTTGCGCACCGTCACCAGTTACAGGATCGAACTGCTCTCCAAAATAGTAGAGAATATATTGTCTTCTACTCATTGAAGTTTCGACATAGCCAACTACTTCATTTAAAAGTTGTAATCCTATTTCTCTTTCGGAAACGGGTTTTTGAGCTAAGAATTTTTCTAATTTTTCAATATCTTTTGGGTCATAAAAAGCCAGGCAATATCCTTCGCCACCGTCTCTTCCGGCACGTCCGGTTTCCTGATAATAACTTTCCAACGATTTTGGAATATCGTAATGAATTACAAAGCGAACATCTGGCTTATCGATTCCCATTCCGAAAGCGATCGTAGCGACAATAACGTCTGCGTCTTCCATCAGAAATTTATCCTGATTCATCACTCTGGTTTTTTGGTCTAACCCTGCATGATACGGCAATGCGTTAATTCCGTTGACTTGCAGAACCTGCGCGAACTCTTCTACTTTTCTACGACTTAAACAGTAAACAATTCCAGTTTTTCCTTTTCTGGCATTGATGAATTTTACAATTTCCCTGTCGATATTTACTTTCGGTCTTACTTCATAATAAAGATTGGGTCGGTTAAAACTTTCCTTAAAAACCAGCGCATTGCTCATTCCCAAAGTTTTCTGAATATCGTCCTGAACTTTTGGAGTTGCCGTCGCTGTTAAAGCGATCACTGGAACATCTGCAATTTTATCAATGATACTTTTTAAGTTTCTGTATTCCGGACGGAAATCGTGACCCCATTCTGAGATACAATGTGCCTCATCAATTGCGACGAATGAAATTTCCACCTCTCTCAGAAACTCTTGATATTCCTCTTTAATCAAAGATTCTGGGGCAACGTATAATAATTTGGTTACGCCCGATTTAATATCATCGAAAACCTGTTTAGTCTGGGTTTTATTGAGGGAAGAGTTAAGAACATGAGCGATTCCTTCAACGGAAGAAAGTCCATTGATGGCATCAACCTGATTTTTCATCAAAGCAATCAATGGTGAAACTACGATTGCAGTTCCTTCAGAAATCAATGCTGGAAGCTGATAACAAAGGGATTTCCCTCCGCCAGTTGGCATTAAAACAAAAACATCTTCACCCTTCATCAGGGTCTTTATAATTTCTTCTTGTTGGCCTTTAAATTTTGAGAAACCGAAATACTTTTTTAGTTCTTTAGATAAATCGGTGTTGTGTGTGTTCATCTTTAAATTGACATTTTTTAGAGCAGCATTTATTTGTAGAACATCGTCATCTTCACTCTGCCTGAAAATTTGAAATTTAGCTTATGTTCTAATATTTGTTTCCTAAATTTGCATATTAATCAAAGTTAATTAATAATTACCACATTTAAAAAAAATGGTATTTAATTTTGATTAAGTTTCCATTTAATATTTTAGTATTTTATAGGATGATCGAGATGTTAACGATTTATTTAATAAATAATTGAGGCTGAGACTGACGATTTCCTTTTAAAAATGACGTACCCATTTTATGAACAATCCGCAAATCCTTCAAATTGCAAAAGATGCTCTCTCTATCGAAATTGCAGAACTTGAACTTTTGAAAAACCGCTTAAACGACCAATTTCTAAAAGCTGTAGAAATTATAAATTCGGCAAAAGGAAAGCTCATCATTGTAGGTATCGGAAAATCTGCACATGTCGGAAATAAAATGGTAGCAACCCTAAACTCTACGGGAACGCCATCGCAATTTCTTCACGCTTCAGAAGCGATTCATGGTGACTTGGGTGTGATTCAGAAAACGGATGTGGTTTTATGTATTTCGAATTCGGGCAACTCTCCAGAAATTGTAACATTGGCCCCTTTTCTCAAAGACTATTCTTCCAGTTTAATTGGAATGACTGGAAATTTAAACAGCAAACTCGCTGAATTTTCAGATGTCGTTCTCAACACATTTGTCGAAAAAGAAGCTTGCCCAATTAAATTAGCTCCTACGAGTTCCACTACTGTTCAAATGGCTCTAGGCGATGCATTAGCAGTTTGTTTAATGGAATTGAATGGCTTCAAAGAAACCGATTTTGCAAAATTTCATCCAGGTGGAAGTTTAGGCAAGAATTTAACCGCCAAAGTAGAACAATTTTTATCACCACAAAAACCACAAGTTTCAGAAGACGCTAATCTTAGAGATATCATTATTTCGGTCAGCAGTTCAAAACATGGGATCACAGTCGTTACGCACGGCGAGGAAATAATTGGAGTGATTACCGATGGAGATTTACGCAGAATGTTGATGAGTGATCAGGATTTATCGAAATTCATTGCTAAAGATATTATGAGTCTCAATCCTAAAAGTGTTGACAAAAACTCGTTAGCAAAAGAAGCAATGCAAATTTTAAAAGATAAAAATATTGGTCAACTCATCGTGACCGATCAGGGAAAATATTATGGAATTATTGACATTCACAGGCTTTTAGACGAGGGAATCAATTGATTATAATTTCAAATGATTTAAACGTTATTCGCTAATAATTAATTAATTTCGCAACTTCAATAGATTGGTGATCATTTTGAGTCTCCGATCAAGCAAATAAAAAATTATAAATTTCGTGAGCGAAGGAAAAGAAATGTCTTTTTGGGGACACATCGGAGAATTAAGGGCACACTTGATTCGCGCAATGATTGCGATTGTTGTTTGTGCGGTTGTGGTCGGCTACAATGTGAACTGGATAATGGATCACATTTTCTTCGGACCAACCCGTAATGATTTCTTCACTTTTCGGGTTGTCAATCATTTTTCGCGCGAACTTATTGGTGAAGACAGCATAACTCTTCCGGGTACTTTTGCCGTTCAACAAAAGAAATTATTTCAACAGTTTAATGTAATGATGGCGGTTTCTATGTTTGGTGGAATTGTCGCCGCATTTCCTTACCTCGTTTGGGAATTGTGGAGATTTATTTCTCCGGCACTTCATCCGAGAGAAAGAAAAAGCTCCGTGTGGCTCATTAATTTTGTCTGGATTCTTTTTGCTTGTGGAATACTATGCGGATACTTTTTAATTTTACCTTTTGCGATTAATTTCGGTTTGTTATTTACGGTTTCAGAATCGATTACACAGCTCTTTGATTTAAGTGATTATACTACTCTATTTCTACAGATCGTCTTGGGAATGGGCGTTATTTTCTTATTTCCCGTAATTGTGTATTTCTTAACTTTAATCGGAATTCTTACGCCAGTGTTTATGCGAACCTATCGTCGCCACGCAATCGTTTTAATTATGGTTGTTGCTGCGATTATTACTCCAGCAGATGTTTTGAGTATGTTGATGGCCGCTTTTCCACTTCTTTTATTGTATGAATTCAGCATTTTAATGAGTGCTTACACGTTTAAAAAAGTAGTAAAAAGAAAACTTGCAGAAGAAAAAGCAGCAGTTTAATCTGGTCTGCATGATATCAAAAAAGCACGCTTTCGGGCGTGCTTTGTATTTTAGAAAATATCAATTTACCTCTCAATAAAATTTTTCAACTTGATAGAAACAATTTCTGTCCAGGCTTTATCAAAAGAATCTTTACTGAAGTCTTCCCCCAAATGTTCGAAATTTTCCAATCCTTTGTGCGTTAGAATCACCAGGGTTTTATCGCCTTCATCCTGTAGATTCCATTTTACAATTGTTCTGTCCTTTGAAATTTGTGGATAAGACCAGGTGTGTTTCAGTTTTTCCTTCGGAATTACCTCTAAAATTTCACCATGATGCTGATGTTTATTTTCACCATCATTTTCATAAAAACTAAATTGAGTCTGCAAATCTGTACCAAAATCAGGAATATCAAAATACCAATCCTTCATCTGCGAACGGTCCGTAATTGCGCTCCACACTTTTTCAACTGGCGCATTAACGCGCTGCTTAATAACTACATTGTCGTGCATAATATTTGAATTTTTTGATTACTTAAAGTTAAGATTATTTCAACTGGAAAGAAAAAATAGTGATATGATATTTCGCATTCGCGGAGTTTTAAACTAAATTTGAAATCGATTTAAAGCGAAATCTCTTTTGAAACGTTTTACTTCAATAAAAACCCTCTTATAAAATCTATTTTGGAATTATTTAAAAATATTTTGATTGCACTTCTCGTTTTTGTAATCGTTTTTGCCGCTGCCATTTTCCTTTTCATGCAACTTCCTCAATTTGGGAAAGAACCTTCTGGAAAGCGTCTGGAAAGAATTTTAAAATCTCCGAATTATCAAAAAGACAAATTCGATAATATTAATTTTACTCCTCAATTGGCCGCAGACGCTTCGATGCCGGGTGTTATGTTCAGATTTTTCTTTGGTAAAAACAAAAATTTAATCCCGAAAGAAAAATTGAACTTCCAAAAGACCAATTTGAAAAATTTGAATCCAGACGAAAACATTTATGTCTGGATGGGACATTCTTCTTATTTCATTCAAATCGATGGTAAAAAAATCCTCGTAGATCCTGTTTTTAGCGGAAATGCTTCTCCGGTCAATTTTACAACGAAAGCTTTTGGAGGAACTGATTTATATTCGACCGAAGATATTCCGGATTTGGATTATTTAATTATTACCCACGATCACTGGGATCATCTGGATTACGAAACCGTAAAAAAGCTCAATCCCAAAGCAAAACAGGTTATTACAGGATTAGGAACCGGCGAGCACTTGGAATATTGGAATTATGATCCTAAAAAAATTATTGAGCTCGATTGGGGTGAGAATTTTGAGCTCGGGAATGGATTTAAAGTTTATGCAGAAACAGCCAGGCATTTTTCCGGACGTGGTTTTAAAAGAAATCAGGCAATCTGGGCGAGTTTTATTTTTAAAACTCCGAAAAGAAAAATTTATATCGGCGGAGATTCGGGTTTTGACGATCACTTCGAGAAAATTGGAAAAAAGTTTGGCGGTTTTGATTTGGCTATTTTAGAACTTGGACAATACAACAAAGACTGGCGCTATATTCACATGATGCCCGAAGAATTTTTGGTGGCTGCTAAAAATTTAAAAGCAGAAAGAATTATCCCGGTTCACAATTCAAAATTCGCACTCGCACTTCACGACTGGAAAGAACCTTTGCAGAAAATAACGGCGTTAAACGAAAAAGAAAACAGGCGTTTGATCACGCCGAAAATCGGAGAAAAAGTAAATTGGGAAGACGATTCTAAAACCTATGAACAATGGTGGGAAGCTTATGAATAACTAAAAGTCTATTTCCCGAATTCGAAAAATAATTACGTAATTTAGATTTTAAATTAATAAACATTTACTCTTTCTCTTAAAAACTTTACACAATGATCAAAAAATTACAAATCGCAAATGGATTCTTTTTAGTATTCACGATTATCTTTAATTACCTAAGCAATACAGGCATTTTTAATGGAAAAACAATTGCGAATGTTTCTAATCAATATCAAAATTTATTTACGCCAGCAGGCTATGCTTTTTCAATTTGGGGTGTTATTTATTTACTCTTAATTGGATTCGTTTTTTATACCGGCAGAACTTTATTTAAACCTTCGAAAAATGAAGCTGACGGTTTTGTAGAAAAAATCGGATGGTGGTTTGTAATCTCGTGCATCGCTAATTGCGTTTGGATTTTAACCTGGCTTTATGGATATACTGGATTATCAGTTCTTGTTTTGCTGGTTTCGCTTATTTCACTTTTAAAAATTTTATTGGAAGCTTTAACATACCACCCTGGCAATGCGCAAAAATGGTTTATTAATTTTCCTTTTCAAATTTACACTGGCTGGGTAAGTGTTGCTTTAATCGCAGCAACAGCGGCGTGGTTGACGAAAATTGGCTGGAACGGTTGGGGAATTTCAGAAATCAATTGGACGATCATTTTAATCGTCATCGCTTCTATCATTCATTTATTCATGACCTGGAAAAAGAATGCACCGATCTTCGCATTGGTTGCAGTTTGGGCTTTGGTTGCGATTGCAATGGCTAACAAAGAAGTGAGCCAGGAAATTTATTTTACCGCTTTAATTGGAGCAGCAATTTTATTAATCAGCAGTGGTGTCAAAATTTTCAAAAAAAACTCCCTTTAATAATTGAATATCAAAGGGAGCCGTTTTTCTTTTATTTAAATTGAATTTATCTTGTTAACCAACCTCCGTTTTTAACGGTAGCGATAGAAAAAGGAAAAATCCAGAAAAGACCAAATAAATAAAATACACTATACGGATACGCCCAAAGCGCATCGATAAAATTATATTTTTTGCTGAAAAACAACATTTGAATACTCGCAAAAATAAATGTTCCCGTCAACGCGGAACTCAGGTATAAAAGAGGATGTGTCATTAAAAAATAGAACATTAAAAACATCAGAGGGAAAGCAATGATCAAATTCATCCACTGATTGATAAAAATAAATCGAGCTCCGGTTTTGTTTTGGGTTCTAAAATCATCAAATATAAATTTGTTCATCATTAAAGTTTCGCGAACATTACTTCTTCCCCATCTGGTAAACATTTTATGAAGTGTTTTAAATGATGTTGGCGTGTTGGTCAGCACATTTGCATTTCTCTGAAACTTCACATCATAACCTTGTTTTAAGATCAAATTCGTCATGGCTCTATCTTCACCGATTGTTGCGGCACGACCTAAGAACTTCTGGTCGATCCAATCGGTCAAAGAATGTAAAACAGCCTCTCTTCGGTAAGCAGATAAAGCTCCTGGAGTACACAATACAAATCCTAATGAACTCTGTGCAGCCCGCATAAATTCGAAACTGAATACAAAACTTACATTCAGCATTCTTGGGATCATACCTTGATTTTTGTTCAAAACTTTCACATTTCCGGCAACTGCACCACAGTTTTTATGGACTGCAAAAGGACTGATCAAATTTCTAATGGTGTTTTTTTCAACCACGGAATCGCTATCGATGGAAATGAATACATCGCCTTTTCCTGTGGTAAATCCAAGATGTAAAGCGTGTCTTTTTCCTCGGTTCTCAGGTTGTTTATACACCGTAATTGTATTTCCTAAATCTGAATTTGCTTTATTGATCCAATACCAGGTATCATCACTACTTCCGTCATCTACGGCGATCACTTCCATTTTATGCATTGGGAAATCACTTGCAGCAATACTCAACAAGGTTTCATAAACCAATCGCCCTTCGTTATACGCTGGTACGATCACGGTACAGCTTGGCATTTCTGCATCTGAAACCGACGGTATCGCTTTATATTTAAAAAATAAATAAGCAATGTAAAGAAGAAACGAAACCTGGAATACCAAGATCGTTAATATGGAGTAGATTAAAATTCTCCCCGAAATCGTCTGCATTCTTACAAAATGAAGTTCTTCAAAATAAGAACTAAAATTATTGACAGCGTAAATAGCGCTGAACATGACGATTTGAACAGCGATCAAAACACCAAATTCCTTTTTACTTAAGGCTTTTATTTTTGAAGCAGCACGTTGTACTTTCTCACGTAAAAATTGTTTTTTCTGTATACGAGTCTCTTTCATTTTCCTAAACTTTATAGTTATTAAATTCACATACAAAGTAAAGGGAAAGGGATTTTTTTTTCGGAAAATTCGAGTCGATGTTTGTCGAGAGGTTTGTAGATATTTATCTACAAAAACGTGTTTTAGATATCGTGATGTATTCTGACCAAGTCGATTAAATCGACCAAAGTTTCAACTTTTAATTTGTCAAAAATCCTTTTCTTAAAAGTACTGACGGTATTTTGACGAACCGATAAACTGTTCGCTATTTCAAGATTACCATATCCTTTTGCGTACAAAATTGCTATCTCCAACTCTCTTTCGGTGAGTTGATTTAAAGGATTCAAAAGTGCAATATGTTCATCAGACAACTGTAACATTTTCGTGGTAAACGGTGGAAACGAACTTCCCTTTTCAATCATTTCCTGAATCGCCTTTTGGATTTCTATTTCTTCACTTAATTTATTGAGAAAGCCATCAGCACCTTCATTAATGAATTTTAAAGAATAATTCTCTTCTTCAAAACTGGTGAAAATCAGAATTTTAATTTCAGGCTGAATCTGTTTAATTTCAGCAATAATGGAAAGAGAATTTCCATCGGGAAACTGTGCATCTAAAATGGCAATGTCAAATGAGTTCGATTTAATTTGTTCTAAAATCTGTTCGAGACTCGAAGCATGAATAATCTCTGGATTTTCTACAACATCCCCAATAATAAACTGAAGACCTTGACGGACAATATTGTGATCGTCACCCAAGAGGAATTTTATCGATTTATTCATTTTACAATATTCAGATTAATGGCGAAATATACAGCTGTTCCTTGTCCTAAAGTACTTTGGGCGGAAATAGTTCCGTGAAAAAGATCAATGATTTCTTTACATAAATTTAAACCTAAGCCTGCACCGAGATTATCAATTTCATTAGAAAGCACGCCTTGAAAATAAGGCTCAAAGATCTTCTTAATATCCGATTTCGAAATTCCCGATCCAGTGTCAGAAACCGAAACGCTTAATTTTAAAGTTTGTTCGTCGATGTAAACTGTCTCTATCTTTACTACAATTTTACCATCTTCCGTAAACTTATTTGCATTCCCCAAAATGTTCGTGAAAACCTGATGAATTTTAATATTATCAGCAAAAACAATTGTTTCAGGATCAATGTCATTTCCGACTTCAAAAACATTATTTTTGGATTCGATATAAGGTTCAAATGCCCGTAATATTGATTCTATTTCATTTCGAAGATTGAATTCAATAGGTCTTAATTCAACTTGTTTCTCTTGATTTTTGGTATATTCCAAAATTTGATTGGCCTGAATTAATAAGGAATTATTGGTGAATTTGATAGTTTTAAGATAATCTGCAATAGTATCATCATTAGTCTTCCTGCTGATTCGATCGATGAAAATATTGATAATCTTTAAAGGTGATCGAATTTCATGACTCAACATTCCTAAAATTTTATTTTTAAAATTGAGATTCTTATTAATTTCTTCATACGCCAACTTTAGTTTTTTCTCATCTAAATAAGATTGTCTGTTGTAATAAACAATGACGATCAGTACAAAAAACATTAAAACCATTAAACCCAGAACAGCAAATCTTCTTATTTTATTATTAATGGAATTTTGTTCGTACAGATCTTTTTCTAAATTTTTGCTGAAATCACTGACGGCAATATTGTAAATTCCCATCCAGTTATTACTGTAAATAATCAACTGATCGTAGATTCGATACACGTTATCATTCTTCCGCTGTGAACTGCTGATACTGGATTCGTACTTTTTTATTTCGTCGCCATAATGCTTATTTACTGCATTGATGGTGCTGTCTAAATGAGTTTTAATTTGATCGGTATTCACCGAATCTCCGTATTGGGTCGAGATAACCGTCAACTCTCGTTGGACATCTACATCGTTTTTAACAGCAGATTTTAAACGACCAAGAAAATTCTTTTTCTCAACGCTGTCTAAGCGGTATTCTATTCTAGTGTCTGACTTTCTGGGAATACTTTTTACTTTAAAATCTTTTATTTTAAAACTTGTTTTCTCAGGTGAAGGTTTTTTGAATTCTTTGTAAACCGAATTGATCGATTTTTCTAAATCCGGAAGTTTAGAAAGTTCTGCTTTTCGCGAATCGATGAAACTTTTCAGAGAAGCATTACTGTATTTGTAAGCTCCGATGCGATCTAGATTTTTATTCAGATTACGTAACGATTGAAAGTAAGCTTCTAAATATTTCTTATCATTATTAATGACATATTTCTGCAGATTATCTTGCGCGCTCAGAAGATCCTTTCTCGAATCTTCCATCAAGTTTTTCAGAATAGAGGTTTCCTGAATTTGAGTCTCGATGACCTCTAATTTCTTCCCATTAAAATATTCATTATAAATAAAAATGCAAATAATGATCTGAATACACAAAGTGCACGTGATGAGCGAGTAATGAATAAGTTTTCTATAGGTATTCTTGTTTAACATTTTAATAAGTACAACAAGTATTCAATCTGATTTAAATACTATTTTAATTCAATGAAAAAAAAACCGTTTTTAAAATGTTTTGTAGTTTGCTAAATTTTGATATTTATCTTTATTTAAACTTAAACACCTGTTTTATTTTCGGAAACAAAATTACAAAAATTAAGTAGCATCAAATGCGGCGTTTTTTTTAAAATATTAAACTCCGCTACATTTTGAAATATCACTGAAATTAGAAAAATAAAATCTTTTTAATTTTCTTAAATTTACGCTTATTAAAAAACGAAAATGAATAACGCATATATTATTGACGGCACAAGATCAGCGATCGGGAATTTTAAAGGAAGTTTGGCAGCAGTGAGAACCGATGATTTAATGGCTTCTGTCCTTAAAAGTTTAATCAAAAAAAATCCAGAATTACCTTTAGATAAAATTGACGATGTGATTCTTGGCTGCGCCAATCAAGCTGGTGAAGATAACCGTAATGTTGCCAGGATGGCTTTACTCCTTGCTGGAATTCCAATCAATGTTCCGGGCGAAACAGTGAATAGATTATGTGCTTCTGGAATGAGTTCGATTGTGCAGGCAATGCGAGCCATCAGATCTGGTGAAGGAGATCTATTTATTTCCGGTGGCGTTGAAGGAATGTCGAGAGCACCTTATGTTCTTTCTAAATCAGAATCAGCGTTCGGAACAGATTCTAAAATGTTTGATTCCAGTTTCGGGTGGCGTTTCGTCAATCCAGCTATGGAAAAAATGTACGGCATTGATGCGATGGGAAAGACGGCAGAAAATCTGGCAGACCAATATAATATTTCCCGCGAGGAACAGGATCAATTTGCTTTACATTCTCAAATGAAAGCCACGAAAGCCCAGGAAAGCGGAAGATTGGCAGAGGAGATTTCTGACATCAGCATTCCGCAAAGAAAAGGAGATTCGATCGTCATTAATAAAGATGAATTCATCAAACCTCAATCTACTATAGAAGTTTTAGGAAAACTAAGACCCGCTTTTGTAAAAGATAACGGAACAGTAACTGCCGGAAATGCTTCTGGATTAAATGACGGCGCGGCTGCAGTAATTATCGCTTCCGATGAGGCTATGAAAAATTATCATTTAAAACCTTTGGCAAAGATTGTAAGTTCAGCCGTAGTTGGTGTTGAACCCAGCATTATGGGAATCGGTCCGGTTGAAGCAACGAAACTGGCTTTGAAAAGAGCGAACTTAACTTTGGATCAAATTGACATTATCGAATTGAATGAAGCCTTCGCTGCTCAAAGTATTGCTTGTTTAAAAGAACTCGGACTCGCCAATGACGACGCAAGAGTTAACGTCAACGGTGGCGCAATTTCATTAGGTCATCCGCTTGGAATGAGCGGAACCAGAATTACGTATTCTGCCGCCTTAGAACTACAAAAAACTAAAAAGAAATATGCTTTAGCAACCATGTGTATCGGTGTTGGGCAAGGTTATGCGATCATATTAGAGAATGTGAATCTGTAAAGACTTTTAAATAAATTGGAAGAGCAGGAAAACTTCCTGCTCTTTTCTTATGCTTTGCTGTAAAGAAAATCTGACCTCAATTCTAGCCGCGATGGGAACGGTATCCCCAAAAGCGAAGGCATTGGTGTTGCTTGGGATATAGTGGACAGCGGGACCGGTTTTGAAAGAAGCAAAATTCTTGGTGCTCCTCCAATTAATGCGGTTGAACTTTCGCCGGATCATCATAATTGACCAGCCAGTCGATACCGAATTTGTCTTTCCACATTCCGAAATAAGCGCCCCAAAAGGTATCTGCTAAAGGCATTTTGACCGTTCCACCATCGGATAATTTATTGAATAAATGCGTTGCTTCGTCACGGGAATCTGCATTAATGGAAACCGCGTAATTATCGCCGGTTTTAAAACCTGGAGTTCCCGGGAAAATATCACTGCCGTACAAAATGGTTTCTGCGGAGATTTCTAAACGAACATGCATCACCATTGCTTTCTGCGATTCGGATAAAGGTGGCATTGCTTCTTGTGTCGGCATATCACCGAATAAATTGAGATCTGTAAACTCTTTGCCGAAAGCACTTTTATAAAAATCAAATGCTTCTTTGCAGTTTCCATCGAACATTAAATAAGGATTGACGGTTGCCATAATTTTAAATTTAGGTTATTGATTTCTCCAGTTCATAGGATAATTTAAAGCGCCATCGTAGCTTTTCCAAGTACCAAAAAATTCGATGAATTGCTTTTCAATTTTCTCTGATTTTTTATTCCACATGAAGGTGTAAATAAATTTCCCTTTTAAGATTCCCGAATGTTTTCCGGTTCCTTCTTCGGCCAATTCATATTCACCGAAAACGGTATTTCTTTTTTTGCCTGGTTTGTATTTGGTGATCTTTAACTTTCCTTCGAATTTGGTATTTGTATTTTCTACTAAAGAAAAGCCAGAAACGAAATATTCCTGATCATCCTTTTTATCTTGTTCAGAAATCGTAATTCTTACCTTCATCGGCATTTTTTCGGTGCTGATGTTTCCCAGATAAGGTTGGGAATTATTCATCCAAACATTAGAAATATTGGGCATTTGCGCAAAAGCAAAACCGCTGATCAGCAAGAATAAGAGCGTTAAGTTTTTCATCATAAGGTGTTTTTATCTAAAAATTACTTTGTCAATATCGTTGTGGAAAAAGTTCCCGAACCAAAGCTGGTCGATTTCACCATCCTCTTTTTCTAAGGCTCCTTTAAAAGTTACATTTCCAGCCATGTTCGATTTCACTAATGTTTCATCGGTTTGTATGCGAATCTTACCTTTAAAAGTGCCAGGATCTTCATCCGTTTTTTCTTTAAAATTGAAATCTCCAAATAATAAAATACCATCGACCGAATCTCTCACTTTGAATTTTTCTTTAAAAATAATCTCGCCTTCCAGCTTTTTTATTTTTCCTTCAAATTCCGCTACGCCAACTACTAAATATCTTTCAGGTTTTTGCAAGTCTTTCGTTACAGACTCCAATTTTATTTTATATACTTCCTCTTTATTAACCTGACCTTCATAAAAAGTATCTTTATTGAGCAGTTGTTCAGAAAGATCAAGATTCTTGTACGGAAAAGAATTCTGAACTTGAGCGGTCAGAAAAGTTGATATTCCTAAAAATAAAATGAAGAGATATTTCATACTAAACTCCAAATTGTTCCAAATGATGATTCAAATGTTTCGCAAACATATTATTCCATTCCTGGGCTTTCAGTTTTCCGAAAGAGAAAGATTCTTTTCCGTCAAAGGCTTCTCTTCCTAATTGTTGGGTTTTCTGAATAAAGCCAATTAACCGTTTTTTTTCTAAATCGAAATCCTGATCTTCAATAATTTTAAATTGAGGCGCGGTGGGCGAATTTTTGGAATAGGATTTCTCACCGACTACTTTTGATTTTACGAAATTTTTTAAAATAAACTTCGCAATTCCGCTTGGGGATTTATGTTTTTGCGGTTCGTAAACCATTTCATAAGTCACGTTGCAGTGAGCCAACATGTGGTCCACGCTCATTGTTCCCCACTTCCCTTTTGTTTCGGGTGAAAGTTTATTAATTCTGTCGATGTAGGTCTGCGCTTCTTTGGCGTTGAAGATATCTTGCATAGTTTGTTTTTACTTAACAAAAATAGAAATTATTACCATACGATTTTCAAATTAAATTTCACTTCTGATTCTGCTTAATGTTTCCTGCGAAATCCCAAGATAAGAGGCAATCATTCCCAAAGGAGCACGCAGAATGATGTTCGGGTTCTCTTCTAAAAGTTGAGCATACTTTTCTTTTGCGGTCATATGTTGCAAAGAATTCACGCGTTTAGACATCTGCGTCATCAAATTCCCCAGGATAAACCGACTGAAATTTGCGGAAGTCAAAGAAACTGCACATAATTCTTCCAGTTTTTTATAATCACAAAAAGTGATGGTACTTTCTTCTAAAGTTTCAATATTATATATGGAAGGAACATTTCCGAAAATAGTATCTATGCTGCCAAATGATTTTCCTTCTGAATAAAAATTGGTGGTAATGTCTTTTCCTTTCTCGAAGTAGTAAGTTCGCGCTAAACCTTGTTCCATGTAATACACATTTCGGTTATGCGTATTTTGATGACTCAATAATTCTCCTTTTGCGAAAGTTTTGGTTTGGGTTTCGGTTCGAAAAAAATCTTCGGTAATAGGATCCAGTTGGATGTATTTTGAAATTTGATCTAGAAGTTTCACGTGCTGTAGTTTCCACAAAAATAATGAAAAGAATATCTAATTGATGGTGTTTAATGATTGAATTGCTGCTAGAATAAAATACATTTAAACGCAAAGTGCGCAAAGTGAATTTTTCTATATGCAAAAAAATCGCGGACGCAAAGGCGTTTCACTCAGCAAAGGGTACGAGTTTTTTTTCAGAGCGGGAATTGATATTAAGATTTTCAAATAATATATAACCTTGAAAGAAGCGAAATCTGCAGCCCGACTTGAACGGAAATCCTTTTTTGCGACGAGGAACGAGGAGTAAAAAAGATTGGGAGTGGAAGGCGGAAATGTCTGCCAAAAAAGAACGTCCGAACCGAAGTCCAGACGTTCTCAACAAACAAACAGTATGAAAACTGTTATTTTTTAATTCAGAAAATTTTCATCGTCGATGATTAAATTTGGATTTTCTTCTGTAGGAATTTCCTCCTCGTAATTTTCTGAAATATTGTATTTTTTGAATAGGAAATGGATTTTAATTTTCAAAGCGATCCAGCCGATAATGAAATAAACCCAACCTAAAATCAGCAAGTGAACCAGATATTTTTTAGTTAAAATTGCAGATCCGTTTTGAACAACCATGATCTTCAGCGCTTCTAAATAAGGCGTTAAAGGAATAATTGCCGTAAAATTTTTGATAAATTCCGGCATTGCGTAAGTCGGCCACGTAAATCCACTGATGATAAATGCAGGTGACGCGATCACCATTAAATACTGAGTTGCTTTCAATGCATCCGGAATTACGATACTTACCAAAACGCCCAGATTCGTTGCTGCGACGACGAAAACTGCGGTGATCAGGAAGAAATTCCAGACGTTATCCGGGACGGGAATTTTGAAATAAAGGCTGCACAGATAGAAGAAAAGAATGTTGAAATTCGCAAAAACCCAGATTGGCAGACATTTTATCGCCATTACGGCAACCGCATATTTTTCCTTGCCTGCAAAATCTTTGATGAAGGATTCTCTTTTAAATTCCTCGGAAAATGAAACAGCCATCGCGAGTAAAATTACCTGCTGTAAAACGACGGCCATCATTGCGGGCCACATAAAAATCAGGTAATTGCTGGTCGTGTTGAAGAGCGTAATATAATTCGCTTTGAAAGGTTCGAACTGGGTTTTCGCCAAATCGGCATTCATTCCTTTTTTTTGCAGGGCTTTTATTTCTGCGCCGGCGGAAAAAGTTCCGAGAGTTTGTTGAATTGCTTTCGTTGCAAAATTCGCCGTCAAAACGTTTGAAGTGTTCACATATACATTCACTTCCGGATATTTTTTCTGAAGCATCATGGCTTCGAAACGTTCGGGAATGATGATCACAGCGGCTGCTTCCGTTTTTATGGTTTCATCTTTCAGGTTTGCCGGTTCGTTGACGTAACTCAGTACTTTTATCGATTTGCTATCCTGAAGCATTTCCAAAAGTTGATCGGATAAAGGCGTGTTGTCGTGATTCACTACGATCACGGGAATGTTTTCTACTTTCCCGGATTGATAGGTAAAACCAATCAATAACGCATAAAAAATGGGCGCTAAAAAGAAAACCGAAATCAAGGTTTTGTTCGTTAAGAACAGGCGGAATTCCCTTTTTAATAAATATTTGATCTGTTTCATTTTGTGACTTTTAATTATACAATTACTTTAAAGTCACGTTAGAATTCACCAAAATATCTTTTGCTGCCTTCTGATTTTCCGGCACTACTTTAATTTCGTAAATCGCTTCTTCCGGTTCGTAATCAGGGAAAGCGGTCGTGATATCTGCATATTTTGCCAATTGTTTGATGGCGACAATTTTTCCGGTAAATTCTTTTTTATTATAATTCACCAACATTTTCACGGTCATTCCTTTTTGATATTTTGCAATTTTACTTTCGGGAATCGTAAATCGGAAATAAGAAGTTTCCGGAATATAACCCGTGAAAAGCGGATATCCGGCAGTTGCCAATTCTCCTTTGTTCAACGCGATGGTTTCAATTTCCATGTCATTTGTGGCGATGATGTATTTTTCGGAATTGGCAATATTTGCTTCCTGCAATGCGCCGGCTGCTTGATTTGCTTGTCCCTGCGCCATTTCAATTTTTTCGTAGCGTGTTCCGGACTGTACATCATGAAGTTCAGCATTCACCGCATCTAACTGCGCTTTCGCACCTTGGTATTTTGCAAAATATTCATCGTAATTTTGGGGCGAAAGCAAACTGTCATTATACATATTTTTTGCTCTGTTAAAAGATTTTTGAGCATATTGAAACTGCTCTTGTAACCCTTTTTGTTTGGCTTTTAACTGACGAAGTTGATCGCTGGTTGCGCCATTTTTCGCCATTTGAACTTGCGCTCTAGCTGCAGAAGTTGCGCCTTTTGCCTGCGCAATTTTCGCGGAAACTTCGGGAACATCTAAAATTGCAAGCGTATCTCCCACTTTCACGGTTTGTCCTTCTTCTACTTTAATGGTGAGAATTCTTCCGGTTAATTTTGGAGCGAAGGAAACAATTTCCTTTTTCGTTTTGCCCACAATTTCTCTTTCAGGTTTTGATTCTTTACAGCCCGAAAGTGCGAAAACACTTAAAAAAGCTAAAGAAGTTAATACAGTATTTTTCATGTCTATTGTTTGTTTGTTGTTGTAGTGTTGAAGGAATTTTCTTCCGTCTTTTATCCTAAAGTCTATTATCTTTCAGTCTATTCTTTTTGATTTAAAGTTTTTCGATCTGTAAATTCTGCGTGGATTTCATCAGTTCGATGGCGCTTCTTCTTTGATTAAAAATAGCGTTCTGATATTCCAGTTCTGCATTTTGTAAATCATTTTCGGCTTCAATTAAAGCCGCGGAAGTTTTTGTTCCATATCGGAATTCTTTTTCCACTTGTTCTAAACCTTGTTTGGCAATTTCGCGGGATTTTTCTTTCAATTTAATTTGAGAAGTCGCAATCGTGTAGGTCGTTTGATTATTGGCTAAATTCAGATTCAGTTTTTTAGAAGTATCGCGTTTTTTATTTTCCAAAATTTCCTTTTCAATTTTGGCTTTTTCAACTAAATGCTTTCCTTCATTACCATCAAAAACATCCCATTTAAAACCAACTCCGGCCTGAACCAAAGGCAAAACATTTAAATTCGATGGATTAAAATCCAGTTTCTTTCCGGAATTTGGCAACAAT
>NZ_JBGZYM010000015.1:0-17111 GCF_041824135.1 Kaistella sp. | reverse complement strand
TTTCATACCTCCTTGCAACATAAGTTGATTCTGGATTAGCCAACCAAACTTTTGCTGTAACTGTTCCAGTCATATTGGAAGTAGAAGTTCTTTCTACCATACCAACTAAATTACAATTCGTCGTAACATAGTTTTTACCGTCTGCCACTTCAAAAGTAACCGCTTCATTTTGGGTTGCTAACTGCTTGATCTGTGGTAGGTTTTCATAAACCATCGCTCTGATTCTAAAATCACTTGGTGACTCGTTCCATGTAATTCCATTATCAGTAGAATAAGTACTTCTATTATCTAAACTGATGCTTTCTCTTCTTAAAGACATTGCTCCAGCTGAAGCATCGATCGTTACAAAGAAATCTTCACCAGAAGTTACGGGAACTCCAAAAGAAGTAAAATCAATTGAATTCCAGGCACTTCTCTGAACATCATTCAGCAAAGAATTGATTGTTTTTGTAGCAAGTACTGCTCCTGGTTTGCCATCTTCTACTTTTCTGATTTGAAAGGTAACAGGAATGTCACCAGGCGCTCCAGATCCTGTGTAGAAGTTGACTGATCCAAATTTACCTGTGATCGTTGGAGTATATTTTACGGCAAATAGATATCCCGTAGAAGTTACGTTGCTATCCTGAGTGTTTAGATAAAACTGCTCATCATAACCAATCGTTTCAGTCTCAGAAGTTTGACATCCAATCTCATCTGCCACTGTTTTATAAATATCCAGTTTACCAAAACCCCATCTTGTATTAGGAGTGGTGCTGGTTGCAGCATCCTGACGTGCATTTGCAGTTAGTTTTGTTTTTACTTCTGCCGCAGTTAAATTAGGGTTTGCCTGTAAAAGTAAAGCGATCGCGCCGGCGACACCCGGAGATGACATACTTGTACCCTGGTTTTTTCGGTAATATGTTCCATCAATATTATCAGAAGAAGTCGCTGCTAACATTGCGTCAGAAGACATGGCCGAAACAACGGATTGTCCAGAAGCGGTAATATCTGGTTTTTGAAAACCATCTGCTCTTGGTCCCTGTGCGCTAAATCCAGAAATGGTTTCTGCCTCAGTACTATTAATAACATATCCGCCTGGCGTTGGATTCATTTTGTAAGAAGTCAATCTTCCTAAATAAGAAGCTACGGTAACTGCAGTTGTGGCGTTCCCAGGTGATCCTACAATATATTGATTATCGCCATCTATTAATGTAGTGGCAACACCTTCGCTCACTTTCCAACCGTGAACTAACATAGAATCTGATCCTGTATTTTGCAGGTCGATCTTATAAAGTCCCTGGCTGTTTTCAGTAGTTCCGCTATTTCTGCTGATGACTACCTGAACATATCTCTTTAGATTTACCGAAGAAACCCAGTTATAAACGATTGCAGTAAATTTATTGTTAAGAATGGAATGGGAAGTAGTAGCTCCGGGAGGAGAAAGATATTCATTGCCATCCGGAGTGGTTAATTTTGCTATTACATCATTATCGTTATCACCGTACATGTAGATAGAAAACACGGAACTACTGGTATTGCTTCCCGCACTTAGGCTGAAAGTTCCTGTTTCTGTCGGTGCAATGTCTACTTTTCTGTGAACGTTCTTTCCGTAATCATTTCCAGCGGATATCACCATTACTCTACCGGGACCAGAGGTCGTAAAAGCATCAATAGCCATTTCGTGTGGGCCGCTGCCGTCGTGTGCCGTGGTTTGTCCACCAATACTCATATTTACGACGATTGGTTTGTTAAGTGCGGTCGCTACATTTTGGAAATAAGTAACTGCATCAATCGTGTTGGTCTGTGGGAAAGAACCGTCGCCACCTTTTACAATTACGATTCCAGCATTGGGTGCAAATCCCTGATGTCTATTGCCAGTCATGCCAGCTCCATTTCCAGTGACAGTTCCGGCAACGTGCGTTCCGTGACCGCTAATGTCTTTTTCTCTAACAAAATTGGCAGGTGTTCCGTCAAGTTCGTCATCAATGTGAGCTTTGGTATATTCAACGCCTTTAGAAAATCCAGCCGGACTAACCTCAGAACCTGTTTTAGTTAAGGTTTGATCCCAAATACTAACAATTCTACTTTTAGTTGGGTCATTAAGGTCTCTAAAACCAGGGTGTTTCCAATCGATTCCGGAATCATAAATACCAACCAAGACTCCTTCTCCGGTATAGCTTGTATTATTTAAGGCACCCGATTGCAATAAAGTGGCACCCGACTGCATTCTGCTTACGTCATTATTTACTTCATCAAATTCTGGAGCGATGATAGAGATAACCTCTTTCATTTGAACCATTTTTTCTAAATCCGCAATCGTTACCAAAGCGGTCACGAATTTCGGTAACGTACTTTGCACCAATATTCCACGAGATTTTAAATGCTCCGGATTGTTGGTGTAAACGATACAAGAATACATCGTTTGTGCGCCTTTCGAAGTAACCACCGTATGTTGGTCTAATTGCAAATTCGTCGCTAAACTGGTTAGCTTCTCTGTCGTCAGAGCTGCATTTTTGCTTTCTTTAATAAGCGTTTCAAATTTGAAATCTATTTTTTGATATTGCCCAAAGAAGATTCCAAAAGAGAATAATAATAACAGAGTGAAGAGGTTCTTCATCTGCCGAAGAGTGAATTGTAAAGGAGTTGTAATAAAACTTTTCCTTGAAAAAAGTAAGTTTCTTTTCATGTTTAATGAGATTATTTTAAGTGGCCCAAAACTATTGAATTATTTAATCGATTACAAGTGAATTTAAATAAAAGTATATAATCTGGAAGGATGATCGTTTTTCTATGAAAAATCCTTAAAATCCTTGATTTTTTGCATCAAGTGTTTTATGTTTACCAAAAAAATTCATGCAAGATTTCTTATTCTATTTAAAACTTGGTTGGGAACATATTATTTCTTGGGATGCCCTTGATCATCAGTTGTTTATTTTGGTCTTAGTTGCTGTTTATTTTTATAAAGACTGGCGCAAAATCTTGATCTTAATTACGGCTTTTACCATCGGACATTCAGTTACGCTTGCCTTAAGTGTTTTAGATGTCTTTCGATTGCCTTCTGATCTGGTAGAAACTTTGATCCCTATTACTATTATGCTTACCGCGGTCGATAATATTCTGTTTCGTGAAAATCAGAAAAAGCTCATGCGAATTAATTATGTTTTGGCTCTGGTTTTTGGTTTAATTCATGGGATGGGTTTTGCCAATATTGCAAGAATGACGATGGCATCTGAACAAAACATCGCGGTTCCTCTTTTGGGTTTTAATATCGGTTTAGAATTGGGGCAGATCACGGTTGTACTTTTAGTGATGGCTTTGTTGTATCTGTTGTCAAAATTCCTGAAATTCCAGCAAAAATACTGGATTATCGGTATATCAGTGATCGCAATTATCCTATCTGCTCAAATGATTCTAGAGCGGATTTAATTTTTATTTGGGCGCCTTTTTCCGTCTTCCACTCCCGCTTTTTTGTTCCTCGTTCCTCGTCGCAAAAAGAGCTCCGTTCAAGCCGGGGCGCAAGGCATTTATTATCATCCAATTCATTTAATAGAAAAAAATCCCCACATCCAGATTAAATTAATTAAATTTGAAACTTCACCTATCATACTCTTATTACAATGAAATTTAATATTCTAACCTTTCTTTTGTGTTCCGTCTTTGTTTTCGGACAAGACATTCAAAATAATCCAAAGAGCAATCACGGCAACAAATTCGAACAGTTGGGAACAATTCTTCCCACGCCCAATTATTACCGAACCGGTTCTGGTGCGCCTGGACAAGGATATTGGCAAAACCGTGCAGATTATGATATCACTGCATATTTGGATGAAGATAAAAGAAATTTAAAAGGTTCAGAAACCATCACTTATTATAATAACTCACCTGATGATCTAGAATATTTATGGTTACAACTCGATGAAAACGAACAGTCTTCAGTGAAAAATGCGGGTTATGATGAAGGATCATTTCTACCAAGACAGATGAATTCTGATGATTTAAAAGTAACAGATCTGCCAACTAAAAATAACGGGTACGGCGTCAATTTAGAAAAAGTGACCGATGCTTCGGGAAAATCTTTGTCTTATGTGGTGAATAAAACTATGATGCGTATTGATCTTCCGACGGTTTTAAAAAAAGGAGAGAAGTTCACTTTCAAAATAGATTGGAATTATAATATTCCAGATCGAATTAGAATGGGTGGCCGTGGCGGTTACGAATTCTTTCCAGAAGATGGAAACGATTTATATACGATTACGCAATGGTATCCAAGAATGTGCGTTTACAGCGATTTCAAAGGTTGGCAGCATAATCAGTTTACCGGTCGCGGAGAATTTGCTTTAGCTTTCGGTGATTTCAAAGTTTCGATGAATGTACCGGCAGATCACATCGTAGCATCCACAGGATCTGGAAAAAACTTTGAACAGGTATTAACGCCTGCTCAATTAGCGAGATGGAAACAAGCGCAAACTGCCAAAGAGCCAATCGAAATTGTAACGTTAGCGGAAGCGAAAAAAGCAGAGAAATCGAAATCAAAAGAAAGAAAGATCTGGAAATTTGAAGCAGATAATGTTCGTGATTTTGCCTGGACTTCTTCCCGTAAATTTGTTTGGGACGGCATGAAAGTGATCATTCCCGAAAATAAAAATGAGGTGATGGCGATGAGTCTATATCCGAAAGAAGCCTACAATCTTTACCGTAAATTTTCAACCAAAGTTATTGCTCATACGATCTTAACGTATTCAGAATATACGATTCCCTATCCTTATCCAGTTGCCCAATCTATCGAAGCAGCGAATGGAATGGAATATCCGATGATCTGTTTCAACTTCGGACGAACTGAAAAAGATGGAACCTATTCCGAAGGAATTAAAAACGGCATGATTGGCGTAATCATTCACGAGGTTGGACATAACTTTTTCCCGATGATCATTAATTCTGATGAAAGACAATGGTCCTGGATGGACGAAGGTTTAAACACTTTTGTAGAATATTTAACGGAAGAAAAATGGGATAATAAATTCCCATCTCGCCGAGGTCCCGCACATACGATTGTTGATTATATGAAATTGCCCAAAGAACAGTTGGAGCCGATCATGACGAATTCTGAAAATATTATTCAATTTGGTCCGAATGCTTATTCAAAACCCGCTACCGGTTTAAATATTTTGCGCGAAACTATTGTGGGCCGAGAACTCTTTGATAAAGCTTTTAAAACGTATTCAAAAAGATGGGCCTTCAAACATCCTGAACCTGCAGATTTCTTCAGAACGATGAATGATGCAAGTGCCGAAAATTTAGATTGGTTTTGGAGAGGTTGGTTTTATAGTATCGATCCTGTCGATATTGCAATTGATAGAGTAATTGCAGTAAGACCAGATCTAGACGCTAATCCAGTCGCACGCGAGATAAGCTATAAAATTGATCCGCCTTTGCAGAATGCTTTCGAGGATAAATCGAAAATCATCAATAGAGAAGATAAAACGATTACTTTCTACACGGATAAAGATAAAGAAACTCAAGACTTCTACTGGCGCTACAACCGTGGTCAGGAAAAAGTAGATCAGAATAAAGAGTACAAAATCAAGATGGATGATTTTGAAAAAGTTCCTCAGAAAGAAAAATCAAAATTAGAAAACACCTACGCTTATCAAATTGACTTCGTTAATAAAGGAGGTTTGGTAATGCCGATTATTTTAGAATTTACGTTCGAAGACGGAACAAAATTAAATGATAAGTCGTCAGCGCAGATCTGGAGAAAGAATGAACAAAAAGTTTCTAAGACTTACTATTTTGATAAAAAATTAAAATCAGTTCAACTGGATCCAATGCTGGAAACTGCTGATATCGATACTTCTAATAATTTCTGGGGAGAAATTGCAGAATCAGCTTCTAAGTTTCAAGTCTTCAAACAAAAACATGGCGCTGCTGCAAGAGGAGCCGCAAACGGAAAAATAAACCCGATGCAAGCTGCTGGTAAGAAATAAGGACATCGTCTTCTAATCATAAAAAAGCTGTTTCAAATATATTGAAACAGCTTTTTTCTGTTATTATTTTCTGAAATGCGGATAATAAAATAGAATGTAAGCAACAATGAATAAATCTTGGTTGTGTAAGTCGCCTTTCTGAAAGAGTATATGAAGGTTTATAGTAGCAATTGTTGTTTTTTCAATCTAAGTGCAAATTTTTTAAAAATAAATGGCCAACAATATTATAAAATATAAACCAAAGCAAAAGATTGCTTTGGTTTATTATTCTTGTTCTATGGCCTATACTTAATTTTAAGTACTTATCAATTACAGTAACAGTAATATTATTTCCAATAAAACCATTCTTTCCCATTGTAAACACACATCATCATTTTATCTGGATCGTAACACATCATTCCAGCTACAGGTGATTTTACATTCGCGGTAGGATTCTTAATATGTGGCAAAATCAGTGCTTTGTTAGTTGCGTCGAGAACAAGTACACCGTCTGCTGTTGTGTTTTGATTGCCAATAATTACTTTAGCATTTGGTAAATCTGCACCTGGTATTAATATAGGTGAAACTCCCGTAAAGTCACTTAGTTCTTTCCAAAATCCATCATTATATTTTATTTTTGAAGTGGCGCGATCAAAGACAATAGTTCCAGGTGTTACGTTGGTCATGTTTGATGTATTTTCTACATTAGGTAAAATAATACCTTTCGTATTTGTAGTAGAGATAGGAAATTCTAAAATAGCATTAGGAGTTACGCTTGTTTTGCCAATTGCTACTTGTGCAAAACTTAAATTTGAAATTAGGATAGCGAAGATTATTTTTTTCATCATTTAGTCGTTACAAGTTTGTTTTATACACTTCCAAGAAGTTCCATTAAAAAGTTTTAAGCAGTCCTGAAGCGTGTCATAAACAAGCATTCCGGCTGTAGCAACAGATGCTGGAATTACCGTTTCTGGACTTTCCATTCTGGTAATTACAAATCCTTTATTATTAGATTCCATAGTTATAAAACCATTAGGAATATCTTTTGGCCAATTCGGAGTAGATCTGATGTCTCTAGTACTTATACCTAAATCAGTAAATGAATCAGGTGTTCCTGTTGCTCCAGGTTTTGGACATGGGCAAACCTCGCTAGTCAACTCGTTAGATCGAATGGTACATCCACCGGGGTAGGTAACGATTACATAATATCTCGCGCTTGTAGCATTAGCGGCGCCGATGAGCTCGTAAGTTGAAGCGGTTGCCCCTGAAATTGCAACATCATCTTTATACCACTGATACGTTCCTGCTTCAGAAGTTGTAACGGTTAGTATACTGCGTCCGATACATGGTGAACCATAAGGAGTACTGATGCTGACACTGGCTGTCGGTGTTGTTCCAAAGCCAGAGTAGTAACCTCCAAAACCTGCATCTGAACTTGCACCAAACACTTGCGCTTGTATAGCTGAATTAGATGAAACCTTTACATTACCACTGCCGCTTATAGCGTACCGGTAACTTAACCAGTTTGAATTTCCTGTAACTGTTCCAGCGGTAGCAGTTAACGGTGTGCCTCCCAAAGTAGCAACTGGGATATTCGCTGTTCCAGCGGCTGCTAAAACCACTAGTTGAGTTCCTGTGTAAGAAGTTGATCCAATTTTACTGACATCAGGTATTAAATTTACTTCTTTCTGTCCAAAACAGTTAACAGGAGGTATGAACATTAAGCTGTTTGTTTGGTTTGCTGTACTCCCATAAATTTTATGGAAAACATACGCGGGCTGAGTCACCCTTACGAAAATATTGTTGGAGGCATTAAAATTTGAACCAGGAATTAAAACGTATTGACCTGCTAAAGACAAAGTTGCAAATGGAGCTGTTGTGTTATTTAAATAGACTACTGTATTATCTACAGCGGCAACAACGATTATCTTTTCATCTGTACTTGTTCCATTACCTTTCATCACTATATGTTCCAAACCTAACTGATTAACAGGTACGAGTTGATCCAAACCGATGTCACGATTGTTTGCTACTCCTCCTTGTTGCAGTAATCCACCTACGATCACACTCACATCTTCATTTGAAGTCACTTTGGCACCAAGCCAACCTGTATTTTGTGAACTTGATCCCATATTAAACTCTACGGGAGCATATAGAATAAAAGATTGTCCTTTATTTAAAATCCTCGTAATGCTAGGACCATTTAGAGTTGTTGTTCCTGCAGGACCGTCTCTAAATTTAGTCCCGGGTTTAATGTTTGAAATGATAACTGTTGTATTGTCTTTAGTAGCCATTATAGAAAGTGCATTTCCTACTTCTACAACAGTAGTCGCATATTCTACAGGAGAACCACCCCAACGGAATTCTTTTCCTAAAGCTGCATTGCCCTTAGTCATGACCGATCCAGCTTGCGGAGTTGATCTTCCACGGTAATTAACATAAAACTTATTTGTAGACTTAAAAACAAGTCCGGCGGTTGACGCATCTAAAATTGTTCCTGCTTTATTGTACGGTATAGTTGTAGGTGTGTTTCCTGGTCCAATTACTGCATTCGATGCATTTACAAATTGTAATCTGATCGGATTTGCATTGTTGAAAGTAAGTGAACCAGAAGTTACGTATGAAACTGAATTAGAAGTTAGATTTGTAACAGAAACTCTTGGAGCTCCAGCACCACTTGGGTAATTCATCTGAACTGTTATATTAGCAGTTTCTGGAGTTGAAAGATATATGTATTCTTCACCAATCGTTGAGGCTAAAGAATAAACACTATAAACCACAGGGTTTAAGTAGTGGATGTTATCTAGTTGTAAATTTCCTTTATAACTGATTTTTTTTAGTGCGTTTTTTCCATCACCAATCTCTAAAATCCAGTCACCATCAATTCCTGTTACATTATTAGAAGCAGAGACAGAAATGTTTAGAATTTTTTCAAGATACTCAATTGCTTCCCGTCCTTTTTTTCCTTCACCGAAATTACATCCGTAGATATAAAGTTCTTTTTTGCCTTGTAATTCAGTTTTAAATTTTTCAGCAATCTCAGCGACATTCATCCAATGATCGTCTATAAATAATTCGCCAGGTTGGCCGTGACTGAATAAATGGTAAGTATTAAGATTTGAGTTTTCAGCAGAAACTGATAATTCTGAGATAGCAGAATCGATGTAGATAGACTTTGTTGTTTTGTTATTTGCATAAAGCATTAATTGACAAAGTATTGCCAAAAAGAATAAAGACTTTTTCGTCATTGTGTTTGTTGATTTTAATTCAGTGCAAATATATGTAAAACAAAATGTAGAATAATTATTTTTTTTTCGTTAAAATTACAAAAAACACTAATTTATTCACAGAGTAAATGCGATTATCTTTATGAATAGTTCAAAAATGTTTTTTTATTGCTCTTCATGATTATAATTAACTTATATCTGCCATTTTTTACACAATCTTATGCAGGTCGTGACAGATTTTCCATAAATTTTGGTTGGCACTCTTTTAGACAAAATCACTGCAGTAATTAATAATTAAAACAAAAATAATATGTCAGTAAATTTTAAACCATTAGCAGACCGCGTTCTTATTGAGCCAACAGCTGCTGAAACTACGACCGCATCAGGAATTATTATCCCAGACACCGCGAAAGAAAAACCACAGGAAGGAATTGTAGTGGCTGCAGGACCAGGAAAAAAAGACGAACCAACTACGGTAAAAGTAGGTGACAAAGTACTTTACGGAAAATATTCTGGATCCGAATTGAAGTTAGATGGGAAAGATTATCTTATCGTAAAAGAAAGCGACCTATTAGGAATTATCGGATAGATTTTTGTAAAACTTACAAGATCATCCCGCATTAAAAATTTAATTAATAACAATAAAGTAATTTCTAAATTACATTAATACAGATAAAAATGGCAAAAGAAATAAAATTCGATATTGAATCAAGAGACGCTTTGAAAAGAGGTGTTGATGCATTGGCGAACGCAGTAAAAGTAACTTTAGGTCCAAAAGGTAGAAACGTAGTAATCGAAAAATCTTTCGGTGCACCACACGTAACCAAAGACGGAGTTTCTGTTGCGAAAGAAATAGAATTAGAAGACAGAGTAGAAAATATGGGTGCTCAAATGGTTAAAGAAGTTGCTTCTAGAACCAATGACATCGCTGGAGACGGAACAACTACAGCAACCGTTTTAGCTCAGGCAATCGTTCGCGAAGGTTTGAAAAACGTTGCAGCCGGTGCTAACCCAATGGATTTGAAAAGAGGAATTGAAAAAGCAGTAACTGCGGTTGTTAAAAATCTTCAGGCTCAATCTCAGAAAGTTGGGGATTCTTCAGAAAAAATCAAGCAGGTTGCTTCAATTTCTGCAAACAACGATGATAACATCGGAACACTAATCGCTGAAGCTTTTGGTAAAGTTGGTAAAGAAGGAGTAATCACTGTTGAAGAAGCAAAAGGAACTGATACTACAGTAGATGTGGTTGAAGGAATGCAGTTTGACAGAGGATATCAGTCGCCTTATTTCGTTACTAATCCAGAGAAAATGGTGACGGAATTAGAAAATCCTTATATTCTTTTAGTGGAGAAAAAAATCTCTTCAATGAAAGATTTGCTTCCTATTTTAGAGCCAGTTGCTCAGGCAGGAAAAGCATTACTAATTATTTCTGAAGAAGTTGAAGGAGAAGCTTTAGCTACTTTAGTGGTTAATAAATTAAGAGGTTCATTAAAAATTGCTGCTGTGAAAGCTCCAGGTTTTGGAGACAGAAGAAAAGCAATGTTAGAAGATATCGCAATCTTAACAGGAGGAACCGTTATTTCTGAGGAAAGAGGTTTCACTATGGAAAACGCAACCATTGAAATGTTGGGTACTGCTGAAAAAGTGGTAATCGATAAAGACAATACAACTTTGGTAAACGGTGGAGGTGACGAAGCTTTAATTAAAGGTAGAGTAAATCAGATCAAAGCGCAGATGGAAACAACTACTTCTGATTATGATAAAGAAAAACTTCAAGAGAGATTGGCTAAGTTAGCTGGTGGTGTTGCTGTACTTTATGTAGGAGCTGCATCTGAAGTTGAAATGAAAGAGAAAAAAGACAGAGTTGATGATGCACTTCACGCTACAAGAGCAGCTGTTGAAGAAGGTATTGTTGCTGGTGGTGGAGTAGCTTTGGTTAGAAGCATCGATGCTTTGAACTTTGAAGGTGAAAATCAAGATGAAACTACAGGAATCAAAATCGTAAAAAGAGCCATCGAAGAGCCGTTGAGACAAATTGTTGAGAATGCAGGTGGAGAAGGTTCTGTGATCGTTGCGAAAGTTGCTGAAGGAGAAGCAGATTTCGGATTCAACGCAAAAACTGACGAATACGTTAATATGTTCGAAGCAGGAATTATTGATCCTACGAAAGTAGTTCGTGTTGCTCTAGAAAACGCAGCGTCTGTAGCAGGAATGTTGTTAACTACAGAATGTGTGATCACGGAAGTGAAAAGTGCAGAACCAGCAATGCCAATGGGCGGCGGTATGCCAGGAATGATGTAATAAAAAACCGATAAGGTTTAAATTATATAGTAAATAATCCGTTCAATTTTTTGAGCGGATTATTTTTTTTAAAATCTAGTTTTTAATCTTTCGCTTTCCAAGTTTTCATTTTGAAGCTGATGTAATATTTTAGCGTAGTAAGTAAAATAGGTTTCATCGATTAGCTGAGTTAATTTCGTATTTATTTTAATTCGTTCTTTGTTATCCGGAAAGGCAAATTTTACAAAATGATAAAGAATCGAATAATATTTTTTCCAACCTAAAGAAAGACTTTCCAGACGAACTTTGTCAAGATAATCTTGGCACTTATTATAATCTTCGCTTTTTAAATAAGCAACGGCGCACATAATATTCCAGCATACTTCGTGGTTTTCTTTCCGGTCTTGAGGCACAAATTCTCGGTCACTGTATAATTGCTGCGTATTGTTTTCAATCAAAAATTTCATCTCGTCAGTTTTGTCGGTATAGATCAAATGTTCCAGAATGACATACTCAAAACTGCAAACCGACTTTTCAGAAATTTCTTTGTACGTGATTCTTGCTTCAAGCATTTCTTTGTACAATTTATCGAAACTTTGATCGTCCTTCTTTAACCAAAAATGTAACAGCATCACCCCGAATTTTCTGGCTCCTGGTAAAACATAAACTTCGGGACTAAGTTCTGTGTCTTTTATCTTTTGAAAATAGATCTCCATGAACTCCCTATTTTCAGTAAGGAAGGAGCCCATATATAAAAAACCATAAGCGAATAATCTGGCTTCATTAGATTGTTCATATTTCAGGTAGTCTTGAAAGTATTGGGCGTAAACCGTTCCAGCCAAATCTCTCATCGGGTGATGTTCCATGAAAAACTTTCGGGCTAACGGATACTTGAGTAACTGATGATGCACACTTGCTAGTGCTGATGGTGAGTCTATAATTTTTCGACATAGATTTTCACTTAACTGCCAATAATTAAATTCTTGATCACTCGAATCGTCGGTTCCTAAAAATAGATCAAGTTCGTTTTCTGTCAGGCTTTTACTGAAATTTTTGAAGTCAATAAAACCACAGTATTGCGCTAAGGTATCTAAAGTATGAATATGAAATTTACCACTATTCTTGATCAAACCAAAAAATCTTCGAAAGGTTTGAGGATTAATGATGACTCCTATTTTATTAATTTCGTTGGCAAGGTCGTCACAATGAGCAGATGAAAGAATATCTTTACCCAATTTATTTGAAACCGCAGTGCGCAATTCATTGATAATTCTTTTCTCTGTATTCACCATTTTCTCTTGAAACTAAATTAAGGATTATTTAGTTAAATAAACTGTACAAAGTTGTACTAATTTTGAATAGATTTTAAACGTATTTTTGTACCAACACGAATGATAAAAGTAATATTTTAGGAAGGCGAATAAATTTATTTATTCGCCTTTTTTTATTCAAAAATTTGCAGATCGGTAAATTTCACTAAAGCACTTTATCAGCAATAACTATTTACGACAGTCCACAAAAAAATACGCTCCAAAGGAACGCATTTTTATTTATGATTTGATTCGATTAGATGGTCGTTAATCTCAAAGTATTCGTTTTACCATCTTCATATGCTGGTGTAGCGTTGAGGTTCAATACAAAGTCACCTTGTTGCACATAGCCATGAGTATGTGCTAACATATTTACCTGGATAATTGTTTCGTCCGTTGATTTTTGCATGTCATAATAAAATGCACGAACGCCCCAAAGTAGATTCAACATCGTAATAACACGCTTGTTAGAACTGAAGACAATAATATTAGAATTCGGTCGGTGCGCCGAAATTTGAAAAGCAGTATAACCTGAATAAGTCAGGGTTACAATTGCTTCTACATTGGTAGTTTTAGCAATTCTTACGGCAGCAAGACAAATTCTTTTCGTAATAAAACGTTCATCGATACAATCGAAATCATGTTCTATCGGAGAATTCTTGGTTCTGTAAAAATGGGTTTGTTCAATATTTTTAATAATCTTAGACATGTTTTTCACCACATCTACAGGATAACGGCCTACTGAAGTTTCACCTGAAAGCATTACGGCATCAGCGCCATCGAGCACAGAGTTCGCAACATCGTTAACTTCCGCTCTGGTTGGCGTTAGACTCGTAATCATCGTCTCCATCATTTGGGTAGCGATAATTACCGGTTTGGAATATTTACGCGCTTTCTCAACCAAATTTTTCTGAATCGCCGGAACTTCTTCCATTGGAACTTCTACACCCAGATCTCCACGGGCAACCATTAATCCATCGCATTCCATAAGGATTTCGTCAATATTTTTGACTCCTTCTGGCTTTTCGATTTTCGCAATGATCGGTGTTTTCTGTTTATTGGTTGGATGATTTTTAATAATTTCCTTTAGATCAATAATATCCTGTGCGTGACGAACAAACGACAAAGCGATCCAGTCTAATTCAAGATCCAAAATGAAGTTGGCATCCTCAACGTCCTTTTCTGTTAAAGCCGGAAGAGAAACATTAGTATTGGGAAGATTTACTCCTTTCTTCGAACTCAACGGTCCACCTTGAATGGTCTTGGCTCTTACCGTATCTACATTATTGGTTTCAGTTACCTGTAAAACCAATTTACCATCATCGATCATAATGGTTTCGCCTACTTTTACATCTTGCGGAAATTTCTGATACGTCATGTAAACGCGTTTAGAATCTCCTTCTATTTTTTCGTTGGTAAAGGTTAGGATATCTCCGGGATTCAAGTAAGATCCTTCTTTTACAACTCCAACACGTAGTTTAGGACCTTGTAGATCTCCTAAGATTCCTACAGACTGTCCTAATTCCTGATTGATTTCACGGATTGTTTCTACATTTTTTCTTACGATATCGTAATCAGCATGAGAAAAATTTATTCTAAAAATATCTACACCCGCAAGAACAAGTTGGGTCATCGTTTCTTTATCAGAAGATGCTGGACCTAGGGTTGCAATGATTTTTGTTTTTTTTAAATATCTATTCATAATATTGAATTAATTGATAAAGCTCCTCGATAGGGCTTAGTTCGAAATCCTGGATTTGAAACACAAGATTTTCAGGGAGCAAAATTACTGAAAAATCAACAAATGGCTCAGAAGTTTTTATAAGGTAATTAACATCAGGGAAATGGTCGAGTAAATATTTCGTATCTCCTTCTTTATTAAATAGTTCTGTGGTAATTTTCTTTTGAAAACTTTCGCTTGACTGGTTGGCAATAAAGTGAATACAAATTTGCGTATCGTGATGAAAAGCCTCAAATCTCGGAAAATAATAGTCATAATATTTTCCATGATAAACTAAATCTGCAATCCTATTAAACTTGAATGGATTGAGCATATTGAAATGGTGAAAAAGTTCGTAATCCGGAACATCTTTTATCAGACGAACTAATCCTAATGTGAGGTCATCGTCTTCATCAATCTCAAGGGTGAACTTTTGGGTTTTCAAGAATGCTTTGTTTTTTATTTAAAATATAGAAAGCTCTCTGTGCTGCTTTTTCTTCTGACTTTTTCTTAGAAATTTCTGTAGCGTTAGAAATTTTTTCATCATTCAGCCAAACATGCGTTCTAAAAACCATGTTTTTATGAGCTTGTATTTCTTCTAAAGTCTCATACTTGATGATCACTTTTTTCTTTTGACTCCATTCTAAAAGCAGGCTCTTGTAGCTGATGATTTTATTTTCCAGCTGGTTAATTGCCTTTGGAGTAAGTAGGCGTTCCAAAATAATTTTTCGGCACGTATCATAATCTTGATCCAAATATATGGCTCCAACTAGTGCTTCAAAAAGATTTCCAGCTAAATTTTCACTGAGTGCTGTTTTAGACTCGTTTTGTAAAAACTTAGTTAAAGAAAGTTCAGTTCCTAATTTATTGAGGTTCTTTCTATTAACAATTTTTGACTTCATCTGCGTAAGATATCCTTCATTGGCGTCCGGATAAGTCGCAAAAAGATGGCAGGAAATAATAGTTCCCAACACAGAATCTCCCAAGAACTCAAGTCGTTCGTAGTTTTTTGATTTCGTATGTTTCGATGAAGTTTTTAAAGAAAATGCTTCACGGTACAGATTAATATCCTGAACGGAACAACCCGTAATTTTGGTTATTTCGTTGCTGAAATAATAGTCTTTCTCCGATAGATTCTTTTTTCTTTTGGCTAGGAATTTAGAAATGTACTTCTTTAACTCCATAGAATTATGGTCTTAAATTTTGGTAAAGAGTACACAGGCGTTATGGCCGCCGAAACCGAAAGTATTACTCATCGCTACATTCACAGTCTTTTTAACAGCGTGATTAAATGTGAAATTCAATCTGCTGTCGATCTTTTCATCATCAGTAAAATGATTGATGGTTGGAGGAACGATGTCGTGAATAATGGTGTGTATCGCTGCGATCGCCTCAACAACTCCCGCTGCACCCAATAAGTGACCGGTCATTGATTTGGTAGAATTGATCTGAATGTCGAAAGCATGCTCTCCCAATAATCTTGAAATTGCGTTAGATTCTGCAATGTCTCCCAATGGAGTAGAGGTCCCATGCATATTGATGTGATCTACTTCATCGGCAGTAATTCCTGCGTCTTCTAGACAGTTTTTCATTACGAGATAAGCGCCTAAACCTTCAGGATGCGGTGCTGTCATGTGATAAGCATCTGCACTCATTCCACCTCCTTTTAATTCAGCGTAAATTGTTGCTCCACGTTTTACCGCATGCTCATATTCTTCCAAAATAATACAACCTGCTCCTTCACCTAAAACAAATCCATCTCTGTCTTTGTCAAATGGTCTTGAGGCAGTTGTTGGATCATCATTTCTGGTAGAAAGTGCCATCATGGCGTTAAACCCACCAACACCACTTGCAGTTACTGCTGCTTCTGAGCCACCACAAACAATCACATCTGCTTTTCCTAATTGGATAAGCATTTTGGAATCGATCATTGCGTTGGCAGAAGATGCACAAGCTGAAACGGTTGCGTAGTTAGGTCCGTGGAATCCGTATTCTATAGAAATATGTCCTGGAGTGATATCTACAATCATTTTTGGAATAAAGAAAGGATTGAATCTTGGAATATCTGTATTCGCCCAACCCAAAACTTCTTTTTCAAATGTTTCTAAACCACCAATGCCAGAACCCCAAATTACGCCCACGCGATTTTTATCTACATTGTCTGCAATGATTCCGGAGTGTTCTACGGCTTCTCTTGCAGCAACGAGACCTAATTGCGTGTTACGGTCCATCTTTTTAGATTCTTTCTTATCGAAATGTTCTAACGGATCGAAGTTTTTCACTTCGCACGCGAATTTGGTTTTGAATTTTGTGGCATCAAAAAGAGTAATAGGAGCAGCTCCGCTCTCACCTTTTACAAGGCTTTCCCAGAATTCTTTAGCGTTTTTTCCAACTGGCGTAATCGCGCCAAATCCAGTTACCACTACTCTTTTTAATTCCATAAATTTTTTCTTTGTTGATAGAATACTATTTGTTTACTACTTCTTCAATATAAGCAATAGCGTGTCCTACCGTAGTGATCTTTTCTGCTTGATCATCAGGGATTTGAATGTTAAATTCTTTTTCGAATTCCATGATTAATTCTACAGTATCCAAAGAATCAGCTCCTAAATCGTTAGTAAAGCTAGCTTCT
>NZ_JBGZYM010000014.1:0-24594 GCF_041824135.1 Kaistella sp. | reverse complement strand
TCTGAAACAAAAAACTCTTGCCCCCATTTTGTTGGTAGAGCAAGAGCCAAGGCGCCATCGAGGACGACATATTCAGACGTGAGCAATAATTTTCCATGGGAAAAAATCATACTCTTGTATTTTTATATTGCAGAAGAAACTTCTACCGTATTATTAATTTTTTTAATCAAACCTTGCAACGTTTTTCCAGGACCAACTTCAACGAATGAAGTTGCACCTTTCAGAATCATATTCTGCACCGATTGAGTCCATTTTACCGGACCAGTTAATTGTGCAATAAGATTGAGTTTAATATCTTCCGGATCGAAGACAGCTGTTGTCGTAATATTTTGGTAAACCGGCATGGTAGGTTTGTAAAACTTCGTGTTGTGAATCGCTTCTGCTAATTTTTCTTGTGCAGGCATCATCAACGGAGAGTGAAAAGCACCATTTACAGGAAGCATTAAAGCTCGTTTGGCTCCAGCATCTTTCATGTTTTGACAAGCCAATTCAACCGCGGCAGTTTCACCAGAAATCACCAATTGTCCAGGACAGTTGTAATTGGCAGGAACTACGATTCCGGGAGTTTCTTCACAGATTCTTTCTACCACATCATCAGCAAGACCAAGGATTGCAGCCATCGAACTTGGGTTGGCATTGCAAGCTTCCTGCATTGCTTTTGCACGCGTAGAAACTAATTTTAAACCATCTTCAAAACTTAAAACACCATTCGCTACCAAAGCTGAAAATTCGCCTAAAGAATGTCCTGCAACCATTTCAGGAGCTACGCCGTTCAAAGCCATTTTCAGAGCTGCAACAGAATAGATAAATATAGCGGGCTGCGTTACTTCGGTTTTCTTTAAATCATCCTCCGAACCTTTGAACATAATCGAGAGGATATCAAAACCTAAAATATGATTGGCCGAGTCCATTAAATCTTTGATGTCTTTGCGGGAATCATAGAGTTCTTTTCCCATCCCGACATATTGTGAACCTTGCCCAGGAAATACAAGTGCTTTCATAAAGTTATTTAAAGATAAATTGGCTTAAAACGCAATATTTTAAGCCAGTGTTTTTTTTATTTAGTTAGGAATCAAACGTACCACTCGGTATCCTTTGTTAACGTAAGCTCCCGTTTTTGTTTTTTCAAATTCGAATTTAGTAGCCAACTGAGTTTGCACTTTGGTCATCTGTTTGAAAATTTCTCCTTTTTTATTCTCACGGCTCAACATATCATTCATGACATCAAAACCAATGACCGCATATTTAGAAGGTGTTTTACAATATTTTTTCTGATAATCTGCTAAAATTTCTTTTTCAAAACTTCCTTCAGTATCTATTTTTCGGTCCATTAAATAAACCAAATTGCTTTGGCTTAGCTCATCCACCTTTTTCTCAAAAATCGGTGAATAATACATGCTGAAAGATTTCAATCCATCAACTTCTTTTGAAAGCGCAATCATTCTATTGCCAAAAGAATCTCCAACATCGTCGCTTTTATTCGCTAAGATTGCGATTACTGCCGCAGGTTTACCGGTCATCATATTTTGATCAGGCTGAATGTCGGCAGCAGATTTTACCACCAGCACATTAGCATTCTTCAAATTCTTTTTTAAATTAGTTTCTAAATACTTCGCATAAGTTTGGTCAGCATCAGCTACTATATAAATCTTTTGATCAGAGAAGGCGTCTTTTACTTCTTTTACAATACGATCCGCATAAATGTAATCATTGGTTTCAATAATAATTAAATTTTGGTGACCTAACAAATCATCAGAGTTTGCGAACGGTGCAACTACAGGAATTTTACTCGCTTTCACATAATCCAACACTTCTAAAACACTTGATTTAAAGAATGGCCCAACGATCAAATCAGTATTGTCCTGATTGATTTGGGTTAAAGAATTCTTGAAACTCTTTTCGTTTCCAGCATCAATTACTTTGACATCAAGACTTTGTCCTTTTTTTGCATTTCTTTCGATAGCCAGTTTTGCTCCAGCTAAGAAATCAAGGGATAAGTTTCGGTATTTAGAATCACCACTGTCAAAACCAAACGGAAGCATTAAAACAACGTTTAAAGCATCGCCAGATTTCTTCACATAAGCAGAATCTAATTTTTTAATTTTTAAAACCATTCCGGCTTTTAAACCTTGAGAAAGATTCGGATTTAAGGAAAGTAAACCATCTAAGGTAATTCCAAATCTATTTAAAAGTCCAAAAACAGTATCACCTTCCTGAACGGTATAAGTCACATAATCATCTCCAACAGATGTTGTAGAATAAGTTGGTGTCGATGTAGTTTGTGATACGGTCGTAGAAGTTGGTTGAGATTTCACCGGTTCTGAAGAGGCTATGCCTTTCACAGTAATAATATCTCCAGGCTGTAAACCTTTTTCCTCTAAACCTGGGTTGAGTGCAAAAAGTTCTTTCTGATTCAGATTAAATTTGCGGGATAATTTATAGTAATTGTCTTTCGCCTGAACCGTGTATGAATTTTCATCTGCAATAGTTATTGCAATATTCGTACGGTCTGCTGGTGTAACAGTTTCGGTTGGAGTGTTGACTTCTACTGGTTTATTCGTGACAACAACTTCTTGCTGAGCACCACCAAATTTTTGAATATTATTTAAAGGCAAAGTTACTTCGTCACCAATTTTCATATTAGAATCTAAGTTGGGATTTAAGGCTCGCAAATCAGCTTCAGTAATCTGATATTGCTTGGTAATTCCGTAAATCGTCTGTTTGGGTAGAAGAATAATCTTACCCAATTTGGCAGAAGATGATGTCGCTTTTGGCTGAACGGACGCAGTCGAACTCCCTGACTTATTGATCACCAAAACATCGCCGATCGATACTTTACCATCTTTTGAATTGGGATTTAATTTCACCAAATCATCAACGGTCATGCCGTACCTCTTAGCGATATTGTAAGGATTATCGCCCTTTACCACGGTATGCGTTTTCTGGGCAGACAAACCTGCAATTGCTGTTAGACCAGCTATAATAAAAAACTTTTTGATCATCTTTTCGATAAATATTTACAAAAATACTGCTTTAAAATTAAATAGTAAAAATTATTAATTCTGAATTTTCAACTTCTATTTCCTGATAACAACTATGAAGCCAGTCTTGGCCCAGATCCGAATAAAACACGGAGAAATTATAGTTTCTTTCTTGCCAGGTATTTCCGGGATGAATCGTTTGAAACAGATTCTCCAGCCTTTCCAGTTTTTCACTTTGCTTTATTTTTTCGGCCCGCAGTAATCTCTTTTTCATGCGGTCAAATGATTTTAATTGTCGAGTTTCTTCTGCTTCAACCAAATTGCCGAAGGTTTTTTCGGTCAATGCTGCTTTTGATTTTAAATCCTGGAATTGTTCTTTCAATTGAGTTTCCTGTTGATTTAATAAAGGAAGAATTTCATTTTCTTTCAACAGAACATTATTCGTAACAACTGCGAAATTTTTGAAGAAATCATTAATTTCCAAGCCTAAGTTCTTCGTTTTAGAAACTGTTTTTTCAGAAATCATCAACATGGAATTCCTTGGGATCAAGATTGGGAATGGAAGACTAAGTTTTTGAAAATAATTCTTGAGTTCCAGCCAATACATGATTTCGGCATTACCACCAAGGTAGGCGATGTTGGGCAAAATCGTTTCCTGATAAACCGGACGCATCAACGCATTTGGACTAAACCGCTCCGGATGACTGTCGAGTTCGGTCAAGATCTCTTCTTTGCTAAAAGATCGATCAGTATCAACGATCACGAATTGATCATCTTCAAAAGCGATTCTATCACGGGTTTCTGAAAGATAAAATAAATTAATTTCCCGTGGATTTACCTGAACCTTTCCGTATTTATCAGTTAGAAACTGAACGGTTTTCTGTGTTGTTTCAAATAAATTCTGATTAATCAATTCGTCTTCAAAAACTGATTTCATTTCGGCTTTTAATCTGGCGTCATCTCCATCGAGAACCAATAAGCCATAGCTCGAAAAGAGTTCGTTCACGATGATTCTGGTCGCCTGGGTTAAAGTATTTCCTTTTTTGTAAGCGCGCTTTAATAATAAGATAAGTTCAGTTCCAAAAACAGAATCTTTGAACTCTTCTTCAAACTGAGAAATGAAGAAATCATCTTCTACTTTTATTCTGCCAACTGCTCCACCCGATTTTGCTTTGGTTTCATAATAATGATCTTCTGCCTTAAAATGATTGATCTCCTCAAAATCATGATCTTCTGAAGCCAGCCAAAACAAAGGCACAAAATTCTTTGAGGGAAATTTTCCGTTTAAAAATTCGGCCAATTTAATAGTCTGCAAAATTTTATAAATAAAGAAAACAGGTCCGGTAAAAAGGTTTAACTGATGTCCGGTTGTTACCGTAAAAGTTTGTTGTGACCCCAACTTTCTTAAGTTAGATTGCTGTTGTTCAGATTGAGGAAGAACAGCATGCTGTTCCTGTAAAACTTCACACAGGACTTTTCTATAATCCGCAGAAAAAGATTGTTCTTTTAAATGAAATTGCTGTTCAATATTTTCAACATTAAAGAACTGAGATTCAAATCCAGGAATATTTTGAGTCAGAAAATCCTTGATGAGCAAAGGAATGCTATCAATTTCTACAAAAGGGATGTTGGTTAGTTTTTTCAATTTTTTTTAATAAAATGGTATTCTATATTTTTTTTAATCCCCGAAAATTTTCTTTCCCCGACCCTAAAGGGCGGAAAATTTTCTAAAGCAGATTTCAGTTCCATGTTTTGATTCGGTACAAAACTGTGATTTGCTTAAAAATTGAAAATTCAACTCCCTTTAGGGCTGGGGCAATTTGAATTTCAATTTTTTCGATCCAGTTGGTGATTCTCAACAACACCGAATCAATATCATTCAGAACTTCATCATTTTTAAATCTTATCACCTCTAAGCCCATTAAGCAAAGTGCTTCTGTTCTTTCGATATCTTTCGAAACCTGCTCCCTCAACGCATGATAATCACCATCAAGTTCAATAATTAGTTTTAATTTATGACAATAGAAGTCTACAATATATAAATTTATTGGGTGTTGTCTCCTAAATTTCAAGCCTTTAATTTGGTTATTTCTTAGCTTTTCCCACAAAATTTTCTCTGCGTCCGTTTCATTGTTTCGCAATTCTTTGGCTTTTAGAAAAGAACCGACTGGTGCACCTTTCCACATGCCTTCATCATAGTTTGGGGTAAGCTTTTTCATGGCAGTTTTATTTCTTTGATTAAGATTTCACCAACAAAATCAAATTTAACTAAAAAGGTACCAAACAATTCCCAGATTTAATCGGAAATCATACAAAGGATAATATGGTGCAGTAAAGGAATTATTTTTCATCAGTGTTGTATTAAGATGTTGTGCTTCAATAAAGAAAAACATTCTTTTTACTTTCAGATTAAAATAAACGTCAACAATTGGTTGTCCGCCGATGGAATAAGAATTATTATTTGGTAAAATAAATTCATTTAAAACAGGAGAGAAATCACGTGATGCAAACTTTATAAAATAATAGGCTTTTACTCCAGTTTGAATTTCTGCAGCATTTTTAAATGCTTTGGTTTGATAGAAAACATTGGCTCTTCCTACGAAATTAGGCATCGGCAAAAGATCTTTGTTACCGATGGCAGATTGAAAAAGCACTTTCGGATTCAGATGAAATTTACCGTAAGAAAAAGTGGCTTCACCACCGATCTGCGAAATATTGACCGCAGATGAACTCTGTTGTGGAAGTGATTGCGCATCTAAATAAGTGTAATTGTCGATTCTAAAAAAATTAGCAAAAACGCTGCTTTTAAACCATTTCAAATTAACGTCACCACCGATTTCGGTAATGCTTTGGTTTTTTGGATCAGCGAAATAATAATTGAATTTTTTATAAACGGACGGATTGATCAGTAAATTAAAACCGGGTGAAGCGGATTGGAAATTAACTTTTGCATTCACAAAATAATCCGGGATCGGCTCAAATCTTATTAAGTTCTGAGAACGGATAAAACTGCCGAACTCTTTTCCGCTGGAGAATTCTAAATTTGAATTCAAAGCTACTTTATCCCAAAGATTAATAACCAGATTTCCGACGGCACCAATTCTATTTTCCGAAAGTTCGTCTGGGAAATTTAAAAAAGCTGGAAAAGCTGTCCCAACTCCTAACTTGATCATTTGATGGCGAACTCCTGCATCTAATTTGAAGTTTTCTTTATCAAAAAGAATGCTTACCGTATTGCTTAAATTCTTAGAATATTTTTTTGAAGACGACGGATAATCATACAATTCTAAAGGATCTGTAAAATAGTACCTTTCTGGTGATTGCTGATTATAGAAATATTTATTCCCCTGATGGAAAATGGTATGTCGAATTTTGAACGGAAACTTTTCAGAAGTAAAAGGTTTAAATTCATGAGAGAAATAGTACCGTCGATATGCAAACTGAGAATTAGAATTGTTGAGATTAACCTCTAAATTCTCCCGGTTGTTGAAATCAGAATCTCCATTGCGAAATAAATTCAAATCGGCTATCCCACCATTTTCCTGATTGTTCACATTCTGATGGATAAAGTGGGCGAAGGCTTCGTATTTTCCGTTTTTAGAAAGATAATGGCCGGAGAACAAAACCTCATTGTTTGCCGCCAAGGAATTAAGATAATGACCTTGAGAGCGAAGTCCTGTATATTCTACAGCAAAGTTGAATTCTTTACCAATATTCTGCGTGTACGTCGATTGCAGCACTGCACCATTTCGCACCGAATTATGATAAATAAAAGCCGTGGTTGGTGTTTTTACATCGTAGTATTTAACATCGGATATTCTTTTAAGAAGATAAGATTTATTGGTTGGCAACAAAGAAAGATTTTGTTCAGGATCTACTTCAAATACCAAAGGATTGAATCCTGCGCCTACATTAGCGAATTGAACTTTTCCGAAATTATCACGGTTGTTGTATTGCGAAAAAATAAAAGTTTTATCATTGGTAAAGGCAGTATCAAAAATTTTCTTCTCTGAAAACTGGGTTCTGTAGGTATAATCGTAGATGGTAGGTTTAAAGACTTTCAGGGAATCTTTGAAGCCAGAATCAACAACTAAAGTATCGCCAGGTTTTACACGGTTAGAGTCGGTTTTATTGACAACCTGTGCATTAAGGTGATAAGTAAAAAGAAAAAGGCAGAAAAGGATGAATCTCATTCGATTTGTTTGGTGTACAAATGTATGAAATATGGTGAAATAAAAAAGGACTGTAATTTTGATGATTACAGTCCTTCTATTCTAACCTAAAGATATTTTAGTTATATCCTGGATATTGTTTTAAATTTTCATTAGAGTTTAAAGCTCCCTGAGAAACTGGCAACACAAACAATTTGTCATTGGCTGCAAGATCACAAACCGAACAGTTCGAAGGTCTTGAAAGCGGCTGATTGTATCTTTTAAGATCTAAGAATCTTTGTCCTTCTCCGTAAAACTCCTTGCTTCTTTCTGCTAAAATATCTGCCAACAAATTAGTACCAGTGTACGTAACACCACTTCTGGAAGTAGCAAATGCATTCAATTCTATAAGAGCTTGAGCAGTTTGTCCTGTTAAAGATAAAGCTTCAATTCTATTCAAATAAGCTTCTGAGAATCTAAGAATTTTAATGTTTCTATAATATCTACCTTCTGAAGAAATTTGTGGATACTTGTTGGTCCAATAGCCTCTCGGCGAATCTACCGTAATCGCAGGTGTACCTACTTGAGTTAACAAAGCTGATGAAACCGCCGCAGAAGGCCCTTTTCTCACATCACCTACTGCAAAACTGCTGTAGAATGTTTCGTTAAACAAGAATGCCTTTTTTGGATCTAATCGGTAATAATATCCCGGCAAAGAAATATTGGCTCCAATTCCATTTACTCTATTGGTATCTGAAGTCAAATCTAATTCCCAAACTGTTTCTGGCTGATCTTCAGACACGCCATCATTTTGCGCGGCAAAATACTGATTGTAAGTTGTAGCAAGAACGGCATTTTCACTTCCAAATGCTCCTCCTTCACTTGCTGCAAAATCTCTAACTTCTGTCGAAAGTTGTAGTGCTAATTGTGCGTCACCGGCAGCTCTTCTAGTCAGATATACTTTTGATAATAATAATTTAGCTGCATTTACGCCTAACGTAGTTTTTGGTCCAGAGAGTTCTGCATTCATCATTCCATCTTTCAAGTCAGCGATAATCTGATCGTAAACCTGTGCAATTGTGGCACGTGCTGGTTGAATACTCGCATCATAATTGGTCGTAACCAACGGAACTCCATATTCTGGGTTTAAACCAGAAGTTGGCGAAGCGGAATAATAATTCACTAAAGTAAAGTAAGCCAGTCCCCGAAGAATTCTTGCTTCTGCTTTTATTCTTGTAAGACCAGCACTATTAGGCACAACAGTGTTATTGATCACCAGGTTACAGTTGGCAATAACGCCATATAAACCGTCATACATTGAACTGAAATCACTTTGTTGCGTCGAGTTAAAATTAAAGTTGTAAGAATTTAAAAATGAGGGATTTTGGTTGGTAAACATTTTATCTCCCATAATATCTCCCAAAACCATCGTTCTCACGCCATAAACACTTGTCGATGAAATTGATAAGTACCCACCGTTAAGAATCTGCTGTAGTTTAGCTTCTGTATTGATGTTCTCAATCTCATCTAAACTTGGCGGAAATAAATCTAAGTCTCGCTCGCTACATGAATTTCCCGCGATTAGTAGCGCTAACGTTGATATAATTAAAATATATTTTTTCATATTAATTTATTTTTTGCGGTTAAAAACCTAATTGAATACCAAATGATATGGTTCTGATCACCGGTGAAGAATACCAATATCTTCCCTTACCAACCCAAGACCAAGAATTGGAAGTTGACTCTGGATCATAGTTTAAGTCTTTATCAAACACGTAAGTTAAAAGATTGGTTCCTCTAGCGTAAATGGTTAAATTATTGATTCCGGAAGCTTCTTTAAAAATATCTCCGAAAGAATACGCTAATTTCATCTCTTTCAATCTGATATGATCTCCTTTGTTCAAGAAACGAGATGATTCTAATCTGGATTCGCTTGGGTTGTTGATCAACGCTTTTGGATTGTCTGTACTGTAGTTTTCTGCACCTGGCGCATCGGTCCAGCTATTGTACAATGCATCTTTAATTTGATTTCTGTTCGGGAAACGACCGTCATGGATCGTGTAAGAGTGAACTCCATTTTGAACATAAAAATCAAACTGTCCTGCAATTAGGAAACTTAACGTGGTGTTTTTATATTTGAATTCATTGGTGATTCCGACATTATAGGTTGGGAAGGCGTTTTTACCTAACCATGCTTTTTCAGCATTTGTTTTCACATTGGTCACGGCAGTTCTCGTTCCGTCGGTGTACCACAATGCATCACCAGCTTTAATATTATTGGCAGCATCATTGGCTTGTGCTACTCCAGCCCAGATCCAGGTGTAGTATTCTCCCAATAAATGACCTGGCGCCAAGGCTACCAACTCGTTACTTCCATCAGAAGTGTCACCACCAAAAGTTGCAATATCAACGTTTAATTTTTGAACGATTGATTTTCCGTAAGAACCGTTTGCGTTGATAGACCATCTGAAGTTTTCAGTTTGAACCGGGATTGCATCAACCACGACTTCAAATCCACGGTTGCTGATATCTCCAACATTCGCATAGTAAGATCCTGGACCTCCTGTTTCTGCAGCAGGAAAGGCATAAAATATTGCTTCTTTTGTCAGTTTATCATAGTAATCCATGGAGAATTTCAAACGATCGTTGAAGAATCCAAAGTCGGCACCAACATCAAAATGTCCGGATTGTTCCCAGGCTAAACTTCTGTTACCAGGAGTTGAAATGAAACCGTAACCATTCTGTCCACCATAACCGATTTGAGAGTTGTACCCCAATGTTGCAAAAGCATCATACTGAGATCCCCACTGATCAGCGTAAGGAATATTTCCTAGAACTCCATAACTCGCTCTTAATGTTAAAGAAGAAAAAGCATTAGGAACAAAAGTTTCATTCATTACATTCCAAGATCCACCAACGGACCAGAAATTTCCGAATTTTTTATCGCCTAATGTTGAGTTCCCGTCACGTCTGATTTGTCCTGAAAGCGTATACTTACTATCTAAGGTGTAATTTAATCTACCGAAGTAAGATATTTGTCTCCAGGCGTAATCAGAATTATCTACCAATACTTCATCAGCAAACTGAAAATCCTGTCTTGGATCATTCATCGTAAGAGAGAACGAGTACAGATTATTGTAGGTATGATCTTGAAACTCCATACCAGCATACGCCTGAAGATTGTGTCTGCCACCAAAAACATTACGGTATGATAAGGTGTTTACCCAGTTCCAGTCTAAGATTGTTGAACGGGCGTCACCGAAAAATCCTTTATCATCTTCCATTCCGATAAATACAGGGTGACCTGCGAGACCGAACTGTCTTTCAGTCATAAACGAAGCCTGTAAACCGTATAATGAAGTGAAGTAAAAGTTTTTAACAAACTGATATTCTGCATTAACGGAAGCGATAAATGAATTGATGGTCGATTTTTGACCGGTCTCTTCTAATATAGAAACTGGGTTAAATCCTGAAGTCAGTTCATTACTGTCTGTAGGCCAAGTATCTTGGTTATAAACGCCATTTTTATATACTGAACGCCAAGGCGAAAGCATAATCGTAGAAGTCACTGGATTCGCCGAAGCCCGACCACCGAAATAGGTATTTCTTTTGATATTGGAATAATTAACATTCAATCCGAATTTCAATTTTTCAGAAGCTTTGTGATCGATTGCCATATTCAAACTCAACCGGTCGAAAGACGAGGATTTTACCAAAGGACTATTGTTGTAGTAAGATCCACCAATTCTAAATGAAGTATTTTCTCCACCACCACTTGCTCCGAAGTTGTATGTATTCACTACTGAAGAAGTTCTGTTCACTTCTTTGGACCAGTCTGTAAAGTCGCGGGAAGTTTTGATAGGTTCGTCATTGGGAATATACTCATCATAATAGTATTGAGTAGCTTCCGCCAAATCGGTAAATGTTCGGGCAATCCCGTTTCCTCCCTGAGAGTTCCACATTAGGATACCTCCGTATTTTAAATACTCTTCACCATTCATCAGCTCCATTTTATCGAAGGCTCTATCCTGAACACCGGTTTCAGTCGAGAATTCGAATCTGGTTTTCTGATTGTATTTCCCTTTTTTGGTGGTAATAATAATTACTCCATTGGCACCACGTGAACCGTAGAGTGCCGTAGATGAGGCATCTTTCAAAACAGTTACCGATTCAATCGCGTTGGGATCGATAGAAGCCAACGGATTCCACGATTCCATCATGGACGCGTTATCGGAACCTTTACCAACTACTACTCCATCAATCACGTATAAAGGATTTGGAGTTCCGATAAGGGAACTTACTCCTCTAATCGTGATCATGTTCGAAGAGCCGGGATCACCACTCGCAGAGGAGAAGTTCAAGCCGGCAACTCTACCGTTCAATACATCATCAACGGATGAAAATGGGGTAGATTCGAAATTAGCTTTAGAAACGACATTATAAGCTCCGACTTTTTGGGCTGGATCTAATTTGATCCCACCAACCAAAATCACTTCCTGAATGTCTTTGACTTTTCCAGCCGTATCTCTCTTTGCTTTTTGAGCCATTACCGTATGTCCAGCGAAGAACAATACACCAACAGTTAAAACTCGTAATTTTACATTCATATTAACACACTTTAATATATTTAATGTGACAAATATGTTAATATTTTTTAACAAATGCAAATTTTATTCAAATAATGACAATGTTTTTTTTAATTTGTTAATGAAACCACTACGATGGAGTGATATTGTTTGCGAAATGATAATTGAACTCTTTGTTAATGTTTTGTTAAACGCAATCTAACCGGTTAGGTCCTTTTTAAGGACCTATGAATTAATAAAAAATAAAACCAATTCAGTAAAGCATTTAATTAAAGAAAAAGCCATCTCAAAAAGAGATGGCTTCATCAAAAGAAATTTAATCTTAAAATCTAATTTCTACAAATTTGGATTTGCTATTACTTCCGCTTGTGGAATTTTCAAATACAATCTATTATCGTCATAATTAAATGATTGACCTTCGTAAAACAAGTGATTTGCTCCTCTTGTTACTGTCGCCTTGTTACGTTTTAAAGCTGAATACGTTTTACCTTCTCCCCAGAATTCAATACGGGTGTTAGTGTAGATATCAGCGATAAGTTGTGGTTCAGATAGACCATCAATATAGCTTGTGTCTGTAAGTCTGTTAGATAAAAAGTTTTTATAAACTGTTTTAGCTAAACCTATCTGACCTGTTTTAGCAAGTGCTTCTGCATATAGCATATGAAACTCATCAATTCTCATATAGATGTAGTCGGTTTCTATTACTCTTTGGCCACCAATCTCTCTATTTGGATCAAAGAACTTGTTGGTTGGTAAATACTCAACCCCTTCGTAAGATCCATCAAATTGAGTTTTTCTAACATCATCAGCTCGAATACTGTTGTATAGATTTTCATCCATCGCTTTTGGATCTCCTGCCCAAGCATAACTATAGGTAAAGATGTCAACTTGACCCCACCAGCTGATTAAGTCAAGATCGTTATCTAAGGTTATATCAAATCCCCACATCCAACTTGCAGTTTCCAATCTATTAAATCCTCCGGTTGCTTGCGCTTTTGTAGTTAACGGGTACGGACTTGTGCTCACAAGATCACCTGCTACTTGTACCACTTTAGGATAATCTCCCTTTGCAGCGTAAACATATGCCAAAATTCCTTTTGCAACATTCTTGTCAACGATTCCTTTGTTTTTTCTTGTAAAACCATCTAACAATGCAATGGATTTAGTAAGATCATCAATCATAAAGTCATAAACTTCTGACTGAGGTGCTTTAGGACCTGATTGCGCTGTTACTTCTTTGTAAATTGGAATAGACAAAGCAGCAGCGTCATATTTAGGAGTATATAACTGCAATAAATTATAATACGCATATGCTCTAATTGCTTTTGCCTGACCCATAGCATATTTATCAGTTCCTGATAACTGAGCATCGTTTCCGCCCAGTCCTTCAATAACATCATTAGCTGCATTGATCAATTTATAATAATATCTCCAAGGGATATAGTTCGGGTTTGTAGTAAAATCTACTGGAGCTGAATAGTTAGCGATATTTGAATACCAACCATAAGTAGTTCCTCCTAAAACCATATCTGAAGAAAGTAAATCTGTGTAGATATCATATCCCTTCTGACCAAAGTCATCATGACCGGTAGTTCCTCCGGTAGCAGTTTCAACCATCAGTAAGTAAAGACCATTCAGCTTAAATTCTGCAGAAGGACTCGATACGGTCTCTGTGGGTTCTGTTTGTAAAAATTCTTCTCGGCAAGCTCCTGTTACTGCGAGCAACAAAATCATTAGAGAAAAAATTGATATTTTTTTCATTTTTTTTATTTTAAAAATTAAATTTAGCTCCAAAAGTTATCGTCGAAAGTGGCGAATATCTGTAGATGTTTGAAGATCCCGTTTCTGAAGTTGAAGGATTGAATCCTTTTCTTTTGGAATTAATCCATAAATTATCTCCGGAAACACTCAATTGAAGAGAGTTTATTGCCATGTTCTCTAAAAACTGTTTTGGAACATTGTACCCTACAGTAACGTTATTAAGAACTAAGTAATCTGCTTTTGTTAAAAACCTTGAAGATAATGAGGCGTAATTAGTATCACCAGCTCTATTCGAAGAAAGTCTTGGAACATTTGTGATATCTCCTGGATTCTGCCATCTATCTAAGATGTCGGTATGCCAGTTATTACCACCAACTTGTCCGTTATTCATTAAGTTTGCATAAGCTCCATCATAAGAGTATCCTCCCAGAGAGTAAAGCATCTGCGCACCTACGAAGAAACCTTTAAATTCTGCATTTAAATTGAACGCTCCACGAACGTCTGGTACTGCTGTTTTGTCTAAATATCTCTGTGTAGCTTGTGAATAAACTTCAGTTACTCCTTGCTGAATATTTGCCCCTGGATTGTTTACCTGGTATTCATGTAAAGAAGCGATTTGCTCACCAACATCGAAAGCACCATTGTTGTTATTATCTACATAATTTACAAACCATTGTGCGGCACCAGTTTGTGAATTAACACCAGCGTATTCTCTCATGTAAAAATCATAAAGTGATCTTCCAGCTGACCTACCAAAACTCGCCTCAGAAACATCAATAATCTTATCCATTCCTGTTGCATTATCGAATGGCATCTTGTCTAAATTAACTTTTAGCATTTCACCATTTACTCCAACACTTAGTTTGAAATTCTGCTTTTTAAATATATCAGCATTTAAAGCGAACTCAATACCTTGATTGGTCAATTCTCCACTATTTACCTTAGAGATAGCATTTCCTGTGGAAGGTGCAATTCTGGTATCAAAAATCAAGTTATCAGTTTTCTTATTATAGAAATCAACGGTACCTGTAATTGCTCTGTTTTTCAACAACGTGAATTCAACACCAGCCTGAAACACATTTGCGCGCTCCCAAGTCAAATCAGGGTAACCTGCTCTGTCAAATCGAGTTGCAATATCACCCATGAAGTTTCCTGGATTATACACATTGTATCCTGGATAAAAACCAACTCCTGCCTGATCACCTACTGTTCCGTAGCTTGTTTTCAATTTTAAAGTCTTAATGATACTGTTATCCATCAAGAAATTTTCTTTTGACACTAACCAACCAATACCGGCAGAATAAAAATTATCCCATTTGTCATTTAAGAATCGAGATGAACCGTCTCTTCTTCCAGTTAATGAAAGGAAATATTTATTATCGAAATCATAAGTCACCTGTCCAAAGAAACTTTCTAACGCATAATCCTGAATAAATGAACTTGTCCCATTTTGTACAGTTGCATTATTAAATTCAGCGATATCCGGATCAATTAATCCTGAACGAGAACCAGAAAGATATTTCAGTTGATAGTAATTACTTTCGTGAGCTGCTAAAGCTTCGATGCTATGACTACCAAATTCTTTATTAAACCTTACCAATTGTAAGAAATTCCACGAAAATAACTCAGTTTTAGATTTGAAAATACTACCACCCTGACTGGCAGAAGATCCATAGAAAGGATTATTAAGTAAATCTCTACTATTATTATAATACTGACCAGCTAATCTAGTTTCAAATTTTAACCAAGGTGCAATGGTAGCTTCTAAGAAAAAATTGGAATTCATCTCATGCTTGTAACTTCTGTCCTTATCGATAGTAGCATCAGCAATAGCATTGGTTAAAGCACCAAAGCCACGACCTACACCATAATCATATTGTGCACCACCATAATGTGGATCTGCCACAGTATTTCCAGCAGCGTTTCTTAAGAATAATGGATAAATAGACGGAATATTATCTACGAACCAGAAAATACTTCCTGAATCTTCAGACTGGCCGTTATTTTTAGATTTAGAGAAAGCATATCCAAAATTAAAATCTCCTCTTAACCAGTCTTTGGCTTGATGAGATAAATTAAGACGACCCGTATATCTCTCATATTCACTGTTGATTGAATATCCTTCATCCTTCAAGTAACCAATACCTGCATAATAAGTTGTTTTATCTGAACCTCCAGAAAGACTTAAATTATTCTCAGTTCTGATAGAAGTTTGGAAAGCATAATCTTCCCAATTCTCAGGATTGTATACTCTACTAACTCCTGGTCTAACCTGCTTTGTTGTAGGATCAATTAGCTGTGACGCCGATACTCCCCACATGTTGTACTGCGGGCGAATACCTGAATTGGAAAACAATCGGTCATTAGCATATTTGATAGGATCAGCATTACCATTAAGTTTACCTTGATTATAAAGCGCTTCCCAACTTAAACCGATGTATTGCTCAGGTGATTCAATCACATCATATCTCGGAAGTAAGTTAAAGTTAAAACCAACTTTAGATTCCAATTGAATTTGGGCTCTGTTTGATTTTCCTTTTTTGGTGTTGATCAAGATAACTCCATTCGCTCCTCTACTTCCGTAGATCGCTGTGGCAGTTGCATCTTTCAACACAGTCATACTTTCGATGTCATCAGGATTAATTGCTGAAACATTCCCTGTATAAGGTGCACCATCTAACACATAAAGTGGGCTACGGTTACCGTTAACGGATCCGAAACCTCTAATTCTAATGGTTGCTTCAGTTCCTGGCTGCCCTGAACTATTAATTACGCGAACCCCTGCAACCTCTCCAGAAAGAGCCTGAGTTACAGTAGAAACACTTTTCCTATCCACCGAAGTCTGATCAACTGCAGAAGCAGTACCTGTATAAGACTCTTTTTTGACTTTACTGTACCCAACGACAATCACTTCATCGATATCCTGAGTTGACAGAGAGTCACCTTTGCTTTGTGCAAATAATAGGGAACCAGTAAAAAAAACTGCCGCCATACTTACTACACGTAATTTCACATTCATATTAACACTTTTTAATATTTAAGATGCAAATATGTTAATTATATTTAATATAAACAAGTTAACTGCATGTTAAACAGTAATATAGAGGAAATCAATCATTGTATCAAAATCATTTTTTTAAGCTTATCACACTACAATTAACAACAAAACATCTTTAAATTTTTCGATAAATCAACAGAAAACGTGCATTTTTATCAAAGCGGAAATTAAAGAGCTAAACGTTAAAGTTGTGCAGGATTCTTTTATATAAATAAATAATGTTTAAAGAACATCAAACTAAAAAATCAGAATATTGGCTGTATACCAGTCTGTTAAGCGCTTTCATAAACGAAAAAGAAACCGCCATTACTGGCGGTTTCCTTTTGAAAAATTTAATAAGAAAGATTTTATTGATCTTTCATTTGACTTTCTTAAAGATCGTTTTGTTTAACTAAACCTTTTGAAGCATCAATTTCCGATTGTGGAATCAACCAAGTCCATCTTTTGTCTCCTGCAGGTACTGTAACTAAATTGTTAATTACAACCGGAGCAAAATTAGTTCCTGTTCTATCTAAAGGTAAATTAAGTCTTTTTAGATCTAAGAATCTGAAACCTTCGCCCCAAAGCTCTAATCTTCTACTGTTAAGGATCTCATTGATGTAAGCTTGACCAGTAGTGGTAGCTCCAGCATAAGAAGGATTTCTATTCTTTTCGAATTGATCAAAAACGATTTTCGAATCTGCTTCTCTACTAGCTCTCGCTAAGGCTTCAGCTTCAATTAAATACATTTCTGCAGATCTCATCAAAGGAATATCTCCTAAACTTACACTGTTATCGACAGTTCCAGCACCATTTACAGAAAGGTATTTCTGAGAAGTATAAGGAACTCTTAAGTAAGTTGAAGGTAAGTTTAATGAAGTATGAAGTCCAGTTGGATCGATTACCTGAGTTCTAACATCTGTTGCTGCGAACTGATTAAACAATAACTTGTTTACCACTTTTGGAGCCTGACGAATTTGTGAAGAGTTATAGTTTCTTGACATATAAGCCATGTAGTTTCCAAAATAATCAGAGGTGGTATCAAGAGGTTTGTAACCCCACATCCATTCTCCGTTTGTATAATTATTGAATCCCGCTTTATAAGTTGCGTTACTCATCAACGCGAAACCTGCTCTTGCTTCTTTAGCGTAAGTAGCTGCCTCAGGATATTTTCCTTGAGTTAAAGCTACTCTTGCCATCAATCCTTTTACCACATCTGCATTGAAATGTGATTTGTTAGATCTTGCTTTACCCGAAAGTAAAGTGAAAGCAGCAGTAAGATCATTGTTAATAGAGGTATATACGTCTTCAACAGAAGCTCTTGGGATTGGATCAAAGGTAAGATCTAATCTCAATGGCACTCCTAATTGTGCATTATTACCACCAGCAACATATCTATTTGCATAGATTTGAGTAAGCATGTAGTAAGAGAATGCTCTAAATGCGTGGGCTTCACCCATCACTTTATCTTTAGCTGCCTGATCACCCGGAACGGTAGGAGCGTTGATAATAACGATGTTCGCCATTCTGATCTGCTCGTAATAAAAATCATACGGGTAGAATAAGTTTCCTGAATTTGCATTAGCATTATCCAGCCATCTGATGGTGCTTACATACCAGTTAGGACCAGTAGCAGGGAAAATTAAATCTTCACCCATTACGTCCATATAAATCATGATACCGATATTCCCGTTTTGACCTTGACTAGAGTTTTGTCTCAGGTGCATATTTCTGTGCATACCGTTGATAATTGTCGTAAGATTCTCAATAGAACCTGAGGCCAATTGCTCACTTACTGCATCAGTTGGATCTGTTTCCAGATAGTCTCTTTCGCATGATGAAACCATGCTTAATACCACTGAAGCAGCAGCAAGAAAGATTGTTTTTTTATTAATAAATTTCATTGTTCAATTTTTTAGAAAGTTGTACTTAATCCAAAAGTTATAATTCTGGAAGGAGAATATCTGTTGCTTACAGTACCATTAAATGATTGGTAAGGCTCTAAACCGGCTCTCTTGCTGGATAACCAAAGGTTTTCACCACTTACAAATATTTTCAAACTATTCATTCCAACGTTTTTCACGACATCTTTGTTGAAGTTATATCCGAAGGTCGCGTTTCTCAGCATTACATAACTTGCATCAACCAACCATCTGGATGACCCTGCACCAGCGTCAGTATAACTTGCTGAACTCAAAATAGGAACATCAGTTATTTGTCCAGGAGTGGTCCATCTGTCTAGCATATCTGCGTGAGCAGCACCACCTTGTGGGTATGCACTCATAACGTTAGCATAGTTAAGATCGTATATTAACCCACCAAATTGGTAGTTAAATGCTGCAGATAACTCAAAGTTCTTAACACTAATTGTAGTAGATAAGTTACCGAAGAAATCTGGAATCGCAGATCCTTGGTACTCATACAATGCTTTCGCTTGTTTCGTCGTAACCAAAGTCCCGTTTACTGTTCTAACATCAGCATCAGTTAAGGTAGGATACTTCGCTTGATCTAAAACATACAATCCTGCTCCGTCTGAAGGATCAACACCATACCAGGTTTTCAGCCAGAATGCATATAGATCTTTACCAACCATTAGTTTTTTACTACCGTTGATGATTTCATCCTGTGGAAGTTTAGTGATCTCATTTTTGTAAGCAGTACCGTAAGCATTTACAGTCCATTTTACATTTTGGTTTTTGATCACATCTGCGCTAAGGGTAATTTCATAACCTTTGTTCACCAAATTACCAATATTGGTTTGAATACTGTTTCCATCAATACCTCCACTCACTGGTGCTGGAATTGGGAATAGCAAATCTCTGGTTTCAGAATTATAATATTCTAAAGTACCTCTAACTCTTCTGTTAAATAATTCGAATTCTAAAGCAACATCTGTTTGTGCTTTAGTTTCCCAGGAAATGTTTGGATCTGCTACAGTGCTCAAAATAATTCCTGGCTCTGTTCCATTGTTAAAACCTAAACCAAACAAAGACTGGTAAGCATACCAAGTATTAAGGTTGTCATTTCCTACCTCACCATAAGATCCTCTTAATTTTAAGAAGTCGATCGCTTTCACGTTGCTGATGAAATTTTCTCTAGACATTACCCAACCTGCACCAGCAGACCAGAATGAAGCCCATCTAACATCGGTTGCGAATCTTGAAGACGCATCCCAACGAATTGAACCTTCTAATAAATACTTCTCCTGGAAGTTATAGTTTACTCTACCAAACCAGCTTTCTTTTGTTCTGCTGTCATATTGAGAGTTGCTGGTTGTATTATCTACAAAAGCACCAAATTCATAAGATCCTGCGATACTTTGATTTCTCTTGTAACCATACAAATAATCACGTAAAAAGGCACTGTTTTCATGACCTCCAAGTACGGTAACGGAATGATCACCAAAAGTTTTATCATACGTTAAAGTCTGGTTGAAAGTATAATCACGGTTGAAATAAGCAGTTCTTCCCGCAGCTCCAATACCAATAGCATCACCGATGAAAGTGTTGGTATAGGTTTTATTAAGCGTTCCTCTGTAATTATAAGCTCCGTTTGTTCTAAAGGTTAGTTCTGGCAAAAGTTTAACTTCTGCGTAAACATTTCCTTGTGCATTATAAGTATTGGTTGTATTATCATTCAATAAAGTTTCCCAAACTACGTTACGTCCTGAAGCAGCATCTGGTCCTCTTAAGGCTCCAGCATCATATAAAACTTCACCATCTGGTCCGTACAATCTTTCACCAGTTACCGGATCATGTTGGTACGGGCTGTAAATAGGTCCCATCGTTCTGGTCCAACGGTAAGGATTGATAAATGAAGCATTACTGTCAACACCATCAACTGCGTTCGATCCGCTACTAACAGAAGCGTTTAAACTTGCTCCTAACTTTAACCATTCTTTTACTTGAGAATCAGCGTTAAGACGCAAACCGATTCTTTCAAAATCTGATTTTATTAAATAACCTTCTTCTTTCAAATAGTTAACAGATGAGAAGAAAGTACTTTTGTCATTACCACCACTAAAGCTTAAGTTATGATCTTGTCTGATTCCTACTCCGATTAAAGGATCTGCCCAATTGAAATCGTTATACTTTAAAGTAGCATTTGGATTAAACACTCCATCTACCACTAGTTGTGCATCTGGAACATTAAATACATTGGTTTTAAGATTCCCTGAAATTAAGTTAGCAGAAGCATAAGCATTTGCAGTGGCTAATGTCTGACCAGCTACTGCTAATCTTCCGTTTCTCATTGCTTCCCATCCTAATACGTAGTAATCAGCTGGTCCAACTCTGTCATACTCCTGTACGAATCTGCTGATGATACCAGTACTGGTGTTGAAGGTTACTTTAGAAGAGTTCTTTTTACCTCTTTTAGTCGTAATCATAATAACTCCGTTGGCTGCAGATGAACCGTATAGTGAAGTTGAAGCTGCATCTTTCAATACGTTCAAGCTTTCAATATCATTTGGATTAATAGAGTTTAAGTTTCCTGGGAAAGGAACTCCATCTACAATAATTAAAGGCTCATTGGATACTGAATAAGATCCTGCTCCTCTAATTCTGATAGAAATACCATCTCCTGGCTGTCCACTCCCTGAAGCGACCTGGATTCCTGCTCCAGCTCCATCTAAAGATTGTAGCACGTTGGAAATCGGTCTGTCCTCGATTTTTTTAGAATCAATCTGAACGTTTGATCCTGTCAACGTAGATTTCTTCTGAACACCGTAGGCAACAACTACAACTTCCTCAATATTTTGAGTTTTAGTTGAATCCTGCTGCGCAACTACCGCTTGTCCTGTAAAGAACAGTACACCTGCGGTTAAAATTCTTAATTTCACATTCATATTAACACATTTTAATATTTAAAGCGCAAATATGTTAATTAAATTTAACATAGGCAATACAGTGATGTGTTATATTTTCAATATGGAGAGCATTAATGGTAATTATATAACAATTAAAAACATATAATGTAAAAATGTTTCCCATTTTCGGTCATCTATTGAATTTTTAGTAGTTTCAGTATATTCTTTTTACAGAAAAGGTGGTGCGTAAAAAGCTATTTAGAACAAGTATGAATTACAACGCACAAAAAAACCTGCTAGAATAGCAGGTTTTGTATCATATTTAAACAATTACTTCAACTTTTTCTTCACTGAAATCTCTTCGTAAACCTCTAAGATGTCGCCGACTTCAATATCATTGTATCCTTTGATATTCAGTCCACATTCGTAACCTTTGGTCACTTCCTTCACATCATCTTTGAAACGTTTCAAACTTTCAAGCTCTCCTTCGAATTTCACAATTCCGTCTCTCAGCAATCTAATTTTAGAATTACGGGTTACTTTTCCGGTAAGAACCATACAACCTGCAATCGTTCCTACTTTCGTAATTTTGAAAGTTTCACGGATTTCTACGTTACCAATCACCTGTTCTTTGATCTCAGGCGAAAGCATACCTTCCATCGCTTCTTTAACTTCATCAATCGCTTTGTAGATAATAGAATAGGTTCTGATTTCGATTTCTTCTTTATCAGCCAATTCTTTCGCGTTAACACCTGCTCTTACGTTGAATCCAATCATAATTGCATCTGATGCTGCGGCTAACAATACGTCTGACTCTGTGATCTGTCCAACACCTTGGTGAATAATTTTCACGCTGATCTCTTCCGTAGATAAACTTTGAAGCTGATCAGAAAGTGCTTCTACAGAACCATCAACATCACCTTTCAGGATAATATTTAATTCTTTGAAGTCTCCTAATGCGATACGTCTTCCCAGTTCATCCAGGGTAACGTGTTTCTTAGTTCTAACTGATTGCTCACGTTGCAACTGCTCTCTTTTGGTTGCAATTGTTTTCGCTTCTCTTTCGTCCGCGAATACTCTAAATTTATCACCTGCAGTTGGTGCGCCATCTAAACCTAAAATAGTTACCGGAATTGATGGTCCAGCTTCCTCCATGGTTTTCCCTCTTTCATCAAGGATCGCTTTAACTTTACCGTGATTTTTTCCGGCAAGTACATAATCCCCAACTTTAAGAGTTCCAGCCTGTACAAGAATGGTTGAGATATAACCTCTACCTTTATCTAGAGATGCTTCAATTACAACTCCACTCGCACTCTTATCTGGATTGGCTTTTAATTCTAAAATTTCAGCTTGTAACAATACTTTTTCAAGTAATGCATCCATATTATTACCAAACTTGGCAGACACTTCTTGTGACTGTACATTACCACCCCATTCTTCTACCAAAACATTCATTGCAGAAAGTTGTTGACGAATATTATCTGGGTTAGCGTTTGGTCTATCTACTTTGTTAATCGCAATAATCATTGGACCTCCCCCCGCTTGTGCGTGAGAAATTGCTTCTTTGGTTTGAGGCATCACATCATCATCTGCTGCAATCACAATAATTGCAATATCAGTAATTTGTGCACCTCTGGCTCTCATCGCCGTAAATGCTTCGTGACCTGGTGTATCTAAGAAAGTAATTCTTTGACCGTTCTCCAGTCTCACGTTGTAAGCACCAATATGCTGTGTAATTCCACCAGATTCACCGGCAATTACATTGGTTTTACGAACATAATCCAACAATGAAGTTTTACCGTGATCCACGTGACCCATTACGGTTACGATCGGCGCTCTGAATACTAGATCCTCGGCAGTATCGGTATCTTCTTCTAAGGCTGATTCTTCAACATCAGCATCAGAGAATTCAATGGTATATCCGAATTCATCGGCAACAAGTAATAATGTGTCAGCTTCTAAACGCTGATTCATCGTTACCATTACTCCTAATGAGAAACATGCAGATATTACTTCGGTTGGACTCACATTCATCAATGAAGCTAATTCACCTACCGTAATAAATTCTGTTATTTTCAGAGTTCTGTCAGCAGCATCGATTTCATCCTGACGCTCATCCTGTTCTCTTCTATAAACTCTTTTCTCTTTTCTATATTTGGCTCCTTTATTTTTACCGGCTTTGCTGGTCAGTTTTTCTAAAGTTTCCTTAATTTGATTTTTAACTTGTTCGTCAGTTAATTCAACTGGCATTACAGGACCTCTTCTTACTGGGCCTCTGTTACCACCTTGATATCCACCACCAGGTCGGTTTCCGCCACCTTGTCCAGGCGGGCGATTTCCTTGACCTTGTCCAGGTGGACGATTCCCTTGACCAGGACCCGGAGGTCTGTTTCCTTGAGCACCTTGAGTATTCGTGCCTGTTGGATTTGGTTTTTCAATACGCTTTCTTTTCTTCTTGGCAGCGGCTGAATTCGGGGAAGGTTTTGGTTTATTAAACTGTGATAAATCAACCGTTTGTTTCAGGATCTTAACACCCTGTAACTGTTTGTAAACCGTTTCTATTTTATCTGACTCAGGAGCTTCGGCTGCTGGAGCTTCTACAACTGGCGCTGGAGTTTCTACTGGTGTAGCAACAACAGGAGTTTCCGGTGCTTTTTGCTCAGGCGCTTTTTCTGCTACAACCTCCGGTTTTTTCGGTTGATCTTTTTTCGAAGATCTTGGTTTATTGCCTTCTATTTTAGACAAATCAATTTTATCCAAAACTTTGAATTCCTGTTTCTCAGAAACAGGTGCTTTTTCAGAAACTGGCGCTTTCTCAGCTACGGGCGTTTCTTCAACGACTGGTTTTGGCTCTGGAGCTGGCGCGGCTGGTTGCTCTGCTTTTACTTCAGGTTTCTTTGGATCTAAGTCGATCTTCCCTAAAATTCTTGTTTCAGGTTTTTGACTTGATCTGGCTCTTATTACCTCAGGTTGCGATGGCTCTATTTCCAGCTTTTCTTCTGGAACCTTTGCAATCACTACCTCATGAGAAGCTTTTCTTTGTTCCCCGTCTTTACGGAACTCAGCTTCTAATGCAGAATATGCCGATTCTTCCAATTGAGCGTTCGGATTACTTTCCACTTCGATCCCCTTAGCATGTAGAAATTCTACGAGCCTTGTCATCGAAATATTAAATTCCTTAACCGCTTTGTTTAATCTAATTTTTGGCATGTATACTTTATACTTTTATTTTAATTTTTGCAAAGTTAACCTATTTTAACTTTATATAGAG
>NZ_JBGZYM010000013.1:0-7730 GCF_041824135.1 Kaistella sp. | reverse complement strand
TATTGCAAAACTCCGTCAACGGTAGGTTTGAAATCGAAATTAGACAGCATATAAAAGGTCAATAACATTTGTGCAAATGCAATTCCTAATGCGAGATATTTACTGGCGGGATTTTTCCACGCGAACACCAAGACTGAACCTATAAGAGGTAAAAGCAGTAATGTTAATAATAGGTATGACATTTACTATTGTAATATAAAGTTAACAATTAAAATAATTCCGATCGCCAAAGACATGATGAGAACATAATTCTCTACATTTCCGTTTTGAAGCTTTTTTGCGGCTCTTCCAGAATCTTCTGCTCCAGTACCAATGTAGTCGCCAAATCTTTTTAAAACGCCTTTGTCAAACATATTTCCACCGACACCAAGACCTTCAATAAATTTCACAAATGTCGCATTGTTCAATTCATCGATGAATAATTTTCTGTTGGATAGTTTTTCCCAGCCAATATAATTTTCCTCTGGCAAAGCCATTTTTTTCTTGTTGACGTAGATGTTTTTAACAACGAACCAAACCACAAAGAACATTAAAACAGTTAATCCTAAAAGAATCATTTCCGTCATGAATGGAACTTCTGGAAGTTCTAAATCATAAACGTAAAGGATATTCAACCACTGATCTAAATTGGCATAGTCGCCGTGACCTATGAAATGTGGAAGGTTAATAAAACCACCAACAACTGAAAGTATAGCAAGAACCACTAACGGTATGGTCATATTTAAAGGACTTTCGTGAAGATGACTTTTCTGTTCTTCAGTTCCTCTAAATTCTCCATGGAATGTTAAGTAGTACGCTCTGAACATATAAATCGCTGTCATTGCTGCGATCGCAAATAGAATTACCCAAATCATCGGGTTTTTACCAAATGCATTTGCTAAAATTTCATCTTTAGAGATCATCCCTGAAAAGAATGGGAATCCTGAGATTGCTAATGTTCCGATTAGGAAAGTAATATGCGTAACTGGAATCTTTTTCTTTAAACCACCCATCAATCTCATATCTTGCTCTCCGCTCATGGCATGAATTACAGAACCTGAACCTAAGAATAACAACGCTTTGAAAAAAGCATGCGTCATCAAGTGGAACATTGCGGTGGTATAAGCGCCTACACCAACTGCAACGAACATAAAGCCCAATTGTGAAACGGTAGAATAGGCTAAAACTTTTTTAATATCGTTTTGTCGAAGTCCGATAAAGGCAGCAACTAAAGCCGTTAATAGCCCGATGAAGAGAATAGCGTCCATTGTTGTTGGAGCCAGTGAAAATAGGAAGTTCGAACGGACCACTAAATAAATACCAGCAGTTACCATGGTCGCCGCGTGAATCAATGCTGAAACTGGAGTTGGTCCAGCCATCGCATCTGGAAGCCAAGTGAATAAAGGAACCTGTGCAGATTTCCCGATGGCTCCAATAAATAAACTCGCGGTGATGAATATTATCACTCCTGAATCCAGTTCAAATTTTCCTGAATTTTGGGCTACAGAAAGGTAATCAATAGCGTTGGTTTGAGAGGCAATCATCAGAATTCCAATGATCATTCCCAAGTCACCAATACGGTTCATGATAAAAGCTTTTCTTGCAGCAGCACCATATTCTTTGTTCTTGTACCAGAATCCAATGAGTAAATAAGAGCATAATCCAACACCTTCCCATCCAATGAAAAGAATTAAGTAATTGCTTCCCATTACTAACAGTAACATCATGAAGATAAATAAATTCATGTAAGAAAAGAATTTATAAAAACCTTCGTCAGTTGCCATGTAGCCAATAGAGTAGAGGTGTATCAAGGATCCGATTCCGGTAATGATCAATACCATCATCAATGAAAGCTGATCAATCTGGAAGGCGAAATTCACCTGGATTCCGTTAATCCTAAACCATTCAAATGCTTTTACAATAACGGGCTGTGATTCTGAATCAAACTTTAAGAATAAACTTGAAGCGATAAGAAATGAAGCAAATACAACTGCCGTAGCAACTGTTCCTACCAAAACCTTCGGAAGCTTTTTTCCGAATAATCCGTTGAATAGAAATCCTGCAAGTGGTAAAAGTATAATCGCGTAAACTAAATTTTCCATCCTATATTATCCTCTTAATTTATTAAAAATACTAATGTCTACCGATTTTGTATTTCTATACAACATGGCGATAATTGCTAAACCTACGGCAACTTCTGCTGCAGCGACCACCATGATAAAGAAAACCAGTATCTGTCCGTTCCCGTCACCTTTGTAAGAGGAGAAAGCAGCCAGTAAAAGGTTTACAGAATTAAGCATTAACTCCACACATCCTAAAATGATGATGGCATTTCTGCGGATTAAAACCCCCAAAACACCGAGACAAAACAAAACAGAACTTAGAATAATAAAATATTCTAATGGTACTGCCTGTATAAATGAATTTACTTCTCCCATAATTCTATAAATCTTTTTTACCAATTAAAACCGCACCTACAATTCCTGCAAGAATCAGGATAGAAGCCAATTCAAACGGCAAAACATATTCGTTAAACAATAATCTACCAAGGTTTTTCGTCAACCCAACTGAGGTATCGACATCACCTGCAAATGTTTTTTGGTTTAATCCTTTGAAGGCTCCTAAAATCCCAACCAATAATAATCCGGAAGTAAACACGCCGATGAATTTGGGTAGGTTTTTCTTTTTGCTCTCATCTTCTTTATTCAAATTCAACATCATTAAAATGTAAAGAAATAAAACCATGATCGCTCCAGCATATACAATGATCTGTACAATCCCGAGGAACTGTGCATTCAATAAGATATAAAGAGCGGCGATAGAAAAGAAAGTGACGATAAGCGATAAAATAGCATACATCGCATTTTTAGCAAAAACAAAAAAGAATGCGCTTGCCAAAGCCAAAAATGATACGAAGAAAAATAAGATTTGTTCCATACTATTTTACTGATTTTTTTTGTAATTCAGTTTGACGAGCGGTAATATCAATTCTTTCATTGATTTTTTCAACCAGTTTGTCTTTACCATAAATGAAACTTCCACGGTTGGTTTCTACATCTACCAAACGGTCTGTCATGTAAATTGCCGATTTCGGACAAGCTTCTTCACACATTCCGCAAAAAATACAACGAAGCATATTGATCTCATAGACCGCCGCATATTTTTCTTCCCGGTAAAGGTGTTTTTCGTCTTTGGTTCTTTCGGCAGAAGTCATGGTAATTGCTTCTGCAGGGCAAGCCACCGCACACAATCCACAAGAAGTACATCTTTCACGACCTTCTTCATCACGTTTTAGAACGTGTTGTCCGCGCCAAACTTTAGCAATCGGTTTGATGACTTCGGGATAAGCGTACACTTTTCCTTTCGGCCCTTCAATCGCATGCCTTAAAGTAATAGCCATTCCCTTGAAAATTTCTGGGAGGTATAATTTTTCCATAAAAGTCATCTCTTTGTTCGAGACTACTTTCGATCTGTTTGTCAATTTCATATTGATGGGTTTTAGCGCCACTTTTCAGTGTTGCATTAAAACTTCTTTGATTTTTTAGTTTGCGAAGAAAACAATCACGGCGGCCGTAATTACTAAATTCAATAATGCTAAAGGAATTAATTTCTTCCAGCCTAAATGCATTAATTGGTCATATCTAAATCTCGGGATGGTCCAACGGATCCACATAAAGATTAAAATTCCTAAGATTGTTTTACCTAACATTGCCGCGATACTTAAGATTCCGGCAGTATTTTCTCCCCAGTTTTCTGCGACCCAGCTAATTCCGGGATAATTAAATCCTCCGAAAAATAACGTAGCAATTAAAGCATTAGAGATAAACATATTCACATATTCACCGAACATGTATTGTCCGTAGTTCATTGAAGAATATTCGGTCATGTAACCATTAACCAATTCTGATTCACATTCTGGTAAATCAAAAGGGTGACGGTTTGTTTCTGCCATAGCTGCGACGAAAAAGATGATAAAGGCTAAAGGTTGATAGAAAATATTCCAGTTCATTCCATCAGCTGGTATGAATCCCCAAATTTTTCCGGTTCCTTGCGAAGAGGTTATAAAATGTAAATCTAAACTTCCGGACATTAAAATAATAGAAAGAAGAGAAAGACCCATTGCTAATTCATAAGAAATCATTTGAGACGAAGCACGAATTGCTCCAATCAAAGAATACTTATTATTAGAAGCCCAACCACCGATCATCATTCCATATACTCCGATAGAGACCATTCCTATTAAGTACAAAACACCAACATCAATATTGGCGACCTGAATATCGAAAGAGTTTCCACCAATATTTAAAGATTTTCCCCAAGGAATAACCGCTCCTGTAATTAAGGAAATAAACATGGTCAAGGCCGGACCGACATAGAACAGAAAACGATCTGCACCTTGTGGAACGAATCCTTCTTTAAAGAATAATTTACCACCATCAGCTAACGGCTGCAAAATTCCAAAAGGACCAGCTCTATCCGGACCAATTCTGTCCTGAAGAATCGCTGCTACTTTTCTTTCGCCCCAAGTAGAATAGGCGGCAACACCTAAAGATACGGTGAATAGTACAACGACCAAAATGATCTTAAAAGTAAGTAACTCCATAATTATTTCTCGTCTTTATCGCTCAGTTCTTTTGCATCTGGATTATCCAAAAGACTAATCATATTTTTAGGTTTCTGGTAGTGGTTCAAAGAAATCACTGAATGGCGATCGATATGACGTGGGCCTTCGATCGTCCATAGTTTTAAATCTTTTTTATGGAAACGACATTCGTCGCAGATCCACTCCTGAACTTCGTCGTACTGGTCTTTTCTCGCAGTTACTCGAATTACTTCTTCGCCTTTCATCCAAACCACTGCTTTCCCTGCACATTTTGAACATTCACAAGTTCCGTTCATGGGTTTTGTAAACCAAACTCTGCTTGCAAATCTTGCTGTTCGATCCGTTAAAGCTCCAACTGGACAAACATCAATAACGTTTCCGATGAAGTCGCTTTCTAAAGCTTTATTTAAATTGGTAGAAATTTCTGCGTGATCGCCTCGGAACAATATTCCATGTTCTCTGGTTTCAGTTAATTGATTCGCCACCAAAACGCATCTTGCACACAAGATACAACGGTTCATATTCAATTTAATATTAGGACCGATATCTTCTGGCTCAAAAGTTCTTCTTTCAAATTCAGTACGTGTTCGTTCAACGCCGTGCTCATAACTTAAATCCTGTAAATGACACTCACCAGCTTGATCGCAAATAGGGCAATCGAGTGGATGATTGATCAATAAAAATTCAGTCACTGCATGTCTTGCTTCCTGTGTTTTATCAGAGGTAAGATTTTTCACTTCCATCCCGTCCATTACGCCAGTTCTGCAACTTGCTACTAACTTTGGCATCGGACGCGTATCGGCATCAGATCCTTTTGATACTTCTACCAAACAAGTTCTGCATCGTCCACCGCTAGATTCCAATGGTTTGTAATAACACATCGCGGGCGGAACCGATTTACCACCGATTTGTCTCGCAGCTTCTAAAATAGAAGTACCGGGCAAAACCTCAGTTGTCTGTCCGTCTATGGTTATCTTAAATTTTTTAATTTCTTCGCTCATTATAGATGAATTCAAAAATGAATTAATTATTTTTTTGTATTAAAGGTATATCCAATTCCAAAATTAACTTGTCCAAAAACGAAATCCTGTTCCGCTTTATCAGGTTTGTTATTTAAGGTTGTTTTAATATCAAACATATTGATGTAGCCAGCTTTCGCTTCGACTCTTGCCACCACATGTTTCCAAAAAACAAAATTTAAACTGGTTCTACCATCCAAACCAAATCCCGCTACGTGGAATCGGTCGCTTCTTTCATTACCAAATAATTTCACATTGCTCTTTGGAAACATAGGGCCTAAACCGCCACCGTAACTCCATACAACATCGAAATTTTCTTTATTATAAATGTTCTTATATTTTTCTAAACCGAAGTTGATATAATTCAATCCGTCGGTATGCTCAAATACTAAGAATTCTCCATCTGTTAAATCAACCTGACCGTTTTGCACCATTGCAGCATAAGCCGGATCGGTAATGTTACCAGAAAATTTCACTGACTGTTCTTGATCCATCACATATTTCATGTGGTCAACTCCTACAACTACTGCGACATTATCCTTAAGGAAATAAGCAAATCGCTGGTTAGTCTGCGGAATTGTGATCCTGTCTGGTTTAAAATAGTTATAATATGAAAACTCAGTAGGCCGATCGTGAGCGACCACCTTATGCAAAACGAAATCATAACCATCTCCTTTAAAATGAATATCGGAATTGGTAAACGCGGCCCGATTCCATCCCCAAAAAATAAGCATTTGTCCTTTTTTTGTTAAAGGTTCTTTTTTAGGTTTTTCATCTTGACCAAAGCCAAAACTAAATCCTAAAAATAATGCTGCTAAAACTGCTACTTTCTTCATGGCTAAAAGAGAATACACTCTTTATATCTTCTAACTTTATTTCTATTTACTCTGCTTTTACAGCCACCGGAATTGGATCAGCATAATTGGCTAAACCATAATTTCTTGTTTGACTTTCCGGATTATCAATATACCATTCGAACTCATCACGGAAATGACGGATTGCAGCAGCAACAGGCCAAGCAGCCGCATCACCTAACGGACAAATCGTGTTTCCTTCTATTTTTCGCTGAACATCCCACAGCAAATCAATGTCTGCCGCGGTTCCTTTTCCGCTGTAAATTTTTTCTAAAATCATGCGCATCCAAGGAGTTCCTTCTCTACAAGGGGTACATTGTCCACAGCTTTCGTGGGCGTAGAATCTTGATAATATTAAAGTATGTTTAACTACAGACTGATCTTCATCTAGAACGATAAATCCACCTGAACCCATCATTGTTCCGGTAGCAAAACCACCATCAGCAAGGGATTCGTAATTCATATAACGAGGTTCACCATTGATCGTTTTCAACAATAAATTCGCTGGAACAATCGGTACAGAACTTCCACCTGGAATACAGGCTTTTAATTTTTTACCATTTGGAATACCACCACAATATTCATCAGAATAAATGAATTCTTCAACAGTAATGGTCATATCTATTTCGTAAACTCCTGGTTTGTTGATATTTCCACACGCAGAAATTAATTTCGTACCCGTTGAACGACCAACGCCAATTTTTGCATATTCAGCTCCCGTAATATTAATAATTGGAACAACTGCAGCAATCGTTTCGACGTTATTTACAACCGTTGGACATTCCCAAAGACCTTTAACAGCAGGGAAAGGTGGTTTCAAACGAGGGTTACCTCTTTTACCTTCCAAAGATTCTAAAAGGGCAGTTTCCTCGCCGCAGATATAAGCTCCAGCACCACGATGAACATAGATTTCTAAATCGAAACCAGTTCCTAAAATATTTTTTCCTAAAAATCCAGCAGCTTTTGCTTCATCAATCGCAGTTTCTAAAATCTCTACGATCCAGGCATATTCACCTCTGATATAGATATAACCAGTCTTTGCTCCAAGAGCGAAAGAGGAAATAATCATTCCTTCAATTAAAAGATGAGGAATAAACTCCATCAAATAACGGTCTTTAAATGTTCCAGGTTCAGATTCATCAGCATTCACTACCAAATATCTTGGTACGCCTTCAGGTTTAGCCAGGAAACTCCATTTCATTCCAGTTGGAAATCCTGCTCCACCACGACCTCTCAGTCCAGAAGTTTTCACTTCTTCAGTAATTTCATCAGGAC
>NZ_JBGZYM010000012.1:0-5830 GCF_041824135.1 Kaistella sp. | reverse complement strand
TTAGGAATTTATCCAGCAGTAGATCCATTGGCTTCTACTTCTAGAATCTTAACTTCTGAGATCTTAGGTGACGAACATTACGACTGTGCTCAAAGAGTAAAAGAAATTCTTCAAAAATACAAAGCGTTACAGGATATCATCGCGATTCTAGGAATGGAAGAGCTTTCTGAAGAAGATAAATTATCAGTTTACCGTGCTCGGAAAGTGCAGAGATTCTTATCTCAACCTTTCCACGTTGCAGAACAGTTTACAGGATTAAAAGGAGTATTGGTTGATATTAAAGACACCATCAAAGGATTTAACATGATCATCGACGGTGAGTTGGATCATTTACCTGAAGCTGCTTTTAACCTTAAAGGGACTATCGAAGAAGCAATCGAAGCAGGTGAAAAAATGTTAGCGGAAAACGCATAAAATACGACTACAGACGAATAGATAATAGACAATAGACCATTTAAACAGTCAAATCTATTATCTTTTCGTCTTTTATCTATTATCTATAAAAAAATGAATATTAAAATTTTAACTCCGGAGTTTGTAGTTTTTGAAGGTGAAGTGAAATCTGTTTTGCTTCCTGGAAAAAGTGGAGAATTCCATATCATGAAAGATCACGCCGCTATTGTTACCTCATTAAACGGAGGGAAAATAAAAGTGTTCACGAATGAAATAGAGGAGAAATACAGTCAGCATTTCATCAAAGAAAATGAAAAAGAAAGTGTTTTTTCTTTTACAATGAAAAGTGGAGTGGTAGAATTCAGTAATAACAAAGGAATTATTCTAGCAGAATAAAACTCTTTTACATTAATATAAATCCCGTCTTAGTTATAAGGCGGGATTTTTTTGTTTATAAACTTTGCAGTTTGAGAGAGGTTTGTTTAAGTTTACTTTTAATAAAGCGATAATTACAACTGAAAATATTCTCTGTTCAACTCTGAATCTTTTCTTTTCTATGAGCGATAATAATTAGCACAACCATAATTATAATCGAAATAATCGAAGCGTTGAGTGTACCTAAATCCAGGCCACCTTTCGCAATTGGCTTGGTTAAAAAGTCACCAAAGGTGGCACCAAACGGACGTGTAAAAACGAAGGCTATCCAAAATAAAAGTATATGATTGATCTTGGTGTAAGAATGCAAGAGCACGACGACAACAATCACCGCCAAAGTGATCAAAGCGCCCATCAGATAACTTAATCCTAAACCGTCGTTAAGGTAGTCGCCAAAAGCAGTTCCCAGACTGTTTGAGAAAAGAACAGCGACCCAGAAAAAGGTTTCTTTTTGCGTTTCGAAAATAGGATAGACTTCCAGGTTTCCATATTTTTTGTACCAGAGATATAGTGTTAACAGAAGGAAAGCAACTAAAACCAGACTTCCCAAGGCATAACCTAAGTGCAAACTTCGATCAATAAAATCAGAGATTTCTGTGCCTAAAGTGGTTGTTCCGATGATCACTAACCAGAAAAAAGCAGGAACATATTTTTTGGAAGAAAGCTGTAGAAGAAGTGTTAGAAGGAAAAATACTAAGGTAATACCGATTCCGACCAAATATCCTAAGTTTAAAGTCTGGGCAATAAAATCACCTAAAGTTTCGCCCATCGTCGTCGCTACAATTTTCATCAACCAAAAAAGCAGAGTGATTTTGGCTATTTTATTCAAAGACAGATCTTCCGCTACATTCATAGTCGTTTATTTAAATCTGAATAGTTGGATTTTGCTCCAGTATTTCTTTAGTAAAAATAAACTTTTTTAAGACTGAGTCGGTTTAAATTTGAAAAAATATTTTGATCCTATAAACTCAAAATAACACCGTTCTCTTTCAATTGTTGAATCGGTTTTGAAAACCAGAATATTTCAAAATCTTCGAACGTTTCTTCAAACTCAGTTTTAAGCTGTTGAAGCGTAATTTTCTTTGAATTGGCTGTCGAGTTTTCCGCGAAGATTTTCATTAACCAACGCGCTTGATCTGTTTCTAATTCAATTTTGACAATATTGCTTTTAAGGTGAAAGGTCAATCGCGTATATTGAAAAGCGCCCGCTCTTGTTTTTTTGACAAAATTCTCGACGTTCGCATTTTTATCCAGAAAAATTAATTTGGAATTTCCTTTAAAAACAAAATTTTCTTCTTCCAAAAGACAATCATGAATATAATCAGGATGAATAGTTGTTTTCGGAATTTTGAAATCGAACCAGTCTTTTAAAGGAAGATCGAAATTAATTCCGTGCATGAAATTGAATAAAGATTTTTTTAAGCCAAAACTAAACTTGCTGTGATCAATGCCGGTTTCGTCGGTAAAATCGATATCATTGTGTGCAAAAAGTATTTCTTTTTTGAGAGGTTTTACGCCGAATTCTTCCGGATTATTTCCGATAGGTGAGTGGGCAGTCATCGCAAACTGATGCCAGAAACCACTTTGCACGATTCCCATTTCAAAAAGCTGACGAACCATTTCTAAAGAATCCACCGTTTCCTGAACCGTCATAGTCGGGAATCCATACATCAAATAAGAATGAACCATCACGCCGGCTTCGGTAAAATTCCGGGTTACTTTAGCGACCTGATCTACAGAAACTCCTTTGTCAATTAATTTTAATAAACGATCGCTCGCAACTTCTAATCCACCGGAAACGGCTACCAAACCGGAAGTCTTTAATAAAAAACATAAATCTTTACTAAAGCTTTTTTCAAATCTAATATTCGTCCACCAAGTAACGACGAGATTTCGCCTTAAGATTTCCAACGCAACTTCTCGCATCAAAGCTGGTGGCGCTGCTTCATCTACAAAATGAAAACCTGATTCGCCCGTTTGTGCAATCAATTCTTCCATGCGATCCACTAAAATTTTAGCGGAAATAGGTTCGTAGAGTTTTACGTAATCGAGAGAAATATCACAGAATGTACATTTTCCCCAATAGCAACCGTGCGCCATTGTGAGTTTATTCCAACGTCCATCGCTCCATAAACTGTGCATCGGATTGGCAATTTCAATTACAGAAATATATTGGTCTAATAGTAAATCGGTATAATCAGGTGTTCCTATAAATGCCTGTTTGTAATCTGATCTTGTCGTATTATTTTTATAAGTGACTTGTTGATTTTCTACGATAAAAGTTCTTTTGAATTCACCTTCTGAAATCTCTTTTCCTGAAATCACATTCTCAAAAACCAATTCAATCGGTAATTCGCCGTCATCTAAAGTGATATAATCAAAAAATTCAAAAACGCGTGGATCCTTTAATTCTCGTAATTCAGTATTTGGAAAACCGCCTCCCATCACAATTTTGAGTCCGGGATAATTGGCTTTGATAAATTGTGCAGATCTGAATGCGGAGTATAAATTCCCAGGAAAAGGAACAGAAAAACAAACGAGTTTTGGCTGAACAAAATCTAATTTCTCCTTTAATAACTTTAAAGTAAATTCATCCGTAAAAGTTAGAGGAGCATTTAATTTTAAATACAATTCATCAAAGGAATTGGCACTTTGCCCAATCCGCTCCGCATATCTGCTAAACCCAAAATCAGCATCGATATTTTCTACAATATAATCTGAAATATCTTCTAAATATAAAGTCGCAAGATGTTTGGCTTTATCCTGCAAACCCATATTTCCGAACGCAAATTCCATATCATCCAACTGATTAAAACGGGAAGCTTCCGGCAAGAAATTCATGCTACAAATTTGTCTTGCTAAAGTTGGATTATGATTTTGAAGAAAGAGAATAACCTGATCGATAGTCTTGATGTATTCCTCTCTCAAAGCAAAAATTCGCTTTGAGTTTTCAGAAGTAATTTCATTAATATTAGCTGCAAATACCTTTTCAATTCCACTTTTTGAAAATAATTCCAGGATCACTTCAATCCCCAAATCAACCTGATAACTTGAAATGTTTTTAGTGTTCAAAAAACCTTTTATGTAAGCGGTCGCCGGATAAGGAGTGTTGAGTTGGGTAAAAGGTGGAGTGATGAGAAGCAGATCTTTCAAGGAATTTTCTTTTTGCAAATTTATTTTAAATCTTTGGAATTTATACCATTGAGTTTATTTTAAAAAAACCGTCAGATTATTCTAACGGTTTTGTAGTTGTTTATTTTAACGGCCATTACAAATCAAAATCCCCAGCAGATTCGGGTTGATAAATTACTTCATCAATGACAATTTTAGTCATTCCGGAAGGAATTAACCAATCGATCTCGTCACCAACGCTGTAACCAATCAAAGCAGATGCAACGGAGGAAAAAATAGAAATCTTGCGTTCCTTAATATTAGCATCAGCTGGATAAACCAATTGAAATTCCATTGTCGTCTTATTATTCTGAAAGTGAATTTTCACAATTGAATTCATCGTGACAACATCGCCATCAACTTGATCCTGTTCGACAATTTTTGCAGATTTTAATTCGGCGAGCAGTTTCTCGGCTTCTTCCGGTTTAATGCTGTTCTTAGCTTTAGCATCAGTAATCGATCGGTGGATTTTATTAAAATCCTGTTTGGTTATAATAACTTGGCTCATGGTATTAATAAGTGTAAAATAAAAGACCGTCTGAATTTTTCAAACGGTCTATATAATTATAAATCTGAAAAATTTACGAGTTCTTAAATTGAAGGTTTTTCTCCTCCAACAATTTTTGCTCCTGCTCTTTATAAAAGCCTGAAACTAATTTTTCATGAATTGCTTCGAATGCAGCAAGCGTCTCATTAATTTCTGAATCGGTGTGAGAAGCTGTCGGAATTAATCTCAATAAGATCATTCCTTTTGGAATTACCGGATAGATTACTACCGACGTGAAAATTCCAAAGTTCTCTCTTAGATCTCTTGAAAGTAGGGTAGCTTCTACGGTAGAACCCTGCATCATTACAGGAGTTACACAAGTGTCCGATCCGCCTAAGTTGAATCCTCTTTCGATCAATCCACTCTGAAGTTTGCGTACGTTTTCCCAAAGTTTTTCTTTAATCTCTGGTCTTGTACGTAATAATTCTAATCTTTTTAAACCTCCGATAACCATTGGCATTGTTAAAGATTTCGCGAAAACCTGTGAACGTAAATTATATTTTAAGATTCTGATAATGTCTTTATCTGCGGCGATGAACGCTCCAAAACCTGCCATTGACTTTGCAAAAGTAGAGAAGTAAACATCAACCTGGTCTTGACAACCTTGTTCTTCACCAGCTCCAGCACCAGTTTTACCTAGTGTTCCGAAACCATGAGCATCGTCAAGAAGAAGTCGGAAATTAAATTTAGACTTAAGGTCACAAATCTCTTTTACCTTTCCTTGCATTCCGCGCATTCCGAAAACTCCTTCGGTAATCACCAGAATACCACCACCTTGCTCTTCTGCAACTTTGGTTGCTCTGACAAGATTTTTTTCTAAACTTGCAATATCATTATGCTTATAGGTAAAACTTTTACCCATGTGAAGACGAACTCCATCAACGATACAAGCATGAGAATCTGAATCATACACTATAACATCATGTCTGCCCACTAAAGCATCGATGGTAGAAACCATTCCCTGATATCCGAAATTTAAAAGGTAAGCTGAATCTTTCTTTACGAATTCTGCCAATTCTCTTTCTAATTGCTGATGCTGCTCTGTTTCACCAGACATTGCTCTTGCTCCCATTGGGTAGAACATTCCGTATTCTGCTGCAGCTTTTGCATCTGCTTCTAAAACTTCTGGATGGTTACAAAGACCTAAATAATCATTAGCACTCCAAAAAATCACCTCTCTACCTTGAAATCTCATTCTTGGACCGATAGGACCTTCTAGTTTAGGAAAAACAAAATAACCTTCAGCATAATCTGCAAATTTTCCTAATGGTCCTGGGTTTTCTC
>NZ_JBGZYM010000011.1:0-115831 GCF_041824135.1 Kaistella sp. | reverse complement strand
TTATTCACAGGTTGGCAACATTCAGCCGGTTCTAACTGGCGCGCCGTTCCTAAGAATATCACCTGATGCAAGAGCGGGAGGAATGGGTGATCAAGGGGTTGCAACAACTACCGATGCCTTTTCACAATTTTGGAATGCAGCGAAATATCCTTTCAGCAAAACTACTTCGGCAATTGGGATCAACTATACCCCGTACATGAGCAAATTGACCAACGATGTCTTTTTACTTTACGGTGCTTATCACCAGTTTTTAGGAGATGAAGAAAGAGCGACTATTTCAGCAAGTATCTATTATTTCAACATGGGATCAGTAGATCTTACCAAATTAGTTGGCTCTGAAGTCGTACAGGAAGGTACCGCAAAACCAAATGAATTCTCAATTGATGTCGCTTATGGATTGAAATTATCTGATTATTATTCCATGGCAGTTACAGGTCGATTTATTCGTTCAGATTTATCTGGAGGATTTAACTCCGACAACACTTTGAAGCCAGCAAACTCTTTTGCTGTTGATGTTTCAGGTTATTTTCAGTCAGAAAAGCATACCAGTATTAATGATTTTGAAGGTCGTGTAAAAGGTGGTTTCGCCATCCAAAACTTAGGTCCTAGATTGGATTACACCGGCGATGAGGAATCCAGATCTTATCTTCCTACAATGGCGAGAGTTGGTGCAGGATATGACTTATTTTTAGATGATTTAAATAGAGTCGGTTTGAACTTTGAAGCTTCAAAACTTTTGGTTCCTGGTCCGGATGAAACTGGAAATGTTCCTAATGTTGGAGTTATTGACGGAATCGGAAAATCATTTAGCAATACCAAAAGCACGATGTTTAGTGGTGCGGTTGAATACGAATATGACAATGCATTCGCCGTAAGAGGTGGTTATTTCCACGAAAGTGTTGAACAGGGAGGAAGACAATATGCAACGGTTGGTGTTGGTTTAAAATACCAGTCTTTCGGTTTGGATATGTCTTATTTAATTAATACTTCTAAAATTAATTCAGCCTTAGATAACACGCTCCGTTTCGGATTAACCTGGAATATTGGTGAAGAATCTTCGAACGCGCAGGATTATTAATAAAACTTAATCAAGCATAATAAAGTCTCAAATTTTTTTGAGGCTTTTTTTTGACCTTAAATGTTTAAATTTGCAGTATGAACTACGCCACGGAACTAAAAAAATTTGCCAGCAGCCAAGCCATTTATTCGGCGGTTCGTATTTCGCTGGCAATTGTTTTACCCAGTGTTATTCTTGCCCATTTTGGACTGCTCAAAGAATTCTTCCTCTTTCCGCTAGCAACCAGTTTTATTGGTTTAACCGATCAGGCTGGCCCGTTCATCCGCCGTAGAAATGCCTTAATTTTTGCGATTGCTTCGTTTTTCTTTGTAGCCGTGGTCGCAAGTTTTTTAAAGGATTTTCCATTTCTGATCTATCCGGAGATTATTATTTTCTCCATTTTCTTCACCATGATTGGTGTTTACGGACAAAGATTGGCTGCAGTTGGAGCATTGTCTTTAGTCGTGCTGGCGATTTTTATTGATGGTCATTTAACCGGCGATGATATTGTTAAAAGTTCACTTATCTTTTTGGCAGGTTCCATTTTTTACCTTCTCATATTCTTAATCGTTTCCAAAATTCAGCCGTATAAATTAGCGGGCCAAATGATTGGTGAAAATTATTTGGAACTGGGGAATTATCTTTCCTTAAAATCGAAATTCTATTTTAAAAACCCTGATTTCGATGTCTTATACTCTCAGATCATATCACAGCAAATTTCCATTAAAAATCTACAGGAAGAAACTCGGGAAACCGTTTTTAAAACCAGAAAAATAGTTAATGAATCTACGACGACAAGTCGTTTATTAATGTTAATGTTTCTGAATTCTATCGATCTTCATGAGAAATTAATGACCTCTGAAAGTGATTATAGAAAAGTTCAGGAAAATTTTGGAAGCACTGCTTTTTTACATTCAATAGGTGAATATTTACAGCGATTGTCCGAGGAAATGAGCAATATCGGTATCGCTTTACAAAGCAATTCTAAAGCAAAACCGCTCCGAAACATCGATGAAATGCTAGAAAAAATATTCAATGAATATTTCGAGTTGCGTAACAGAAAAATGACGCCAGAAAACCTGGAAGATTTTATGACGCTTCGGTTTATATTAAACAGGATCACTTCTATTTCTGACGAGATCATCACAATTTATAAAGTTTTCAGTCAGGACGAAAAGCTGGCAAAAAGCCTGTCAACAGGTTTAGACTTTCAAAAATTTGTTACCGCAGAAGAAAAACTGAACAGCAAAGTTTTCCTGAGCAACTTCTCTTTAAAATCGGGCTTGTTCCGACATTCCATAAGAATTACGCTTGCGTTGGTTATTGGTTATTGGATTTCCAGTTTTGAGTTCCTGGGAATTGGCCATGCCTACTGGATTTTAATAACCATTGTTGCCATTTTGAAACCTGCGTATGCAACTACCAAACACCGAAATCTTCTGCGTTTATACGGAACGATTTCCGGAGCGATTGTCGCTTATGGAATTCTTCATTTCATTTCCAATACGACCGCCTTATTCGTTTTGTTTTTAAGTGCGATGATTTTATGTTTCAGTTTTTTAAAAACCAAATATTCCTGGGCAGTATTTTTCATGACCATTTACGTATTCCTGGCCTTTAATATTTTAAAACCCGGAAATGTAAACATGATCTTCAAAGACCGTGTTCTCGATACGGTGATCGCCGGAATTGTGGCTTTCGTGGTTTCTTATTTTGTACTGCCAGTTTGGGAACACACCAAAAATTTAGATTTCATGAAGAAGTCTGCAGATAGCAATTTCAAATATTTTTCTGCGGCAATGGCTTACTTTAAAGATGATAACATCGGCATTGAGAACTACAAACTCACCAGAAAAGCTGCTATTATCGACTTAGCGAATCTATCTGACAATTTTCAGAAAATGATCTCGGATCCTAAAAATCAGCAGAAGAAGCTGGAACATCTGCATCAGTTCGTCATTACTTCACATTTAATTACCGCATATATCGCCTCATTTTCGCAATATTCTGAGACCTCAAAACATTATCCTGAAATTGATTTTAATGGCTGGGATTTAAAAATTTCTGCAGAATTAGTACGAACGAAATTACTTCTGAATCAAAAAAATCCAGACGAAAACATCGTACAGGAAAGTAAAATTGAACCTTTGGATACGGTCGAGAATCTGCTTGAGAACCGTAAAAAAGAGCTGGCTGAAAATGAATTTTTTGACCGTCGCGATACCAACAGAATCAGTCATCTAACAGAATTGAAAAACTTAAAGGAAATTCTGGAATTAATTTATGACGTTTCTAAAGAACAAAGAAAAGTCGCTGAGAAATTAGGACCGGAAATTCAGTCAACAATGGTGAAACAATAGTTTTCGAAAAATTCGACGCGGGCTTTGTACAAATCAGAAACATTGTCATCGTGAACTCTGCATTGAATATTAAAAGGAAAATCTAAACTGAACGGTTTTACCTCGTAATGCTTTTTTAAAGACCAATAGTTGGAATGATGGATCTTGTACAAACTTTCTTTCAACGACCAGATCACGGTGAGATAAGCCACTTCTTTATCTTTTTCAATAAAGCCACTCTCCTCTTCCTGTAAAAATTTGTGTCGAATTCTTTCTATCTTTTTATTAAAAGGTTCGATATCAATTCCAACTTTATTTTTTGAAATGGCCAAAGCTGCGAAAGGGAAAGAATGCGTTACCGAAATTTCATAATCTTTCGGCGATAAATAAGGTTGTCTTCCATCGTAAAGAATTTTGTGATCCGGCAAAATCGATTTTAAAATTTTTCTGACCAAAAGAGTTTCTTTCAATTTTGTCGGATGATAATCTTTAACCTTTTCTAAATTCTCTTTCTCGATTAAAAGTTCTGGGTTCAAATCTTCGGCTTCATCATATTTCCAAAGGAGAATGGTTGCTTGATCATCGGAAAAATCTCGGTACAATGGCATTGAAAATTATTAGATGATAAAATTACACAATTCTTTAAATAAACAAATAATCAGCTTTACTTTAAATAAATAATGGAACTGTTGAAGAGGTAATAGATTAAAGAGATAACTCCTATTTCATAAATATTTTAAATTTAAAAAAGACATTTCGTATCTTCGCGTCAAATTTATTTAAATAGATGGAAACTACAACACAATACGTTCCTTATAAAGTTAAGGATATCTCATTAGCTGAATATGGGAGAAAAGAAATTAATTTAGCTGAAGCGGAAATGCCAGGATTAATGGCGATCCGTGAAGAGTACGGGCCTTCTCAACCTTTAAAAGGAGCAAGAATCGCTGGTTGTCTTCACATGACGATTCAAACTGCAGTTTTAATTGAAACTTTGGTTGCATTAGGTGCAGACGTTACTTGGTCCTCTTGTAATATCTTCTCTACTCAGGATCATGCTGCGGCTGCAATTGCTGCTGCTGGAATCCCCGTTTACGCCTGGAAAGGAATGAACGAAGAGGAATTCGAATGGTGTATTGAGCAAACCGTATTTTTTGGTGAAGACAGAAAACCATTAAACCTGATCTTAGATGATGGTGGAGATTTAACCAACCTTGTTTTTGATAAATATCCAGAATTAACGGCGGGAATTAAAGGTCTATCTGAAGAAACTACAACAGGAGTTCACAGATTATACGAAAGAATGCAGAACGGAACTTTGGTGATGCCTGCAATCAACGTAAATGATTCTGTTACCAAATCAAAATTCGATAACAAATATGGTTGTAGAGAATCTGCAGTTGATGCGGTGAGAAGAGCAACAGACTTAATGTTGGCTGGTAAAAGAGTCGTAGTTTGTGGTTACGGTGACGTTGGTAAAGGAACTGCAGCTTCTTTCAAAGGTGCTGGTTCTATTGTTACCGTTACAGAAATTGACCCGATCTGTGCCTTGCAAGCAGCAATGGATGGTTTCGAAGTTAAAAAATTAGATACGGTTGTTGCTAATGCAGATATCGTTATTACAACTACAGGAAACTTTAACATCGTTAAAGGAGAGCATTTCAAACAAATGAAAGATAAAACAGTAGTTTGTAATATCGGTCACTTCGATAATGAATTGGATATGGCTTGGTTGAACGAAAACTATGGTGACACTAAATATGAAGTTAAACCACAAGTTGACGTTTATACGATTGATGGAAAGGAAATCATCATTCTTGCAGAAGGTCGTTTGGTCAACCTTGGTTGCGCCACAGGTCACCCAAGTTTTGTAATGAGTAATTCATTCGCCAATCAGACTTTAGCACAAATCGAATTATGGACTAATTCTGAAGCGTACGGAAATGAGGTTTACATGTTACCAAAACATTTAGATGAAAAAGTTGCTTTCTTACACCTTAAAAAATTAGGCGTAGAATTAGAAACTTTAACAGACGAACAGGCTAAATATATTGGTGTGGAAGTGAAAGGACCTTTCAAACCAGAATATTACAGATATTAATTGAATTTATTTTCAATGATCATACAAAGAACGCTCTGAGATTTCAGAGCGTTCTTTTATTTATCGGAAACAATCATTTGAAACAGGAGATCATACTTTTCGCCTAATTTTCTCTTGAGTCTTTGTTTTGACTTTTTAACGGCATCGATTGTTATTCCCAAAAGGCCAGAAATTTCTGAGTTGGTGAAACCTAATTTCTGCAGTAAAATAATTCGCAGATTAGAGTCGGTAATTTCAGGGAAATTTTCGATCAAACTATCGTAAAATTCCAAATGCTCGCGCTGAAATTCATTCTTAAAATTTCGCCAGTTCTCTTCAGTCATTAAATGCGATTGAAGCAGATCATCTAATTTCACACGATCATTATCCTTGAAAGAAGATTTTGATTCTTTAATATTTTCGATTTCTCCGTACAGTTTTTGAATCTGAATATTTTTCTCCTTCAAAAAGTCGATTTGGGAATCAAGCGTTCTATTCGCATCTAAGAGTTTACGTTCAATATTTAATCTGGAGTTTTCATAGTCTACAATTTTCTCTTCCATCAACACTCGTTTCTTCTTTTCCTGATTTTTAGCTTTAAAAAAAACAAAAAGTATCCCTAATAATACCAAACTTGCAGTAGCGAAAATCACATTTTTCCAGAAAGACTCTGTTGCAAATTTTTGATTGGTGCTTGCAATATTCTGTTGATACTTTCTCTTTTGCATCAACCAGTTCGCTTGATTCAATGGAAGAACGCCATCGGTTTTATTTAGAGAATCTTCCAGTATTTCTATTCTTCGTCTGATGCCCAACTCTTCGTGCTCTCTGCTCTCATTTTGCAAAATGGTCAACCTCAATTTTAAAATATCGAGTTCATTAATTTTAAAATAGGATTTAGAGGTGGCAATTTCGCACGCTTTTTTTACCGTTACTTTCGCTTCATCAATTTGATTATTAGCAATATACAATCTTGTTAACAGCGTGTAGGCATACATCAGATTTTTTTCACTTTTGGTTTCTTTAGAGATCCGAACATCTTCCAAAACCAATTGTATAGCAGTTTTATGATCTTTATTTCGCTCATAGATTTGCGCTAAATTTCCCAGTGTTTTTGCATATCGAAGCTGATCACCAATTGACTTTGATAAAGTTGAAGATTGCCTAATATTTTTTTCAGCATTTTTTAATTCACCTTTTCTAAAATAACTCATTCCTAAGTTATCTAAAATAGCTGCGTATTCAGAGGTATTAGGTTTCGTGTATTCTTTGGCTTTTTTTAAATAGGCAATGGCTTCTGAGTCATCTCCTATCGTATCCATATAAAAACCAATTTTTGTAAAAGATTCCGCCGGTAATATTAATTGATTGATGTCTGTTTTTTCAATTTTATCAATGGCAGCTAAAAAGATAGGCAAAGCTTTGGTCATTTGCCGATAATTATAAAGATAACCGGCGTAACTTAATGTTGCCCAGATTTCCAAAGGTTTCAACTTAGCTTCAGCTGCGTGACGAATTGCTTTGGTGTAATAATAGCCACTTTTATCGTTGACTCTATCAACATTTTCCGCATATGCATTTGCTAGCAAAACATCATATAATATTTGGTCGCTTTCAGAATTGCGGTCGATCAATGGTTGTAGAAAATTTTTTACGGAGGCGATATCACTCTTTGAATCTTTTTTTTGATTGATGATCTGCTCCCAATCTGAAACTTTATCATCTGATGAACTCAAACGGATTTTTTGCGCTTGCAATAAAATGGCAGACAGTAGTAATAATAAACTGGTAAAATATTTTATTGCCATTTTTTTCGTGATCACTTTGTGAATGGAAATATACTATTTTTATAAGAAAAGAAAAAATTTCTATCTATTTAACAAATAAAATCTTTCTAATAAATGATATCTACATTCTACTACCCCGAAAAGCCTGAATAAGTAAAAATATATTTAAAAAATAAAGTCGTCTTAAACACACTTAATTAACTAAAAATCAACCTGTTAATAGTAATAATATTGAAACATATTTGTAAATTTCTCCTGTTTGAAAAATTGTCCCTCTTTTGTCCACCCTGATATTTGGCTTTATTTCCATCGAGATGATATATTTGTCCTAACACATAACCATGAAACTCAACTTATTTTAATGATTTGCAGTTTTCGAATTCTAAAAACACAGATGATGATGAAACTTTTTACTTTTTGTTTTAACAAAGCCGATTTTTAAAGAAGCCTTTTTAATCGGTAAAAGTTTCAGAAAATTAATGAAATTTAGTTATGGTAACCATTACTAAATTTCATTTTTTTTTTGCATTCTGTTTTAATCAGCTCACTGCAATGATTTCTATGTTTTTCTTATCATAAAAAATACAACTTTTCTATTTGTCCACTCTTTGTCCACCTCTATAATTCCTTATTTTTATTGTTATTCTATACATTTGTAGTAGAAAAAAAAGAAATAAGTATTCAACTTGAAAACTTAAAGACTTAAAAACACAAATGATTTTTTTTCCTCCTTTAACAATTAGTTAAAGGAGTTTTTTATTTAATAGCTAGCAGTTTTTTAAACAGGAATCCGCTTTCGATTGTATTAAAACAAATTTTTTAAAAAAGTCAGAAATTTCAGTTTTAAAATGGAATATGTTATTTGATTTTCCTATCTAAGTTACATTTCTAAGTTGGTCTCACGAGAATTACATTTTTTTTAATTAAATTGAGAACAAATTGTATCCAATGAAAAAAACCTTTGCATTGCTGTTTACCTTTTTAATGTTATTTATTTTTAAAGCTCAGGACAAACCCGCTTTTTGGAACGACATTGAACATTTTAAACAGATCAATAAAGAAAACCCTCCACCGAAAGATGCAATTCTTCTCCTCGGAAGTTCTTCCTTTACCATGTGGAAGGACGTTAGTGACTATTTCCCTGCAAAACAGATCGTCAATCGTGGATTTGGAGGCTCGAGTTTAAATGATCTTAATTTTTATTCTGATGAACTCTTAAAACCGTATTCTCCGAAGCAGATCATTATTTACTGTGGTGAAAATGATTTTGCCGGCAACGAAAAACTGACTGCGAGACAGGTATTCAATCGATACAAAAATTTCTACGCGGAAATTAGAAAGTATTATCCAACTATTCAGGTTGATTATATTTCAATCAAATTATCTCCAAGTCGTGAAAACCTTTGGCCAAAATTTATCGCTACGAATTCCTTGATTAAAAGATTTATGAATAAAAAGAAAACTGCCGACTATATCAATATTACAAAAGCAATGAATGATGAAAACGGAAGGATTAGAAAAGATTTATTTTTAGAAGATATGCTTCACATGAAACCAAACGGTTATGAAATCTGGGCTAAAGAAATGAAACCTTTCTTGAAATAAACGTATTCGAAATCACTAAAAAACAATTATAAAAAATCTACTTAAAATATGAAAAGACATGAAGCCTTAGTACAGTTGAGCCGCGACCACCATTTTGGTCTTTTGCTTTGTTGGAAATTAAAAGAAGGGTTGAAGAAAGAAGTTTCAGTGGAAAGAATGTCTAAATACATCGGGCTATTTTACCTGCAGAATTTAAAACCTCATTTCGCAGAAGAAGAGGAAACTATTTTTAAAGTTTTAGGAGAGGATCATCCATTAATTAAGGAAGCAATTTCACAACACCGAACGTTTGAAAAAATGATAGAAGACGGTTTTAAAACACCAGCACAAATTGAAGAGTTCCGCGCTTTACTCGAGCTTCATATCCGAACTGAAGAAAGACAAATTTTCCCGGAAATTGAAAAACAAGCAACTGAAGAGCAATTAGAAGATCTCTTAAAACTGGATCATCCTGAATTAAAAGAACCGGAATACGACGATATTTTTTGGAAGAAAGATTCGTAAAATCAAAGAATTTAAATCTAGCTGTTTAGTTAAAGATAAATGCAGCCATTTCAAGTTGAAATGGCTGCTTTTGTTTATTAAAGTGAGTTTAAAGCTCTCAATACAAGCAAGTAACTATCGTAAAATCGTGGCAATCATAATCATCGCCCAATTCAGAACTTTACTAGAATTAAATCCTTTCGATATCAGCACCAATTGCTTTCAATCGTCCATCGATGTTTTCATATCCACGGTCAATCTGTTCGATGTTATGAATAGTTGATGTTCCTTCCGCGGAAAGCGCTGCGATCAACAACGCATTTCCTGCTCTAATGTCTGGCGAAATCATTGTAGTCCCGCGTAGTGGATATTCATGATTCAAGCCAACAACAGTCGCTCTGTGCGGATCACACAAGATGATCTGCGCGCCCATATCAATTAATTTATCAACAAAGAACAAACGGGATTCAAACATTTTTTGATGAACCAACACCGTTCCTTTCGCTTGGGTTGCAACAACCAAAATGATCGAAAGTAGATCGGGTGTAAATCCTGGCCAGGGAGCGTCGGAAACCGTCAGAATCGATCCATCAATAAACTTCTGAATCGTATAATTTTCCTGAGCCGGAATAAAGATATCATCGCCTCTTTTCTCTAATTGAATTCCTAATTTTTTAAAGGTATTTGGAATCACTCCCAATTCATTCCAGTTGACATTTTTAATGGTAATTTCAGATTTCGTCATCGCTGCAAGACCAATCCAGGAACCGATTTCCACCATATCAGGAAGCATCGTATGTTCTGTTCCGCGCAAATGGGTAACACCTTCAATAGTCAATAAATTAGAACCAATACCTGAAATATTCGCTCCCATTCTATTGAGCATCTTACATAATTGCTGCAAATAAGGTTCGCAAGCCGCATTGTAAATTTTGGTTTTGCCTTTCGCCAACGCGGCAGCCATTACGATATTGGCCGTTCCAGTGACGGAAGCTTCCTCCAACAAAATAAACTTACCGTGAAGTTCTTTTGCTTTTAATGTATAAAAATATTCTTTTTCATCATAATGAAACTCTGCACCCAATTCTACCAATCCCTGGAAATGGGTATCCAATCGCCGTCTCCCGATTTTATCACCACCCGGAGTTGGCATGTAAGCTTCTCCAAATCTGGCAAGCATTGGACCTAATAACATTACTGAACCTCGAAGTTTCGCACCATCTTGTTTAAAATCGTCGGATTTTATATAATCAAAGTTGACTGCATCTGCCTGAAACGTATAATCACCATGTCCATTTTTGGTCACTTTTACACCGAAATCACCCAGAATTTCTATCAACCGATTAACGTCATGAATATCCGGAATGTTCTTTACGCGAACTTCTTCATCCGTCAACAAGACTGCACACAAAATTTGAAGCGCCTCGTTTTTAGCCCCTTGCGGTGTAATTTCACCATGCAGTTTTTTTCCTCCTCTAATTTGAAAACTTCCGCTCATTCTTATTTCCGGTTTTTATTGTTTTGAAAATTCTTTCTGTTATTTTGAGTTTTAGGTTGATGTCTTGGGTTTGATTTATTGCTTCGGTTGGTCGCATAATAAATTTTACTTTTCTCCAAAGAATCTAAAACAGTTAAATCCAGACGGTTTTCCGAAAGGTCTTTTAAATGACGGAAAATAACCTCATCCTGTACATGTTCTTTATTGTAAACATTATAAGATTTCTTCATATTGTTCGCGATCACCTGGATCAACGCGTCTTTTTCGTCACCAGCTTCCAGTTCAATCGCTTTATCGATCAACTGTAAAATGCTTTTTCCGTAAAATTTAAAATCACCCTGTAATTTCGGATATTCCATTCGTTTAGGTTTCACCTGCATTTCTTCAGGCGTCGGAATATGATAAGGCGAATCAACGTCTAAATCATACTTCGCCAAAATAAAAAGATGATCCCAAAGTTTATGTTTATAGTTCGATTCGTCTCGAAGCTGTGGATTTCTTTGTCCCATGAAATCTACAATCGCCACGGCCATTTCGTTACGCTCGTCTCTATTTTCGAGTTCCTGACAACGCTCAACAAGCTGCTGTATAATTCGGCCGTATTCCGGCATTTGGAGTTGCGTTTTGCTAGTATTATATTCCATAAGTGCAAATATAAGAATTTGTTAAGGTTAATAGTTTTAGTTGTCTGAATATTTTTTTGGGCGTGCCCCTTCGTTGCCATCACTTTCGCTGAAGCTACTTCGGGTCGGTCTTCGCTCACAAAACGAGGAACGAGCTTCGATGATTCAAATAAAAATATATAAAAAATTGAATCAATCTTTTTTTTGACAGAATTTATTTGAAAAGAAGAGTTCGAAAAAAAAGGATTTCCGCCTACGCCCTCACGCAAACCTGAACAACAATTCAAATCCATTTTAAAAATGAAATTAAGGAATATTAGAGTAAACATTTGACCTTGATCAAGTAAGTTTCGGCTAAAGCCAGTGGAAAATCCCCGATATTAAATCGGCTAAAGACCGCTCCTATTGATCGTAAAAAAAAATGATTATGAAAAACGAACTCATTACAATAAGGTCTATTATCTTTCATCTAACAGCGAAGCGGTCTATCATCTTTGATCTACCAGCACAGTGATCTATAATCTAAGATACAAATTTCTTCCGCTCTTCCGCCGTCGGGATTTCACACGCGCCTGCAGCCAGTTTCTTTCGGTTTGCCGCTACTCTATCGTAGAAAAAATCAGTGAGTGAAGTTGGGATATATCTGAAATACGACAGCAAGGTATATAGTCCACCGATCACTTCAGAAATTTTGAAAACCGCTTGGGACTTTTGCAAATAATATTTTTCTGGTTTCCAAAGATACAGCGTATCCAGATTCTTTAATTCTAAATTTCTTTCACTTAGAAACTGCTGTCCAAATTCAGATTGTAAGGAGGCAAATAGAAATTGATTTTTTACATCTTTTTTTAAGATCCAGTGCACCCAGAAATTACAAAAACCACATTCTCCATCGTAGAAAACATAGTATTTATTGGTATTGACGTTGGTCATTATTTAATTTTGAAATCAGATTTCTCAAGCCCAGTTGGGATATCATTTAAAATTCTGGTATCGTTTTCCATGAATTTGAAATACTCAATCATTACTTTTTTGTCAGCCGCACTTAGCTTTGCTTCTGGATGAGCAAGCACATAAGAATCCAGTGGCATTTCACCTTTCTCTATCATTTCAGCGGCTTCCTTCAATTTTTTGACTTGTCTCTTTTTTTCATAAGTCGCAAAAGTAGAGAAATTTAATTCTTTACGTCCTTCTTTAATATGATCTGCTAAAAACCATCCAAAAGGTTGCACGTTCGAATACCAAGGATATTTCGATTCATTGCTGTGACAGTCATAACAGGCATTTCGAATTAAAGTTGCCGTTTTTTCCGGAGTAGCTTTAATTTGTAAGAAATCCATTTTTGGCGTAGCAGCTGGATTATTTTTATCAATGGGAAAAAATTGAATCAGAACGAAGGCTACAATGATAATTATCAGTATTTTTTTCATGAAGAAAATTTTGTTTTGTGAATTTATAACTTTAATTTTAAATGAGAAAAACCTGTAGCTGTTATAGATTTTATAAATCGAAAAAGTTTTTATGATTGATAAAAACTTTATAGATTTGCACAAGTAAAATAAAAAAAACAATATTATGTCATTAGTAGGAAAAAAATTCCCAAACATCGCAATTGATGCAATGTCAGAAATGGGTGATGATTTAAAAATCAACATCTTTGAAGAAACAACTAAGAACCAACAAAAAGTTCTTTTATTCTGGTATCCAAAAGATTTTACTTTTGTTTGTCCAACAGAACTTCACGCATTCCAAGAGGCTTTAGGAGAATTTGAAAAAAGAAATACCAAAGTGATCGGTGCTTCTTGTGACACCAATGAAGTACACTTTGCGTGGTTAAACACTGCGAAAGACAACGGAGGAATCGAAGGCGTTACATACCCGATCTTAGCAGATACGCACAGACAATTAGCCAATATCTTAGGAATTGTTGATCAGGATTTTGACTATGATGAAGAAGGAAACGAATCTTTCACAGGATCAAACGTGACTTATCGAGCAACTTATTTAGTTGATGAAACAGGAAAAATCTTCCACGAAGCGGTAAATGATATGCCTTTAGGAAGAAATGTGAAAGAATTTTTAAGATTGATCGACGCTTATACGCACGTTCAGAAACACGGTGAAGTTTGTCCTGCAAACTGGGAAGAAGGAAAAGATGCGATGCAAGCCAACAGAACTTCGACTGCAGAATATTTAGCTTCTCACTCCAACTAAAAAAAAAGAATTATGTACACAGAATTAGCGGAAGATACGTTACAACAAATTGTAGCAGACAATGATAAAGTGGTTGTACAATACGGTGCAACATGGTGTGGAAACTGCCGGATCATGAAACCTAAATTCAAAAAATTGGCGGCGGAAAATGAAGATATTCCTTTTCTATATGTTGATGCAGAGAAATTACCTGAAAGTAGAAAATTAGCAACGGTAGATAATTTACCAACATTTGCAATTTTTAAAAATGGGGAATTGGTGAATCAGGTTCAATCGAATCAGGCAGAAAGTCTTATTAATCTTTTTAAAGAACTGAACTAATGAAATTACCTGTAATCAGACAGTTTTATCAAACCCAAACTGTTGAAAATTTAGAGAAAACATTAGAAGTTATTGAAGCATTTACAGAATTCAGAGGAACAACTGAAGAAGACTTGAATGTTGCCGGAGAATTGATTACCAATATCTGTGGCGCACTCGAAGTTCATGCAAATGTTGCGAACGGAATGGTAGAAAGAGATGCCCTTAATTCTTTTGCAAAAAAAGTTTTAGGCTCGATCGATAAGTAGTATTTAGTAAAAATGAAGAAGAAAGGCGGGAAAATTATTTCCCGCCTTTTTTATTTTAATCGTCATCACGATCTTTTCCTTTTTTATAGTATTTGCTATTGTTCTGCTTTTTATACTCTTTATATTGTCTTTTTCTTCGGTCATCGTTACGATCATCATTGTCATCATCATATTTCTTCCACTGATTGTTTCTTTTATTCTGTTGACCTTTCGCATAATCCTTGGCATTTCCACCATAAATCTTTTTGGCTTGTCCCGGCGGTAAATTTCTTCTATTTTGGTTCGGATAGTAAACCGTTTGATTTCCATTTCTACCTAAAATTCCAGGTTTTCCGTAAACATCACCCGTTCTTACTACTCTACCGTTTTGGTAAACATTCCCATTTCGATCCCGATACACGTCGCCTCTTCTGTAAACCTGTCCGTCATTGGCTCTGTAAACCGTTCCGTTATTGGTTCCGTTATTTGGATAATTGTTTCCGTTGTTATTTCCGTACTGATCCTGAACTGCACCGCAAGAAACCAGCGTAACCGCTAACCCTGCACCTAAAAGTATTTTCGATAAATTATTCATTGTATTAAATTTAAAAGTTATCAGCTACATTTCCATAACAGTGCCAAACTATTAAATTCATAAAAGAATGCTATTATAAGGATACAGTTGAGGATAAACTTTCAGCTACTTTCAAAGCGCATTTTTCTCCATCAATCGCCGCAGAGATAATTCCGCCTGCATAACCTGCACCTTCGCCACACGGATACAATCCTTTAATCTGAAGATGCTCCAATGAATAATGATCTCTTGGAATACGAACGGGTGAGGAAGTTCTACTTTCTGGCGCGTGTAAAATTGCTTCGTTCGTCAAATAACCTTTCATTGATTTTCCAAATTCTATAAAACCTTGACGCATAATTTGACTTAAAAAGCCTGGAAAAACTTCACCCATTTCCACAGCAGTCGTCCCGGGAACATAAGATGTTTTTGGAATATCTTGAGAAATTTTGTGCTGTGTAAAATCGACCATTCTTTGTGCGGGAGCTTTTTGAGTTTCGCCAGCTAAATGCCAGGCTTTTTGCTCGATCGCTTTCTGAAATTCCATTCCGGCTAAAGGCCCAAATTTTTGATACGGTTTAAAATCTTCTAATTTTAATTCAACTACAATTCCTGAATTGGCCGTTGACTGATCTCTTTTAGAAGGTGACCATCCATTAGTGACTACTTCTCCCGGACTCGTCGCACACGGCGCAATCACCCCGCCCGGACACATACAAAAGGAATACATTCCACGACTGTTCACTTGCTTTACTACAGAGTATGGTGCTGGTGGCAAAAACTCACCACGGTAATCGCATGAATACTGAATTTTATCAATTAATTCCTGTGGATGTTCTGCTCGAACTCCTAACGCAAAAGGTTTGGCTTCAATCAGAATATTCTTTTTATGAAGCAATTCAAAAATATCACGTGCCGAATGTCCGGTTGCTAAAATAACTTTATTGGCAGAAATGGTGTTTCCATTTTGAAGAACGACGCCTTGAACTTCGTTACTTTTAATCAGAAAATCAGTGACACGAGTTTCAAATAAAACTTCGCCACCACAAGCAATAATTTTTTCCCGAATGTCCTGAATAATTTGAGGTAATTTATTGGTACCGATATGTGGATGCGCATCTACCATAATATCAGGTGTCGCTCCAAAAGCAACAAAGAGCTCGAGAATCCGATCAATATCGCCACGCTTTTTTGATCGTGTATATAATTTTCCATCCGAATACGTTCCGGCTCCACCTTCGCCAAAACAGTAATTCGAATCTTCATTGACGATGCCATCTACATTGATCGCTTTCAGATCACGACGACGACCACGAACATCTTTTCCACGCTCTAAAACGATTGGTTTCAATCCGAGTTCGATGAGTTGTAATGCTGCAAATAATCCCGCCGGACCGGCACCGACCACGATTACTTCTTGTTTATTGGTAACATTCTGATAATCGGGCAATTCAATTTGACCAGGAGTATAATCTTCATCAATTAAAAAAGCATTTCCTTTTACATTAACTTTTACAGATTTTTGTCGGGCATCAAAAGAGCGTTTCAAAACGACTACTTTCTGAATATCCTTCGGACTGATTTTTAAATTTTTTGCAACTTGTTGTGTTAACAACTCTTCGTTGGCAGCAGCTTCAGGTGATACTTGAAATTGAAATTCTTTCGGCATTGAATAAAATTAAGGACAAAGTTTTAAAAGATTCTGATCAACTCAAATTCTTCAGTTTGCAAATTTCTGCTTTTTTAGGCAATAAAAATAGTGTGGTTAACATTAAATTCCCACCACTCGACTTCTTCGTTCTAATAAAACGATATCTCGCCATTGACCATTCATCTCTCCTATTTTCTCGCGGGTTCCGACCACTCTAAATCCATGCTTGTCGTGAATTTTTACGCTCACGAAATTCTCTGGAAAAATTCCCGCTTGTAAAGTCCAGAACTGGTTTTCCTCACTATCCAAAATTAATTTTTTCATCATCACCGTTCCCAAACCTTTTCCCTGAACGGAACCATCCAGATAAATACTTACTTCTGCCACGCCTTTAAAACAATCCCGATTACTGATTGGCTGCAAAGCACACCAACCAACGACTTCATTATTTTCATCCTCTAAAACAAAACGGCAAAGATTAAAATGCTTGGTATCCCAAGCTTCCCAAGTCGGCGCCACTTTATCGAAGGTCGCATTTCCACCGTTGATTCCCTGTTGAAAAATTTCTAAAACTTTCTCGCCATCTTCCGGACGCATTGGTCGTATTTCGTAATTCATTTTTATATTATTAAACATGTTATTTTTTTTAACCACAAAGTCACAAAAGAATACTTCACAAAAATTACAATAAAAGTTCACAAAAGAGAAAATCTATAGATTTTCAAAACTTCATGTTCTCTTTGCAGGGAATATTTTAAACTTTCATGAATAAACCTTTGTGACTTTGTGGCTTAGAACACTGATATTTAATTTATTTTCCTTCCGGTAAAGCACGAACATAATTGAGTTTAATATTTATGGCTTTTTCTAGGGAACTTCCGATGGCGTCGTGTAAATATAGTAGAACCATTTTCCTTATCCATTGAAATTACACTGATATTTCCATCGACTTCTAAAACCGCTAATTTCACCTCCGCTATTTTTTCAACGCCATGTTCGCGAACAGCTTCTTCCAGTTCATCAAAATCAATCTCCTGTTCCTTCATTTTAATATTATCTACAATTCCATCTTTAATTAAAATTATGGGATCAGATTCTACCAAACTTTTGATTCTTGGATTTTTAAAAATCACTTTCTTCACGATAAAATTTGCACCAAATAAAACAAATGCTGCAACCAATCCTCCTTCTAAACTAACATTAGAACCCACCATTGCATTTTGTACCGCATTCGAAATCAATAAAAGCAAAACAATATCACCCGCATTGAGCTGCGACAATTGGTTTTTCCCAAAAACGCGAATGGCAGCAAACATGAAAAGATAGACCGCAAGACTGCGTAAAGCAACATCTAGAAAAGGATTCATTATTTTCAGTTTTATACTACAAAGTAAAAGAAAATAAAAAAACCGAACATCACATTCGGTTTTTGATTTAAAAATATTTTTATCTAATTTAATTCTCTCTTCAAGAACTTAGCCGTCAAAGATTTTTTAGATCTGGCTACCTCTTCCGGAGTTCCTTTAGCGATAATTTCTCCACCTCGGTATCCACCCTCAGGTCCAATATCGATGATATGATCTGCCAGTTTAATCACATCTAAATTGTGCTCAATAATGATGAAAGAATTTCCTAAATCGATCAATTTATTAATAGCGTCCATCAAGACTTTTACATCTTCAAAATGTAATCCTGTCGTTGGTTCATCAAGAATGTATAAAGTATTTCCGGTCTGTCTCTTCGATAATTCTGTGGCCAATTTAATACGCTGAGCTTCTCCACCACTCAAGGTTGTAGATTGTTGACCCATCGTGATATATCCTAAACCAACATCCTGCATGGTTTTTACTCTCGAATAAATCTTGGGAATCGGCTGAAAGAATTCTGTAGCTTCATCAATCGTCATTTCCAACACATCAGAAATTGATTTTCCTTTATACCGAACTTCTAAAGTTTCACGGTTAAATCTTTTCCCATTACAAGTTTCACAATGAACATATACGTCGGGCAGGAAATTCATTTCAATGACTTTCAAACCACCACCCTGACAAGTTTCGCAGCGTCCGCCTTTTACATTAAACGAAAATCGTCCTGCTTTGTAACCCCGGATTTTAGACTCTGGAAGTTCCGCAAACAAATTCCGAATATCCGTAAACATTCCCGTATAAGTCGCTGGATTCGAACGTGGTGTTCTACCAATTGGTGTTTGATCAACATCTACAATTTTGTCGATATTATCAATTCCTTCCAATTTTTTGTAGGGCAAAGGATCTTTTACCGCTCTATAAAAATGCTGATTTAAAATCGGATACAAGGTTCCATTAATCAAAGAAGATTTTCCACTTCCCGAAATTCCCGTTACTACAACGAGCTTTCCAAGAGGAACTTCCAAATTCACATTTTTCAGATTATTACCAGTCGCACCTTTTAGAATTAATGATTTCCCATTTCCTTCTCTTCGAACTTCCGGAATTTCAATTTTCCGTTTTCCCGTCATATAATCGGCAGTAATGGTGTCGGCTTTCAATAAATCTTTTGGTTTTCCCTGCCAAAGTATTTCACCACCAAATTTCCCAGCTCTTGGACCAATATCTAAAACCTCATCGGCTTCCATAATCATGTCCTTATCATGTTCGACCACGATAACAGAATTGCCGATATCACGCAAATTTTTCAAAGAAGCAATCAACCTTTCGTTATCTCGCTGATGTAATCCAATTGACGGTTCATCTAAAATGTAAAGCACATTTACGAGTTGTGAGCCGATTTGGGTAGCCAAACGAATCCGTTGAGATTCACCACCAGAAAGCGTTCTTGAACTTCTGCTCAAACTCAAATAGTCTAGACCAACATCGAGCAAAAACTGAAGTCTGGTTTTGATTTCTTTCAGAATTTCGTGCGCAATGATTTTGTTATTCTTATTGAATTTATCTTCTACCTGGATCAACCATTCTTTTAAATCTAAAAGTGATAAAGCATTGATCTCTGCGATATTTTTTCCATCGATTTTAAAACTTAAACTCGATGCCTGTAATCGCGTTCCATTACAGTCCGGACAAGTTTCTTCGGTCGTGAAGTGGCGTTCCAACAAAGTAGCATCGTAGCTTTCTTTATCATCAATCAGCTCATTTATTACGGAAATCAGTCCATCAAAATTGACTTTAATTTTTTTATTGATTCCGGCCAGTTTTAAATCTTTATTGAATTCTTTGTGACAACCGTTATAGATAAAATCCAGGGCTTCTTTCGGAATATCTTTCATCGGCGTCGCTAATGAAAGCCCATAAATTTCTAAGATATTTTTAATTTGACCCAGAATCCATTTGTTCGATTTGATATCTTCCAGCGGACGTAAACCACCTTGATTGATCGAAAGCTTAGGGTTTTCAACAAAATAGTCAGTGTTTACTTTTTTTACCGTTCCTAAACCTTTGCAATACGGACAACTTCCTTTTGGAGAGTTGAACGAGAAGGTATTTGGTTCTGGTAATGCCAATGAATGTCCGGTGTCGGCGTCCATTAAATTTTTAGAAAAATATTCGATCGTTGAACTTGCGAGTTTTTGAATTCCAATCACGCCTTCACCCATGTGCAACGCAGTTTTCAATGATTGTTCCATGCGGGTTTCAGACGCACTTTCACCAATGATCCAGCGATCAATGACGATATCGATGTCGTGGGTTTTGTAGCGGTCGAGTTTTAAATCGTATTCAATGTCCAAAATCTCACCATCAATTCTGGCTTGTCCGTATCCTTTCTTAGCCATTTGCACAAAAAGCTCATGGTAATGTCCTTTACGGGAACGAACAACTGGCGCCAATAACATTACTTTCTCTCCTTTATAATTGAGTTTGATGGCTTCTAAAATCTGTTCTTCGGTATAACTTACCAACCGCTGCCCAGTTGTTAAAGAGTACGCATCTGAAACTCTAGCGAAAAGCAAACGTAAAAAGTCATACAATTCAGTCACCGTTCCTACTGTAGAACGTGGATTTTTATTGGTCGTTTTCTGTTCGATGGCGATTACTGGTGAAAGTCCGTCGATCTTGTCAACATCGGGTCTTTCTAAACCACCCAAAAACTGTCGGGCGTAGGCAGAGAAAGTTTCAATATACCTCCGCTGACCTTCCGCAAAGATCGTATCAAAAGCCAATGATGATTTCCCACTTCCTGAAAGTCCGGTGATTACTACCAGTTCATTGCGGGGAATTTTTACATCGATATTTTTTAAATTGTGTTCACGAGCGCCGTAAACTTCTATATATTCTTTAGGGTCTTCCATTTTAAATGTTCCAAAATTTCAATTTTTGGAATTCTGCAAAAATACGGATTTTTTAGAGGATAATAAAGTAAGAATTCTTATTTGTAATTAGCTAAAACTAAAAAATGATAACCTGAAATTGGCTTTTAACCTTTTGTATTTGAATTAAAAACATCAGATATTGAAATTATTTACTGATTTTAAAATCGCAGAATTCGCAGACTTTCCAATATCAAAAATATTGCCGAAAAATTTGATATCAATAAGGTTTAAAGTGGTGTAGATTTAGCTAAAGAAATAAGAACTTAACAAAAATGACTCTGATATATCTTGTGTCTTGAATCACCTGATTTGCAATTATCGTGATACTACATTCGTTAAATTCCTGCGAATCATCCATATCAACATGAAGTCCATACATTTAATCATGGCATAAAAGGTTAATTAACAGCACCTTTGTATAAATAATTTTTAAAAAATAGGATTTATTTCCACGGGGATGAATTATCAGAAACCATTCTTTATACTAAAATAAAAGTAAAACAATATGGAAAATTTAAAAGAGCAAGTGATCATCGTAACAGGAGGTGCATCTGGAATTGGTGGCGCAATTACAACCGTACTAACTCAACGTGGCGCCTCTGTCATTGCAGTTGATATCAATGAAGAAGCAGGACAGCAAAAAGTACTGGAAAACCCTACTCAGATTGTCTTTCTAAACGGAGATGTATCCAAAGAATCTGTAGCGATAGAAGCCGTAAAATTAGCTTTATCAACTTTCGGAAAACTGACAGGTTTAGTGAATAATGCGCACGCCTCGAGACAAAAACCACTGATCGAACTGACCGTAGAAGATTGGTCTTTATCTTTTGAAACTGGCTTTAATGCAACGCTGAATTTTATGAAAGCTGCCTATCCTGAATTAAAAAAATCAAAAGGATCTGTAGTCAATTTTGGATCCGGAGCGGCGCTGAACGGACAATCGGGACAGGCAAGTTACGCTGCAGCAAAGGAAGCCATTCGGGGTTTAAGTCGTGTCGCCGCAACCGAATGGGGGAGAGATAATATAAGAGTTAATGTCGTTTGCCCACTTGCTTTAACTGAAGGCGTTGAGAAATGGAAAAAAAGCAGTCCCGAGCAATATGATCAAATAGCGGCACATATCCCACTCAATCATTTCGGAGATCCAAAAAAAGATATTGCACCTATCGTGGCTTTTTTATTGAGTGACGACAGCCAGTACATGACTGGGCAGACGCTTATGGCAGATGGCGGCGATATTAAATTGAGATAAATGCTACTTTTGGGTACTTCAAATTTTTTTTAAAGAATTCGGGTATCTCGAAAAGCAGAATTATAAAAAACAGAATATGAAAGATAAAAAAATTGTAATTATTGGAGGTGGATTTGCCGGGATCAACCTGGCGCGAAAAATGGGTGGTAAGAAAGGAGTTCAGGTCACACTCGTTGACAGAAATAACTATAACTTTTTCCCACCCTTACTCTATCAGGTCGCCACCGGAATGCTTGATGTTTCCAGTATTTCAATTCCGTTTCGCACACTTTTAAAAGGAAATAAAAACCTGCATTTTCGCTTAGGCGAATTGGAGGGAATCATGCCTGATTTAAATAAAGTAAAACTTTCGACCGGTGAATTGTCCTACGATTTTTTAGTGATGGCAACAGGCACAGAAGCTAATTATTTCGGGATGGAGAATATTAAAAAGAATTCTCTTCCGATGAAAAACATCGACGATGCGGTTAAGATTCGAAACTTTTTGATCTCACAGGCTGAAAAATATACTTACTCCACCGACGAAGAAGAAAAAAGAAAGATCCGGAATATTGTTATTTCCGGTGCCGGACCTTCAGGCGTCGAAGTGGCCGGAATGATCGCTGAAATGCGCAGCCGTGTGCTTTCTGAAATTTATCCCGAAATTAAAAATGAACCTTTACATCTTTATTTGGTCGATGGTGCGCCAACGGTATTGCCACCGATGAGCGAGAAATCACAGAAATACACCAAGGAAAGTTTGGAAGAAATGGGCGTCACCGTGAAACTAAACAAATTGGTTTCAGATTTTAAAGATGATAAAGTTTATTTCAAAGATGGCGACGTTATTGAAACTAAAACTTTGATCTGGACTGCCGGTGTGACGGCAATAAAATTTAAAGGTCTCGATGATGAATGGTATGGTCGAGGAAGTAGACTTATCGTTGATCAATTTAATAAAGTTGAAAACACCGCTAATATTTTCGCGATTGGTGATGCGTGCATTCAAATGGCCGATCCGGACTTCCCAAAAGGACATCCTCAATTAGGCAGTGTTGCCGAACAACAGGGAATTAATTTGGCCAAGAATCTGGTAGCGATAGCCAATAACTCTTTAGAAGATCTCAAACCATTTATTTACAATGATAAAGGAACAATGGCAATTATTGGAAAAAGCAGAGCGACTGCCGATCTTACCTTTCCGAAAACGACCTTAACAGGTTGGCTTGCCTGGTTCGCTTGGCTATTTATTCACTTGTTCCTGCTCATCAACTATCGAAACAGACTACGAACCATGATCAACTGGACGGGTGCTTACTTTGGTTCTGGACAATCTCAAGGCCTGATGGTCGGAGAAACTCGGCAAAACAAAGCAGACGAGACTGAGACAGAAAAGATATAAAGTTTTTTTTAAAAAAAATATGAACTAAAGAATAGCTGATTGAAAGATTAGCTATTCTTCTTTATAAAAAAGGAACTCCTGACATAAAGCATCATCGAAAATTTTATTTAAAAATTGATTTCCACTAAATTTGAGTGAATCAAAAATACCAGAATATGAGTTTCCCAACCGACTTAGAAATTGCAGAATCCGCCGACATTCAATTGATCAAAAACATTGCTGATAAAGTAGGCATTGATCATGATGACCTGGAATACTACGGAAAATACAAAGCCAAAATTCCTTTAAAATACATCGATGAAGAAAAAATTAAAAAGGCAAAACTGATTTTAGTTACTGCCATTAATCCAACGCCAGCCGGTGAAGGAAAAACCACGGTTTCTGTCGGTTTGAATGATGGTTTATGTAAGATTGGAAAAAAATCAATAGCGGTTTTACGAGAACCGTCGCTGGGTCCGGTTTTTGGCGTTAAAGGTGGCGCTGCTGGTGGTGGTTATGCGCAACTCATTCCCATGGTAGATATTAATCTGCATTTCACCGGTGACTTTTCGGCGATTGAAAAAGCGAATAATTTATTGTCCGCTTTGATTGATAATAATTTACAGAACAAAAAATTCACTTTAAATATTGATCCAAGAACAATTACCTGGAAAAGAGTGATGGATATGAATGACCGTTCTCTTCGCCACATTATCGTTGGTTTAGGTGGTTCGAATAATGGAATTACGCGGGAAGAAGGTTTCAATATTACACCAGCGAGTGAAGTGATGGCGATCTTATGTTTAAGCAGTGACTTCGAAGATCTGAAAAACAGATTAGGAAATATTTTTGTTGGTTTTACTTTTGATAAAAAACCAATTTTTGCCAGAGATTTAAAGGCAGAAAATGCCATGGCAATTTTACTAAAAGATGCGATTAAACCAAATCTTGTTCAGACTTTAGAAGGCAATCCAGCGATTCTTCACGGCGGACCTTTTGCTAATATTGCGCAAGGAACCAATACGATTATCGCAACTAAAGCAGGACTTTCTCTAGCAGATTATGTGGTAACAGAAGCGGGATTCGGAGCAGATCTAGGTGCGGAAAAATTCCTGCATATTAAATGTCATTATGGTAAAATGAAACCTGATGCTTACGTGATTGTCGCAACCATTCGCGCTCTAAGGTATCATGGTGGTGCGAAAAAAGGAGAATACGAAAATCCGAATTTAGAATGTCTAAAAAATGGATTTGAAAATCTGGAGAAACATATTGAGAACGCGTTAAAATTCGGAATGCAGCCAATCGTTGCCGTTAATCATTTCGCGACCGATTCTCAGGAAGAGATTGAATTTCTAATAAGTGAGTGCGCAAAACTAAATGTGAAAGCAATTGTTGCAGATGAGTTTACAAAAGGAGGTGACGGAATGATCGAACTGGCCGAGGAAGTTGTTCGTTGTGCTGCTGACTGTGGGAACGATTTTAAACCATTATACAACGTAGAAGATTCTGTAGAACACAAAATTGAAACGATTGCTAAGGAAGTTTATGGTGCAGAATCAGTTGTTTATTCTCAAAAAGCGAAAAATCAACTGAAGACTATTTATGATTTAAATTTCGACAAACTGCCTATTTGTATGGCGAAAACACAAAAATCTCTAAGTGACGATGAAACCAAAATCGGACGACCAACCAACTTCAAAATTACCGTTCGGGAGTTTGAATTCGCTGCTGGTGCAGGGTTTATTATTCCGATTTTGGGCGATATGATGAGAATGCCAGGTTTACCTAACGTTCCGGCAGCGGAAGGAATGCACATCGACAAGAATGGAAAAATAACGGGCTTGAGTTAATTCAAAACTATTATTGAATTTTTAAACCACAAGAGGTATACGCATTTATAATTTCATCTTTTGTGATCTTTGTGGTTACATTTCATTATCATGTTATACTATTAATTCGCCAACTTCTTTAAGATATAATTAGAGATATTGGCGAATTCTTTATTTATAAGCAGTACTATTTCAATTTTTTAATTTCAACATGGATTTAAATCTTCTCTGATAATCACAAAAATTATTCAAAATTTATTTAAGTTTGTAAGAAGTAAAAATGAAATTATGGATAGTATCAGTCGAAAGAACTTTCTAAAAATGTCTGCCCTCGGATTTGGTGCACTCATCGTTCCCAATTCTTTATTCGCCTACGAAGGCAACAAACCATTCGCACAAAAAGTACGCGTTGGTTTGATTGGAGTTGGAATGCGTGGACAAAACCACATCGATGTTCTCGCAAAAAGGGACGATGTAGAAATTGTTGCTTTCGCTGATCCTCAAAAAATAATGCTGAAAGGAGCACAGGATCTTTTACTTAAAAACGGCAGACCTGCGGCACAAGAATTTTCCAATGGCGATTACGATTACAGAAATCTTTTGAAAATGAAAAATCTGGATGCAGTGATTATTTCCACGCCGTGGGAATGGCATAAAATTCAGGGAATTGAATCCATGAAAGCCAAGAAAATTGTGGGAATGGAAGTTGGTGGAGCGTTAAAGTTACAGGACTGCTGGGATTACGTTGAAGCCTATGAGGAAACTAAAGTTCCGATTTTTGCGATGGAAAATGTTTGTTACCGACGAGATGTAATGTCCATTTTAAATATGGTTCGAAAAGGAATGTTCGGTGAATTGATCCACGGACAAGGCGGATATCTGCACGATCTGCGCGGCGTTTTATTTAATGATGGCGTAACTCCTTATAATTCCGGAGTAGAATTTGGCGAAAAAGGATTTAGTGAAGCACAATGGAGAACGGAGCATAATGTTAAAAGAAATGGCGAATTATATCCGACCCACGGAATTGGTCCGGTTGGAATTATGTTCGATGTGAACCGCGGAAACCGCCTGACGAGATTATCTTCATTTTCGAGTAAAGCCAAAGGTTTGCATGATTATATCGTCAACCATCCAAAAGGTGGTGAAGATCACCCGAATGCAAAAGTAGAATTCAAAATGGGAGATGTGGTCACGACTCAAATTGCCTGTGCAAATGGAGAAACCATTTTATTGACCCACGATACGAGTTTACAACGACCTTATAATCTTGGTTTCAAAGTTCAGGGAACCAAAGGTATTTGGCAGGATTTCGGGTCGGGAGGATTTAGTCAGGGACATATTTATTTTGAAGGATTGATGAATCATTCTCACAAATGGGATAATAGTGAAAAATGGTTGAAAGAAAACGATCATCCACTGTGGACCAACTACGAATCGAAAACTGCAGGCGCTGGACATGGCGGTATGGATTTCTTCGTCATCAATACGTTCATCGAATGTATTAAGCGAAATGTAGAATTCCCGATGGATGTTTATGATTTGGCAACTTGGTATGCAATTACGCCTTTAAGCGAGGAATCTATCGAGAAAAATACGGTCGTGGAAATCCCGGATTTCACCAAAGGAAAATGGAAAACCAGAAAACCAGTATTCGGATTTGATGGAGAATTCTAAAAAATCAATCGTCATCTTAGCGGGAGGTTTTGGAAGTCGCTATCAGGGTTTAAAACAAATTGACGGCATTCTTCCGAACAATGCAACGTTGCTCGAATATTCTATTTTCGATGCGATAAAAGTGGGTTTTAAGAAAATAGTTTTCATTATTAATGAATCGATTCCTGAAAGTTATATTGAGCGAGTTTCAGGAATTCTTGTGTCTAAAAACATAGAATTCCACTGGATTATTCAGGATAAAAATGATTTTGTTTCTGACGAAAATTTATTAGAACAAAGAACCAAACCCTGGGGAACGGCTCATGCGGTTTTGTGTGCAGAAAAAGTGGTGAAAGAAAATTTCGTCGTTATTAATGCAGATGATTATTACGGAACTGAAGTTTATCAAATAGCGGCAAACCTCATCAATGAAGAAAAAATTGATGATGAAAATTACGCTGCCGTTTTGTATCCATTAAAAAACACGTTGAGTAAAAACGGAAGTGTTTCGCGCGGTAGATGTGAAGTTGATGAAAAGAATAAACTGGTTTCTATTAATGAATTGACCAACATTTCTGAAGAAGAAAATTCTATTTTTTACAGTGATAAAGAAAATAATAAATATGGATTAGAACCAAATCTTTTGATGTCGATGAATTTCTGGATTTTGAATCCTTCAATCTTTAAATTTTTAAAAATAGAATTTGATCAATTTATCGCGGACAAACCTGAAAATACAGACGAAATTTATTTACCAGCCGTAATCGATTCTTTAATTCAAAATAAAGAAATCGAAGTCTCAGTAGAGATTTCGCCGGAACAATGGAAAGGCGTAACCTACCCAGAAGATAAAGTAGAACTTCAGGAATTTTTAAAGCAGAAAATTGCTAATAACATTTACACCGAAGATCTATGGACCCAAAAATAATCGTTAACCAGTTTTTAGGTTCAGTAGAAATTCTATCAATTATGCCGATTGAGAATGGTTTGATCAATCATACTTTCTTGGTCGAAACGGAAAGTGGAAAATTTATTCTGCAACAGATCAATACGTTTATTTTCAAAAATCCGAATGCCATTCAAAACAATCATTTGAAGATTAATGAGATTTTAGATCGTTCTGGTTATTCTAAAAAGACGGTGAAAATAATTCCAACTTTATCGAATGATTTACTTTTTGAAAAAAATAATAAAACATGGAGAATGTTGGAATATCTGGAGAACTCGGTAACTTTTCTGAAACCTTCTTCGACAGAAATCGCTTTTGAGGCCACAAAATGTTTGAGCGAATTTTATAAGATCATCAATCAGGAACAGATCATTTTAGAAGAAACACTTCCTGATTTTATTAATTTTGAAAAGCGAGTTAATGATTTTAAAACGGCTTTAATCCAAGAAACAGAAAGAAAAAAAACAGCAGAAAAAGAAATTAATTTTATTCTGGAATATCTTTCACTTCCGGAAAAATGGATTGAGTTACAAAACCAAGAATCTTTGCCAAATCGAGTTATTCACGCTGATCCAAAAATCAGTAATATTCTTTTCGATAACGAAAATAAAGCGATTGCAGTTATCGATTTGGATACGATGATGAACGGAACGATTCTGTATGATTTCGGCGATATGATTCGTTCATACACTAATAATAGTGATGAAGATGAAGGTTCTGTGAGCGATAATTTTGACGCTGAAAATTATGTCGCTGTTAAAGATGGATTTCTGTTTTATTTGAAAGAAACTTTAACTCCAATCGAATTAGAAAATCTGGATTATGCAGCACAACTGATCACTTATATTCAGGCGGTTCGGTTTCTGACTGATTATCTTAATCACGATATTTATTATTCTGTAAAATATGATTTACAGAATTTAGATCGAACGAAGAACCAAATTAATTTGTTGAAAGGATTGCAACTCTTTCTTAATTAATCAATTTTTCGGATTTCATATCAATTTATTTTTTCAGAATCTGATTAAAAAAATGGAGACGAAAGTCCATCTACAGGCTTCGTCCCCGTTTTGTAATTAAATGGTTATTAGTTTTTACCTTTTTTACTATTTTTTAATCAATTTATGATTTTCTACCGCACCATTAATATTCACTTGCATGATGTAAATCCCTCGAATTAGATCTTACAGATTTATAACAGAACTTTTTGAATTAGGCTGGAAACTTCTGATCTTTTGACCTGCCATATCATAAATAATGATGTTGGTGATTTTTGATTTTGAATTTAAGGTCAACATCGATTCTACAGGATTAGGATAAAATGAGAGACGGGATTTAACGTTCTCGCTAACTCCTAAGGCGGACCGGCTCGTATCAAAAAATACGCCGGTTGGTAGTTCACCACTGCAATAGATTGCGATCGTATTATTATTGCCATCACCTGCGACTGCTGAGCCATTCGGGAAAGACAATGCAGATTGATCAGAAATCACATCTGAATACACCCAATTTCCGTTATTATAATCAATGGTATAAAGGTCTCTGGCATTTTGGATAACGAATGATGTTTTGATGGTCGTACTTCCATCTACTTTTGGCGCCCAGGAATGCCAACTCACTATACTGTTATTATCGGGTGCTGTCGCAAGTGCTCTACTTGACGTTCCGTTATAACTTACGATATCAGCTCGTCCGATTAGAGGACCATTTCCGACAGGTGCTCTTCGTGACGCAATGGATACCACTCGATAACTGCCATAAGGTTTTCTTTCCGCCCGCAACGTAATATAATGTGATTCATTGACGGTACCTTCCTGCAAAGTTTGGAAAGGTTGCCAACCTGTAGGATTATTGTATCCCGAATTAGGTGCAAAATAATGGTTGCCCGTAAAAAATCCAACATAAGATACGAATGTACTTCCCTTGCCGTATGTAAATGCACATTCTTCGGCAGCAACACTAAAAGGATGTTCATCGCTCCAACCAAACCCTGTACTGTTTGCAACACTTCTGGCAGAATACAGTGCATTGTCTGATTTAATATAGACGGCATAAAGTTGAGCGGCAGCGGCAAAACCGTAATCAACATCAATATCGAAATCTTTTACACCGGTCGTAATCGTTTCAGCATTTAAGGGTCCCCCTGCCAAATTGAAACGTAATGTTTTCAGGGATCCGCCTTCAGAACTATAGGTCGTAAATAGATATTTAGTGGGGCCGCTATCCATAAGCGAAAGTTTCATTTTTAAGATTTTGTCGGGTACATTTGCCGTGCCCCACAAAAAGAAACTGGAGCCATTATTGGTAGACTTATAAATATAGATCTCGTCAAAGTTCTGACCAGATCCTATTTTTTTAATAAAAGAACCTACGTAGATATCTCCATTCAAAGCGGTATCCATATCCACTCCATCATTAGCGAAAAAATCATTGACCTGTACATCCGCACTGTTTTTTCCGACAGGATTGTTTTGAGATTCATCAAAAGACCGTGAGGATCCAGTAGCGGAACTGTTTCCTGACTGATCACTATTTATCGGTTTAAATTCAGCAGCTTTTTCGGGATCAATTTTTTGCCAGGCCGCGATTTGACCAAGTCTGTTTGTTCTTAAAGCATTGAGATCGCCTGACATTTTAAGATCCGATTCCTGCATTTCGAGTTTTTTTATTTCTGCGGTAGGCTCTACGTAAACTCGGCCGGGACCGTCAGTCGTTTGTGTTTTGTAGCACTGAATGGTGCAGGCACACAAAAAAAGAGTAATTAATGTTTTCATGGTCATGGTATTAGATGGTTAATGGTTGGCGTTTGGTAAGCTTCATTCTTTTAAGTACAAGAAGTTTATCTTAATTAAATTCAAATATAGGTTCCCGACCATGCTATAAAATAGTACAAATGCGACATCTTATCTGAAAACTCACTTCTTTAAAAAAGCAATCAAAGATGTTATCCAATTCATTTTTAAAATGTTATTTAATTTCTAAATATGTTCTGTCGATAAAATAGCTCGGACCGATAGTGAGAGAATGGGAAGTTCAATATTTCTTTTTTGATTTAAATTTTTTCACAAAAAAAAACCCACTTTCCTTATTAAAAAGCGGGAACACATTTCGTTTCAAAAAATTTCAAAGTTACAGGTCCAATGCATTGAAACGCACAGAATGTAAAAGTTCTTCTTCCCGAAGCATGCTCGGGTTAACACCGGCGAAATGGTGAAAATCGCGGATCAAATGCATTTGGTCATAGTAGCCAAATAAGTGGGCGATCTGCGTCCAGGAGATGTGTGGATTGCGCTCCTTGAATTTGTAGGCTTCTGAAAAGCGGATCATCCGCGCAAAATATTTGGGAGACAAACCAATGCGCTCCAAAGATTGACGTTCTAACTGCCGAACGCTTAAACAGGCTTTTTTTGCCAGCGAATCCATTGACAAATTTCCGCGTGACATGACCAACTGCGACATTGCCAAATCGATGGGAAGAGCCGCTTTTAATTTTAAAACTTTGGCAAGCAGATACTTTTGGATGACATCATTTTTGCTTTCGTTGGTTGGAGCATTCAGTAAATGTTCAGTCACTTCGCCGACCTCATTTCCGATCAGATGATTTGCATCGAAATCGCAATCGACTATTTCTTTTAAAGGAATACCAAGCAGTCGGTAAAGTCCGCCGGGTTTTAAAATAACAACGAGATTTAAGTGATTTTTACCGAGATCTAGAGTTACGGGTGTGAGTTGCGGACCAATAATAATTGAACGTGCCCGTTTTTCAAAAGCAGAATTTCCTTTTTTTACTTTGATCGGATCGCCCAAATAAAAGCAGAGAAATCTGGTGTGCGTTGGCATGTAGGTGTAAGTTGGCAACAGAAAATCGCCAGACTTAAATGTATGTCCCATGATGCAGATGGTTTCTACATATTCTGAGAGCGCGGGATGAGGTTTGAAATAAATCGAAAACATACCGTTTATTTTAAGTTCAATAGTCAATTTTAAGCGGCTGAACTTTTGATCAGTCAAAAAAAATCATTCCTGTTATTTCAACAAATCAAAAATCAGTTATTGTTTCTACTTTTTACCGGTTTGAAGAAATCTACAACTACCAAATTACATATGGTATTTCTTAAAATGTAAAATATTTTCTTCTAAAAGAATCAAGAAATCATCAAAAATAAACTCAGTTAAACATTTGTAAATCAAAGTTATAAAAATTATTAAATACTTTATAAAAAATAAATTATAAGGTAATCAATAATTGAAACTGAACAAAAAACCAAATTGCGCCCCGGATTGCAACGGAAATCCCGGAACAAGCGTTGGGAAAGAAAAGGCGTGAGGAATTGCAGTGGAAAGCCGGAAATGTGCGCCCAAAAACTAGGAATAAAAAAACCACTTATCGTAAAATAAGTGGTTGTGGAGGATATCGGGATCGAACCGACCACCTCTTGACTGCCAGTCAAACGCTCTAGCCAGATGAGCTAATCCCCCGTTTGGACTCTGATTTTTACAAAGTAAATTTCAGAATTGCAATGATACAAATTTTTGTGATTTAAAACCGAATTCTTTGCGATTATTTTTTTTCTACGACGAGCGAATAAACCAAAGGAATTTTGTTTCCAAACTGTTGAATTTGATATTTACCTTTTTCTATTTCTTCGATATGCCGGAAACATGGATAAGGCGACCAATTGTATTCCCGAAAGGATTTCAGTTGCAGATTCTCATCAAACAAACTTGTAAAAACTTCGGAGAGAGAATGATTCCAACTGACTTCTTCATTGGCCAAGTCGGCGCTACGATCTGCGTAAGTTCCTTCGTTGGTTTCTACAATCTGTTCATCATTAAAATAACTGTATTGCACAAAAGTGAAATCATTATCGTACATCCAAACAACAGGATGAAATTCTACGAAAATTAATTTGCCATCAGGTTTCAGAAAATGAGAAATCACTTCTGCCCATTTTTGCAAATCGGGAAGCCAACCAATGGTTCCGTACGTCGTATAAACGATGTCGAATTTGTGATGCAAAACATTCGGTAAATCGTAAACATCTGAAACAATGAATTCGGTGTCTGTTCCGCATTTTTCCGCTAAATCTCTTGCGGCTTCGATGGCTTTATCAGACAAATCGATTCCGGTAACTTTTGCGCCCAATCTTGAAAGTGAAATAGAATCCTGTCCGAAATGACATTGCAGATGCAGGATTTTTTTATCTTTTAGATCTCCTAAAAGTTCGAGTTCAATACTATTTAAAGAAGTTCGCCCTTTTAAAAATTCATCTACAAAATAGAAATCAGATTTTAAATGCGAATCGACTTTTGCATTCCAGAGTTTACGGTTGATGTCGAGATAGTTTTCCATTATTTCCAGATTAAAAATAAAGTTCCTGCGATAATTAAAGTGGCTCCGACCGCAGTTTTCCAGGTTAATGTTTCTCCTAAAAATATGACGGCGAAAATAATTGTCAACGCCAAACTCAGTTTATCGATTCCGGCTACTTTTGAAACTTCGCCCATTTGCAAAGCTTTAAAATAAAAGATCCAGGAAAATCCGGTTGCAAATCCAGAGATGGTGAGGAAGATCCAGTTTCTTTGGGACAATTCGCCGATCGCTTTGTATTCATTTCGGAAGAAAACGATCATCCAGATCATGACCAAAACGACAACTGTTCGGATTGCCGTAGCCAAATTCGAGTTGACATTCTCTACGCCGACTTTAGCAAAAATCGCGGTTAGTGCAGCAAAGAAAGCCGATAATAAAGCGTAAATCCACCACATCTTTTAATAATTTATTAATTAATTGTGAAGAAAACTTATCGAAGTTCTGAAGTTGAAAAGAGTAATTCTTGATTAGCCGAGAAACTCTTCAGTTGGCTGGCTGATCTGTTCACCCGTTTTCAAATTCTTAACGATAATTTTTCCTTCGGAAATTTCCTGCTCACCATAGAAAACCAGATTGGGAATACCTTTCTTTTCAGCGTAAGTAAATTGTTTTTTCAATTTTGCAGATTCTGGATACAATTCTGCTGAAATTCCTTTTGCTCTCAATTGTCCTATCACTTTCATTGCTGCTAAAGATTCATGTTCACCATAATTGGCAAAAAGATATTGTACTGTTTTTACAGAATCTTTTGGAAACAAATCGAGTTCTTCCATCACTAAATAAATTCGATCCAGACCAAAAGAAATCCCAATTCCTGGAATATCTTTAACGCCAAAAACTTCGGTTAAGTTGTCATATCGACCGCCACCACCAATAGAACCCATCGCAACATCTGTAGCTTTTACTTCGAAAATGGCGCCGGTATAATAATCAAGACCTCTGGCTAAAGTAATATCGAATTTTAAACTCTCTTCGGAAATTCCTAATTCAAAAGATTGAGTCAATACAAATTCTAACTCTTCTACTCCATTCGTTCCGATTTCGTTACCTTGGAATTTCTCTTTTAATTGTGCTAAATTCTCCAGGGCATTTTCACTTTGAGTAAAGAGAAAATCTAATTTATCAATGGAGTCTTGGTTGATGTTTTTTTCTAGAAGTTCTTTAACAACGCCCTCCTTACCAACTTTATCAAGTTTATCGAGCGCGACAGTAAAGTCAATCAACTGATCCGATATTCCGGCAAATTCTGCCAAGCCTGAAAGGATTTTTCTATTGTTTAAATGAAGAACAACTTTAACATTCAATTCAGCAAATGACTTTAAATACAATTGAACCAACTCTACTTCTTGCCACAAACTTACACTTCCAACAACATCAGCATCACACTGGTAAAACTCACGAAAACGACCTTTCTGTGGACGGTCTGCGCGCCAAACTGGTTGAATTTGATACCGCTTAAAAGGAAAAGTCATTTGTCCGTGATTCATGGCAACGTATCTTGCGAAAGGAACCGTTAAATCATAACGTAATGCTTTTTCCGAAATTTGGGAGATAAGTTTTTGCGAATTTTTAGAGGACCAGTCTTCATCTTTTGTTTTGGAAGCGTAATCACCAGAATTCAGAATCTTAAAAATTAAGCGATCTCCTTCTTCTCCATATTTTCCGGTTAAAGTAGAAAGATTTTCGAAACTTGGTGTTTCTAATGGTTGGAAACCAAACAGTTCAAAATTCTTCTGTAAAATATTAGTAATAAATTTTCTTCTGTAAACTTCTTCGGCAGAAAAATCGCGGGTTCCTTTTGCTAAACTGGGCTTCATTTCTTGATGAGTAATTGGTAATGAGTAATTGGTAATCTGCTTTAAGCATTTTACCATAATTTAATGCAAAAATAGGGAATTGAAAGTTATATTCGAGCAAGAAAAATTGAAGACATTTATTCAATATTTAAACTTCAGCAAAATGGTTTCAGGTAATTTTTAAAGTTTAGAAAAATTACTGTATCGATTTCTATAATGATTTCAACATCCAAAGGTTGCAACCGCTATGTCCCGAATTGCCCAATGGTTTTTCCAGGTAATTAAAACCCTGTTTTTCGTAGATGGAAACTGCTGTTGAAAATTCAGGTAAACTTTCAATATAAATGGATTCATAACCCGATATTTTTGCAAAATCGATACTTGCTTCCATTAATTTTTTGCCTAAACCTTTTCCTCGAAAATCTTTATCAATATAAAACTTAACGAGTTCTGCACAGTTTTCTGGTAAACCTTCGGTGGGGTAAATCCCGCAGCAGCCGCATAATTCACCATCTAATTCTGCTACGAACAATGCTGAGTTTTCTTCGCTAAACAATTCGTATAAATGATCTGTCGTTGGATCTTCATAAACAGTTCCTTGCGTCGGAACCTTAAAATCATGAAAGCAACTGCGAATTATTGTTGCTAATTTTTGATTATCTGATTTTTGAATTTTTCTAATAATAGTTTCCATTCCATAAAAGTAGAGAAATTGGTGTAATAAAAACACAAAAAAGAATTTCATTAATCAATTAACGAATCAAAAAGCCAAAGAAAAACTTCTTCGACTTTTATAAAAATATATAGAGTTTGTGTTTTTAAACTGTTTCTAAAATCTCAATGATTTCTTCACCATAATTTTCGATTTTATATTTCCCGAAACCTTTGATGTCTAACAACTCTTCTTTTTTTGCAGGTTTATATTTAGCAATTGAAAACAATTCTTTGTTGGTCGCGATCAGATAAACCGGAAGGCTCTTTTCTCTCGCTTTTTCGGAGCGCCATAATTTCAGTGAATCCATAATTTTCATTTCATCCTGACTAAGGTCTTCCTGTGTTGCACTGTATCGTTCTGGTTTTGGTTCATTGACCTGCACTTTCGATTCTTCAAAATAAAGAACGACCGACCAATAACTTTCTTCGTCTTTTACAAAGGCAGTTTCGTATTTAAGTACATTATTTTCCTGCAGAAAACGGTCGAGCACTTTTTGGTCAGCGTAAATATATTCGTCTGATAATCTTATTTTAAATATTTTGACTTTCATGATATTGTGTTTTTAACATTAATTTTTCAAAGAAGAGCAAGCCGAATTCCACGGGATAAAATCCGGCTCAACTTCTCCCTCTATTATTTACCTCCTAACAGTAGAATTTCCATTACTCGGATTTCGGTGATATAGCGTTTCGTGCCATCCTTATCGTCATAAGTTCTGTAAATTACTTTCCCTTCTACGGCGATTTCCTTACCTTTTTCCACATACTTTTCCATAATATCGGCAAGTTTCCCGTTGCAGACTAAGTTATGCCATTGTGTTTCCTCCACTTTTTCACCGATGGCGTTGGTGTAATGATCACTGGTTGCTAAACTTACTTTAGCCAATTTGCCGTTTTCGAATTGTACGATTTCGACTTCTTTTCCTGTTCTACCGATTAGGGTAACTTTGTTTCTTAGTGACATGGTATTAAATTTTATAATTAAACATTAGAATCGAGTCTCACTGATCTTCCTCGAATCTCTATTGCAAAGGTTCACCCCAGATCAAAAATTAGTCGGTAATGAACCGCTTAATATCGTTTGTATCCGTTTGTATCGTCTATAAGATTAATAATCAAATATTTAAAATTTTCATTTTTTAGTCTCGTCTTTAGGACGAAATTCGTTACGATCTTTTTTTAGCAAAAAAAATGGATTTCCACTTCGCTCGTGGTTAGAATAAAGCGCAGTTTTTTTATTCACAGCATTTTCGAATATGGTCTCAATAATTTAACCTCATTTAGCTTTACATCAAGAAAATTATAGAAGTCTAAAAACTCCTATATTTATAGAATCAACAATCAAACTTAAAGCGATGAATAAAATTTTGCTCCTATCCATTCTTTTACTCATCAGCTGCAGTGAAAAGAAACAAAGTAGAACTTCTCCAGAAGAAAATATTGAAAGCGAGCAAAAAGAGACTATCCAATCAATCGAAATAAACAGCGCCGGCGGACAGCTAGGATATGTGTCAACGTTTAGAATGACCAAAGATTCTATTATTTTTAATTCTGATATGACAGCTGCTCCAGACAAAAAAACTGCGTTTCGGAATCCATTAAAAAAAGGAGAAGCCGAAAAAATTTTCGAGGATCTTGACTTGAAGGATTTCAACCGTGCAGTCGAAGGTCAATCGAAACAACCATTTGACGGACTTGATGAGTTCATTACCATACAAACTGAAAAAAAAGATTACTACAAGCGCAACGCGTACGACAATAAAACGTGGATGAAAATACAAAGGTTGAAGTCAAAATATATTGATCAGCAGTAAAAAGTTGTTGTATATAATTCAACAAAATTAAGATTCCTACGTTTACTTCTAACAAAGAGCAAAAAATTCAATCACTCAATTTCAACCGTTTTCTTATGAATAAATTTACATTCCTTATTTTCTTCCTATTACAAATTTTTCCTACAGCAATTAATGCGCAAAAAGCACAGAACCAAAATAGTAATTTCGTTCAGATTCAGGAGGAAAATGGTGATTTTAACAATGATGGTCATGTGGATAAAACGATCATCAGTATCGATACCGTGCGTACAACCAGACCGATCCTACTGCAAATATTTCTTTCACAACCGAACGGGGAATTAAAATTAGCGGTCTCCTCTACCAAAATAATTGAGGAAATGTATCCCGCTCATAAAAACGGTAAGACACGGGAATTTCAAATCCCAATTTTCGTAAGTGAAGACGGACTTTTAAAAATGCTCTCGGAAATTAAAGGTGGAATGGCCAGTTATCAATTTAAATATCGAAAAGGAAATTTTGAGTTAATCCATGTTTCAAAAAGTACCTGGGACGGAAAAAACACGACAATAGAAAGTGAATATAATTTAAGCGATGGTACTAAGATCGAAATTGAAAAAAATCTGGGTTCAGAGAAAATAGTAAATAAAAAAATAAAGAAAATGCCTCTTAAACCTTTGATCAAAATTCAGGATTTATTATATTCAGACCTTACAGTTTATTAATTTTAAGTCAGGAAAAAGATCGATAACTTTAAAAAATAGTTTTTCGTACTTCATTTAAAAGCTTCTATAATTCACAATCAAAACTGCATGACCTTTCAAACAAAATTAAATATCATCGAAATAACCAAAATTATTTTATTGATTATTTACATTCCCGCTTTGCTTATTTATTTGGGTGTTTTTGTTCCAGAATATTTAGCGTGTGTCAACATCAATCAAGATGGTGCGATGGGAAAATCTATTTGGGGTAATGATGTACCGTGTTTTGGCGAGAGCAATGATCTAAGCAAAGGATTGTTTATATTTTTCTCGCTGCTCATTGGTGGACTTACGGTAGGTATTTCAATATTTTTTCTGTTGGTGTACCGATTTAAAAAAAATCAAAATTTAAAAAACTTTAAAAAAAAATGAATTTTAACTTTAAAAGCTTCGTGTCATTAACTTCTTTAATCTGGCTCAGCCTCCTATTTTCCTGCAATAAAAGTTCCGAGAAAAAAGTAATTGAGCCAAAACCTCTGCCGAAAGTTTCACTGGAGAATATCAAAATGCAAGATATTGCTCCAACAGATAATCCTGAAGATTCGAACGACAAAAAATACGTGATCTTAGAAAGTTTACCTGATTGGGTAAATAGTACCGAGGTCATTTCTGATTATAAAATTAAAGACAAATATTCATTGGATCCCAGATTAAATCCGTTTTATCTTGAAGAAGATTTTAATGGCGACGGCATTTTAGATATTGCACTTCCCATCAAAGAGATCAGTTCTAAAAAAGTTGGTTTTGCAATCATTCATGGTGGAAAAAACGAAGTCTTCATAGTCGGTGCTGGTAAAACAATAAAAAATGGGCTCGATGATGATCCGTCCTATATCGATGTGTGGAAATTAAACCGTGAAAAAGAAAATACAGGAACCGATACCGATGAACAGGGCGATCTTATAGAAACTGCGCCAGTATTCATCAATCAGCCTTCTATACATATTCTCAAAACAGAACTGGGTGGCGGTCTGATTTTTTGGAACGGAAAGGAATATGAATATCTTCATCAAACTTGTTAAATGCCTTTTATGAATAAGCGATTATTGATTTTTCTTGTCTCCATTATTTCCTGTCAAGAAAAGTCTACCATTACGCAGAACACGGCTGAAAATCTATCCTCAACGTCAACCACTTCTATTAAGCGCAGTGATTTGGATACGCAGAAAACAGTGCAATATCATCAATTCAAAGCTGATACTCTAACAAATCTTACCATTGCCGATTTTGAGGTTCTGGCTTCTTACCAATTGAAAAATGTTAAAGTCATTGAAGGAAATTACAGACCAATTGACGGAAAGATGGTTGCGCCAGATACCAAAAAAGATCAGGGCCGACGACTATTAATTTTGAATAATAAAAACAAAATCATTTCTAAATCAAAAGGAGTTGGTGAGGTTTATTTGAATGAGCCTTATTTTTACAAAAACGAAACCCACAACAATGTCTTAATTATATGTCAGTTAGGTTACGAATATTACTTTGGCGCGGAGGCTTATCTGCTCCGAGATGACCATTTAAAATATATTGGCAAGATAGATATCGAAAGTAAAAACATGGAAATTCCCTTAATTGATATTTTGCGCATAAAGGAGAACAAAGAGATCATTACGTTTTCATTTGATTCAGATTCTATTTTACTTAAACCTGGCAATCAGGATGAGTTGGTTAAGAACAATAATTTTCGGTATGAGTATGATTACAAAACTTTTAGGTTAAAAAGATAAACCCTAATATCGATTGTAATATAAGCTTTTGCACGGTCGAAATGTAATATCGATCGCTATCGAACAAAATATCAAAATTTACTTCAGCTATATCCGATAGATAAATTCAACATCTCAACTGATTTATTTTATAAAACTTTAAAGAATACAGATCAAAAAAAGAACTAATTATGAAGCCGGTCTTTTTCCTATTTCTATTGTTACCAGTGCAACTTCTCGCACAAAATAACAAAACTCAATTTTCTCACAAAATACTGGAAGTTTCGGGTGATTTAAATAAAGATCAACTTGCCGATAAAGTAGTGGTCACTCAGGATACTATTCAGGAAAGCGCACCTTTCCGGCTTCAAATATTTATTGCACAGCCAGACGGCACTGACCAACATTTTGTTACCACCACAAAGCTGATAGAACCCCAATATCCAAACGGCCGATCAGGCTTCACTTCAGGAAGCAGCCTGGCAGACATTTCTATTAAAAACAAAGTATTGATCGTTAGCTTCGATTTAATACGCGGAACTTTTACCTATAAATTCAGGCTTCAAAATGACAATTTCGAATTGATTGGTTACAACGAAGCGCAGGTAAATGGTGGACAAATCTATTATATCGATTTTAATTTATCGACCGGAATAAAAATTGAAAAAACTGGAAATATAGGATCAGATAAAATCATCAGTAATACCAAAAGAAAAGTTCTGATTCGGCCTTTACCTAAAATTCAAGACCTTATTCCTTTTGAAAATGATGACGCTATTCGATAAATAAGATTACCCCAAAAACCGCAAGACTTTAATTAAGGTAAAAGATTATTTTAGAGGAGCATTACGATCTGTGTTATCCCGAAGAATGGTCCCGCTCTCCGTTAAATGACCAATCTTAAATTATTACAAAAGATATTTTAATAATATACTTTTAAATAACGTTGTCGTTTGTCAGCTTTTCTTAAATCATTTAATAACCCCTAAATTTTAAAACGACTCTAGTGGAAAATTAGAGAGGGAAAAAACTTTAAAGCTAAAACCAATTTTTAATCAACATGAAGAAACAAAACAAAATATATTTCGGGGTTTTATTTTCACTGGTAGGTTTTGTATTATCAATTTTAGCGATCGATTTATTATCTAAACCAGATAATGTCGCCATTTCTTTCGACCCGATCGACAGTTTAAGCGGTTTCTTTTTCACCTTCGTATTTATGATGGGTACAATCGGATGGCTCATTGGAAGTTTAGTGCTTATCATTTATTTATCTGCATTTTACTTTTTGGGAACCTGGATTTATAACGTCATCTATAAACAGAAATAATTTCTACGCAAAAGACTTTAAAATCTCCAACTGAAATTTCTAATTAAGATTAAAGTTTTTTATATTTGAGTACAGTATCAATAATATGGAAAACTTAAACTATAATATCAAATCTGCTCTTTTCGGCGTAGCAATTGGTGACGCTCTTGGTGTCCCAGTAGAATTTAAAAGCAGAGAAACCATCCTTCAAAAACCAGTAACCGACATGATCGGTTATGGAACTTACAACTTGCCACCGGGAACTTTTTCAGATGACAGCTCGATGAGTTTTTGTTTGGCAGAAGCACTCACCCAGGATTTTGATTTAAACACGATCGGACAAAATTTTGTAAAATGGTATCACGATAATTTCTGGACCGCCCGCGGTGAAGTTTTTGATATCGGTATTGCAACCAGAGAAGCGATCAACCGAATTGCCAAAGGTGAACAACCGGAATTCGCAGGAAGCACCGACGCTTCATCCAATGGTAATGGTTCTTTGATGCGTATTTTACCACTTCTATTTTATATAAAAGACCTATCGATTTCAGAGCGGTATGAAATTACAAAAAAAGTTTCCTCAATAACGCACGGACATATTCGATCGGTGATTTCCTGTTTTTACTATCTTGAATTTTCGAGAGAGATCTTATTAGGGAAAGACAAATTTGAAATTTATCAAAAACTACAAACAGAAATCTCAGACTTTCTAAATTCACTGTCAATCAATCCACACGAAATCTCTTTATTTGCCCGACTTTTAAATAAAGACATTTCAGATTTAGCAGAACATGAAATTTTGAGCAGCGGTTATGTTCTTCATTCCTTAGAAGCGAGTATTTGGTGTTTATTAACGACCGATAATTACGAAGATGCGACTTTAAAAGCCGTGAACTTAGGAGAAGACACCGACACGACTGCAGCAATTACAGGCGGACTTGCAGGCTTACTTTACGGCTTTGATTCCTTTCCTAAAAGTTGGATTGAGCAATTAGCGCGCAAAGATGACATCGAAGATTTAGCGCAAAGAATGGTGACAAAAATGGAGCGAAACTCTTCAATTTAATTCCAGAAATCAATTCTAACAACCTTATTGGCTGGAGGAACCAAATTCAGAAGTCAATAATTTACGATTTAAAAAAATTGAATTATAGGATCGCGAAAAAAGTGCTGGATAGAAATTGGTCATAAAATATGGAGAATTACAGATCATACGATCCAGCATTTAAAAATAAAGTAATACTATTTTTAGCATGTTAAAAAAAATAATTTATTGGAACATTGCCGTTTTTATTTTAATATTTGTTGCGGCTATTGTTGCTTTTTATGGCTACAATTATCCAACTCGATTTCGATTCGCATATGATTTCAATGATTATGGGCTTGGATTCATTTTATTAATTCTAATTGGTATCGCAATTACTGCGGCATTGGTCGCATCGTTGGATATTAAGAATCTGGACTTTAAAAATAAATTCTTTAGAATCATTTTATTATTGAATTCGTTGGTAATGTGTTTTACTATTTATGAAGGTCTTGATGGATTTCTTCAGAATCGGAAAGTGTTGACAGATCTTGAAAATGAATATATTCAGCAAGCAAAAATTGATATTAAAAACGATCAAGTAACTTACCGATTTGCTGGCGGTTTAGAACTTCCGATGGATACTGAAAAAACCATTCAGAAGATTGATAGCATTCACCAGAAATATGGCGTGACGTATTTTAATACAGGTTGTACTATATTAGAAATAAACAGTAAAGCACAGGAGAAATATGAGATTACGGTAAAACCTTATCTGGAGAAAAGAAATGGAAAACACTGGGAAAGTAAAATGTATAACGAGATTGCAAAAATAAGAGGGAAATCTTTGTAAGACATAATTAATTTAAAGCAAATAACAAAAATTAATTAAAAGAAAACTGTTCCGACGGGAAAATTTCGAATTCAGTAGAAGCGTTCATGGTAGAACGGTTTTGTTTGCGAAGATTTTTACTTAAATTTTTCAAAGCTCCGTTGGTTCCAATTTTAATAGAATTTTCAGCAGAACCTAATAATCGTCCATTTTTTCTATAAGTATCGTAGGAAGATTCGGCCATCAATTCACCTGCTGCATTGTAAATCTTCATGCTTACCACCACTTGATTGGAAAAAACATATTTACCAAATCCAACTTTAAAATATTTTACTTTGGGAACAACGGCATACTGCGCATTATTATTCTTGCAAAATTCAATGATAGAAGCAACTTCTGGCTCATCAAAAGGAATATCGTAATCTACACGAAGTAACTTACTGTTTTTCGAAGTACTCAATTGATCAGATAAAGCAGAGAAAAACGCAGTGTAAGTCGGTTCTTTTATTTCGTCGATATTGGGGAAAACTTCAGGATTGAAATAAAGAATTTGATATGATTTTTCATCCTTATTTAAAAGTGCATTTTGCGCCGAAACAGCACAATACGTGGTTAGCAGTAATAAAACCGCAAATCGAGTTCCAAATAAATAAAGATTTTTCATGACATTGTGTTATGCAAAGATACTGCCATCCAATAAGATAAGCACTAAAATTTTAAGATTATTTAACAGTCGATACCATATTTTTGATTTATAAAAGCAATAGTGTTTTTAGGATCAGAAAAATAGTTGTACTTTTGCACCCGTTACATAATAATCATTTAAAATAATATTGGAATGTACTTAACAACTGACAAGAAGAAAGAAATCTTCGGAAAACATGGAAAGTCTGATGCAGACACAGGAAGCGCGGAAGGACAAGTAGCCCTTTTTACCTTCAGAATTAATCACCTATCGGGTCACCTTAAAAAGAATCACAAAGATTACGCAACTGAGCGTTCTTTGGTACTTTTAGTAGGTAAAAGAAAAGCCCTTTTGGATTATCTTAAGAAAAAAGATATTAATCGTTACAGAGCAATTATTGCTGAGTTAGGATTAAGAAAATAATCATTTTCCAGACAAAATTAAAGCAACTCAATTTGAGTTGCTTTTTTTATGCTTCGTTTTTAAATGAGAAAACATCAAGAACTCTTCAAACAAAAAATCCAGAAATATTTTCCGGATTTTCTTATTATTTCTTTCTCTTCGCTTTCGATTTTGCTTTTTCGTGTGCTCTATTCGATCCCACTTTTTTGGGAATCTTTCTGGCATGTGGACCACCCCAGTTTTCTTTCTTGTTTTTATCTTTTTTCTCGTGGAATGCTCCACCACCATCTTCCAATTTTACGGTGTGTGCATTTTTCATAACCACCTCGTCTTTTTCAGAAGCAATTTTTACAGGATTGATTTTAACCTCCGCTGGGAAATCTTTGATGATAACCGCTTTATCCATTAAAACTTCAATATCCAATAATTGGCTATCTTCATTTTTAGTAACGAAAGAAACGGCGATACCATTTTTATCGGCACGACCAGTACGACCAATTCTGTGGATATATTGCTCGGGAACTTCTGGGATCTCAAAATTGATAACGTGCGTGATATCCGAGATATCTAAACCACGAGCCATAATATCGGTGGTGATCAATCCGCGAACTTCTTGTTTTTCAAAACTACGCATCGCATTCAAACGGTAATTCTGTGATTTATTCGAGTGAATGACATCAAACTGATCTGGAAATAATTCCTCAATTTTAGTATATAATAAGTCGGCGTGTTTTTTATTATTGCAGAAAATAAGTACTTTCGAAAAGTCCTCATCTGTTTTTAATAAATGCTCAAGGAGATTTATTTTAGTGTTAAAGTTTTCCACTTTGTAACCGATCTGTTCAATTTTCTCCAGCGGCGTTCCTGATTTTGCCAGGGAAATTTCCATTGGACCAGAAAAATATTCATACAGTAAAGCATCGACAGCCTCAGTCATGGTTGCCGAAAAAAGAATGTTTTGTCTCTTTTCTTTCATCATCTGAAAGATATGAGTCAACTGAGCTTTGAAACCTAAGTTTAACATTTCATCAAACTCATCGATGATCAACTTCGAAACTTCTTTTAAAGAAATTGCATTGTCAATCGCCAAATCCATTACCCTACCCGGAGTTCCGACCAAAATGTCGCAACCGTCAGCAAAAAGTAATTTTTGAGTCTTTATATTTTTTCCACCATAAATACCGATTACTCTGGCGGTGATATCTCTGGTTAGGTTCTCGACAATTCCCGCTACTTGTACTACCAACTCGCGCGTTGGTACCAAAATAAGCACGGTTGGATTTCCCGTCTTATTGTATTTCCAAGTTTTAAGGACCGGAAGGAGATAGGCCAATGTTTTTCCGGTTCCGGTTTGTGCAATCCCCATCACATCACGCCCAGAAAGAATCGGGCTTAATGTCTTTAATTGAATCGGTGTCGGTTCAAATAAATTTTCATCTGCTAAAACATTAAGAATTTTTTCCGGAAGGTCGAAATTGGCAAAGGTCATTTTTTCCATTTTGCAAAGATAGTTTTTTTGACAGGATTATAATATGTTGTAATTTGGAAGAATGAAAGGTTTCCTATTTTTAACACTGCTTCTATTTTTCTCCTGTGAGAAAAAGGTAAAAACGAATGCGAACCAAAATGCAGAAACAGCAAAAGTCGAAAATAGCACCAAAGCTACAGCGAATGATTCAACCGAATTACGCCCGTGGTTTCAATATTATCAGAAAGAAAATGCTGATTTCAGGTCGGCTTCATTTAATTTAAAACAAACTTCACCTATATCCTACCAAAACTCGTCGATCATTATTTTGAATGAAAAAGGATTTAACGAAATCTATAAGCCTTTTCTCGTTTTTAATGAAAGTAAAAGTAAATATTTAGATTTCGACAGTTATCAATGGTTTTTGCAACCCGATGGCAGCGCCGGATTTGAAGCCGATCAGCAAGTGGTGTTGGTAGATTTTAAAAAGAAGGAAGCCAAGCAAATTGCTTTCTTTGGGCCATCTTACTGGATTGAAGATGCTTACTGGAAAGGAGATTCCGTCGCAGTTTTACTAGGAAACACTTATGAAAAAGTTCCCTTTATGATGAAATACAATTTTACCAAAAATGAAGTTCAACACTTTGAATATCCTGACACTTTAAAAATTGAAACGCCGTATTCGAAAATAAGATTGCGAAGCAAAGGCATTAAAGTGGAGTAAAATTAAGATCTTCAAAATTGTATTTAAAAAATACCTTCAAATTACCTTTTCATTAATCTTAAAAAGAGAGTCAATACGAGAAAAATTGAAAATAGGAAACTTGCGATAATCAACACAGGAATTCCACCAACATTATAAGTACTTTCTAGATTCCAGATAATCGCAGTTGATATAATATTCGCGCATAAAACCATCGATAAAATAAGATTGATAATACTCGACTTGATGAGTTGGTGCGTCTTTTCAATACTTTTGCTTTCAGTTGTGACCGTAAATTTATTTTCATCTAATTTTTGTAGAAGCGATCTCAATTCCTGTGGTATTTCTTCAATATTTTCACTGAGATTCATCAATTTTTGCGACCCAGATTTGATTAATTTTTTTGGAGCAATTTTATTAAAAATGATTTTTTTAGTGAAAGGCTGTAAACTTTTTACAATATCCAGTTCTGGATTAATGGTTCTTCCAACGCCTTCTATTAAAATGATTCCTTTTAAAAGCAGGTATAAATAATCCGGCATATTGATCCGGTTTTTCTTCAAGGTTTCGGTCATTTTATGAACAAGCTTCGCAACGTCGATATTTTTAAGGGAGGATTTATGAACGAAATCAAGCACCTCTTCGACATCATTTTGAAAAGCTTTATCATCTGGAATTTCATAGCGCACCGCCATTTTTTTCAGATACTTTACAATCTTGGGCGCGTTCTTCGACACGAAAGCGACGATCAGCTGTTCCAGAATTTCCTTTTCATTGGGCTGAATCTGACCAACTGCACCGAAATCGATAAATACGACCTTACCATCTTTTTTTATCAAAATATTGCCAGCATGAGGATCAGCATGGAAAAATCCGTAATCTAAAATTTGGGAAACAAAAACTCGTAAACCAACTTCTGAGATTTTCACCGGATCAATTCCGTTTTCTAAAAGCGCTTCTTTGTTGGTGATTTTGAGGCCATCAACAAATTCCATGCAGAGAATATTGTTGCTGCAAAACTCCTCGTACACTTTCGGAACATAAGTTTCTTTATTATTCTTAAAATTGAGAGCAAATTGCTGAATGTTATTCTTTTCATTGGTTAGCGAAATTTCTTCCAACAAAGATTTTTCAAAAGTAGAAATAGCACTTTTTAAATTGAGTCTGGAACCAAAGTCGGAGTAAGTCGTAATCACTTTTACCAAGTCGTGAAGCAACAACAAATCATCTTGAATATTTTCCTGGACATTGGGTTTTTTAACTTTAAAAATCACTTCCGATCCATCGTTTAAAACGGCTTTGTAAACTTGCGCAATCGACGCTGTAGCCATCGGTTTTTTCTGAATTTCTTTAAAATGATCGTAAGGTGAAATGTTGAATTCCTGTTCTAAAATTTCTTCCAAATTCAAATCAACTTCTTCTACTTTATCCTGAAGTTTCTGTAATTCAACAATTAATTCTGGAGGTAATAGATCTTCGCGGCTAGAAAAAGTTTGACCTAATTTCACAAAAGTCGGTCCCAATTCCTCCAAAGCCATTCTGATTCTTTCATAAACAGAATTGGTGAAGACCATCTCATTTTCATCAACGGAAGGTTCATTGTTTTTCGCAAGATTCATTCGTGCTAAAATATCTTTGAAGCCGTATTTGCTAAAAATAGAAATCAGTTTTGCGGAACGCTTCAGTTTTCTCTGTTGTTTATCGAACATAAAAAAGTTTTTCAATGAGTTTCAAAAAGTATTCCCCATTTAATTAAAAAAGGGGAATAGGTATCAATCATGATTTATTTAAAAGCGGAATATTATTCCCACTCAATCGTTGCTGGAGGTTTGCTGGAAATATCATAAGCCACGCGGTTAATTCCGCGAACTTCATTGATGATTCTATTTGAAATGGTATCCAAAAATTCATACGGAAGTCGGCTCCAAGTTGCGGTCATAAAATCGGTCGTATTGGCTGAACGAACGACTGCTGTATATTCATACGTTCTTTCATCGCCCATTACTCCGACAGATTTCACTGGAAGTAAAACCACAAACGCTTGAGAAACTTTATCGTATAAATCATTTTTGTATAATTCTTCGATGAAAATATCGTCGGCTTCCTGCAGGATTCTTACTTTCTCTTCATCGACCGCGCCAAGAATTCTGATGCCTAAACCTGGCCCAGGAAAAGGATGACGATGAACCAAATGATGTGGAATACCCAATTCCTCTCCTACTTTTCGAACCTCATCTTTAAACAATTCACGCAAAGGCTCAAGCAATTCGAAATCCATTTCTTCTGGAAGTCCGCCCACATTATGGTGAGATTTAATAACAGAGGAAGGTCCTTTTACCGATTGACTTTCAATCACATCTGGATAAATGGTTCCCTGTGCTAAAAATTTAGCTCCTTCAATTTTCTTAGATTCTTCATCAAACACTGCTACAAATTCGTTTCCAATCGCCTTACGTTTTGCTTCCGGATCTGAAACACCAGTTAGTTTTGATAAAAAACGTTCAGAGGCATCGATCATTTTAATTTTTAAATTGAAATGCTCACCGTAATTTTCCATTACTTTTTTGCCTTCATCTTTTCTTAAAAGTCCGGTATCAACAAAAATACATTGTAGTTGATCGCCAATCGCTTTGTGAATTAAAACTGCCGCAACTGATGAATCAACGCCACCTGAAAGTCCAAGGATTACTTTTTGATCGCCGACTCTTTCTTTGATTTCTGCAATAGTTTCGTCGATATAGTTGGTGAGTTTCCAGTTTTTGGGTGCTTTACAAACGTTGAAAACAAAGTTTTCCATCATTCGGGCACCTTCTTCAGTATGCGAAACTTCAGGATGAAACTGTACGCAATAGATTTTCTTGTTTTCATTTGAGATCGCAGAAATAACATCGGTCATTCCGTTGATGACGAAGCCTTCAGGCAAAGTTTCAACTTCATCAAAATGGCTCATCCAAACAGTAGAGAAACGACTTACGCCAGAGAGCAAAGTATTCGACTTCTGGATTTGAAGTTTGGCTTTTCCGTATTCGCCTTTAACGCCTTTCTTTACTGTTCCACCTAATAAATGAGTGGTTAATTGCATTCCGTAACAAATTCCCAAGACCGGAATATTTTGTTCGAATAATTCTTTGTCAACTAAGTTCGCATTTTCTGCATTCACCGAACTTGGTCCACCAGAAAGTATAATTCCAGATGGTTCGCGCTCCATGATCTCCGCTAAAGGAGTATTGAAAGGCAGTACTTCTGAGTAAACTCCCATTTCACGAATTCTTCGTCCGATGAGTTGATTGTATTGTGATCCAAAATCGAGGATGATAATTCCGTTTTGCATATATGTTGGATGTTTTTTAGATAATAGATGGATAGATAATAGACTTTGATTTTGTTATAAAATTATTGTCTGTTATTAATTTCTAAACTGCTTTAAATTGATTTCTTTACTGTTAACTTGGCTCTTTTTACGTGGCTCTTTTTCTTTCCTATTTATAAACGAATTTCCTATTAATCCCGAAACCCTAGCCCTGATCGCAGCGACATCCTTTTATGGAGCTTCAGCGGAATAAAAGATATAGCGTAGAGCAGGTTCCCGGCTTCTAAACAGAAAAGAAAAAAAGACGTGGAAAACCACGCCTTATGAGTTAAAACTTACCGATATCGTCTCTGTAATATTCGTAATCGTAGTGAATAAGATCTGCATCGTGATATACTTTTTTGCGTGCTTCATCAAAAGTATCGCCAGTCGCTACCAAGCTTAAAACCCGGCCGCCGTTGGTATAAATGCGATCACCTTTCATTTTGGCGCCAGCATAAAGAAGCTGACTTGTTACTTTTTCTGTATTTCTAATTTCAAAACCTGTTTCGATATGACGTGGATAACCACCAGAACACATCACCAGACAAACCGCTTTTTTATCACTGAATTTAAGGTCGATATCTTTTCCTTCTAAACAATCCATGATAACATCGTACAGATTATTCTCTAACAACGCCATAAGTACTTGAGTTTCTGGATCGCCCAATCTCATGTTATATTCCAGCAAATACGTTCCGTCTTTGGTGACCATTAAGCCGAAAAAGATAAAACCTTTGAAACGGATATTTTGAGAATGAAGACCTTGTAAAGTAGGGTTCAAGATATTTTCTTCGAAGTCTTTCTGATGCGCATCTGTAAATTCAGGGCTTGGCGCAACGCTTCCCATTCCGCCTGTGTTGGGCCCTGTATCGCCGCTACCGGCTTTTTTATAATCTTTAATCGGAATACATGGGAACAATTTATCACCGTTTGAAAAGGCGATGATTGACGCTTCAAATCCTCTCAAATATTCTTCGATCACCAACTGAATTCCGGCATCACCGAAAATTCTTTCGATCATAAACTGATGAATGGTGGTTTCCGCTTGTGCTAAATCGTCAGCGATCACTACTCCTTTTCCACCTGCAAGTCCGCTGGCTTTGATCACCAAAGGAAATTCCTGAGTTCTTACATAATCGATGGCATCCTGATAAGCCTCAAAAACAACTGCTTTCGCTGTTTTTATATTATGAGTCTGCATGAATTTTTTAGAGAAAGCTTTACTTCCTTCTAATTCTGCAGTTCTTTTTCTTGGTCCGAAAATTTTCAGATTATGACGTTTGAATTCATCTACAATCCCTGCAACTAATGGTGCTTCTGGACCTACGATGGTTAAATCGATTCGTTCTTTGATCACGAAATCGCGTAATCCTTCGATAGTGTCTTCATATACATTTTGGCCTAAAAGCTCTGTCGTTGCATTCCCTTTGGAAAAGTAAAGTTTTGAGATTCTTCGATCGCTATTTAACTTCATAGCAATTGCCGATTCTCTTGCGCCGTTTCCGACTATCAATATTTTCATTTGTAGTAATTTATTAATTTTTAATGGTAAAATGGAGTCGCTTAATTAAGGTCTGCAATGAGTATTCTTTTGCGAGAGCGATTTCCGATTTGTCTATTTCTTTGCTTTATACAAAAATACTCAATTGAGAATAAATTCCAAATAGAGTTGGAAAAAATTTCCGTTCTATATTACCATAGCAAAATCAATGCAAAAAGTGTCTCATTCCAGAAAACATCATTGGAATTCCGTGTTCGTTAGCAGCTTCAATGCTTTCTTCGTCGCGCATACTTCCGCCAGGCTGAATAAGTGCTTTAATGCCTTCTTTCGCACAAAAGTCAACAACATCCCGGAAAGGGAAAAATGCATCTGACGCTAAAACCAGATCTCCGTCGAATTTTGCTTTTGCTCTTTCGACCGCATGTTCAGTTGCCCAAATTCTGTTCACCTGCCCACCGCCAATTCCTAAGGCCTGATATCCATTGGAAACTACGATCGCATTTGATTTCACATATTTCACAACACGTTGAGCGAACAATAAAGCTTTTTCCTGCTCTGCAGTTGGTTTAAAAACGGTTACCGTTTTAATATCTTCCGAAAATTGATTATCATTATCCTGAACCAACATTCCGCCGTCGATCTTAACCCAGGTTTGCTGATCGGTCACTGCGTTTTTGATTTTAATGATCCGCAGATTTTTTTTCTTTTTCAAAAATTCGATCGCATCATCATCGAAATCTGGAGCCATTACAATTTCTAAAAATGTTTTGCTTAACTCTTCCGCCGTGGCTAAATCTACTTTAAAGTTCATTCCAATAATTCCACCGAAGATGGAAACAGGATCACATTCAAAAGTTTTCTTGTAAGTTTCTACCGCAGTTGTTCCGATAGCAACTCCACAAGGTGTTGAGTGTTTCACTGCGCAACAAGCCATCTCCTCTTTGAATTCGTTAACGACTTTCCAACAAAGATCCATATCGCGAAGATTATTGAAGGATAATTCTTTTCCACCCAAAATTTCGAAATCTTTCATCGCACCGTTTTCGGTTGTGGAAGTGTAATACGCCGCAGTTTGATGTGGATTTTCGCCATATCTTAAATCTGAAACTTTCTGATATGAAGCGTTTAAGTATTGTGGATAATCTTCATCCAAAAGCATTTGAGCGATCGCTGCGTCATATGCGGAAGTCAGATTAAATACTTTTCCAGCTAATTTTTTACGTGTTTCTAAAGTCGTTTCGCCAGATTCTTCCATTTCTTTTTGAACCAAAGCGTAATCTTCAACATTGGTAATTACGGCAACGGACTGAAAATTCTTGGCTCCAGAACGCAACATTGATGGTCCACCAATATCTATGAATTCAACTTTATCTTCTAAAGAAATATCGGTATTTGCATGTGCAAAAAACGGATACAGGTTTACGATCACCATATCAATCAAGCCGATCTCGTGTTCTTTAACGGTATTCATGTGTTCTTGATTGGTTCGAACTGCAAGCAATCCACCATGAACTTTCGGATGTAACGTTTTTACACGACCGTCCAACATTTCAGGAAAATCAGTCACTTCATCGATTTGAATAGGATTCAAACCGGCTTCTTTTAAATGTTTAAAAGTTCCACCAGTAGAAATCAATTCGTAATTGTTTGCTTCTAAAAACTTTGCAAAATCTATGAGTCCGGATTTATCGGAAACGGAGATGAGCGCTCTTTTTTTTGACATTTTCTTTCTTTTTTACTTTTTATTAGATCCATAGGGCTTCACCCTATGCTATTGATAGCGCCACTTCGTGGCTCGGTTGTTTAATTCAAAACTAAATTAATAGCTTTTGGGAAAATTTCAAATTCAACTTGATGAATTTTTTCGGCTAAACTTTCTACTGTTTCGTTCTCTGAAATTTCAAATGATTTTTGAAGAATGATTTCACCTTCATCAATTCCGGAGGTTACATAATGAACAGTTGCGCCACTTTCTTTTTCACCTGCTTTTAAAACTGCTTCGTGAACGTGATGTCCCCACATTCCTTTTCCACCAAATTTGGGTAGTAAAGCAGGATGAATATTGATGATCTTTCCAGGAAAAGACTCACAGAATTCTTTATTTAAAATGGATAGAAATCCGGCAAGCACTATTAAATCTATATTTTCAGGAAGAATTTGTTTTAGTTCTGACGAAAACGACTTTCCTCTTGGAATTAGTTCTAATGGAATATGATGATTTTTTGCGCGATCCAATCCAAAACAATCACGGTCGGCGACAACTAAAGAAATAGTCGTATTTGGAATTTCTCCATGGTCAATGCAGTCGATAATTCTTTGTAAGTTGGTTCCGCCACCAGAAACTAAAACAACAATATTCTTCATTAATTTCAATAATGAGTAATAAGTAATAAATAATGAGTACTAAGTTCTCCTTATCGTATCGCTTATCGGTTTTCTTAAAATATTAAATTAAATTTATTTTCTCCGGACCTTCAGTGATTTCGCCGATTTCATACGCATTATCAACGAGATTTAAAACTTTTCCGGCGTGCTCCGCATCCACTACGACAACCATTCCTACTCCCATATTGAACGTTCCGTACATTTCCAGACGATCAATATTTCCACGCTTTTCTAATTCAAGCATTATGGATGGAATTTTAATTTTTGATACGTTGATTGTGGCACATAAGTTTTCAGGAATAATTCTAGGAATATTTTCAATAATTCCGCCGCCTGTAATATGTGCGATTCCACACAAAGAAACTTCTTCTAAAATTTTATGGATCGGTTGATAATATAATTCTGTTGGAACAAGAAGTGTTTCGTACAAAGGCTTCCCTTCAAACTCTTCATTAAAATCAGTAAATATTTTTCTTACTAATGAAAAACCGTTCGAGTGAAATCCTGAACTTGGTAAAGCGATGATTTTACAGTCTGGTTTTATTTTAGATCCATCGATGATCTGATCTTTTTCTACAATTCCAACACAGAAACCTGCAACATCATAGTCTCCTGGTTTGTACATTCCAGGCATTTCTGCAGTTTCGCCACCAATTAATGCGCAGTTATTATCTTTACAAGCTTTCACCATTCCCATCACAATTTCGGCTGCGATATCAGCATCTAATTTCCCACAAGCTAAGTAATCCAGGAAAAATAAAGGTTTTGCACCATGACATAAAATATCATTGGCACACATGGCAAAACAATCAACACCGATCGAGTCGTATTTTTTAGAATCTAAAGCTACTTTCAACTTCGTTCCTACTCCATCAGTTCCACTTACTAAAACAGGGTTTTTATAACCAGCAATTTCGTAGAATGCTCCGAAACTTCCCAGGTTATTTAAAACGTTTTCATTGTGCGTTTCGGCAACTGCCTTTTTAATTTTATCGACGGTTTTGTAACCTTCTTCTTTATCGACACCAGCGGATTTATAGGTATTGCTCATTTTTGATTCTTTAATATTGGGATTCTAAAAAATTCTTTATTAAGTAAAATAAAAAAGCCGGCAGTCATTCTGACCGTCGGCTTTTTCTTTATTTTTCAGCGTCGATTACATTTCCAAAATCTTGGAATATTTCTTTTGGTGAATGTAATTGATGCAGTTTCACTTTTAAAAATTTAGTTCTGCGAAAATAAGATTTTTAAACCTGATTCTAAAATAATAACACATAATATTTCCACAATTTTTTCTAATTAAAATTGAGCGTTGTTTTAATTAATAATGAAAATATCATTTGGAATTTTCTATTTTTGCTCCAAACAATTAAATATGGCTTCAGGATTTTTTGCAATTTTAGATGATATTGCTGCTCTAATGGACGATGTGGCAGTGGCCTCAAAAATCGCAACCAAACAAACCGCTGGAATATTAGGAGATGATTTGGCCGTAAATGCGGAGAAAGCGACCGGCTTCTTGTCCTCGCGCGAAATCCCTGTCTTATGGTCGATTACCAAAGGGTCATTTGTTAACAAATTGATTATTATTCCCATAGCCTTTTTGCTGCAGTTTATTTATCCGCCAGCGATAAAATTCATCCTGATTTTGGGAGGACTTTATTTGGCTTATGAAGGTGTTGAGAAAATCATTGAATATTTATTTCATAGAAAAGATAAACATGAAGAGGTTATTGAGGAAATAAAAGACGATGCAGACGCCGAAAAAATTAAAGTAAAGTCCGCCATCACCACTGATTTTATATTGTCTTTGGAAATTGTAATAATTGCATTGGGATCTGTGTTAGAAAAAAGTTTAGCCATCCAAATATTGACGGTTTCTGTGGTAGCAATGTTGGCGACTGTCGGCGTGTATGGAATTGTAGCTGTAATCGTAAGAATGGATGATGCTGGATATAAGCTCATCAAAAAATCGGAAGGTAAAGGATTTTTCAATTTCCTGGGGAATTTCTTAGTGAAAGCTTTACCAATCATTATTAAAGCATTATCGGTTATTGGGACGATCGCTTTGTTATTGGTCTCAGGTGGGATTTTTGATCACAATATTGAATTGGTTCATCAGTTTTTACCGAAAGTTACTGAGATGGCAAAACATGCACTTTTCGGAATTGTCGCCGGTTTAGTAATGTTCGCAATTGTAACTGGAGGTAAAAAAGTTTACGCGTTGGTGAAAAAGTAAGACGTTCATTTAATTCTGATTAAATACTGTGTGCCCATTAAGAAACTAAAGGGAATCCAGAATCTGAAAGCAAATTTTTTTAAACACCTTTTAATTTAAGCCTTCCTTATTAATCTTAACAATTTAATGTTCTATTTATCAAGTGAAGCCTTCTACTTAATTTAAAATAAACAAAAGCGTCCCGTCAAATAATGACGGGACGCTTTTTTAAAAACGAACTAACTATTAATAACCAAATATTTCTTTCAGTGTTAATTTCTTGTAGTCTCCTAATTTTTTCAAATCTGCTTCGGTAAGATTTTTCTCTGAAGCTACTACTGAATACGTATAAGGTTTACCAGAAATATTCTTTTTGTAAAACTCATTCAATTTAGGAAAGTCAATCGTTCCCGCTTGTTTATAAATTTCACGACGAATGTCTGTATTTGATCCTAGATCACGTGCGGCTAAATAATCAAAAATAATATCATCCTGCATGATTCTTTCATTTTCGATGTCTTTCCTGGTCTGCGTTTTTGCTAAAGAAAGATTTTCGGTCAGTTCTGGCAAGTCGGTCAGCAACTCATTCATTGCTTTGGTCGCCTCCGGAAATTTATCCGATTGTGAACCTACGTAAGCGGTAACAAAATAATGATCATTCTTTTTTTGAGGCGTTACATAAAGCGAATACGTATTGTAAACCAAGGCTTTACTTTCTCTAATGGTTTGATTAACAATCGTTCCCATTCCACCTCCGAAATAATTATTGAAGACAGTGATCAGCGGTTGATTTTTCGCATCATAAACTCCGGAATTATGGATCCACTGCGTTTCTGCTTGAACCATATCGTAATCTGCAAATAAAACCTCTGTTTTTTCGGTCGGTTTCTGTACAAAAACTTTCGGTGTCGGCGGCGTTGCAAATTTCTTCGCAACAGGATGCATTTTCTTTAATTTTGAAGTTAACTGTTTTAGATCTTCAGGTCCGTAATAAAGAATCGACTGATCGTAACTGTTCAGTTTTTTGATGGATTGCAATAAATCTTTAGCAGTGACCGCATTCAATTGTTCATCTGTAAAAGTGTAGTTAAACTTGTTGTCTTTTCCGTACGTTGAATAACTGATCAATCCTTGAAGAATTGCACCTTTGTTATTTTTCATATCGGTTCTGGACTTGCTCATTCTTGATTTTAAAGATGTCAAAGCTTCCTCATTCGGAACAGCATTTAGAACAAGATCTTCATAAAGTTTCACTGCTTTGTCAAAGTTTTCCTGCAAACCTTCGATGGTCACCAAAGTGAAATCTTCGCCGGTATAAATACTGAAACTACTCGCGATGTCATAAAATTCTTTTGAAATATCTTCAGACGACTTTTTATCTGTTCCTAAAAACTGCAGATATTTCGCCGCCAGATCCTGTTTTAGATCGTTGTTTTTTCCAACTTTATAACGGTAACGAAGTCTGTATAATTGATTTTCTTTATTCTGAACATACAATACTTCTGCGCCATTAATTTTAGCACGCTGAATATCTTTATCATAATCTAAAAAGACCGGACTTACTTCTTTCGAAGGTAAATCATCAATCATTTTCACGAAAGCACTTTGCTTGTCAGCATTGGTTTCTACCGGCGTAATGATCGGTTTTTCAATCTTCACCATTGCCGGAGATTCGCCTTTTCTTTTAAAAACAGCTACATAATTATTTTGAAAATATTTATTGGCAAAATCTACCACCTGTTGTTTGGTGATTTTAGAAATATCCTGCGTTGCAGCAACCTGCTCTCTCCAGTCTAATTCTGAAACAAATGCCTCGTTCAAAATATCCGCACGATTTCCGTAACGTTCGCTATCCATGATCTCATTTTTCTTCATATTATTGACGATAGAAGTCAATAACTGCTGATCGAAATTTCCGGATTTGAAACGGTCGATTTCCTGGAACAACAAGGTTTTCACTTCTTCTAAAGTCTGCCCAGTTGTTGGTGCAGCCGAAATCGTGAATACGCCATAATCAATAAGTGGCATTACATTTACAGAAGTCCAAAGTAATTTTTGTTTTTTTACGAGATTCAAATCGAGTAAACCTGCTTTCCCGTTGCTCAGAATTTTCCCTACCAAACCAGCGATCAGAATATCTTTGCTTTTGTTGTTTGGCAATCGGTATCCGATCATCACTTTTTCAGGATTTGGTCCTGTTACCTCTTTAAAGATCGGCGAAGTGATCGGTGCTTCCTGTACGAACTGATAAGGCTTGATCTCTTTATTCTTCATGAATGAAAAATCCTGATCAATCTTTTTAATGACTTCATCCGGATTAAAATCTCCCGATAAAACAATACCCATATTGTTGGGAACGTAGTAGTTATTGTAATATTTACGGATCTCCACCAACGAAGGGTTTTTTAAATCTTCGATAGTTCCGATCGTAGTCTGTTTTCCGTAGTTATGATTCACGAAAAGATTTCCTAATAAGGTTTCCATCGCGCGGGAGCCGTCGTTATCTAAACTTCTGTTTTTCTCTTCATAAACCGCCTCCAGCTCGGTGTGAAAAATACGGAAAACCGGATTTCTAAAACGTTCCGCTTGCACGGTCAAATATTTATCTAAGGAATTCCCGGGAATATCATCGGTATAAACGGTCTCCTCATAACTGGTGTAGGCATTGGTTCCCTGTGCACCCATGGAACTCATCATTTTGTCATATTCATTGGCAATTGCATACTTGGAAGCAACACCCGAAATAGAATCGATCTGATGATAAATGGCTTTTCTTTTAACCTCATCTTTGGTTTTATTGTACACTTCGTAAAGGGCATCTATTTTATCCAGTTCGGGTTTTTCTTTCGCATAATCCAAAGATCCATATTTATCGGTTCCTTTGAAGATCATGTGTTCCAGATAATGCGCTAAACCTGTATTGGTAGAGGGATCTGTTTTGCTTCCGGCTTTTACAGCGACGAAAGCCTGCACTCTAGGTTCTTTTGGGGTTGGACTTAAAATGACGGTCAAGCCATTTTTCAACGTGTAAAAACGTGCCTGCATTGGATCATTGGTCACATATTTATAGGTGTAACCATTTGACGTTGCCGTTTTCCACACATACTCCTGTGCGTTACTGAGAACCGAAGTTCCCAGTGCACACAGTAGAATAAATAAACACTTAATTCTTTTCATTTAACTTTCTATTTATTTTTTATTTTTATTTTTATGTTATTCGACTAACGGACTTTTTTTAACGCTAAGACGCTAAGAATTAATCCTTCTTACTTTATAAATTACGGACGCAAAGGCGTTTCACTCAGCGAAGGACGCAAGACAATATTGTTTGTTTCAAAATGAATAATAAACTTTAATTCTTTGCTGAGTGAAACGCCTTTGCGAACTTAAAAACGTACGGAAAGCAGTATTTTTTTAAATAAAACTTTGCGTCTTTGCGTTTAAAATTGCATTATCCGTTTTACTCTATTTTTTATTTTTCTTAAAATAATCTAACCCACATTCCAGGAAGTTTTTGAAATCTTCTTTTGGCATATAACCGGAAACAGGATTGTTGATTATTTTCCCTTCCGGCGTAACCAAAACATAGTGTGGCTGTGAATTATTATTAAAGTTGACTTGCTGGAACATGCTCCATTTGTCACCGATGGTTTTGATTTTCTTCATTTTTCCGCCGCCCATATCAATAGTGGTCTGCTGATCTGCGGGCAATTCTTCTTTATCATCAACATACAAGGAAGCAAGAATGAATTCATTTTGAAGCGTTGGTAAAATATCGGGTTCGTTCCAGACAAACTCTTCCATTTTACGACAATTTTCACAACCATAACCGGTGAAGTCGATCAGGATCGGTTTGTTTTCTTTTTTAGCTAATTCTAAAGCGGTAAAGAAATCATGTTCTGGATGCATGCCGTAAATCCCGTCTGCTTCATTGTGGAAATAACTCACATTTACAGGAGGTAAAATTCCGGAAAGCAACTGTAATCTTGGTCTTCCAGATGGAATTAAACCTTGAATCAGATAAATTAAAAATGCGACTCCTAAAACTCCAAAACCTTTTCTGGTCCAGGAGATTTTGGCTTTTTTATCATCATGTGGAAATTTGATCAATCCGAATAAGTAAAGAACCAAACCAATGGTAATTAAGATCCACAGCGCGATGAACAATTCTCTTTTCAATAAGAATGTTTTGGTCACTAAATCGGCTTTTGATAAAAACTTTAAAGCCAAACCTAATTCGATAAACCCTAAAACTACTTTCACCGTATTCATCCAGCCACCGGATTTAGGTAAACTTTGGAGTGCCTGTGGAAACAAAGCCAGCAGTCCAAAAACGATTGCCCAACTGACGCCGAATCCTGCCAAAGCAAAAGTCAGCAACATAGGAACATTTGCCGAACCTGTAACGGCACTTCCCAATAAACTTCCTAAGATCGGACCGGTACATGAAAACGAAACAATCACCAACGTTAAAGCCATAAAGAAGATCCCGATCATTCCACCTGCATCTTCTGCTTTGGAGGATTTATTGGCGATCGCACTTGGCAAAGTGATGTCGTAATACCCGAAGAAACTTCCTGCAAAGAATAAAAAGATCACGAAGAAGGCGATATTTAGCCAAACTGAAGTCGAAATTTCATTGAATATATTTCCGGCAATTCCATCAATAATATGAAACGGAACGCTTAATAATACAAATATTAAAAGGATGAAAAATCCGTAGATAAACGCATCTCTTTTTCCTTTTGATTTGTCTTTAGAACCTTTGGTAAAGAAAGAAACCGTCAACGGGATCATTGGAAAAACACAAGGTGTTAAAAGGGCGATCAAACCACCAATAAAACCAAGCAGAAGATAAGACCAGTAATTTTCAGAAGGTGTCTCGGCAGCAATTCCACAGTCGGTTAAAGGATTCTGCAAATCCAGACTCGCTACTTTTAACTGATCACCTTGACTTGCTGAAGTACTACCTGAGTCGGGTTTTGCTTCTTCTAATACTTTTCCGTTTTCAATCGTTTTTTCGAACGCTAAAGTATTAGGAGCCAAACAAATTTTATCGTCGCAGGTTTGGTAATAAATCTCGGCGGAAACTTTCGCCAATTTCGAGGGATCTTTAATTTTAAATTTCTGAACAAAATCTGCAGTTTCAGAATAATAAATAATTCTTGCTTTAAAAGCTTTTGAATACTCATCGTGCTTTTCGCCTATTTCAACTACGTCACCGATTAATTCTACATCATCACCAGAGATGGTAATTTCTGTGGGAATACCAGAATTGGGCGGCAAATCTTTTGAGTAGATGTGCCAGTTCTGTTCAATCGTCGTATGAAAAACAGCCTCATAAGTATTGTCACCGATAGAATTGATTTTAAAATCAACTTTAACGGGATCTTTAACCTGGGCAGTCAACAAGAGACTGAACATTCCTAAAACTAAAAAGAGAAACTTTTTCATAGGGAAGAAAATTTTTGAACTTGAAAAAAAACTGCCGGGACTGAATCAATTAAAATGGTGAATGTGATATGAAATAAGATAATCCAGTTTTTCCGGCGGTTTTAATTTTAATTTTTACTTAAGATATTTTGATAACGTACGATCAAGATCGAACTCACGAAGCTCATAGTTAGACGCGACAATTTTTCCATTTTGATCGATCAGGTAACTGGCAGGAATTCCGGTGATCCCGTAATTCACCACTTGAGGATTTTGAAATTCACCATCGATCAAGACGTTTGGCCAAGTTGTTTTTTCGTCATCCATCGCTTTCAACCAGGCAGATTCTTTAGCATCCAAAGACACTGAAAGTATTTCTAAACCTTTACCATTGTATTTAGCATACGCTTTTTTAAGGTTCGGGATCTCACCACGACAAGGGCCACACCAACTTGCCCAAAATTCTAAAATGGTATATTTGTTTTTCGCAACGAGATCAGATAATTTGATTTCGTTGCCATTTCTGTCTTTTCCGACAACATCTTTAAAACTACTTCCAACCTCTACTGCTTTAGCGTTGTCTTCCATCACCTTCACTTCATTCATCATTTTTTCGTAATAGGTAATGTATTCGCTGGTCCCAACTTCTTTTTTATACTTTTCAAGATTCGCCATCACTTTATCTACGGTGTAGTCTTTTGCGCTGTACATCGTAGATGCGATCGCTTTTGCTATAGGTGGATTATCGGTATTCAAAATATTTTTGAACGCCTCATTTTTGATCTTATAAACTGGATTTGCAGCTGCATCTACTTTCTTACGTGCCGCTTCCACTTTTGGTTCATCGTTCATATCCAATCCTGTAAATTGTTCTTTGGACACTCTTTTACGTTCCATCTCCAATTTTTTGTATTCAGGATCTTTTTCATAGCTATAGACAATGTTGTGAATTTTTCCACCATTGATATCGACATTCCCATTGGTATCTAAAATGTTGATGGTGATATCGTCATTTTCCAAAATAAATGGCACATATAAATGCAGTTTGCTGTTCGAAATTCCCGCAGGTGCAATTTCTTTAGCTTTGCCCGTGAACACGAATTTCCCTTCTTTGTTTGGAGTAACGCCTATCACTTTGTCTCCTTTAAAATCGAGAAGATAGAGCGAATCTGCTTTGACATCTTTAGGAAAAGTAACTGTTACGCTATAATCTGTTTTCTCTTTCGAGCAGGAAATTGCTAAAATTGCAAAAGCGATCGTTAAAAGAAAAGTTGTTGTGAATTTTTTCATTCTATTATTTTTTTAATTAAAGATTTTAGTTTTGAGGCATTTCAGGATTAAACTTTAATACCTGCGCTGGAATTGGCAATACCAGTTTTCCTGAGTTTGGTGCTGCAGTGAAAGTAATATTGGTGGTTCCTAACACTTTATGAATGGTCTCTTTCGCAAAAGCCTGTTCCAGATTTTCACGTTTCAGATCGAACAAACGCGTGTTCGTGTAGATCATTTCGCGTCTGCGTTCTTCCAGACAAAATTTCACAAGGTCATTTTGCGTTGGGAAATCGGCTGCTGAAAGCTGAACATTATCTGCAATTCTTTTGTCACGTAAAGTATTCAGCAAATTAATTGCAACACCACTGTTTCCTAATCTCGCTTCGGCTTCGGCCTGTGTAATATACATTTCACCGATGGATACGGAGGTAGTTCCTTTGTAACTGTAATCATTGGTTCCCAAAATATACCGGTATCCAGTTACTTCTCCGTTTTCTAAAACTTCTCTAGCCATAAACTGTTCAGATAAGCGCTTGTCATCTACGCCATCCTGTGGAAATAGAGCTACCGCACTTTCACTTAAGAATCCGTTTCCAGGGAGCGAAAAAAAGTGTGTTGCATATTGTTCCGCATTTTTCACAGATAAATTTCCATTGCTAAAATCCGGTTGGGTATAATCGAATAAATTCGAGTTTTTATCTAAAGCTAAAAGTGAATATTTTTTCGCATTTTCATAATCGTTTTTGTAAAGACTGGTTCGGGCCATCAATGCATAACCAGCTCCCAAAGTGGGTAAGTTCATAATATTACTCGTTTCAGGCAGACCTTGAACAGCCTTATTCAAATCATCCAAAATTTGAGCATAAACTCCAGCAACCGTTCCACGCGTGGGTAAAGTTTGGGTAACATCCGCCTTTAAAACCAAAGGAACACCCAAATCACTTCCGGCAGAAGACTCTTTGTACTGCTTGGCGAAAATATTAACCAAAAATAAATATTCGTAAGCCCGCCCGTAATAAGCCTGAGCTTTCACTCTCTTTCTTAATTCTTCTGTATCCCCAGCGGCTAAAGTTGCACCGTCGATATCTTCAATAATTTTATTAAAAGTATAAATATTGCGATACGCATCATTCCAGGCAGAGCATGCTACTGTTGGATCTGCATATCGGTTATCATTCCAGGCGTAAAGCGCATAATTGGTATTCAGATTGTTAGAGCCGCTTCCAATTTCCTGAGAAGAGAAATAAAAATTATCATTCGTAAAATGCAAAACACTTGCGTTGTTTGTAAGGTTCGGTCCGTTGTCGCCACCGATCAATAAAAGTTCATATTCTGCAACCGAATTGGGAATGATATAACCTTTTGGAACTACATCCAGATAATCACGGCAGGAGAAAAGAAGCAGTGCACCTGCAAGAATTAAAATATATTTTTTCATTTTTAAATTTTATTTAATTAAAAACTTACGTTAAGTCCTAAACTGATTGTTTTCGGGGTTTTATAATATCTAAAGCCAATTCCGTGAGATTCCGGATCGATGCCTTCTTTATTTTTAGTCCAGAGGTAGAGATTATTGGCTCTTAGATTCAGCGTAAATTCACTGAAACCAAAACTTTTACTCATTGCCTGCGGAATGGTATAACTCAAGATCACATCACGAAGTCTGATAAAGTCTCCATCTATGATATTTTTAGTTGAGTATTTGGCGTAGGAATACGGATTCGTACTGTTAATTCGTGGAATATCGCTAGTCAGTTCATCACCCGGTTGAGTCCAGGCATAAGCAGCATCGCTGTTCACCAATGAAATTTCGTCACGCAAAGATTCACCATTATAACTGTCTTTCAGCAATACAAAACCTCCCTGATAAACGAACATGAACGACATACCAAATCCTTTGTAATAGAAATTATTATTCATAGATGCGGTATATTTCGGTAAAGTGGTTCCACCGGAAACCAGATCATTCTGAGAAAATTTCACGTTAAAGGAGTTGGTTGTAAGCTGTACCACGGTACCGTCACCCTTTCTGATCAATCCGTAACCCTCATTATCTACTCCTGCATAATCAAGTACTAAAAGAGAATTCGGTTCAAATCCTTCAAAATTCTGTACTTGTCCTAAAATCTGATTGATCGATGTTTGATTTGAAAACGCCTCAGTTACTTTCCCTTTGTTGTAGCGGAAATTCATCTGCGTATCCCAACGGAAATCCTCCTGCGCAATATTTCTTGAAGTGAAAGATGCTTCATAACCATTATTAATAATAGACGCGCTGTTTTTAATCAAAGTCGGCGCTCCTAAAGTCGGGTCGGCTGCGATCACAGAAAGTAAATCGTGGGAATTTTTTTTATAATAGTCTAAAGCCAGATTCACCCGTTTTTTGAAAAAAGAAAGATCTGCTCCTAAATTTAAAATGTTGGTACGTTCCCATCTCAGATCCGCCACTTTATAATTCTCAATGGAAAGTCCTGCGTTATAATCGGTGATGTAACCCTGTACAATTCGACCTACATCATAAGGTCCGTATTTGTTGGCAATATTTCCATTAACTCCATAAGAAGCACGAAGATCAAGAACGCGTTCATTGGCTCCTAAAAAATCTTCGGCACCGGCACGCCATTTTGCAGCTACAGACCAGAAAGGTTTGAATCGGTATTTCGGATCGGTTCCGAAAAAGTTCGATTGATCGATTCTGGCACTTCCTGTCAAAATATATTTATTTTTGAAGGAGTAATTCACGTTGGAATACATAGAAACGAAACGGTCATCGATATCTATCAGTTCATCGAAAAAGTTAACCCGTTCCAAAAATCCTCCCGGATTGTAAACATCAAACAAAAGAGAATTTGCAAAAAGTTTATCGGCCTGTACAAAAGTATTGCTGCTTCTGCTGTATCCGAAAAGATCGGTAACAGAGCCAATAGTTCGGTTTTGCTGAACTTCACCTCCTACAATAGCATTAATGTAATGGTCACCAAATCTCTTGTCATAATCTGCCTGAAGTCTCAAGAGATAATTGGTTTGATCGGTTTTATTTTCAATTTTACGTCCGCCTAATGGAAGTAAGTTCTTTTTGATGAAACCGGTATATTCCAGTAACGAAGTGGTATTGTTTAACAAAGAATACATTTCGTTGGAATCGCCATCTGCAATTTTTTGGTTGTTCAAGCTGCTTTTGCTGAACTGACCACCAAATTTCAAATTGATATCAGACGTTAATTTGTACGTAAACATTCCCTGAACTCTGGAGATCCAGCTGTCGGTTGTGTTGCTGTATTTATTAAAATCGTTGACCGGATAAAAAGTTTCGTCGTAAAGACCCAATTCTTTTAGCCTTTGAATTTCGTAAGGTTCTTTCCCACCGTAACTGTTGGTCGTATCGTAATTGATCGGTTTGTAAACCGGTAAAGCTTCACCGTTTGGTCCGTATAAATTTTGATAAGAACTTATTTTAAATGCATTGCTTAGATCATTCGGATTGTCGCTGTAGAAATCGACCGGCGTATTTTCATCTTTTCTTAAAGTGAAATTCGTCTGCAATTCCAAAGTCAATTTCGGGGAAAGTTTAGCTTCCATCATAAAATCGAAAAGACCTTTGTTATTTTCGGTTCCCTGAATATTTCCGTATTCTTTAGTATAATTTAAAGATGTTCGGTATTTAAAGGCATCACTTCCGCCTGCTGCAGAAATATTGTGTTGAGAGATCATCGGCGTCTGCAGATATAGACGACGCAGATCTTCGCTATTGTCTCTGCCACGAAGTAGATTTAATCTCGAGTCCAATTGGTCCTGTGTAATTCTGCCCTGCTGAAAATCAACATGTGCCAAATAGACTTCATTTTTAGCGTAGGCAAAAGTATTTCCGAAAAAATTATAAGGATCATTAAACTGAGTTTGATAATCATCTAACAGACCGCCGGAAGCAATTTCTGATTTTGCAAAAACGCTTTGAATATCCACCAACTGCGAAGAATTGACGCGATTCATGGCATAATTCAGATCAACTTTATCACTGATGGAATAATTGGTGGTATATCGGAAAACCGTTTCGCCTTTTTTCCCTTTCTTCGTCGTAATTACAATGACACCGTTGCTTGATTTCGCACCGTAGATAGAAGCAGAAGCCGCATCTTTTAATAAAGTAATGCTTTCCACTTCATAAGGATTGATGGAATTAATATCGCCATCATATTGAAAACCATCAACAACGATCAAAGGTTTCGTATTTCCAGAAAGCGTCGCAACACCACGAAGATTGAATAATTTAGAACCTGGATTCGACGGATCGGAATAGACCAAAAGCACCGGCGTTAAGCCTTCCAGAGAACTCACAATATCACTGCTTCCTCTTCTTTGGAAAGTACCCATATCGACCGCAGTATAAGAAGCTGCAGCTTTATTGGGGTCAATTCTTTGGTATCCTGTAATTAACACGCCTTCGATCGCGGCTTCATTCTCGGCTTCAGTAAGAACAGGTTGTAAACTAAAATTCAAAGTATTTCCCTCAACAGTAACTTTTTCAGATAAGGTACCATTAGAAATTTGAAGAATATCTCCTAATTTCGCAGCCAGTGTAAAATTTCCAAAGTCATCTGTCTGGGTAGATGTTCCGCTGTTAAGATTTTTAATCGTTGCATTTGCTGAAGCAAATTGCCCCGGTTCAGAAATTTTTCCAGAAACGGTAATGGGTGTGATCTCGCTTACAATGATCTGTTTTCCAACTATCGTAAATTTCAGACCCGTTTTCCTGGTCATTTCAGCAAGATAAGTCTGAATGTTATCATCCTGATTTTCAAGATTGATCTTCGTCTCAGAGTTGAGCAGCTCTTTCTTATAAAAGATACTGTAACCCGTTTTTAACTCGATGGTTTTAAACGCATTTTCGATGGTCATTGTTTTTTCCTGACCGGAAATCTGCGCCTGAGACAGACCGAATATTAAAAAACTGGCGGCAATACCCAAACGTACACTTGGAAATCCTTTCATACTAGGTTTAGTTTTCTTCATGATATATAATGGTGAATTTTAATTTTAATTTTTTGAGATAAGAATAAGCTTGCTACCGTCCTTTTGGATCTTACAGTTGAGCAAAATTTCTAGAGTATGCGTAATCTGATCAAGATTTTCGATTTTAAATGTTCCGGAAAAATGAAAATTTTCAACTTCCATACGGTTTCTTACGATCTGCAGGCCGTAAACCCTTTCAATTTTATTTAAAACTTCGTCCGTCGTATTATTTTCGAAAGCGATCTCTTTATTCAGCCAGTCCATATCCTGATCAGGTTTAGCAGCTTCTACAACTGGTTTTTGCTCAGGAGAATTAAATTTTATTTTTTGACCTGGTTTCAAAATTTCTTTTGCAGCGATTTCTTTCCCGCTCACTTCAATTTTTCCTTCCACAAGATTGACGAAAGTTTCTCTTTGATTTTTATAAGAGGAAATATTAAACTTTGTTCCTAAAACCTTCGTAGTAAAATGATCCGTGATTACGTAGAAAGGATGCGCTGAGTCTCTAGCCACTTCAAAAAATGCTTGACCAACTAAAGTTACTTTACGAGAATCGCTTTTAACAAAATCACTTTCTAAGGAAATCTGAGTTCCGGCGTTTAATAAAACTTCAGACCCATCTGATAAAATCACTTTAAGATTTTTACCATTCGGAACATTGATAATCAAGTTTGAATTTGATTGGTTATCCATCAAACGAAGCGTCCCGTTTTCTAAGCTTGCTATCTGCACTTTATTTTCATCGGTCAGAAAACTATTTTCTTTTAGATTTTCAAGAACTCGATATTCACCATTAATTGCAACGCTGATAAATTCAGAACTTGGGGTAGATACTTTATTGGTACTTAATTTCCAGTAAACTCCAACAGTTACGATTAACATAAGTAAAGCTGCATATCTCATCATCTTTCTGGCGAAGACATTTGTTCTGCTTGGTAACTTTATAATCGTGTGATTAGGCTCTGTGGAATATAAATAATTCGCTTTTGCAAAATCTTTAAAAACCTGCTTATTTTCAGGATTTTTCAACCATTCGTTCAATATTTCTTGCTCTTCTGGAGAGATTTCGTCGAAGAAATAATTGCTAATAATGGTAAAAATTTCAGAATTTTGATTCATAAGGATTACTTTTGCTTTATAGTATGATGCATAGTAATTAGCAATCCCCTACTCTTTTTCTAATTTTTTTAATTTTATTTTAAATTATTTTCGATTTTGTTTGGTATTGTAGATGATAAACGGCTATTTGACGCCATTAAAGATAATTCTCAAACTGTCTTTAAAGTAGTTTATGAGGAATATTTTGCCAAACTCACTCAATTTATTACCAGAATGTCTCGGGACGAAGATCTTGCTGAAGAAGTGGTGCAAAGAACTATGATCAAAGTTTGGGAACAGCGAGACAAAATCATTTTAACCACTTCTTTAAAGTCTTATTTATACAAAGTTTCCTACAATGAATACTTAATGTATCTGCGGAAAAAAAGTAAGTTTCCGAACATTGAAGATTCGGTTATCGAAGCGATTGATGAGTTGGAAGAAGAAAATGAAAATGATATTCTACTGGATAAAATCCGCAAGGAAATTGACAATCTGCCCCCCAAAATGTCGGGAAGTTTTTATCCTGAGTAAAGTCGATGGATTGAAATACAAAGAAATCGCCGAGCAGTTAAATATCTCAACAAAAACCATCGAGAATCACATGACCAAGGCGCTGCGAATTATCCGGGAAGCAATGCTTAAAAAATAAAAACCTCAAAAGTAGATTTGAGGTTTTGTTATGTAAATTTTAAATGATGTATTTAAAAATGAACCGTTTTAATTTCTTCGGCAATTTCTTTCGGAGTTTCATCCTCATCGTTTCTAATTAAAAACATGGTCACAGCCGCTGCAATCAACATACACACGCCACCAACCACAACATAATCAATGGCCATATTTCCAAAAATATTGGAAACAATCATCCCGCCGAAAAGCCCGTTAATAATTTGCGGCATCACAATAAAGAAATTGAAAATTCCCATGTAAATTCCCATTTTATGTTGCGGTATCGCATCAATCAACATGGCGTAAGGCATTGCTAAAATACTTGCCCAGGCAAATCCCAGCCCGATCATAGAAATCCAAAGCAGGCTGGTATCTTTAATAACAAACATAGAAATTAAACTTATTCCTCCACACAGAAGAGCCAAAGCATGCGTCTGCTTTTTGCCGATCCTGGTGGCAATTGGCGTCAATAAAAAAGCAAAAGGAATTGCCCAGAAATTGTACATTCCGAAAAGTCTTCCGGTTAAATCACCTGCATTACTGAATCCGACTGAATTGGTATCTTCCGGAGAAAGTCCAAAATGATGAGTTGCCAAAGCACTGGTGGTAAAAACCCACATGGTGAAAAGTGCAAACCAAGAGAAAAACTGCACCACGCCTAATTTTTTCATTTTGGAGGGAATCTTCGCAAAATCAGTAAAAATATCGCTGAGTTTTGAAGGCTCCACGACCTCATCATTTCCGGCAAAATCTGCGAAATCTTTTGGAGAATATTCTTTCGTCGTATAAATGGTATATAAAATTGATAGAATTAAAACTGCCGCACCGACATAAAATGAATAGATCACATTATTGGCAACAAAACCTTCTGGTGCTACGTTTGAAGTTCCGAAATAAGTAAGCATACTTGGTAAATAAGATCCGATCACCGCGCCAATTCCTATCAATATTGTTTGAATAGAAAAGCCTAAAGTTCCCTGATGTTTTGGCAACATATCACCGACCAAAGCTCGGAAAGGTTCCATAGCTACATTAATTGAACCGTCCATCATTGCCATAAAAATCACTGCTAAAATCAGCGCATTACCCGCTAATAGATGGGACATCGAGGGAGCATTGGGAAGCAACACCAATCCTACGGCACACAAAACGGCACCTACCAAAAAATAAGGTTTCCTTCTTCCCCACTTTTCAGACCAGGTATTATCACCGAAATGACCAATTAAGGGTTGAACGATCAAACCCATTATTGGTGCAACCAGCCAAAATAAAGAAAGGTCTTCCACATTGGCACCGAGGTTTGCAAATATTCTACTCGCATTTCCATTTTGTAAACCAAAAGACAATTGGATCCCCAGAAAACCCATACTCATATTGATAATCTGAGAAATGGAAAGGTTCGGTTTTACTTTTTTTGTAAAAACGGTATCGGTTTGTTTTGATATCATTTATATTATTTTAACTTTTGAATTAATGCTTCCTCGATTGGCGTTTTTATTTTGATGATCTCTTTATTGACGTCATTGGGAATTGTCATGGATAAAACATATTGTTTAATTTTCCATTGGTTTCCGATTTTTTCTAAAACGCCACTGCCGCGACAAAGTTTCATTTGGGTATCGAGTAATTCATCGAACCAAGCATATTTTCCATCAATACTAAAGGTGATATTTCTTTTTAGAGAAGTGAAACTCCAGGCTTTCCCTTTTTCGAAAGGAACTCTTGCATAGTGCATGAATTCTTTTTTAGTCCAGATTTCATTGGCATCAGTTCCTATGAAAGTCGATTCTTCAGCGTAAAGATTAAAATAATTTTTAAAGTCTGCTGTGGCAGCATACAAATTCAGATCATCTAAAACTTTGCTTACATTTTTTTTCTGTACGTTTTCGTAGAACCCTTTCTTCTGGGAGAAAAGTGAAGTAGAAAAAAGAAGTAGAAAAGTGATTAATGGAAAGGCTATACTTTTTTTCATTTTATTACATTATTAAAGATGCTTCGACAAGCTCAGCATGACACCGTTAGTTCAAACTTATTATTTTTATTATTGAAGTTCTAAAATTAATGAAGATTTTCCGGAAATTGTGATTTTATTTTGTGCAGAAATAGAAATTTCTTTTCCAGTAATAACATCTTTTCCTTTCGAGACGCCTACTAATAATTCAGCGAATCGACTCAGATCAAAAGTTTGGTCTTTTTCATTATTGTTTATGACGACCATTACTTTTTCGTTGGCCAAATTATTTTTTTGATTGGACAAGTCGCGACTTATCTCTACATTATTATTGTAACGGAAATAAACATAAACCTTTTCTTTCGGCATATAATGCTTGGTTTTTCCGGTATGAATCACTTCTTTACTTTTTCGCCAGGTTAGTAATTTCTGCGTAAAATCGTAAAATTCTTTCTGTTCTAAGGTTTGAGTTTTCGGATTGAAAGCATTTTGAGAATCACCTTTCCAACCGCCAGGAAAATCCTTACGAATATCTGCATCGCCCAGTTTGTCTTTATTACCCATCATTCCGATTTCGGAACCGTAATAAATTTGAGGAATTCCACGAGCGGTCGCAATTAAAGTCATTGCCATCTTATAATACCGAACATCGCCTTTGAAAATCTCATTGAATCTTTGCGTATCGTGGTTTTCAAAGAACACTAAAATATTATTGATGTTTGGATATAGAAAATCATTACCAAAAGAATTATAAATTTTGATCATTCCTGTATCCCAACCTTCTTCTTCTTTTAACGCATTTGGCAAGTCAGTGAAAAGAGTGAAATCCATGACCGACGGAAGGTTAGAATTGTAGTTATCAATTTCTCCAATTTTTGAATCTTTTTGCCAATAAGAAACATGAGCCGGATTGTACATCCACGCTTCACCGACAATATTGAACTTTGGATATTCATCTGTAATTGCTTTGGTCCATTTTGCCATCGACACTTTATCGTTGTACGGATAAGTATCAACTCTCAAACCGCCGAGTTCTGCATATTCGATCCACCAGATTGCATTTTGCGTCAGGTATTTTAAAACCAAAGGATTACTTTGATTGAGATCCGGCATAGTGGTATCGAACCAACCGTTTAAAGCTTCCTGTTTATCGATTTCTGCAACGTTGGTATCGAACTGAGAAGTTGTTCTGTAGTTCGATCTTTTGAAACCGTATTTTCCTTCGCCATCTTTGAATTGGTGGATCCAGTCTTTAGTCGGTAAATCCTGAATCAACCAATGAGAAATTCCCCAATGATTGGTGACGTAATCCTGAATCAGCATCATTCCACGTTGTTGCAATTTCTGAGAAAGTTCCAAATATTCTTGGGTGGATCCGTAACGACCGTCGATTTTATATAAATCGGTTTGGGCGTAACCGTGATAAGAAGTTTGTTTTTCGTTGTCTTCATTTGCGGGTGTTAACCAAAGTGCCGTTACTCCTAAATCCTGCAAATAATCTAAATTATTAATGATTCCGCGTAAATCGCCACCATGTCTTCCACTAGGTAAACTACGGTTTGCTTTTTCAATTAAATTGGGTTGAGAATCATTGGAAACATCGCCGTTTGCGAAGCGGTCAGGCATTATTAAATACATTACATCTTTTGAAGAAAATGAATTTCTTTCGGCAGAACCGGGATTTCTGGTTTTGAGTTCGTAGGTGTAAGAGTCAACCGTTTTTTTTCCGTTCTTAAAATTGATCTTAAAGGAAGATTTCTGAACCTCATCAGTATTTATAGTGATGAAAACGTAATTTGGATTTTCAGTTTTCGTCAGATCTTTTACTTTAATATTATCCGAAAGTTCGACCTGATATTTTGAAATATCTTTTCCGTAAACCAGGATTTGAAGTTCGGGATTTTTCATTTCGTGCCACCAGAAAGCGGGTTCTACTTTTTGGATCTGGGCGAAAGAAATTGCGATAAATAAAAGAAAGAGAAACGTAAAATGTTTTTTCATAGGTTACTTTTAAAAGTAACCTTGTCAAGGTTTTGAACCTTGACAAGGTTGCTGGGTAAAATCTGCGCCCCGACCTGAGTGGAGCTCTTTTTTGTGGAGCAAAGCGGAACAAAAAAAGCGGGAACGGAGGGCGGAAAAAGGCGCCCAAATAATAGCTTCCATATTCTCCGAATTGGACACGGTGTTATCGTTCCCTGCCCTCCAAATGAGGGCAATTTGCAAATCGTGGATTCCCATTATTTCCCCGAGTTTCACATGGGGTTATTGTTATTACACTCCTTCGGAGTTTCCTCAAACTATTTAACAGGTTCTACAGAAATTGCGTAACCACCACTTCTCACCAATTTCATCGGAAGTTTTGATTTACTCGTTACGGTTTTCTTGTAGATCTTGTAAGACTGCGGATTGTTGATGTAATCAGCATCGTCGCCGTCTGCATAAACGGTAGCTTCATATTTTTTACCTTTTGGCAGGAAAGAGAAATCAACGGTATAATTTCTGGCGTTTTCATCGGTGATTCCACCAACAAACCATTCGTGTTTTCCTTTGGTTTTTCTTGCGGTATGAATGTAATCACCGGGTTCTGCCGATAAAATTACAGTATCGTCCCAGTCTAAAGCAACATCTTTGATGAACTGAAAAGCATCCATATGTTTCGCGTAATTTTCAGGTAAATCGGCCGCCATTTGAAGCGGAGAATACATCACGACATAGAGCGCCAATTGTTTCGCCAAAGTTGTTTTCACGAATCGGGTATCGCCAGGAAAATAATAATCGAGTTTGGTCTGGAAAATTCCCGGCGTGTAATCCATTGGCCCACCCATGAAACGGGTAAATGGCAAAATGGTTTGGTGATCAGGATTATTTCCACCGAATGCTTCGAATTCTGTTCCACGGGCAGCTTCGGCAGCGATCCAGTTTGGATAGGTCCGGTTTAAACCTGTAGGACGAACGGATTCGTGAGAGTTGACCATGATCTTATAATCGTTGGCTTTTTCGGCAATTCTTAAATAATGGTTGATGGTCCATTGTGAATAATGGTGTTCGCCGCGAGGAATAATATTACCGACATAACCCGTTTTCACCGATGGGTAATCATATTTATTCATCAATTTAAATGCATCATCTGCCCATCGTTCGTAGTTGGTTGCAGATCCTGAAGTTTCGTGGTGCATCATCAATTTCATATTTTTTGAATGCGCGTAATCGTTCAACATTCTGATATCAAAATCGGGATAAGGCGTTATGAAATCAAAAACGAATTCTTTGCTGTGTCCGAACCAATCTTCCCAACCGGTGTTCCAACCTTCAATAAGTAAAGCATCAAAACCATTTGCTGAAGCGAAGTCGATATATTCTTTGACTTTGGTATTGTTAGCGGCATGTTTTCCATTCGGCGTTAACTTGGTAAAATCAGTTTTTCCGATGTGAACATTGTTTGCTGTAGAATACGCCCATTGTGATTTTCCGATAATCATTTCCCACCAAACGCCCATGTATTTTGTAGGCTTAATGTAGGAAGTATCTTTATATTGCGTTGGTTCATTCAAATTAAAGATCATTTTCGAAGCCATCACCTCTTCCGCTTTTGGAGAAACGATAATGGTTCGCCAAGGAGAAACGGCAGGCGTTTGAATATAACCTTTAGCACCTTGAGCATCTGGAGTTAAATGAGTTTTGAATTTAAAATTAATTGCATCGAGTTCAAGATTTGAAGCTGGATAGTTGATCACCGCTGCTTCGGCGATATTGACGTACAATTGATCCTTACCTTCTTTCTTTAACATTAATGGTGTCTGTACGCCATTTTTAATTAAAGACTGGGAAGCATTTCCATCATAAGAAGTTGGCCATTTTGCGGGAACTTCCGAGAGATTAGAAGTCTGGGTTTGATATTCCTGAGAATCGTAATCTCCGGCGAGCCACCAGGCTTTCATGTCGGTTGGCAAATCAATCTCCGTATCTTCTTCTTTAATAATGAAATAATTCAAATTTTTCTGCTCCGGGAATTCATATCTGAAACCTAACCCATCATCGAACAAACGGAATTTAACAATAATATGTCGATCATTTGCTTCTTGATTTAAAGTAACTGCGAGTTCATTATAATGATTGATATAGGATTTTTTCTCACCCATGATCGGATCCCAAGACTCGTTTTTGGTGTCAAATTTTTCTGCCGTTTTGGTGAAACCGTTATCTAAATCTTTTCCTTTCTGATCTTTATTTTCGATCTCTGACGCAAACTGAATATTTCCATCGCGCAGTAACCTTAGACCTAATTTAGAATCTTCTACGACTGTTTTGCCTTGGTATTTAAGATCGTAATAAGGAACTCCGGCTTTTAACTGGAAATTCATTTCGAATTTTCCGTTGGGAGATTTTAAAGATTGGGCGTTCAGGGCAAAAGTTCCCATCAACAAAAAAAGTACAGATATTTTAATATTTTTCATAGGTAGATATTTATTTTTTCAAGGTCATATGGAATCGACTATTTTTATTATTGCGGGTGTGCAAAGTTTTTATTAACGGCGATTTCAACATGATTTTTACCAATCAATAAATTTAGAGAAAATGTGAGTAACAACCAATTATTTAAGGCACCTTTATCTATAAAAAACAAAAAAAACTGTTGCTAAAAAGCAACAGTTTCAATATTTAAATTTGGAGTCTATTAAAGTGGAGTCACTTTATAAGTTCCCATTTTGACGTTGGCTGTAATTTTATACAGGCCACCAGTTCCAGGAAATTTGATATTATTGTTATCTCCATTTGGACCTAGGAAACCAGAATTTCCACCAGTGTGAATATTTCCCCATTCCATACCAGACCAAGCTTGTTGACCAAGAAACTTGAATTCACCATCAGCCGGGATAGCGATCGTATATTCAAATTCACCATCACCAATTTGATCCATTAAAATTGCAGCATCTGCATTCCAACCTTGAATTGAACCCACTAAGTAAACACTAGATGGTATTGTAGGAACTGAAGAAGCAGTTACTTCAATCGATTTTGCATTCTGATCAATTTTAACTTTGTACATTCCTGAATTCCCTGTGAACTTAATGTTTTCATCTCCTGAAGGTTCTAAGTTAGTTGACCAGGTGTTGAAATATTTATAGTCATCTTTAATCGTCGGATCATTTAAACTAAAGTTCGCACCATTCCAGTTTTGCTGACCTAAGAATCTAAAACTTTTACCATTTTCTAAGTAAGTATAGATCTCTGCAATTTCGTTTTGGTTAAACAATAATTGAGAACCACTATCACTCCAACCCACTGCTGTGGCATCTCCTACAATATAAAAGTTAACAAAAGCAGGTTTGTAAGGCGTCATTTTAAATGTTACCACATCGGAAACCTTGCTAATTGTTCCACCAGCTGATGTTGAAGTTGCAGTTACGCGTAAGTCAACATTAGAGGCAACATTAATTGGTAAAGAAAGTTTCGTAGCAATTTCATTTAAATCGAAATTATTAGCCGTTAATTCTTTAGCGTTGGTAGAGTTTCCAACTAATAACCATTCAGTTCCTCCCGCTGTTGCCATTTCTACTTTGTAAGAAACATTAACACCATAAGTGTAATCGCTCCACGCAAAAGTGATCGCATTGCCAGTTGGGCTTGCAGCATCTAAAACTAAACTTGAACCCGCCGTTGGATTCGTAATTACAGGCTTATTTACCGGGTAAACAGTTACCGGGAAAGAAATAAAGTTAGAAACCTCAGTTCCTCTTTCGATTCTGATGTACACATTCTGAGAGGAATATGGACTAAATCCAGCTTGTAGCAAAGCAGTATTTAAAGCCGCAATATTCGTATTCAAAGTAGTGGTTTCAGATTTCGCCAGTTCTACTTTATTTTTAAAGTCTTCGGTAGAAGAAACCACAACCGAATAACTTCCTGCCCCAGCGGTCGCATTATCCCATTTCAAGATAAATGGATTGCTGTCCATCGTAGGATATAAAACAGCAGCGCCTAAGGTCGTATCGTACAACTTGAAAGAAGCTTCTGGATTGGTCCAGTCCCGATCTGCATCGTCTCTACACGCGTTGATTAAAAGTAATGGTAAAATCATTACCATCATTATTTTAAATATATTTTTCATAAGATTTAATTAATAATTAAAGATTACTTAATCGGAATTAAAGTATAATTCCCAGTTGCATCATTAAAATAAACATCATAAGTCCATTCTGCAGCCAGTGGAATATTTGCACCTCCTTCAACCGCAGTTCCGAAGTATTGCGCATTTGTTCCCCAACTTGTATCCCAAGCATTGTTTGCTCTGAATTTAAATTCACCTTCACCTAAAGTAATTGCAGAAGCACTCCATAAATGAGGATCAAAAGTTGATTGCGTTAATTGCGTATCATTATTCCAGTCACCATTTACCGTTCCGATAATAGAAATATTGGTATATGTTTTCGTCGGTGCAGCCACAGGAACTAAAGTATATGTAAGTGCATCAATATCAATTGATAATTTGTAATAACCATCGGCAGGAACACTTAAGTTTCCAGAACCACCGTCAGTACTTAACGTACCAGCTGCAGCACCAGCTCCGAACTGTGCATCCCAAGAACCTCTTTGTTTAATAATTTTAAATCCTACATCTGCGCCGCTTTTAAATAAACCTGTAAAAGTATATTGTGAACCGTTTGATGTTTTTAAAAGTGGTGCTAAAGTTTTATTGGTCGCATTATTATCCCAGTTTCCTACGGCTCCATTTCCGATCAAGTACAGATCCTGGTAGTCATAAGTAGGGCTCGCCAAATAAGGAGTAATGTTTAAACTCGTGATTGGAGATTTTTGCGACATCCCGTCATTAGCCAAAAGGCTGGTCACTCTGAAATACATTTTTTGAGATTCAAAAGCAACTAAACCAATTTTCTTGGCAGCTTCATTCATTTCTTTATTGGTAAAAGAAGCAAATGTTTCTGATTTATCTTTAGTGATCAAAGTGATAGGCTCTGCAAACGCTTCCGTGCTGCTGATCTCTAATTTATATTTAAGCTCAACGGGCACTGTTAATTTCGCCGGGGTCCAAGTCACTGTAAGTGCAGGATTTGCCGGGAAATTTTTATCTAAAACCAAACTGTTTGTCGAAAGGTCCATCGTCATTGGCGCCGAAACAGTGTCTATGGTAACGATATCACGATCTTCGCATGATGTCAAACCTAAGACAAGAGTCATAGCCAAAAATAGATGTTTGAAAATATTATTTTTCATTGTTTTTTGTATTAATTATTAGTAACCAGGATTTTGTTTCAGATTCGGGTTAACTACCAAATCATTATTTGGAATCGGGAATAAATTACGGTACTCGCCAACGGCTACACCTTCTTTAACATTACCTTTCCAAGGCCATAAATAAGCTGAACTTGTAAATTTACCGAAACGGATCAGGTCTGTTCTTCTTGTATTTTCCCAAGACAATTCTCTTGCTCTTTCATCAAGAATAAAGTTAAGATCCAGCACAGAAATTGAAGAAGCATTCGCTCTGGCTCTTAATGCATTCACGTAAGAAACAGCTGTTGCCATGCTTCCGCCGCCTCCTCTAACTACTGCTTCTGCATACATTAAATACACATCTGCCAAACGGTAAACTGCTAAATCAGCTTCAACCCAGTTATCATCGACACCAGGAGCACCAGTACTTTTCACGTTTTTATATTTGATAAACGCATAACCGTCATTAAAGTTTCCTAGGTCATTGATTTCTAAAGTCTGACCATCTTTGTAAAAACGTCCTCTTAAATCACTGTTTTCAAATTTCTGTACGAAAGCTTTGGTAGTTCTGATACCACCCCAACCACCGTTCACTCCGAATTCTGCAGGTTTCATTGTTCCACCAATTGCAGCATGAACCATAAAGGTTGTACCACCATTGGTTTGTGTTCTGGCCCCATCGTAAACAATCGAGAAGATATTTTCTGGATTGTTCAAGTGATTATCAGCCAGGAATAAATTAGCATAGGACGAATTTAAAGTATAACCCGCACCAATTACTTTTTCTGTGTAAGTGATTACGTCTGCGTTTCTTTCAGCTCCAGTGTACACTTTTGCATTCAGATACAATTTCGCAAGTAAAGTCCAGGCTGCTCCTTTGTCTAAACGACCGTATTCATTAGATCTCGCTGGTTTTAAATCATTTGCAGAAGCAAGTAATTCACTTTCAACATATTTAAAAAGATCTGCTCTCATTATTTGTTTAGGAACGGTACCAAAAGTAGTTTCATCTACAAAAGGAACATTTCCATAAAGGTCTAATAAATGATAATAAGCTTGTGCTCTTAAGAACTTCGCTTCAGCTCTCATTGCTTTTGCTTCATCAATATTCGCTCCTGAAATACCGTTTAAATTCAACATTTCGTCAGTTGTATTTTTAATAAATTCGTTACAGAAAGCTACTTCCGTATATAATCTAAAATACATGGCGTTATTGAATTCGTTTGCCGGCGTCCAAGACATTTTGTGAAATTCAGGAAGTGTTCCGTCATTCCACCCAATTACTGCTTCATCAGTAGTAATTTCCTGCATGTAATACATCAATCTCATGTAGTTAGAGAAACCACCGTCGATATCAGCAATATCACCTTGACCGTCTCCTCCAGCCTGACCACCGACAGCAATACCACCGTAAAGTTTAGCAAGAAGGTTCTTATAATTTCCAAAATCTTTGTAAAGACTTGCAGCTGTAATTTCGGTGATCGGTTCCTGTTTTAAATCATCAATACAAGAATTGATCATAAACGAACCACCTAAAATGGCAATTGCAAGGGAAATATTTTTTATTCTAAAATTTTTCATTGTTCTTAATTATTAAAATTGAAAGTTTAATCCTAATGAATACACTTTTGGTCTTTGATAAAATCCGTTATCAATATTTCCAAAAATCTCTGGATCTACACCGGTGTAATCAGTAACGACAAATACATTCTGTGCCATACCGAATACTCTTAGATTTCCTCCTTTGCCGAAGATATCACCGAAGTCATATCCTAAAGTCAGGTTATCCATTCTCAAGAAGGAAGCATCTTCTACAAAAGCATCACTCCAATATTGTGGAGTTTTGAATCCGTAATTAGCTGTTGTGCTTGAGATATTCTGTAAATAATCATTGGTCGCAATACTCTGCGTATTCGATTGAGAATCGAAGTTATTATAGACATAATTTCCAATAACGGCTCTCAATGAAGTTGATAAATCCCAGTTTTTAAACTTGAATTTGGTTGAGAATCCGAACGTAGCGTCTGGTGTAGTCGACTGATAGAAATATTTATCTTCTTTATCAATTTTACCATTGCCATCTCTGTCAACATAAACTCCGTCCATTGGTTTACCAGCGCTGTCATAAACCTGTTGGTAAACTAAGAAACTGAATGGAGTGTAGCCAACACTGTGTCCTTGAATATTGTTACCAGTACCTCCAGAAATCCCTCCTTGTTCAATAATATAACCATCAGCTACATCATCAAATTGAGTTACTTTTGGATTGTAGTGAGCAACGTTGAAACTGAAGTCCCAAGTGAAGTTTTCTGTTTTTATTGGGTTCACATTAAGTAAGAATTCAAAACCGTCAGTTTCCATCTGGCCAATATTCTTAATGTTTTTGTTACTGAACTCCCCTGCTGGAACTCCAACCTGTGCCAATAGATCTCTCGTATTTTTCTTGAACCAGTCAATTGAACCCGAAACTCTGTTTCTCCAGAATCCGAAATCCAATCCTGCGTTAATTGTTTCAGTAGTTTCCCAGGTTAGATTCGGGTTGTACTGAGTTGGACGGTACATGAAGTAAAACTGATCTCCAAAACCGTATTGTGCAGTAGAAGTAGAAACTCCGTAAGAAGGGAATGAGTTATAATAACCACCTACTTCCTGTTGTCCTGTTTCTCCCCAACCTGCTCTTAGTTTTAAATCTGAAAATACACTGGAATCTTTTAAGAAACTTTCGTTTTTAATTTTCCAGGCTCCTGAAGCTGCATAAAAGGTTCCCCAGTTATTCTTTAGATCAACACCATTATAAAATCGAGAAGTAGCATCTCTTCTAACTGATCCCGTTAAGATATATTTATTAGCAATGGTGAAAATTCCTCTACCATAAAATCCTAATAAAGTCAATTTTCCTTCATAGTCATTGTCACCAGTAGGAAGTTTGTCTGCGCCATAATAAGTGAGAGCAGATGGAACTTTATTATGAAACTGCTGGTAAGAATAACCCGCTAACAAATCAACTTTCGTATCGATTGCAGAGATTGTTTTTACATAATTCAAATAAGTTTCTAATAACTGATTTGTTTTTTCCTGAGTGTAGTCTCTTCTCGTACTTAAGTTTCCAGAAGATAGAACGCCAGCATATCCTGGATATTCTGTAACTGCTCCTGTTCCTTTTTGATAATCATATCCACCCACTACATTAAAATGCAAGTCTGGTAAGAAATGGAATTTGTAATCTAAATGTATATTTCCAATACCACGGAAAACCGTAGATACATCTCTTCTACCATATAAAGAACCCAGTGGGTTTCTGGTAGCATTAACATTCAGGTTATCTTCATTCAACCACCATTCCCAATAGTTATTTACTCTATCTCCTTTTGGTGAATAATCATAAACCTGTTGTGTTGGATCAAAAAACTGTGCTGCACCGATAACTCCGGCCGGAAAACGGTTTTCTGTCATCGATCCTTTAATGTTAGCAACAACGCTCAGGTGTTTGTCGAAAAATTTCGGTGATAAATTTAAACCAACAGAAGTTCTTTTAAATTCATTGGTTTTTACAATACCGTTCTGTTCGGTGTATCCTAAAGATAAACGATACGGCAATTTTTTAATTCCACCAGAGATGGCAACGTTGTTGTCGGTTCCCCAAGCTTCCTGATAAATAAGGTCTTGCCAATTGGTATTAGCAGTTCCTAACATGTCTAGATATTTTTGTTGAGTGGCATTTTTAATTACAAACTCTCTGAATTCGTCAGCGGTCAAAACATCCTGAGTTCCCATTTTTGTAGAAACGGAGGCAGACGTTGAAAAGTTAACTTTCACTCTACCAGATGATCCTTTTTTCGTGGTAATTAAAATTACCCCATTGGAAGCTCTGTTACCATAAATAGCAGCAGCAGAAGCATCTTTCAAAACGTCGAAAGATTCGATATCATTTGGATTGATCAATGCTAAAGCATTTGATGCTCCAGAAATACCGTCAAAATCCATTGGAACTCCGTCGATTACAATTAATGGATCATTTTTCGCTGTCAACGAAGCTCCACCTCTAATACGAATGGTTGCTCCAGAACCTGGATTACCACCGTTTCCGGTTACTGTTACCCCAGGAGCTTTACCTTGGATCAATTGATCTGCAGACGTAGAACCTGGATTAAAATCTTTGGAAGTAATAGAAGCGATCGATCCGGTAAGATCTTCTTTCTTCTGCTTTCCATACCCAATTAAAACAACCTGTTCAATATCCGCCGTTTTTAGCGTGTCAGTTGTTTGTGCGTCCAACATCGCTCCAAGCAATAAGAAGGCTGGTGCGATTTTTAAAACTTTCGTATAGTTTCTCACAAAAATAAAATTTATGGATTAATATTTAATCTAATTACTCGGTTAAAAGTAGCGATGCAATTTAACATTTTTTTTACCTATCATAATATTTTTTGCGAAAATGTTAATTATTCGTGACAATTATCATCATTGGAGAAGTCGTTAAAAAATCAACTATTTGATTTTTAGCGCTTTACTTAAAATACGTTTTCTAAACTACTTCTGTTAAATTAACAATAATCCAAACGGCTGTTTAGCAAAAAATCAACGCTTGAAACAAAATTTTGACCTTCCTGAAAATTTCATAATGATTACATAAGAATTACTCTATCAATTTTCAAATCTATTAGAGAATACTAATTTTTATAGAAAATTAAGACAAGATATTGGGAACTAAGAATAAGTATAAGAAGACTTAGGCGGTCCTAAATTGCTTACTTATTATAAAGGAAATCAAAAATGTCTCGTTGAAAATTATTATTTTAAGTAGAAAAGTAAATACCCATAATCTACATCCTAAAAATAAAGAGTAAGAATAGGTGATAAAAAAAATTAAAATCCGAAAACAATGATTTTTAATTAACTCGCAGAACTCTTATCTTTGCAAAAATTAGAAAGAAAAAATGTCAGATAGAAAATTAATTACCGCAGCCTTGCCATACGCCAACGGACCGGTACATATTGGCCATTTAGCTGGAGTTTATATTCCCGCTGATGTTTATGCGAGATTTCAAAGAAGACTGGGAAAAGACGTTGCATTTATTTGCGGTTCTGATGAACATGGAATTCCTATTACGATTCGTGCAAAAAAGGAAGGCGTAACTCCACAAGATATCGTTGACAAATACCACGGAATAATTAAGAAATCTTTCGAAGATCTGGGAATTTCTTTTGATGAATATTCCCGAACCACTTCTGAAAGACATCATGATGTTAGTCAGGATTTTTTCAAAACACTCTATAATAAAGGAAAGTTTATCGAAGAAGTTTCCGAACAGTATTTCGATGAACAGGCCAATGAATTTTTAGCCGACCGATATATCGTCGGAACTTGCCCGAACTGTGGTAACGACAACGCATATGGCGATCAGTGCGAAAAATGTGGTTCTACCCTTTCACCTTCAGAATTGATCAACCCAAAATCAATGTTAAGCGGAAATGTTCCAATTTTAAAAGAAACCAAAAACTGGTATCTTCCTTTAAATGAATATGAAGATTTTTTGAACGAATGGATCATCGAAGGTCATAAAGACGACTGGAAACCGAATGTTTATGGTCAGGTTAAATCTTGGTTGACCGACGGTTTGAAACCGAGAGCAATGACCAGAGATTTGAATTGGGGCGTTCCCGTTCCACTACCTGGCGCTGATGGAAAAGTACTTTATGTTTGGTTTGATGCACCGATTGGTTATATTTCTTTCACTCAGGAATGGGCAGAAAAAAACGGGAAAGACTGGAAAGATTATTGGCAAAATGAAAATACAGATCTGGTTCATTTCATCGGAAAAGACAATATCGTTTTTCACTGTATTATTTTCCCGGCGATGATGAAAGCGCATGGCGATTATATTATGCCAACCAATGTTCCGGCTTTTGAATTTTTAAATTTAGAAAACGACAAGATCTCAACGTCCAGAAACTGGGCAGTTTGGGCTCACGAATATGTTCAGGAATTCCCGGGACAGCAAGATGTTTTGCGTTATTCTCTTCTTTCTTCAGCTCCGGAAACTAAGGATAATAACTTTACGTGGAAGGATTTTCAAACCAAAAACAATTCAGAATTAGTGGGAATTTTCGGAAACTTCATCAACCGGGTTGCCGTTCTTATTCATAAATATTACGATGGAATTGTTCCTGCCGGAAATGAAAATGCTGAAGAACTTAATGAAGTTACAAAAGCTGCAACTGAAGTTGAAAATTTCTTAGAACATTACGAATTCAGAAACGCATTAACAGCAATGATGAATCTGGCTCGATTTGGAAATCAATATCTTCAGGTTGAAGAGCCTTGGAAAACCATTAAAGACAATCCAGAAAAAGCAGCACAATCTCTTTTCGTTGCCGCCCAAATCGCAGTTGGATTAGCTCAAATATGCGAACCATTCTTACCATTCAGTGCAGAGAAATTACAGAAAATGTTTAATGTTTCTCAAATGACCTGGAAAGATATTAAAAACGAAAAAGTATTAATTAAAACCGGACATCAAATTAATCCGGCCGAATTATTATTCTCAAAAATTGAAGATGAAACGATTGAGTTCCAGATTCAGAAATTAGAGAACACCAAAGAATCAAACAAAAAAACAAATCCTAAAGCCAACCCGATGAAAGAAGAAATTCAATTCGACGATTTTACAAAAATAGATTTAAGAACTGCAACCATTTTGACCGCTGAAAAAGTGGAGAAAGCAGATAAACTTTTGAAATTCTCGGTTGATACGGGAGTTGATGTAAGAACCGTTGTTTCAGGTGTTGCCGAAAGTTTCACGCCGGAAGAATGTGTAGGAAAACAAGTCATGATTTTATTAAATCTTGCCCCAAGAAAAATTCGCGGAATCGAATCTCAGGGAATGTTGCTATTAACCAATAACGCAGAAGGAAAACTGGTTTTTGTAACACCAACTGAAACGGTAGAAAACGGTGTTGAGATCGGATAAAATCTAAATTAAAAACAAATGAATGGGCATAAGAATGCCCATTTTTTTTATGATGGTAAAGAAAAGTGTTTTAGCAAAACTCTCTGACCGGGAACTGGAAAAATATATGGAGCTCGACAACCGCTTTGTTCCTGAAGCTGTAAAAATGGCTTTTCAAATACTGGAAGAAAGAGGTAGAATTTTCTCGGCGGACGAAAAAGTGAATATTCAAAACATCATTCAAAACAAGATTGAGGCAGAACAAGTACAGAAACAAGAAGAACAGGAAGATCTAACCGATCACTTCACTACCGATTCATCTGCCATTCGTCTGTATTCAAGAACATTAATATTAACCTCCAGTTTATTTCTGGGAACTTTATATGGCGCGACGCTTTTGGCTCTAAATTTCATTAAGTTACAGAATTACACTCGCGCAATTTTCACTTTATCGTTCGGTTTTATTTACGTTCTCTTTCAATATTATGCTTATCAATTTCTAGTTGAAAATAATCTTATAACTTCTGGCAGATATAGTCCAGAAATTCTTCCAATCGTAATTGGACCAGTACTTTTGATTTTAATTTGGGTAAGTTCAGAATTAAAGAGATTGGCGTACCGATCAGAATCTTATTTAATACCGATCCTATTAGCAATTGTAATATTGATCATTATTGTCACCAACTACAACGGCTGGTTCTCCTCTTATTTTCTGATGCGAATCCTTGATCGATAAAATCAGTTGTTTCAATTATTTCTTAGTCAATCTCGCTAAAAAAGAATCTTCTTCCTGCAGCATTTTTTCGATCGTAAATCCATTATTTTCAACGGCTCTTTTCATGGTTTCAAAATCCAGATACAACCATTTGATCGGTTTTTCTGTATCTAATTTGTAATGAACAAAATAATCGACTTCGCCATAATAGTGATCAGCAGGAACCATAACCCCGCCATCATCAGCTTTATCATACATGTAAAGAATATCGGTACTGTCAATTAAAATTTGTCCGTCTTTATTTAAAAGGGAGTGCAATTTTTCGAGATATAAATCGATTTTATCCAGCGATTGAAAAATTCCAGTTCCGTTCATTAACAACAATATAGTATCGTAAGTTTCGCCTGAATATTCCAGAATATCTGAACACAAAGTATTTTTAACAGCACGCAGTTGACAAACTTCAATTGACTTCGGAGAAAAATCTAAGGCCAGCACATCTAATTTTTTTTCATTTTGAAGATACAAACTGTGCGAACCGGCTCCTGCTCCAATATCCAAAACTTTACCTTTAGATAATTCCAAAGCTTTTTGTTCGACCAAATTCATCTCCTCAAAATCCCGAAAGAGATAGTCAACCGGCAAATCATCCATTTCAGAAATAGAAGTTTCTGTCAATAAATTCTCCTGACTTTCATCGTGATAAAAATCCCAGATCGCCTGTCCCATTAAATCTTTCATTCCTATTAAATTTTGCCAAAAATAAGGAAATATTAAGCACCAATCAATCGATGAAACGCTTTAACAAAAAACCTCATTGATTTAATAACAGAATGACTAATTTAGTTCTACCATTAATCAAGAACGATGCGAAAAATTGATCAACTCTTTTCCGAATATGGCGAAAGCCATCAGAATCAGACCAACAAATTGATCCACTGGATCTGTGTTCCCTTCATTTTTTGGTCTATTCTAGGATTTATATCATTGATTCCGACGCCTCATTTTTGCTTTCAATATTTTGGATGTATCAGTATCGCAAGCCTTATAGCAATTGGTTTGGTGACGATATTTTATTTCAGCTTATCGTGGAGAATCGGTCTTATTATGATTTTCGTGATGTTATTAATGGAACATCTGGTTTATTTCATTAATATCGAATTTGCACAAAAATCATGGATGGTCTTCCTGGTGATTTTTATTCTTTCTTGGATCGGACAGTTTTATGGGCATAAAATAGAAGGCAAGAAACCAAGCTTTCTCAAAGATTTGCAGTTTTTATTAATCGGCCCGATTTGGTTAATTCATTTTATTTTAAAGAAACTGAATCTAAAGTACTAAAATGACTTCTCTCATATTATGAATTTTGACCGGTCTAAAAATAAGTAACCGCTGATCAAAGCCTTAAATTGCGGAATAATAATTTTAAAAGACAAAGCGATGATCAAAAAAATAATTCTTCTTACCACGTTTTTATTTCTTGTCTTCTCATGCGGAACCAGAGAAGACGAAACGGATAACGAACAATATATTGGCGTTTGGAATTGGGTTTCAACGGATAGAGGAATCGGTAATATTCATCAAACCCCAGCGAATACAGGAATCGCCAGAACATTAACGCTCACTGCAGAATCAAACTATACCATCAAAGAAAATACAGTCGTAATAAGCGAGGGAACTTATTATTTAGGAAGAGCAGTTACGAATACTGATCATCTAGAAAAGCTATTCCTTAATTTAAGTGAGGATCAAAACTTAATTATTGAGAGTTTTAATTCAAGTGACATGTATTTAAGCGAAGACCATAACGATGGCCTGAAATACCATTATTCAAAATAAACTGCACTATATTGCTCCAAATAAAAAAAGATCAGAAACATCTGACCTTTTTGCTATTAAAACTATTTGTTTCTATTCACCAAAGTGACTTTTTACTTTTTCTAAAAAGTGTTCGTCACTCATTTTTTGATCGGTGTCAAGGGTTACTTTTAAGTTTTTGAACTGCGCTGTTTCAGCTAAATGATTTTTAAACTGTTCTTGAATCGTTCCCGTACCGGTTAAGTAAAGTTCTTGGGTGTTGGTGATAAGATGCTCTAAATCTTTGAAGAACTTCGCCGTATTGGTTTGCTCTACATTGTTTGCATTTTTCTCACTTGAGTTACCGTGCTGAACATCTCTTTTTACCGGATCACAAACGAAAAATTTATAAGCACTTTCGATATCGTGATTTTTCACAACGGTTGCATTTTCTGAATCCATCCAGATTCCTGCTAATTTTTTATCTGACATAATTTAAAATTTTAATGTTAAGAATGATGTAAGACAAGAATGATGCAAAGCTGATGTTAATGGTTGTTAAAGTATTAAATTCGTTTCAAAATTAAAGATAATGGATGAAAACGAAATTTCTTATCTCATCAGAAAGTGCATTTTTAATGTATACAATAAATTAGGACCTGGCTTACTAGAGTCGGTTTATCACAGAATTTTGATCTACGAACTGGAAGAAAATGGACTTGAAGTAAAGTCTGAAGTAATCCTGCCAATAATATATGATGAAAAAGTTTTTGATATTAATTTCAGAATAGATATCCTTGTTGAAAACAAAGTTATCTTAGAATTAAAATCCGTGAAAGAATTAGAACCTGTCCACTATAAACAATTAAATACCTATCTGAAACTATCAGGCAAGAAATTAGGTTTGTTAGTCAATTTTAACACAACTAATATTTTGACTGGAATTAAAAGAGTGGCTAATAATTTGTGAAGTATTTTGTTCCCGCAGATTTAGCAGATGACGCAGATTGATCCAATTCTATTACGGTTCATATTACCTGCTTTACGTTAAAATTGCTTATGCACCAAAAAATCTGCTTAATCTGCAAAATCTGCGAGCGACCTATTTATTTTCCCAACACAAAAACAGCCGGTATTTTATGAAGTTCTGGCTTGTTTTTCAGCCAATCTTTAATGGTTAAAGTTTTTATAAACTCATCGCTCGGGTCGTTGATATTTGCCGCAATACATAGCTTAGTTGTAGGCGCTAAAAATTTACAAAGATCTTCGAAAAGCGGATTGTTACGGTAAGGCGTTTCCATAAAAATCTGAGAATAACCCGTCGTTTGAACTTGATTTTCGAGCCATCTTATTTTGGCTTTTTTATCTGATTTATCAATAGGCAAATAGCCGTGGAAGGTAAATTCCTGACCATTAAAACCACTTGAAGTCAACGCCATAATGATTGACGAAGGTCCATTAATAGGAATTACTTTTACCGCATTCTCATGACACCACGCCACCATCACATTTCCAGGATCGGCAATACAAGGCAAACCCGCTTCTGAAAGCAGACCGAAATCCTGACCTTTTTTCATCAGCATTTGCGCTTCCTGCAAATCTTTTCTCTGGGTGTTTTTATCTAAAATAAATAGTTTCAGATCCGCCTGTTTTTTTTCAGGCGCAAAAAATTTGATTACTTTTCTAGCGGTCTTATCATTTTCGACAAAGAAATAATCGGTCTTTAAAATATATTCTTTTACCGCGGGAGCAAAAAAATTGATCGGCGTATTTTCTGATAAGTAAGCTGGGATGAGAAATAGCATATTGAGTTATTTGGTATTTGAGTTATGATGGATCTGAGCACCACAAAAGTAAATAAAATAGTTTTTAAACGTTAGAATTTTTACTTTTACTTAACTCTTTCAGCTCACCGGCAATTCTTTCGCACGCTTCATCTAAAAGTTGATAAACCTCGTCAAACTCTTTCATCTCACTCCAATAAGGATCTGGAACTTCTTGATTGTTCTCTAAAATTAGGGAAACCTTTTTGCGTTCTTCTTCTGACGTTGCCAACTTCAAAACATCTTTCAAATTATTTTGGTCCATTACATATATACGGTCATATTCCTGAAAATCATTGGCCGAAAAATGTCTTGACTTTTGTTGAGAAATATCAACATTGTAATTTTGCGCAGTTTGAATGGACCGGTGATCCGGACTGTTCCCTTCATGCATATCGATCGTTCCTGCTGAATCCACAACAAAGCTAGCAGATAGCTTTGATTGTAAAATACCTTCTGCCAGAGGACTTCTACAAATATTCCCCAGACAAACCATTAAAATTTTCATAACCTTATTTATTTAAAAAACCCTTTCATCCTTTAAAAGGCTGAAAGGGTTCTGAATTTTATTTGAGCATCACCTTGAAGGTGGTGACTTTTACTGTTTGATCTTTTCTGTTAATTCCTTAACGTATTTCTTGATCTCTTTATCAATCTTCGAAACATCTTTTATGGTATCGCAAGCGTACATTACGGTAGAATGGTCTTTCCCACCCATTTCCTCGCCGATCTTATTGAATGTTGCATTGGTAAACTCCTTTGCAAAGTACATCGCCAATTGTCTTGGTAACGCAATTTCTCTTTTACGCGTTTTTGATAATAACTGCTCTCTTTCGATTCCGAAATACTCGCAAACGACTTCCTGAATGTAAGGAATATTGATCACCTTTTTCTGATTTGCGGCAATTTTGCTGATGGTTTCTTTCAGTAACTCCAATGATAGATCTGACTTGTAGATGGTCGAATACGCAATCACTGAATTAATCACTCCGATCAATTCTCGAACGTTGGTTTTTACTTCAGATGCCAGGTAATCCAGCATATCCTCTGTTAAAACAATTCCGTCACGACTTAATTTATCAACGATAATCTTTCGTCTTGTATCGAAATCCGGCGATTTAATTTCTGCCGAAAGTCCCCATTTGAATCTGGAAACGATACGATCCTGAATATCTAAAATATCAACCGGCGCTTTATCCGAAGTTAAGATGATCTGTTTTCCGTTTTGGTGCAGATAATCGAAAATGTGGAAGAAACTGTCTTGCGTTGATTTTTTTCCTGACAAAAACTGAATATCATCAATGATCAAAACATCAACCATTTGATAGAAATTCGCAAATTCTGTTTGCTTATGTGCTTTCGCTGCAGAAACGAATTGCTGAATAAATTTTTCCGACGATAAATAAAGAACCACTTTTTCTGGATAGGCGTTTTTAACTTCCAAACCAACAGCGTGTCCTAAGTGGGTTTTCCCAACACCGTAACCTCCGTATAAAAACAATGGATTAAAAGCAGTTGCACCTGGTCTTTTTGCGATAGATTTTGCAACCGTCGACGCAAACTTGTTGCTTTCTCCTTCTACATAATTGTCAAATGAAAAATCAGCCTTTAGATTAGAATCAATATTGATTTTCTTCATTCCCGGAACGACGAATGGATTGATCACGTTTGCTGAAAATGAAGGTGGCAAAGTTTCCTGCATTTTTGGAGTCGGAGTACTTTTACCTTTTACGTTCATCGTAATTGGTTTTTCCTGTCCGCTTGGTTTATTTTCCATCACGGAATACCACAATTTCACCCCTTTTCCAATGTTCTTTTTTAGGGCAGCAGAAAGCAATGATAAATAATTATCTTCTATATATTCTTTGTAAAAATCACTCGGAACAAGTAAGGTCAAATTATTGCTGATTAATGACACAGGTCGTACATTATCAAACAATAAATCAAAAGAATTTTCGAGTTTTTTTAGGTCAGTATTGTCCTCCGCTGCGTTGAGGTTATCCCTCATGAACGTAAGACATTTTTCCCAAATTATAGTTAAATTTTCATCCATTTTCGTGCTGCAATTTCTCCTTCGCTTGTTAATTTTGACGGGAAGACAAAGATGGAATTTTTAAACGTCAAAAAAAAATAATTGTGCTATTGATTAATTAAAAATATATTTGTATGACTAATTTAATACTTAAGATGATACACACAACTCACACAATTAGAGTACGTTACGCTGAAACCGACCCTATGAAATACGTCTATTATGGCAATTACGCTACCTATTTTGAAGTGGCGCGCGTAGAACTTTTTCGTACGCTTGGCATGCCATATGATGATATCGAAAAGCAAGGAATTTGGTTGCCGGTTTCAGAATTTTCTATTAAGTATTTAAAACCAGCACTCTATGATCAAAATCTCGAAATTCATACTTTTATTAAAAAAATTCCGGGCGTAAGAATTGAATTTGAATATGAAATTTATAATGATTCTAAAGAGAAAATAACGGAAGCAAAAACGACCTTATTTTTCTTGGATTCAAAATTAAATAAAGTAATAAAGTGTCCGGATTTTTTAATGAATCTCCTCTTAGAAAATTGGGCAGAATAATCTAAACTTCAGTTCCGGATTCAACTTCGTAGGGTTCTTTCTCTTTTTCAAAAATTCGGGTCATTTCATGTCCTTCTACGGTAATGCGATTTCCTCTTCTTCTGATCCAGTTTCCTTCTCGAAGACCAAACACTTTCGTATCGTTTTGAGTTAAAAATTCTGCAATTCTGGTTTCACGCGTTTCACCATTATGTTTCAAATCCGGATTCGGATCCAAATAATGTGGATTAATATTAAAAGGAACAACACCCATACAATCAAAACTCGGTGGATACACAATCGGCATATCATTGGTCGTCTGCATATTCATACCACCAATATTCGAGCCCGCACTCGTTCCCAAATAAGGTTTGCCGTTTTCTACATTTTCTTTTAAACCCGCCATTAAGTTGAGTTCATGTAAAGTTTTTACTAATAAAAAAGTATTTCCTCCGCCTGTAAAAAATGCTTTTGCATCATAAAGCGCTAGACGTTGAAATTCGAATTCATGCAATCCTTTTACGTTAATATTGAGTTGCGCAAAAAATTCTTTCGCTTTATGGGTGTAATCATCATGCGAAATTCCACCAGGTCTTGCAAAGGGTACAAATACTATTTCATCAATTCCTTCATAAAGTTCAGCGATTTCAGCTTTAATATATTCTAAATAATTTCCGCCAAACAAAGTAGAAGTTGAGGCGAGAAGAACGTTCATTTCCATATCAATTTTTATTTTTAAGAAGGTAAAGATAATGAAATCAAAAATTTAAAAATCGACCTCATCTATAATTATCATATTAATAAAATAATTACTGATTTTTATCAACTTTCTGTTAATATATTTTAAATATTCATTTATCAAATAATTCAGAAGTATATTTGCATAGAATTTAACAACTAAAACACTTTATTATGAATTACACGATTGTTGGTCTTTTTCCAAGCCAGGAAAACATCAAGGAAGTTACGGCAGGAATAGAAAAATCAGGAATCAAGGACCAGGATTTTATCATTTACAGAACCGACCAGGAAAATGCGCCGGAAGTGAAGAAAAATTTTTGGGATCGACTTTTCAAAACTTCAAAAGCAGCAGTGAAAATCGCGCCCGATCATTTGATCACCAGCGTATCTGTTAAAAATGCTGAAGAATTTAAAAATGTAACAAAATCATTCGAAGATAATAAAGTAGTAAAAATCTATGAATTCAAAGATATGACCATCGACGAAGCCAAAGATTTGAATTACATTAAGAAAATCGTAGAAATGCGTGCAAAATCACATATTTACGGAATGCCAGAGTTTTCAGTTTCAGGAACACTGATGAATGAATTGTAAACAGAACTAAAAACTTTTTAAAATTTAAATATCATCCGTCCCATTCTTAATGAGACGGATTTTTTGTGGAGTAAACCTGTCTTTTAGATTTAAGTTATTATCTTTACTTTCATTCCAAAAAATCATTTAATGAAGGTTCATTTTTATTTGTCTTTTATTTCCTTATTGCTCTTTCAACTCGCTTTCTCCCAGCAAAAAACGTATTGTAATCCGATTAACATCGATTACGGTTATACGCCTTTTGATGTGTTTTCAAAACAGGGAAAACATCGGGCAACCGCAGATCCGGTGATTGTTAATTTTAAAGATGATCTTTATCTTTTTTCGACCAATCAAGAAGGATACTGGCACAGCGATGATATGCTTCACTGGAAATTTATCTCGCAGAAATTTTTAAGAGACGATAAATACATTCACGATCTCAACGCTCCTGCAGCTTGGGTGATGAAAGACACTTTATATGTTTATGGCTCCACTTGGGAATCTGATTTCCCCATTTGGAAATCGACCACTCCGAAAAAAGGCGACTGGAAGATTGCCGTCGATACTTTGAAGGTTGGCGCTTGGGATCCGGCATTTCATTATGATGAAGACAAAGACAAGCTCTATTTATATTGGGGTTCCAGCAACGAATGGCCACTTCTGGGAACAGAGATCAACACCAAAACCATGCAGTCAGAAGGTTATGTAAAACCTATAATCAAATTAAAGCCCGAAGATCACGGTTGGGAAAGATTTGGCGAATATAACGACAATGTATTTCTACAACCTTTTATTGAAGGTGCTTGGGTCACCAAACACAACGGGAAATATTATATGCAGTATGGTGCTCCTGCCACCGAATTCAGCGGATATGCAGATGGTGTTTACGTCAGTAAAAATCCACTTGAGGGTTATGAATATCAAAAGCATAATCCTTTTTCCTATAAGCCAGGTGGATTTGCACGAGGCGCGGGACACGGTTCTACGTTCCAAGATAAGCATGGAAATTATTGGCATGTTTCAACTATTTTTATTTCGGTTAAAAATAATTTTGAACGAAGATTAGGAATCTGGCCCGCAGGTTTTGATAAGGATGACGTAATGTACAGCAATACCGCGTACGGCGATTACCCTACTTTACTGCCCGAATTTGCGCAGGGGAAAGATTTTACCAAAGGATTGTTTCCGGGTTGGATGCTATTAAATTATCAAAAACCAGTACAGGTTTCTTCAAATTTGGGCGGCTATCAACCGAATCTCGCAGTTGATGAAGATATTAAAACCTATTGGTCTGCAAAAACTGGAAATGCCGGCGAATATTTCCAAACTGATCTGGGTGAAGTTTCTACGATTAATGCGATTCAAATCAATTACGCTGACCAGGATGTAGAATTTAAAGGTAAAACTTTAGGTAAAATGCATCAATATAAAATCTACAGTTCGAATGATGGTAAAAACTGGAAAACGTTAATTGATAAAAGTAAAAACACAACTGATGTTCCCCATGATTATATCGAATTGGAAAAGCCGGCAAAAGCAAGATATTTAAAAATGGAAAATCTAAAAATGCCAACTGGGAAATTCGCCTTGAGTGGATTTAGAATTTTTGGGAAAGGAACCGGAGAAAAACCTGGCAAAGTTGAAGATTTTGTTCCCTTACGTGCAGATCCGAAAAAGTATGGCGAAAGACGAAGCATTTGGATGAAGTGGAAACAAAATCAAGATGCTGACGGTTATGTTATTTATTTCGGAAAATCACCAGACAAATTATACGGAAGCATCATGGTTTACGGAAAAAACGAATATTTCTTTACTGGTGCAGATCGCGTTGATGGATATTATTTTCAAATTGAAGCTTTTAATAATAACGGAATTTCTGAAAGGTCAGAAATTTACAAATCAGAATAAATTTTAAAAATAACTTTAATAAGTCGTTTAATTCAAATGGCTTTTTTACTTTTGTTCCATGAAAATCGCATTCCTCGGCCCACAGGCAAGTTTTACCCAATTAGCATGTTCCCAAATTTTTCCCGATCATGAGATCATTCCGCAGTCCAGTATTCTGGATTGCTTCAATGCCGTCTTCGATGGTGAGGTTGAGAAAGCGGTCGTTCCGTTAGAAAATTCTATTGAGGGAACCGTTTCGATGACCTTAGATTATCTGTACGATTTTGACGGAATTCATATTGAAACTGAAGTCGTGATGCCGATCGCGCATCATTTAATGATTCATCCTGACGCAGAAAATTTTGACACTATTATTTCTCACCCACAAGCGCTTGCTCAAACTTTTCACTTTCGACAGGATTATTTTAAAAATGCAGAAACTCGTGATTTCAGTTCTACCGCAGCGGCGGCGAAATTAGTTTCAGAAAATCCTCAGGAGAAATGGGCTGCCATTGCCAACTCGTATGCTGCAAAATTGTACAGTTTAAAAATTATCCATCCAGACATTCAGGATTTCGAACAGAACCACACCAAGTTTATTGTCATTTCAAAAAAGAGCAATCTGTTACAACTAGAATTTCAAAAAACTTCAGAGAAGACTTCTTTACTCATAACGCTTCCCGAAGATCATGCTGGAGGACTACACCAAGTACTTTCTGTTTTTGCCTGGCGAAAAATGAACCTTTCAAAAATCGAAAGCCGTACTCTGAAAACAGGATTGGGAAATTATTTTTTCTTCATCAACATAGCAAATGAATGGCATCCGATCTTATCAGAAAATGCGCTGGAAGAATTATTAGCGATTGGTGCGTCCGTGAAATTCCTTGGACATTATAACGAATATTTGCTCGAAAGCTAATATTTTTGAAACTTGAAAACCGCTTCATTAATTTTAATTAAATAAATACCAGTCGGCAAAGTAGAAACTTTGATTGATGAAGATGGATGGTAATTTCCTTTTTCAATTAAAACTCCTTCCATATTATATATTTCGTAGGCAGTTTGGCGCGAAATCCCTTTAAAATTAATTTCATTCTCGACGGGATTTGGGTACAATATCACTGTTTGTTTCTGAGTCGATTCAGCTTTAAGTAAAGATGGATCATAAATCACTGTAGAATTTTTTTCTATAATTTGAAGATCATCATTAAAGGAAATATTTGCTACTTTAAAATTAATCAGTTCGGAGAAATTCTGATTATTCTGCGTATTATTTAAAACCAAATTGGCCACTTCACCATTCGTTCCGGTCACTTTTACCGGCAAAGGCATTTCAAAAAAACCGACCGATGGATGACTTTGAGTTTGGGATATTAAAAAATGGAGATTCTGATTCGCAACAGGTTGATTCCATTTAATGGTGTAAGTTGGATAACCTTCGCCATAAATCCAGTCGTTAAAAAATTCAGTAAAATTTTTTCCAGTACTGATGAAGAGTTGATTTTTAAAATTCTCGGTCGTCGCATATTGATAAGCAAAATTGGGGTTCGCAACATATTCCCGCAGCATTTGATAAAAGTCGTCGTCACCTAAGATCCATTTCAACATTCTTAAAACGAAAGCCCCTTTTTGATAAGTTAATCTTCCACTGAAAACGGCTGGTATCTTTCCCAAATCTGAATCGTTGACGTAAACGCTTCCACCTGGCAAACTGGTAATTGAATTGAGATGAAACTGCAAATGATTTAAAAACTCTGCCGGCGTCATGCCATTTTTCTCGTAAATCAAATATTCGCCGAAAGTAGCGAAACCTTCATTCAACCACGCTTCGTTCCAGCTTCCACACGTAATTTTATCACCAAACCACTGATGCGCCAACTCATGTGCAATGGTAAATTTTCCAAAAGAATTCATGGATGACATTGTTTGATGTTCCATCGCGGCGCCATTAACTGCAAATTCCATGTGCCCGTATTTTTCATCAGCAAAAGGATAAGGTCCAAAATAGGTTTCAAAAATTCCCATCGCTTGTTTGGTCCATTCTAAATTTTCAAGAACTCCTGCATTATTACTTGTGTCGGGATATAAATAATTAACAAATGGAAAAGAAGAAGCTCCAATAGTATCATTAAACTTAACAAAATCCCCAATCGAAAGTGCAGCTAAATAAGCAGCCATCGGATATTCAGTTCGCCAAAAGGTTAGTTTTTTATTTCCAGTCAAAAGAGTTTCTGATTTTAACGATCCGTTTGCAGCAACGCTGTATTGATCTGGTGTCGTAATTTTAAAATCGAAACGCTCAATTTTATCATTCATACTTTGTTTGGTAGGAAACCAATTTTGAGCGCCATACGGTTCAGAAAGCGTTGACAAAACCGGAGAACCAGCATGCGTTCCGACATAAAAATAAGTGCGACCACTATTATCGGGAACGCCGGAATAATTGATGGTGAGAGAATCTAAAGTATTCGAAGAAATTGAATTGGAAAAAGTTATTTTCAATTCTTTCGTGGGTAATTGTTCAAAAACCAAAGCTGTTCCGTGATAAGTAACTGCTGACACAGGAATCTGATCTGTAAAGTCAAAGTAAATAGCGGACATCGATTCTTTCGATAAAAAATGAGCGGTAACCGACCCTGAAATATAGTTGATTGCCGGATCAAGATTCACATCCATTCTTTGGTATTGCAGATCGTAATTTAAAGTATTGGGATTAACATTGAAATCGGATCTATTCTGATAAGACCTCAATTCACTTTCAATCAAAGACTGATGTTCTAGTGTTTCCTGTGCTGTAAACTTCGTAAAAAAAATTGCAAGAATTAGGAAAGAATAAAAGTTTCTCATGCGGCTCAATTTAATTTAAAGATAATTAAAAAGCCTGACAGTCAGCAAATTATTTAATGCAATTTTTATGTAGCCTTGTTTTAATACTTATCTTTCCACTTCTTTTTGAGTTGCTCCGAGATTTTATTTTCGGTCGCATTACTTCCGGGTTTATAAAACGATGTTCCTTTTATTTCTTCCGGTAAAAACTCCAGATCGACGAAGTTCCCTTCGTGAGAATGAGCGTAATCATAGTCTTTTCCATAATTCAAATCCTTCATTAATTTAGTTGGAGCATTTCGAAGATGTAAAGGAACAGGCAAATTACCCGTTTTTTTAACATTAGAAATTGCTTCATTAATTGCGAGATAAGTAGAATTGCTTTTCGGTGAAACCGCCAAATAAACTGCAGTCTGACTTAGAATAATTCTGGCTTCCGGATTTCCGATCACATTGATCGCCTGAAAACAAGTGTTCGCCATCACCAACGCGTTTGGATTTGCCAAACCAATATCTTCTGAAGCTAAAATCAACATTCGTCGTGCGATAAATTTAATATCCTCGCCGCCAACCAACATTCGGGCTAACCAATACACTGCACCATTCGGATCAGAACCACGCATTGATTTAATGAAAGCAGAAATGATATCATAATGTTGCTCACCATTCTTGTCATAAAGAGCCATTGTCTCTTGTAAAACCGAAAGCACATCTTCATTATTAATTTCCTTTTTCTCCGAATTTTTAAATTGATTCAATACATTTTCTACTGCATTGATCAACTTTCTGGCATCACCTCCGGAATATTGAATCAACGCTTCGTTATCTTTAATAACAAAACCCGTATTGTAATCCTGATTGTATTTATGTAAAGAAATAGTGATCAACTCTTCAAGCTTCTCGTATTCTAAAGCTTTTAGAATATAAACCTGAGACCGCGAAAGTAACGCGGAAACCACTTCAAAACTTGGATTTTCAGTCGTCGCACCCATTAATACGACCCAACCTTTTTCTACCGCGTGAAGCAAAGAATCCTGTTGAGACTTATTAAACCGGTGAATTTCATCAATAAATAAAATCGGAGATTTCCCAGAAAATAAGTTCTGCTTTTTGGCCTCTTCGATGATCTCTCTAATATCTTTCACCCCACTTGAAACGGCTGAAAGTTTATAAAATTTACGCCCTGAGGTTTCAGATATGATTTCTGCCAGCGTCGTTTTTCCGGTTCCGGGCGGTCCCCAAAAAATCAGTGAATTCAAAGTATCATTCTCTAACATCTTCCGAATCGGTCCGTTTTTACCGGTTAAATGTTCCTGCCCTAAAACCTGATCTAAAGTTTTTGGTCGTAATTTTTCAGCAAGAGGGGAATTAGAATTCAAGGTATTTAAAGATTGATGGGTTCGTGATTAAACTGAAAGACTCATATGGATCGAACAAAGATAAGCAGTTTGTTGAAAACAACTTTTAATCCAAACATAAAGTAAATTTAAACTAATTGGTTATTTTTGCATCGCAATGTTCAACAAAATCATCACTTTTCCTTTGATTATCCTGATAAAATTTTATCAGTGGTTCATCTCGCCGCTGTTGCCAAAAAGTTGCCGTTACGAACCCACTTGTTCCAGCTATATGGTAGAAGCACTGAAAGTTCATGGCCCAATAAAAGGTTTATGGTTAGGCTCGAAAAGGATTGCCAGATGTAATCCGTGGGGCGGCGAAGGTTATGATCCGGTTCCACCGAAATGTAAACATTAATTAAAATTTTAAATTTTTGAATAAATAATATGCTGACTTTTTTATACTCTACCTGGGATCCGTCCACGGGAATTCCTTTAGGACCAATTACCTTACATTATTACAGTTTAATGTTTATTCTCGCCTTTGGTTTGGGCTATGTTTTAATGACCAAGATGTTTAAAATTGATCATGTTGATGTAAAATATGTAGAACCATTATTTACTTGGACTTTAATCGGGACGATCTTTGGAGCCCGGATTGGACATGTTGTTTTTTATGAACCTGAACTTTTCCGCACCGATTTCTGGTCTGTATTTTTACCTATTCGCACCAATCCTACTTTAGAGTTCACCGGATTTTCCGGTTTAGCAAGTCATGGAGCAGCAATTGTTTTGGTAACTTCTACCATTATTTTCGCCCTAAAAGTGGTGAAGAAAAATCCCTTTTGGATGTTAGATCGCGTTGCAATAACCGTTGCCCTGGCAGGGTTTTTTATCAGATTTGGAAACTTTTTCAATTCAGAAATTATTGGAAAACCAGCTCCAGAAAATTCAATTTTTGCGATTAAATTTCCACAGCAGAGCTTAAGTTACGGCGACATTGTCCCAAGATATCCTACCCAGCTTTTTGAAGGATTTTCGTATTTAGCTTTGTTTTTTATCATGTGGATGATCTACCTAAAAACCAATAAAAAATACAGACAAGGTTGGCTTTTCGGTTTTTTCTTTGCCGTACTTTGGTCCATCCGCTTTCTAGTTGAATTCCTGAAAGAACCACAAGGCGTAGAAAAAATAACATTAGGAATTTTAAATACCGGTCAAGTTTTGTCTATCCCATTAATTCTGGCTGGACTTTTCATTATGTGGTATTCTAAAAATAATGTGATCACCGAAAAAGAAAATGAACAATCTGCATAAGGTCATAAAATCTTCTTGTAAAACTCAATCCTTCCAATTTTTTGGAAGGATTTTTTTATTGAGATATTTGAAAACTGTTCCAATTTCTTCAATTAAATCTGAGGGCAACATTGCTTCTTTTGAAAACTTTTCTGCAGCGAAATCTCCGGCCTTACCGTGAAGCCAAACTCCGAAAATCGACGCATATTTAGGTGAATAATTTTGAGCTAAAAGTGACGTAATAATTCCTAATAATGCATCACCACTTCCGCCTTTTGCCATGCCTGAATTTCCTGTAATATTATAAAAAACCTGATTTTCAGGAGTTATGACTTGAGTGTGATGATCTTTTAAAACGATATAAATCTGTAATTCCTTTGCTTTTTTGATCGCAAGATGTAAGCGCTCAAATGAGTTTTCGGTTTTTCCAAAAAGCCGCTCAAATTCTTTAGGATGCGGCGTGATGATTGAATGTTTTGGAATTTGGTTTAATGCAGTCGGATTTTTAGAAATAATATTTAAAGCATCAGCGTCGACAACGAAAGGTTTTTTATAAGTTTTTAAAAATTGCAGAAAGGAAGATTCAGTTTCGGGATCGGTTCCTAATCCAGGACCGATTCCAATAACAGCGCTTTCCTCAAAGTCGAAATTGGTCACCTCATTTTCACCGCCAGATACAAACATTGCCTCGGGACAATTTGTTTGTAGAATTTCATAACCGCATTTTGGAGCGAGAATAAATGTTATCCCACTGCCTGATTTCAGGGTTGCTTTTGTTGCTAGAACTGCAGCTCCTATTTTGCCGAAACTTCCAGCAACAATGTTTGTTTTTCCGTAAGTTCCTTTGTGAGAAAATTCTTTTCTAGGTTTGTAAATCTCGCTAATCAATATATCGTCGATTACGTTATTATTTGTTATTTCATTAACATAGAATTCCTCACTTAGAGCAATATCAAGAACATGAATTGCTCCGCAAAAAATTCCAGCTTCGGGATGCAGCATTGATTTCTTCCAAGTCTGGAAAGTTAAAGTGTGATCAGCTTTGAAAATCACTGCATTTTCAGCTATTATTTCATCTGCCATTAATCCTGAAGGAATATCGATCGAAACTTTAGGAAGTTTCGATTCATTTAGAAAAGAAATTACATCAGCTGTTTCTCCTTCAATAATCCGATTCAATCCGATGCCGAAAAGTGCGTCGATGATAATTGAATTTTCTTTGAAAACGTACTGATCTAAAGTACCGAACCCTAAAATATCAATTCCTGTAATATCCTTACATCGTTGAAAATTAATCAGAGCATTTTCAGAATAATTGGAATTTGGATTAGCAAATATATTTATATCAAACCCTTTATGATACAATAATCTTGCGATCGCAAAACCATCACCGCCGTTGTTTCCTGTTCCACAAAAAATGATTATAGGGTGGTGAACATTATAATTTTCTTCCAACCAATTCGCACAACTATTCGCCGCATTTTCCATTAGTTGTACCGAAGAAATAGGTTGATTTAAAATGGTGAAAGCATCCCACTTTTTTATTTGTAGTGCAGAAAAAATTTTCATTTGATTCAATTATTACGCTAAATAAAGTTACTAAAAATACACTTGGGATTATAATTTTGAAAAATTTATCGAAAAAAGCACAATTTTGTGCGACTTATCTGTGTTTTAAAAAAGAAATTAACTATTTTTAACTTTTAAAAAATAAAACATGAAATTATGGGATTAGTACAAGAATTTAAAGATTTTGCATTCAAAGGGAATGTAGTAGATTTGGCTGTAGCGGTTATCATTGGTGCTGCGTTTGGTAAGATTATATCGTCTTTTGTTGATGATGTAATTACTCCTTTATTGTTGAATCCTGCATTGAAAGCGGCAGGTGCAGAAAACATTGCGCAATTGACATGGAACGGCGTCCAATACGGAAATTTCCTTTCTGCAGTCCTCAGCTTCTTAGTGATTGCATTGGTATTGTTTATGGTGATCAAAGCGGTAAACAAAGTGAACAAACCTGCAGTAGTTGCTCCAGCTGGACCAACAGACGATCAAATATTATTAACAGAGATCAGAGACTTGTTGAAAAACAAATAATAGTTTTCCATACGAATTAACAAAGACGCACCGGCTGGTGCGTCTTTTTATTTTTAAATAAAGTAGTCTCTTTAATAAGTTTGTAAAATACTACAAATTTGTTCGGCTAGGGAAAGTCCAATTCGGTCTTGTGCTTCTACCGTTGATGCTCCAGTGTGTGGAGTTAATGAAATCTTTGGATGGTTTAAAATTGCTTTCGAAGGTTTTGGCTCATTATTGAAAACATCTAAAGCTGCGAAAGAAAGTTTACCTGAATCTAAAGCAGTAATTAAATCCTGTTCATCGATAACGCCTCCTCTGCTACAGTTCACGATCACCGCTCCATCTTTCATCTTAGCAAACTCTTTTTTGCCAATCATACTGCCATCTATTTGTGCAGGAACGTGCAGGGTAATAAAATCTGCATGTCTCAAAACATCTTCCAACGGTTCAGTTTCAATATCAACATTGATGAATTGATTGTTGTAAAACTTCACTTTAATGCTGGCTCTTCCAATATTATTATCTGCTGCAATGACGCGCATTCCTAATCCTAAAGCAATTCTGGCAACTTCTTGTCCGATTCTTCCCATACCGACAATACCGATGGTTTTGCCACGAAGTTCGATGCCTTTTTCGTACGATTTTTTGAGTTGATTAAATTGCGTATCACCGATCAAAGGCATTTTTCTATTCGAATCCTGTAAAAATCTGGCTCCGCTAAACAAATGTGCAAAAACCAATTCTGCTACAGAAGCCGAAGAAGCTGCAGGAGTATTGATGACGTGAATATTTTTCGAGCGGGCGTAATCAACATCAATATTATCCATTCCTACTCCACCGCGTCCAATGATATCTAAACTCGGGCAAGCATCAATCAATTCTTTTCTAACCAATGTTGCGCTCCTTACTAAAAGCGTTCTTATCTGATGTCCATTTATAAAATCTGCTAAGAATTCTTGTGGAACTTTAGTCGTTATTACTTCAAAACCTTTTTCTGTTAAAGCATCAATTCCTGATTGATCTAAACCGTCATTTGCTAATATCTTCATCCTTTATGTTAATCGTTAAAAACTTCAATCGTCACTTGCTTTTCTACCATATCGGTAAATTTACCTCGGTATTGAGTCGCTTTCACGATATGATTGTCGATCCAGTGATAGTTTCCGCCGCGGGGTTTTCCGCACAAAACGCTGTGGTATTTGAAGCCGTGTTTATCGAGCCAGTCGATGGTAATCTGTTTTAAATTTTCGGTTCTGGAAGTGAAGAAACAGATGATATGTCCTTGATCGTACCATCTGTTAATCGTTTCTAACGCATCTAAATACGGTTCACAAGTCACCATTCTTTCAGGCTCCTCGTTGGGTACATCATCAGTAATTGTCCCGTCGATATCAATCAAATAATTCTTCATTTCTCCTTTCAGCATTGGGCTTAAATGATCTTTATAATCTAATTCCATTATCAAAAATTTAAGGTGCAAAATTACAAAATTTCATTGATTTACAGACTATTAAATCATTTCAATCATTATGCATTGCGGTTTTTTCCTTTGCTGGAGGTTTCTAGCTCATATTAAAATCACTTGTTAAGAAGACCTATTTCCGTCAGAAGTGGAAAAATAGAGTTCCTTCTCTTCCCCATTTTTGAAGGTTAAATTGAAGTTAAAAATTTCCCCAATAGATTTATTAATGTTAATTTTGTGAGGATGGAAGAACAAGTAGTTTTAATCTCAGAAAATGATGAAGTTCTGGGCTTAATGGATAAAATGCAGGCCCACGAAAATGGCCTTTTACACCGCGCTTTCTCGGTTTTCTTATTTAATGAAAAAGGAGAAGTTCTTTTACAAAAAAGAGCAGCCGAAAAATACCATTCCCCCAACCAATGGACAAACGCAGTTTGCTCTCATCCAAGAGAAGGTGAAACGTATCTGGAAGGCGCACAACGCAGATTAAAAGAAGAATTGGGAATCGAAGCCATGGAATTATCTCCAAAGTTTCATTTCATTTATAAAGCAGATGTTGGTGGAAATCTTTGGGAACATGAACTCGACCACGTTTTTACAGGAAATTACGACGGTAACTTTTCTTTGAATGAAGAAGAAGTTTCTGAAATCAGATATATTACCATGGAAGCCTTAGACCAAGAAATGGAATCGAATCCTGAGAATTTTACGGAATGGTTTAAGATTATTCTGGGGGAATATAAGGATAGGCTTTGAAAGATGAGTAATGGGTAATTAGCAATGAGTAATGTGAATGGTGAATGGCGAATTATAAAACTCAAACGTTTAATTATGTGAGAACTCTTCTACCAAAATCCTTCGAAATAGAAACGGAAAGTTCTTATAGCCCCGATCTCAACGGTATCCTTTTTTGAGGAGGAACGACGAAGAAAAGATATAGTGGAGAGCGGGACCGGATCATCAAAGAAGCAAAATGGTCGTGCTTCTAAAAAAAGAAATTAATAAAAAAAATATGAAAAGAACTCCTTTATTTGATAAACATGTGTCGCTAGGTGCGAAAATGGTGCCTTTTGCAGGTTTTGAAATGCCTGTGCAATATGCTGGCGTAACGCAGGAACATTTTACGGTTCGTGAAAAAGTAGGCGTTTTTGATGTTTCACACATGGGTCAGTTTTTCGTAGAAGGTCCTAAAGCAAAGGATCTGTTGCAATATGTTGGTACGAACAATGTGGACACTTTGGAAAATGGAAAAGCTCAATACACGTGTTTACCTAACGGAAACGGCGGAATTGTAGATGATCTGATCGTTTATAAAATGTCTGATGAAAAATATTTTGTGGTGGTAAACGCTTCCAATATTGAAAAAGACTGGGCACATATTTCTAAACATAATGAACAATTCGGAGCAAAATTAACCAATGCTTCTGATGAAATGTCGTTGCTGGCAATTCAAGGTCCGAGAGCGACTGAAACTTTGCAAAAAATAACCGATGTGAATCTTTCTGAAATGCCGTATTATCACTTTTCAGTAGGAACGGTTGCAGGAGTTGCAGACGTGATTATCTCAAATACTGGTTATACCGGAAGTGGTGGTTTTGAAATTTATTTTAATAATGAAGATGCCGTAAAACTTTGGGACGCAATTATTGAAGCAGGTGAAGAATTTGGCATCGAACCTTGTGGACTGGCTTCAAGAGACACTTTGCGTTTGGAAAAAGGGTTCTGTTTATACGGAAATGATATTGATGATACCACTTCTCCGTTGGAAGCAGGATTAGGTTGGATCACGAAATTCGATAAGGATTTTGTGGACAAAGAACGTTTTGCAAAACAAAAAGAAGAAGGTATTACGAAGAAATTAGTTGGTTTTGAAATGCAGGAAAGAGCCATCCCAAGACATGATTATTTGGTGGTTGATGCTGAAGGAATTGAAATCGGAAAAGTGACTTCGGGAACGATGAGTCCAATGAAAGGAATTGGAATTGGATTGGCTTATGTGGCGACTGGTCACAACAAATTAGATTCTGATATCTTCATTCAGATCAGAAATAAAAATGTTCCGGCGAAAGTAGTGAAAACTCCTTTTGTATAATTAAAGGATATTTTCGAAAATACAAAAGCAGGTGAAGATTCACTTGCTTTTTTTGTTGGCACTGTTTTCGCACTGCTTTTCACACACTAAAAACTTAAATATTATGTCATTAATTAATAGAAGCATCGCAGGATTAGCAGGTTCTTTGGCACTTACCGGAGTTCATCAATTATTCAAAAAATATTGTTCAGGTTCACCGAATCTAGACCAAGTTGGAGAAGAAGCCATCAAGTTATCTTTAGAAAAAGTAGACGCTCCCACGACTGATGAAGAACAGGTTTACGCTGCGGCGATGGGCGGTAATATTCTATCAAATGCCTTATTGTTTTCAACATTGGCAACTTCTACGAATACGTCGCAAATTATCTCAAAAACGTTAGGTACTGGTCTTTTAGGAGCAGCCGGAACGATTGGTTTAGCCGATCAGCTTTTAGGAAATAACAAAGCAACAAACACCGACCAAAAAAAGTGGATGACGACAGGGTACTACCTTTTAGGCGCGGTCGTAAGTATTGGAGTATATAATTTACTGGAGCGAAAAAGCAAGAAATAAGAAAAGTAAAATCGTCTCGTTATTACGGGGCGATTTTTATTTTGGTAAATGCTGGAAACAGAAGTCGTTTCCAATTCTTGTATTTCTTTTACAACGTATTCCTTTTTGAGTTTTTGCGTAACATTGATTTTTAGAATTAATTCCTGCTATTTGCTTTGGTTTCGATGATATACCTAAAACTGCCTTAAACGGTGGTCGGCAAAACTTGCAAGGCATCAATCCCTGGTTTAATGCATTATCGACAGACAGTGAAGTCGAAACATTTTTCACCATTCTGCAACCCGATAAATGATATTTGGAGCCGGACGGAGTTTTATAAACCGTTTGTGCAGAAAAGTTGACGGATAAAAATAAGAAGAAGAATAATCTTATCATTTCACGCTAAAAAACTTTTCTAAATTTTCAATAGTCTTCTTCTCGTTTCCAACAAATATTTCTTTCTCCGTAAGAAAAATCGGTCGTTTCAAAAACGAGTAATGATCCAAAATTAATTTCTTAAAATCTTTTTCTTCTAAAGATTTCACATCAATATCCCTGGCTTTGATCTGAGTTGATCTTCTGCTAAAAAGGGCTTCGTGCGATTTTGTGAATTGATACATTTGGGCCAATTCTTCTTCAGTAATTGGATGAATTTTTAATTCCCGAAGTTCCCAGTCGGAAAGATCAAACATCTTTAAAATCTTAGTACAGGTTCCGCACGTTTTTAGATAAAATACTTTTTTCATAAGTACAAAAATAAAGAATCCGATTCTAAAAGAACCGGATTTACTTTGAAAGAATATTTTCCTCTGATTATTGAGGAATAACCAGAACCTGACCTGGATAAATTTTATCTGGATCTGATAGCATTGGTTTATTCGCTTCAAAAATTTTGTTGTATGCATTGGCGTCTCCATAAACTTCTTTGGAAATTTTAGAAAGCGATTCGCCACTTTGCACGGTATGATATTTCGGCTGAACAGTTGTTTGCACTGGTGTAGCCGTTTGCACTGGCGCAGCTTTTACGGTCATGTTATCGGTAACTTCATCGATTCCCTCTACGTTACCAGCAGCGACATAAATTTTTCCTTTTTGCTCCCAATCTTTGGCTTCACCACTAATTGTTACTTTGTCGTCTTTCACAGTAAACTTGATGTTTGAAGTGTCGAAACCATATTTGGTTACATGATTTTGAACTTTCTGTGCTTGTTCTTCTGGGGTCTCTCCGCCACCAAATATTTTCTCACCTACGTTTTTTAAAAATGATCCTAATCCCATTGTTTTATTTTTTAATGTTAGTTTACTTGCTTTAGATTTTCTTAAGCATCTCTTCATATCCAAAATCTATGCAGTATTACTGTTAAGGATTGTTAAATTTAGATTTTTGATGGTAATTTCATCTTTTAAATAACATTTTTAGAGAAGTAATCCTAAGCCGTCATTCCAACATCTAATTTTTATAAATTTAAATTAAAAGCACACTTCAATTAAAAATCATTAAATTTCAATTCTAAATTATAACAATGAGCAATACAACAACTTTCCAATTTATATCTGAACCCAGTGATGTGAATTATGGCGGCAATGTACATGGTGGAAGTGTAATGAAATGGATCGATCAGGCTGGATATGCCTGCGCCAGTTCATGGTCATCCAGTTATTGTGTTACGGTTTATGTGGGTGGAATTCGGTTTTACTCGCCGATCAAAATTGGACATATTGTAAAAGTAGAAGCCGAAGTTATTTACACTGGTAAAACAAGTATGCATATTGCCATCAATGTTTTTTCTCGCAACATCAAAAGGAAGGACTTTGAGAAGAAAACCCACTGTATCATTGTTTTCGTAGCGGTTGACGACGAAGGAAATTCGGTTGAAGTTCCGAATTTCACTCCAACTACTGAGCAAGATATGCAAATGGAAAAGTACGCCATTAAATTGATGGATCTTCGAAAGAAAATTGAGGATGAAATGAAGCCGTTTATGTGAGAAACTCAATTTTGAAGAGTTCGATAATACTAAATAAAAAAACTGCCTCGCATTACACGAGGCAGTTTCCTATTAAATAAAACATCAACTATTTAGGACAAATAACTTTAAACTCTGTTCTTCTGTTTACCTGCTGCTCTTGGTCTGAACATGGTACGCCGTCGGCACATTTATTTAATAATACAGATTCACCATAACCTTTCGCGCTAATTCTGCCACTGCTAATTCCTCTTGAAGTAATATAATCTACCGCAGATTGTGCTCTGTTTTGAGAAAGTTTTTGATTGTAACTATCGCTACCTCTGGAATCTGTATGAGACCCCAACTCTACTTTTACGCCTGGATTATCTTCCATAAATCTCACTACTTTATTTAATTCTGGTTTTGCATCTTCTCTGATGTTGAATTTATCCAGATTGTATAAAATATTTTCCAGCGCGATTCCTTCTCCACATTTGGTTTCCTGGGCGCAAATTTCAATATTGACAAATAGGTTTCTGTCTCTGTCGTAATTTTGCGTATTTACCATTTCTATTTGAGAAAAGTAGTTTTCTTTTTTCGCATACAATTCGAAGGTGGCATTCGGTGGTAATTGTAAAACAAAATCTCCATTTGAATCAGACATGGTTGATTTTTTAAAGGCATCGAATTTATTTTCTAAATAAACTGCGGCTCCTGAAAGTGGCACAGACGAGTTACACTGAAATGTTTTACCTCTAAGAATAAAATTACGATCAGAGTAAATGAGATCTTTGTTTAAATCTCCGTTGGCAATAAATTCAGCAGTTTTGGTTGAATTTGAATCTAATGGAATCTCATTAAACGAACCCGTAATTGCATAATTATTTGGGTTAATTTCGTCGATATACACCTTACCTGAAGCATCTGTCATTGCTGTTTTTATAACATTCCCACTCGCATCTTTTATCGAAACTTTAGTATTCGGAATTACCTGACCTGAATATTTATCTTTGGCAGTAACAACGAGACGATAAGATTTTGCTTCTGGTGCTTTGGCTTCAACCACTTTAACAGGATTCTTCGGTCCAAAACGATAAGATAATCCAGCGAACACGCCAACTGATTGTAAAGTCATTTTTTGCATTTGGTCTGTTTCGTTAGGACCAGAAAAATTAGATCTTATTATGGCTTCCTCATTATATACGTTGTCAATTTTTCCGCGCTCTACATAGTAATAGGTTGATGGTTTTGTACCATAAGTATTGTCTAAAATCTCATTTTTAGCAGATTCATCTACATTATAATGGCTCATATAATACGCTCCAGCATTCAATCCCCAGTTATCATTAAAGAAATAATTAAATCTTAACTGCGCTTTGGTAGAAAAAACCACTGCTTTATCAAATCCAGAATGATAAGTGATGACATCTTTAATCGAATCCTGTCTTACGCCATCTACCAAAATTTCACCACCATCTATAAATCCAACTCCGGCCATTAGGCCCAATTCTGAGGTAAACTTATTGTTATCACTTTGCCATTTAAAGGCTGGTCCAGCTCCAACAAATGTTCTGGAAATATCTTTCTTTTGAACGTTGAAAGAAGCGTAGTCTAAAATGGTATTTTGCAATTTATAATCTACATATTGTCCTGGTAAATTAACTGCTTCCGGAGTGTTTTTAATAAAATCTGCGTCAGCTTCTACCCCAAACCAATTCCAGTATTTGTTTATAGAAAGCCCGCCCATAAATCCACCTTTGTAATCGATGAATCGGAAAGATTCTTTGTACATTGGAAAATCGTAACCAGCACGGGCAGAAATTTGCCAGTAAGAACGCAGGTCTTCTGCTTTTTGAACTGGTGTTTCCTGTGCTTTTAGTGTTCCTAAAAAATTAGCTGCTAAAAAGGCACTTGCTAAAATAACTTTTAAATTTTTCATCTTGATAATTTTTAATTAATAGTATTTGTTAATTTGTATGACAAAGTTGCTACTATTGAAAGCTATTTAATAGAGGTAAAGCCCTAAGTTTGGAACAGGAAAATGCCCCTTTTATGTAGGGGCAAAAAAACCGCTTCAAGAGTGAAACGGTTATTGGACTTTTATTAATGGAGATTTTTAAGTCATTAATTTTAATTAAGTTGATGTTTAATCGCGAAAAGAACCAAGCCAACTCTGCTTTTCACATCAAGTTTTATAAAGACAGAATCGCGATAACCATCAATAGTTTTCGGACTTAGAAACATGACGTCGGCAATTTCCTTATAGGTCATTTCGCTGCACGCCAATTTGATAAATTCTTTTTCTCGGTCTTTCAATTCTTCGACGCAGTCTTTCACCACTTTTTCTTCTGTCCGAATATTGAGCAAACATTGCGTAACCGTATCTGTATAGAAAACGCCTTTATCATGAACGGTATCGATGGCTTCAAATAAAATCTTCGGCGACATCTCTTTTAATAAATAACCTCTGGCGCCAGCCTTTAACATGGCAATAATGGTTTTCTCATCATCTTCCATGGTTAAGGCAATTACCTTTATCGCAGGAAAATGATCTTTTAAATGTTGAGTTGTTTCAACACCATTTTTTACGGGCATATTGACATCCATTAAGACAACATCGGGATTTACACTTTCATCTTCAAGTGCTTCGATAAACTCCTCGCCGTTAGAAGAAGTGTTGATTACTTTATATTTTTTATTGATAGAAAGCATTTTTTCAATTGCTCCCGAAAGCATTTTATGATCATCTACAATGGCAATTTTTATGGTTTCCATAAAACTCTTCTTTAATTTTTATTGTATTTAATAGTGATTGTAGTGCCTTTACCTACGATCGTATCGACCTCCAAATCTGTTTGGATCAAGTTAGCCCTTTTTTTCATGCTAATTAAGCCACTTCCAGTTTTATGTTTATTTTTTTCAAACCCAATTCCATCATCACGCAATATGATTTCTACAAACTTTGCTTCATCCTGCAACGAAATGGTCATATTTTTTGCCCTCGAATGTTTGAGTACATTGTTAATGGATTCCTGAATAATACGGAAGAGAATTAAACTGTCTTTTGAGCCAATGTCAATCTTATCAGTATTATGATTAAAGGATATTTTCATCAGATTCAACCGATCGATTCTGGAAACTTCTTTCTGAATAGACTGTACCAACCCTAAATTTTCTATCTGCTCTGTAATAAAACTTTTACTTAAACTTCGGATATCTCGAATACTTTCGCCAATGACTTCGTTAATTTCCAGTAAAATTTCTTTCTGTGGACCTTCAGCATTTTCTAAACCTAAGTTCACCATTAATTTTGCAATGGACATTTTTTGACCTAAATCATCGTGTAATTCCTGCCCGATATAACTGAGTGTTGTTTCTTTCATCTCGATAATCGCCAACGTCAGTTCTTGCTCGAATTGCGCTTCCTTCAATTTCCGGTCAAATAATAATTCAGATTTCTTTCTATAGAAAAAAATGTAAACCACGACCATAATCAGTAAGATGGCAAAAACCAATACGGTAGTGAAAAGATAAATGATATCAACTTCTGAGAAATTTGTCATCGCACAATCTTTTTAGCTTTTAATAAACCTATTAACAGAATGCCGTAACCGACAAAGTTGATGATAAAAGTAATGAAAACCCATAATCCACTGGTCATGGTGGATGATGATATTTTACTAATAATAATGCTCGGAACCATACCCAGGTAAACGACAATTAATCCCAATGAAAACCAAAACGGGTAATAATGATTAATTTCTAAAATGAGATCTGTTTTAAAAGTATCTAACAAAAATAGAGCAATTACAAAAAGCAACAGAAACACATTGAAGAAGAGGATAATTTGTGGGAAACCATCTGCAAGGTCGATCGTCATTACTTGATAACCATAAAAAAGCAGAAATAATCCGGTGATCGCATAAGCGATTTTCTTCAACATTTTATTTTTAATTAATTTTTGGTACATCAGAAATAATAGAAGAAAGAATAATCCTAAACCAAAATAAATATAGATGTACAGCGTATAAATCGCGGGAACACTTTTCGTAACCCGAATAAAATAAGTGAGCGCATCTATTACATAATTAACGGCGATTGTGGCGATCATTAAGTATTTATAATCTCCTAATATATTCCTTCGTTTAATCAATAATACTAAAATACTTAGTATTAAAAGATTAATTAAGAAAAGCCCTATGTCTCGATTCCAATCCATTATTATATCATTCAGGCGGAGTTAAATTTCCAAAATCAAAGGCACTGATCTCTGAAATTCCAGCATTATCTTCAACTTTATTATATCCGCCCATACCAACTTTCCCGGTTCCAGGCAAAGGTTTTACACTTGCTTTAAGATAAACTGTTTGCTTTCCTTGGTATATCTTTTTCAACCGGTTATCAAAATTCCCGTTATTGGGATATTGTCCGAAAGCGATGGTGATACCGACGTTTTTGATTTTTTGCTTTTTCGCTTCTGCTTTTACATAATTAATATAATCCTGGAGCACTTCTATATCGTAATAGACTTCTTTTGTTTCAGGATCAATTTTACCTGCGTTCAAAACTTTATAATTGTTGTTGCTGTATTCATCACTAAGTACTTTTGCCTGTGCTGCTGAAATTAGATGCTGTGAGAGTGCAGTAACCGTGGTAGTTGTTGTGGCGGTAACGCCGCCTAACCCAGTGCCGATACTGATCATGCAGGAATAGACCATCAGCAATAATGAAATTGCAATAGATGCAGTAAAAAGAGTTTTTTTTGTTTTCATGTTTAATATTTTAACAAAAATACCTTTATTATCAATACTAAAAACAGGAAATTAACCCTTTTTTGAATAAAAGAAATGCCAACGAAACTAATCGTTGGCATTCACATTTATTATTTGCTCAATTTTATCTCGCAATATTCACAGATCTTGTTTCGCGAATTACAGTAACCCGAACCTGTCCTGGATACGTTAATTCAGTTTGAATCTTCTCAGAGATATCGTAAGAAAGTTGCGCTGACTGATCGTCGCTCACTTTTCCACTTTCTACCATAACTCTAAGTTCTCTACCAGCCTGAATTGCATAAGCGCTCGACACTCCGTCGAAACTTAAAGCTGCTGCTTCTAAATCTTTCAATCGTTGGATATAAGACTCCAGCACCTGTCTTCTTGCTCCTGGTCTTGCTCCAGAGATCGCATCGGCAACCTGAATGATCGGCGATAACAACGTGGTCATTTCTACTTCATCATGGTGAGCTCCAATTGCGTTAACAACCTCTGGATTTTCTCCATATTTCTCAGCCCACTGCATTCCTAGTAGCGCGTGTGGCAGTTCAGATTCCTGCTCTGGAACTTTACCAATATCATGAAGCAAACCTGCTCTTTTCGCTAACTTAACGTTCAATCCTAATTCTGCAGCCATTGTTCCGGCGATGTTCGCAACTTCTCTAGAGTGTTGCAATAAGTTCTGTCCATATGAAGAACGGAATTTCATTCTACCAACGATCTTCACCAATTCTGGATGCAGTCCGTGAACTCCTAAATCAATCACAGTTCTTTTACCAACTTCGATGATTTCTTCTTCAATCATTTTTTTGGTTTTATCAACTACTTCTTCAATTCTTGCAGGGTGAATTCGACCATCAGTTACCAAACGGTGAAGGGACAATCTTGCGATCTCTCTTCTTACCGGATCGAAACACGACAGCAAAATTGCTTCCGGTGTATCATCAACAATAATTTCAACACCTGTAGCTGCTTCTAAAGCACGGATATTTCTACCTTCTCTACCAATAATTCTTCCTTTAACTTCATCAGATTCAATATTGAACACCGAAACCGAATTTTCGATAGCCTGTTCTGTTCCTATTCTCTGAATGGTTTGGATTACGATTTTCTTAGCCTCTTGCTTAGCGTTTAACTGAGCTTCAGCCATAATGTTCTGAACATGCGCCTGAGCTCTGGTTTTAGCTTCAGCTTTCAAAGCTTCTACCAATTCATTTTTCGCATCTTCTGCAGAATAACCTGAGATTCTTTCTAAAATTTCTACTTTCTGCGCAGTTACTGCATCTAATTCCTGTTGTTTCCTTTCAAGAACTTCATGCTTTTTGCTGTAATCAGCGATTTGACGGTCAAGGTCTTTTTCTAATTTTCCTGTTTTGCTTAATTCATCATTAAGCTTGTTTTCTTTGTCTTTGATTCTCTTCTCAGAATCCTGCATTTTCTTTTCTCTGGATTGAATGTCGGCATCATGTTGCGATTTCAATTCCATGAATTTTTCCTTAGCCTGAAAGTGCTTTTCTTTCTTAATTGATTCTGCCTGTACAGTGGCTTTTTCTATAAGATTCTCGGCGTTTTTCTTTGCATCTTCTACGATGAATTTTGCTTTTGCGTTAAGGCCGCTTTTGGAAAAAACCATTCCAATCACAGCTCCTATACCCAAGCAAACAATACCGATAATTATAGCGATAGTTGTTGTCATATATGTTTATTTTTAATGTTATTCTATTGTAAATCAAGCTTTTAATTATAAAAACACTTTGTTTTAAAATCTTCAAACATTGATTATTTGTCAAAAAAAAGCCTACAATAATCCACGGATTTAGAGTAAACTCCTAATCAACACGATTTGAACTGTTTTCTATTTTCTGTAATCCGAGCAAGTCGGCACGCCATTAAATAAACTTTCGTTCGGTAATA
>NZ_JBGZYM010000010.1:0-12353 GCF_041824135.1 Kaistella sp. | reverse complement strand
AATATTTGTCTAACTAAAATATTCTTCGTTATTTTGCACTCTCAAATATTCATTCAGAAATAAGAACATCGAGATATGTCAAGAATTTGCCAAATAACCGGAAAGCGTGCCATGGTAGGAAACAATGTTTCTCACGCAAAAAACAGAACGAAACGTCGTTTTGAAATTAACTTATTGGAAAAGAAATTTTACCTTCCAGAGCAAGAGAAATCTGTAACTTTAAAAGTTTCAGCTCATGGATTGAGAATTATCAATAGAATAGGGATTGACGAAGCAATACTAAGAGGAATCAGAAGTGGTTTCATTAAAAAATCATAATCATGGCAAAAAAAGGGAATAGAGTACAGGTGGTTTTGGAGTGCACAGAGCACAAAGAAACTGGAGTAGCAGGAATGTCAAGATACATCACTACGAAAAATAAAAAGAACACTACCGAGAGATTAGAGTTGAAAAAATTCAACCCTGTTCTTAAGAAATATACTGTTCACAAAGAAATTAAGTAATTTTTTAAAGTAAATAGAAAATGGCAAAAAAAGTAGTAGCAACGCTTCAAGGTGGTGCAGGTTCAAAAAAAATGACCAAAGTTGTGAAAATGGTAAAGTCTACTAAAAGTGATTCTTACGTTTTCGACGAGAAAGTAATTAACGCTGATGAAGTGGATTCTTATTTGAAAAAATAATTTCTACTCACACGAGAATATATAAAACTATCCTAAATGGATAGTTTTTTTATTTTATCTTTGTTTGCCATTGGCACATTTTGTAATTCAAATTTGTAATTTTTATAATGAGTTGGTTTAAAAAAATATTTAAAAAGGAGGAGAAGGAAACTTTAGATAAAGGATTAGAGAAATCGAGTCAAGGTTTTTTTGAAAAAATTTCTAAAGCAGTTGTTGGGAAAAGTGTTGTGGATGAAGAGGTCTTAGATGATCTGGAAGAAGTGTTGATCGCTTCTGATGTTGGAGCTTCTACCACCATTAAAATTATTGAACGAATTGAACAACGCGTAGCTCGTGATAAATTTGTGAGCACCGATGAGTTGGATGAAATTCTTCGCCAGGAAATTACAGGTTTGCTTTTAGACAATCCTCACGCCGGATCGGGAAATATCGACGAAACGAAAAAACCTTACGTAATTATGGTTGTGGGCGTCAATGGAGTTGGGAAAACAACTACCATCGGTAAGCTTGCTCATCAGTTTAAAACAGAAGGAAAGAAGGTGGTTCTTGGTGCAGCGGATACTTTCCGTGCCGCTGCCGTTGATCAGTTGGTAATCTGGAGTGAAAGAGTAGGAGTTCCTATTGTGAAGCAAAATATGGGAAGTGATCCTGCTTCTGTAGCGTTCGATACGGTACAAAGTGCCGTTGCCAATCAAGCGGATGTTGTTATCATTGATACTGCGGGAAGATTGCATAATAAGGTAAATTTGATGAATGAATTAACCAAAATCAAAAGAGTAATGCAAAAGGTAATTCCTGATGCTCCGCACGAAATTCTTTTAGTTTTAGATGGATCGACCGGCCAGAACGCTTTCGAACAGGCGAAACAGTTTACAGCTGCGACTGAAGTAAATGCTTTGGCGGTAACTAAATTAGATGGTACTGCAAAAGGTGGAGTTGTCATAGGAATTTCTGATCAATTTCAGATTCCCGTCAAATATATTGGAGTAGGTGAAAAGATGACTGATTTGCAGTTATTTAACGGTGCTGAATTTGTAGATTCCTTCTTTAAAAAAAGATGATATTTTAAAGATTAGAATTGAAACTTAAGCTTGTTTTCGATAGTAAATGAAAATTTTTTTAACCAATTTTTATGATTTAAATCATTTTGGTCTTATGTTTGATAATTAGTGAGCAATAATAATTACTTAATATTAACATTAAAAATTAAAACTATGGGTATTTTAACTTGGATCATTTTTGGTCTTATCGCAGGAGCATTAGCAAAATTCATTATGCCAGGAAATCAAGGAATGGGTTGGATTTTGACAATCATTTTAGGAATTGTAGGTGCTTATGTTGGAGCATTTGTTGGTCAACTTCTTGGGTTGGGTGATGTGACTGGATTTAACATCGGAAGTATGTTTCTTGCAATAGCCGGTGCTCTCATCGTCCTTTGGATTTATGGCATGGCTACCAAAAGAGGTTAAGACATAAAAAAATTATAAAAGAATCCCGCACTGAATTTTAGTGCGGGATTTTTGTTTGGTTTGAATTAGAGATTTAGTTTATTTTAATCTCGAAAGGCATTTTCATCATCACACCTTCCTGTAATTTTGGATTGGTCAATTGGTCAAACATCTTGTAGTTTTCTGCACCGATCTTGTTTTTAATTAGTCTTGCGGAGATTTCGTCTTCATCTAAGTTTTTAAAGATTTGATCGAACGGGCTTATCTTCTTAGGGTAACTCGTTACTCCGAATTCTTTCAGTTTCACTTTTTGCGCTGCGAAAGCAATTGCATCCTGCAATGAACCAAGTTGGTCAACAAGACCTATTTGTTTCGCGCGAGTTCCGCTCCAAACTCTTCCACCGCCGATTTCGTCAATTTGCTCAAATGATTTCTTACGGTTTTCTGTTACAAAATGTACAAATCTTTTATACGTTTGCTCTACGCTTTTTGTTAGGATGGTAACTCCACCCGACGTAACACCATTAATCGGTGAATACATATTGGAGTTTGCATTAGTTGTAACCGGAATAGCGGTAAATCCATTTTTATTAGCAATTTCTTTAAAGTAAGGAATCATTCCAAAAACTCCGATGGAACCAGTTAAGGTATTAGGTTCAGAATAGATTTTATCAGCGGCCATTGCAATATAATAACCGCCAGATGCTGCATAATCACCAAACGAAACAATAATTGGTTTTTTCTTTTTGAGTTGTTGTAGTTCAAATAAGATTTCATCCGAAGCGTTTGCGCTTCCACCCGGAGAGTTAATTCTCAGGACAACCGCTTTAACTTTATCGTTTTCTGTTAGTTTTTTTATTTCCTTCACGAAGTTGTCTGCATAAATATCTTGATAACCTTCACCATTGTAAATTGCTCCAGATGCATAAAGAACCGCAATTTGCTGATCTTTTTTAGAATCGTCGTCACTATAAGAATTGATATATTTGGTGAAAGATACTTTTGCAAGTTTATCTTTTTCCTTCAAATTCAGTTTAGTTTTTAGCATTTGATCGTATTCACTTTTTTGCATCAACTTATCGGCTAACTTATTTTGCAAACTTAAATCAGGGATTGCTCCATAAAGGCTGTCAACAACGGTGCGAAATTGTGCAGAATCAATTTTTCTTGAAGTGGCTATTTTATTTGAATTAATAGACCAAATGTCATTTAATAAGGTAGAAAGCTGTTCTTTGTTTTCTGGAGACATGTCGTCTCTCATAAATGGCTCTACGGCAGACTTGTATTTACCGTGTCGGATGATCTGAATTCCAATTCCGTATTTATCTGCAAAGTTTTTCATGTAAAGAACTTCGGTTGATAATCCTTTTAAGTCGATTCCTCCTGCTGGGTTCAAAATATATTGATCAGCTACAGATCCTAAATAATAGGCAGATTGGGAAACTACATTTCCATAAGCATATACGAACTTTCCGCTTTTCTTAAAATCTTGTAAGGCACTCCGGATATCATCCAGTTGTGTAAAACCAGCACGAATTCCATCAGTTTCTATACTAATCCCTTTTATTTTATCATCGGTTTTAGCTTTTTTAATGGCTTCGAGCATATCATATATAAGTATATTTTTCTGTTTGTCGCTGAATGCAAAAAGCTCCTCTTGGTCTTCTGTAGGGCTATCGATGATGTTTGTTTTGAAATCAAGTGTTAGTACAGTGTTGTTTTTGATATTAGGTTTTTGATCACCACTTAATGCACTTGCAGTAATAATCATTATTAAAAACAGTGAAAACACTGCAGCTATTATAATAATTGCCACTATATTTGCTAAGACGTTTCTAAAAAAACTCTTCATAATTTATTTATTTGAACGATATGTCGCAACATGAAGTCACTTTGTTACTCGGAAGTAATTTAGGAAATCCTAAAAAAAATGTGGAGGAGGCTCTGTGCAGAATAAAAAAAGAAATAGGCACTGTTATAAAGGAGAGCGAGATGCTGTTTACTGACCCTGTAGAATTTGTTAGTAATAATATTTTTTGTAATATTGCAGTAATAATAAAAACACAATTTTCTCCCATAAAACTTTTGAATAGTGTAAAGGTAATCGAAAGAGATATGGGCAGGGTAGATGATACAATGATTTTAGGAGAGTACGAAGACCGTATAATCGATGTAGACATCGTAAGGTTTAATGCACTCCAATTCTTTTGTGAGGAATTAATAATTCCTCATCAAAAACATTTACATCAACGAGATTTTTCTAAAAAGTTGTTGGATGCATTATAAAACATTAAAAACACAAATATGAAATTAAATTTATTAATAGCACTAGTTTTGCCTTTAGCTTTCTACGCTCAAGATAGCAAATCTACGGGTTACAGTACTGGTGATTATCCAAACGGCTTTTCCTCTGGATCAGCAAATATTCATCCTTTTGATAATTCGTCAAGACTATTTCGCGATTGGTCTATATCAGTTGGTGGTGGTGGGGCATTTATGCACAGCGCTGACGTTAACTCATTTTATGATGGTGATGTTGATTTTGGATGGAATGCTTATGTGAGTTTAGATAAGCAAATTACCCACACATTCGGCATGAGTGTGCAATATCAAATGGGTAAAACTAATCAAAAAGCAATGTTGCCTGGTGCGGGTGGTGTCGCAGCTGGCGTTGCAACTGCCTATACTGAGTATCAGCAAGTATCTCTTTTAGGAGATATAAATTTTTCTAATTTAATGCGGCGTGTAGATAATCATTCTCCTTATCGATGGGCACTTCACGGTTATTTAGGTGTTGGTCTACAAGGGTATGACGCATTATTATTAGATAATGACATGTCACGTTACAGCGTGAGCCCACCAAGAAGTCCTATTAATATTGAGCAGAAAATTGGATTAGATACTTTCTTTTATCAAGTTGGCACTGGTTTAAAATTCAATGCTTCCAAGTTGATTGATATCGAAGCTAGAGCAATGTACGTTTTTTCTGGTGACGACTCTTTCGATGGAGGTGGTTTTGGTAAAAATGCAAGACCTGCATATAATTCTTTAGTTTCGGGGACCGATAATATGTTCACCGTCAACTTAGGTTTATCCTTTAAATTAGGCAAGAATGACACTCATCTGGCTTGGTTTGATCCATTGCAAAATATTAACGACAGAATTACTAATTTAGATAATGCAAACATGGATTTTGTAGTATGTGAAAAAGGCGATTTAGATAGTGATGGAGTTTGTGACGATTGGGACAGACAACTAGATACTCCTGCAGGTGCAAGAGTTGATGGTGCTGGAGTTGCATTAGATATTGATTTAGACGGCGTTATTGATCTATATGACAAATGTGTAACTGTTCCTGGTTCTCCATCAAATAACGGTTGCCCGACTGATATTAAGTAAAATAGTGAATAACTTCTAAGGTGAAGATGCTGATTTTTATAACCAGCCCTTAACTTTTTTTAATTTGAAAAAACAATAAAAATATGAAACTAAATTTAACAAGTATTGCAGTCGCTCTGATATTACCGACCGCAGTTTTTGCACAGGATTCAGTAGCTACTTCCACAAGTAACTATCCTAACGCTTTTACATCTGGTTCTACCAACGTATCTCCCTTTACTCAAGAATCTAAAAGATTTAATGACTGGGCGGTATCTGTAGGTGCCGGGGTTCCGTTAATGCAATCATCTGACCTTACATCCATCAAGGGGTATGGAGCAGGTAAAAATCTTTTTGGATGGTCTGCTTACTTAAGTGTTGACAAAGCAATTACTCACGCTTTCGGTCTTAAGCTTCAATATGACAAAGGAGAATCAAGACAAGGTTTTGTCAATACAAAAGATAACGAAGCTTCTCCAAGTGGCGATGGTGGTAGAACCCAATATGATGCAATTTCAGTTTTGGGTGATATCAATTTTTCTAACCTATTAAGAAGAGTAGATAACCATTCTCCGTTTAGATGGGCTTTACATGGTTACGCTGGTGTTGGAACATTGGCTTACAAAGCTTATAGACAAAATGCTGGTCCAGCTTACAATCAAAATTTGATTACAGAGGTTAAACCATTTAAATTCGGAAGTTTATTCGGACAAGCTGGGGCAGGATTGAAATATAGAGCTACAAAATCATTGGATATAGAAGCTAGAGGAATGTATATTTATACTGGTGATGATACTTTTGATGGTGCTAGTACTAGAAACGTAAACGATAATCCTTCTGACAATTTAATCAATGTTACTTTGGGTGCAACCTTAAATTTAGGAAAACACGAATCTCATTTATTCTGGCATGATCCATTGCAGGAGATCTATTATAAATTAGATGTCTTGGCTGATAAAAACCAAGATGTTGAAGTTTGTAAAAAAGGAGATGCTGATAATGATGGAGTATGTGATGATTGGGACAGACAACTTAATACTCCACTTGGAGCAAGAGTTGATGGAGCAGGTGTCGCTCTTGATGCTGACTTAGATGGTGTTATTGACTTGTATGACAAATGTGTAACGGTGCCAGGTCCAGTTGAAAATGATGGTTGTCCATTAGATTCAAGTTCGACGGTTACTGATAATACAAGAGCTTTAGAAGGAATTGAATTTGATTTGAATTCTGACAGAATTCTTCCATCAAATACGCCAATCCTTAACAATGCAGTTAATTATATCAATTCATCAGATGGTTCTTATACCGTAATTGGTGGTACTGATACAAGAGGTACTAATGACTACAACCAAAAATTGTCTGAAAGAAGAGCTAATAACGTTAAGAATTATTTAATTCAGAACGGTGTTAGTTCAGGTAAATTAGACGCAGTGGGTAGAGGTGAAACCAACCTTAAATATCCAGAATGTGAACCAGCGACTAAATGTCCAGAATGGAAAAACAGAGCGAACAGAAGAGTTTATTTTGAAGGTAAATAATTCTAAAAGCTTTTAGATAGTAAAGAAAAGCCACGGTAATCGTGGCTTTTTTTGTTTAATGAAATTTGTTTCAGTAATTTTACTCAATGATTTCTCACCAGGATTTTGAACAGTTAAAACACCAAACCCTAAAACATTTTTGGGGTTATGATAGTTTTAGAGATTCACAGGAAGAAATCATCGATTCAATTGTTTCAGGACGAGATACGTTGGCATTATTGCCGACAGGTGGTGGTAAATCATTATGTTATCAGCTTCCGGCATTAGTGTTAGAAGGAACTTGTCTCGTGATATCTCCTCTTCTGGCCCTGATGAAAGATCAGGTATATCAGATGAAAAGAATTGGAATAGAAGCCGAATATCTTTCCTCTGAATTGGATGAATATGACGCTGAAGTAATCTTTAATCGCTGCAAAGATGGTTTGACTAAATTATTATATGTTTCGCCGGAACGATTAACCAATCGCTTGTTTCTTCAAAATTTAGAAGAAATAGAAATCTCATTTATAGCTGTTGATGAAGCGCACTGTATTTCTGAGTGGGGTCAGGATTTTCGTTCGAGTTATCAGCATATAAAAGCTTTTAGAGAGAACTTAAATAAGATTGCTTGCCTCGCTTTAACGGCGACCGCTACTCCAAAAGTTTTGCAGGAAATTCAGTTAAAACTTAACCTTAGAAATTCAGTTGTTTTCCAAAAAAGTTTTAGACGAAACAATCTTAAAATTATTTCCGATCGAATTTCCGATAAATATGAAAGGGTTTTAAATCTTTTAAAGTACAATGATTCCTCAGGAATTATTTACGTAAGGACCCGAAAGGAGGCAGAAGAACTTACCAGTTTTCTACACCGAAATCAAATTAAAAATGTTGATTTTTTCCACGCTGGAGTACCAGTAAAAGAAAAAAATGCCAAACAAAATCTTTGGCTTCAAAGTCGAGATCAAGTACTAATTTCTACCAATGCTTTTGGGATGGGAATCGACAAGGATAATGTGCGATTCATCATTCATTTTTCTCCGGCGCCATCTATCGAGAATTTTTATCAGGAGATTGGTCGAGCAGGGCGCGATGGTGCAGAATCCTATGCTTTTTTACTTTGGAACGAACAGGAATTAAAGAATTTTGATCAAATTTTAATCAATCAAATTCCATCGAAAGCTGAATTTCAAAATATTGTGACTTATTTATATTCTACTTTTCAAATTGCTGAAAATGATTTGCCGGAAAATGTTTTTCAGCTTTATATCCAAAAGATTCAAAATTTCACCAAAGTATCTTTAGCAAAAATTAGAAACGTGTTGAACTTTCTTCATCACCAGGAGATTATTTACTATAATTTTCAAAATTCCCTTTCTTCATTAGAATTGAAAATTTCTCCAGAAGAAATAGATTTACTAGCAAAAAAAGATGCGTATTTTCTAGAGTTGCTACTGCGAAATATTTCTGGACTCACCACGCACAAAGTTCTTTTTAGTGAGAAATCATTTAGTACTAAAATTTCTTCTGATCCGCATCTAATCAAAGAGCGGCTTCGTGAATTGCAGAACAAAGGATATTTGGATTATATCGATGGTGCTTTATCTAGTGTTAAATTTTTAAAGCATCGTGACCATCGAGCAATCGAAGGTCAATACTGGAATTTGTTTTCTCAGATTCAAAAGAACAAAATTCAGAAATGGGAAGAAATGAAATTCTTTGTTGAGAATAAAGATTTTTGCAAAATGAAACTCATTCTTTCTTATTTCGGTGAAAAAAATGTTAAGAACTGTGGTCATTGCTCTGTTTGTGAACAACAAAAAGAAACTATTTTTGGGAGAGATATTTCTAAAGAAATTTTAGCGATCTTAAAATCAGCTCCCTCCAATGTGGAAGAAATTTCCATTAAACTCAATTATTTTGCGAAAGAAAATATCTTAGAAAATCTAATTCATTTGCTCGATTCGGGCAAAGTAAAAATGCTCAATTTTAGAACTTATTGTTATAATCACGATTAAAATTAAAGTGATCATTATTTAAATATCCTCAATTACCTTATCCAATGAAATCATTAAAAGTTATATTTTTCGGAACTCCAGAATTTGCAAAAACTTCACTTGAAGCCATTCATCAATCCCATCATGAAGTCATTGGCGTAGTTACGGTTGCAGATAAAGCCAGTGGTCGCGGACAGAAAATTAATCAATCTGCAGTTAAAGTTTTCGCAGTCGAAAATAATTTACCTGTTTTCCAACCTGAGAAATTAAGAGATGCTGAATTTTTAGAAGAAATAGCAAAACTCAACGCTGATATTTTTGTGGTAGTCGCCTTCAGGATGATGCCCAAAATTTTATTTGAAATGCCACAAATGGGAACATTTAATTTGCATGCTTCTTTGCTTCCGGATTATCGTGGAGCAGCGCCAATCAATTATGCAGTAATCAATGGCGAGAAAAAAACCGGAGCGACTACTTTCTTTATCAACGAGAAAATAGATGAAGGAAATATCCTTTTACAAAAAGAAATAGAAATTTCAGTTGAAGAAAATGCTGGTGAATTACACGACCGTTTGATGGAAATGGGTGCGAAATTGGTCGTGGAAACTTTAGATGGTTTAGCTGAAAATTCGATACAGGAAAAACCGCAACCAGAAGTGGAATATCCTAAAAATGCATTCAAAATTTTTAAAGAAGATACCAGAATTGATTGGACTAAAAATTCTGAAACCGTTCATAATTTTATCCGAGGAATGTCACCTTATCCAGCGTCGTTTACCACTATTAAAATTGGAGAAGACGAAAAGTTTTTGAAAATCTATAAAGGTACATTTGAAAATGATGCTCATAGCAAAAATCCCGGCACTTTAGAAATCGATAAACATCAATTTAAAATCTTTACGAACGATGGTTTTTATCTTCCCGAAGAAGTTCAATTAGAAGGAAAGAAAAGAATGTCAGTCAAAGATTTCCTCAATGGATTTCAGCATTACGATTATATTTCAATGGAGTAATTTTAATCTCTGTTTTTGAGTAAAACCCAACCTTTATAATTCACCGGAAGGTTGATGTCTGGTTCGATCCAATTTAAAATATAATAATAGGAGCCGGTCGGAAGAACTCGACCGTTCATTTTTCCGTCCCAGATATAAGGTTGTTTCTGCGATAGAAAAACTTGGTTTCCATATCGGTCGTAAATTTCAATTTTAACTTCTTTTTTAATGTTTAGATCTGAATAATCCAAAACCTCATTTTTGCCATCGGAATTGGGTGTAATAACATTAATTAAATTAACGATTAGAAATTCTTTGGTGACCACACCACAATTCTGAGCGTCTTTCACATAAACAGTATTAAGACCCCGTTGAACATTGGTGAAAACATTCGAACTTTGAAATGTTAAATTATCTAATGAATATTCGTAAGGAGGAGTTCCGCCAACAACTGAAATAGTTGCGGTGCTTCCGCTCACGTCGATGTTGGTGATTTGTAATAAATCTTTTTCGGTAATGGTTACTATTTGTTGTAAGGAACATCCGTTCGGAGAAGTTAAGATTACAGAGTATTTTCCAGCAGATACATTGTCAATGTAATTAACTGCCGGTCCTTCTTTAATTATTTGTCCGTTTTCTGTTTTCCATTGGTAATACACATACGAGGTTTCTGCTTCTAATCTGGTTGTAGAATTTGGACAAATGACTTGATCTTTTAGGAGTGCGGACTTCTTTGATGTTTTAAAGGTAATAACTCCTACCACCGCATCGCATTCGCTACTTTCAGCACGAACATATAAGGTTGTGTCGTCCGTATATTGCAAGGTGTCGATGGTGTTATTATTTCCCGCAATGGCATCGGCTTCAAGCCGATAATATTTCACCCGAAAGTAAGGTTGGTAATTTGAGAGAATTTGGCTACTAAACTCCTGTAGATAAACTGCGATAGGCTGACCATCATTATACTTACAAAAAGAATTGTTTGAATTGTAAATTGGTTTTTCGGCATATTCAATTTTAATGGAACCTTTAAGTTTGCAACCTCCATCATCAATCAGAACTTCGTAAACTCCAGGATCACTAACAGTGTATGTAGGATTGGTAGCACCAACGATAATCCCTTGAGTATTGTACCATTGATAAGTTGCGCCAGGCGTAGTAATTGAAGCATTTATCTGTGTAGTTGATCCTTCACAAAGAGCGGTTTGTGCAGAAAGTATAAGATCTGGTCCCAAATCTTTGATGCCAACAAAACTGCCTGCTTTTAGAAAAACTGCCGAGTCATACAGCCCATTTCCCTCGTCAGCGATTACGAGTTTCAGATGGTATTTTACACCAGGAATAATATCAGTTGTGGCATTTAAAATTTTTGTTTCTCCACCGAAATTTATTGAACTTTCGTATGGATTATATTGACCGAAATATTGCTCATTAATTGGGGAGCATAAACCTCCTGGACCTCTTACGGTATTGGATTTTATGGGAGTATTGGTTTCAGGAATTACGGCGAGGTTTCTGTAAGGATTTGAACTTCCCGCCTCTTTAATTAAAAAAGCAAATCCATCCGTATAATTGCATTGCGTTGGTCTACCATTTAAAAGATATTGCTCTGAGGCAAAAAGATATTCAAAACTAACTCTATTCGTTTTTGCAGCTGTAAAATCGAATTCTAAAATTGTTGCGTTGTACGTGTTTGTTACATTTATTCCATCTTCTAGATCTCTGTCTCCAAACCAACCAACGTCATTTCCGCTTTGAGTGTAACCGTTTGGTCCTGGTGCGGTTAATGCGCTTCCTGTAGAAAGAATAATCCCTTTCTCCATAGCAAAAGTACTTCCAGTTCGATCGAAGTATCCGTAGCTTTTATTTCCGTTACCAAAATCCCAGCCGGAAATATTTATATTTTCAACAGAGATACAATTAGAACTTTGATTGCCAAAAAACACATCTTTTACCAATTGCTCAGGAGTGTAAGTTTGGGTGTCAACTGCAATATATTGAGCTTTTACTGAAACAATCGTTACAGTAAGAAAAATGGTTAAAAAATATTTAAAAAAGTAATAATCTTTCATGCATAAAATTGGACGATAAATTTACCTCTAATTACCCGAAAAAAAAATCTCTTTCTACATTATAGAAAGAGATTTTAATCATATTATGATTTAGAATTAAGTAAGACTAGCTCTTACAAATCCTACCACTTTCAGATCACCGTCGATTGATTTTACATAATCAGCAACAGACATGTTTGAATCTTTGATGAAAGACTGGTGTACCAAAGTATTGTCTTTGTAGAATTTCTGCATTTTTCCTTTAAGGATATTGTCAATAATGTTTGCAGGTTT
>NZ_JBGZYM010000009.1:0-24301 GCF_041824135.1 Kaistella sp. | reverse complement strand
GGCAAAAAGTTGCAATGAAGCGTTAAGAAAGATTTTTTGTTTGAGCGCGGCACAAATCTCATTATTCAAACATGTCTCCAATCCGCGCGAGTTTAAATCTTTTAGCGCAATGGAAACTTTTTTAGCAAAAAGATCCAGTCTTGAACTTTTTGTTACTTTTTGTTTCAAGACAAACCATTGAAAATGGTTCGCTGATTCCCTTGAAAAATATAAATGATGAAGCAAAAAGTAAGACTAAAAAAAGTTCTTCATTGGCAGTGATTTCGGCTCCGCTCAATCACCATGAATTGAAAATGCTTCATAGCTTCTTGTATTAAAAAGTTTAAATTTCTTGTCACCATAAAGCTTCATTTCCCCAACCCTTACTTCGACAAGCTCAGCATAAAAAAGGAGGAAGCTTTCTTCGCTAGTACAAAATCTGATCTTTTCCTGGCAATCTCATAAAAGCATTCTTAATCGACTTCGGAGCTATTTGCGTTAAGAAATCTCAAAGAGATTCGCCGATTCAAATAAGAATATAAAAATAGCAGGCAAAAATTGAAATTTCTTCGCATCCAAATTTCTCAACAAGCAATACCTAAAAATCTCCACTGTTTGAGTGGCGGCAATAACTTTGAGTCGATGCGGACTTTACATTTCCGCCCAAGTTTTGGAGATTTTCTTAGAAGAAATTTTAATTTTTTAGCAAACCGACAAAGGAGGTTCGCCGATTCCATTAAAAATAAAAAAATGAATGAGGCAAAAAGATCCAGGTCTTGAACTTTTTGTTACTTTTTGTTTCAAGACAAAAAGTAAGGGTAAGAAAAAAGGAGTTTATTATTATCCGCTAGTTTCAAGACTGCAGTAAACCAAGAAGAATAGTTCTTCATGGCGATGATTTCGGCTCCGCCCAATCACCTGGAGTGAAACCGACTTCGGAGCTATCTGCATTAAGAAAAACTTTGAAAAGATCCGCTGATTCAGATGAAAAATTTAAAAGAATGAGGCATATTCAAATTCCTTCGCAATTACAAGATCTGTTTCCAAATAAAAGCCATAATGCATAAAAGCCCTGTCGCTATGTCTCGGACCTAGTAAATCAAAAAAAAGTAAAAATCTCACACAAGTGCCATAGATAAATATTTGAAAAATTCCCTCTACTAAAAAGCTAGACAATTCCATTTAAATTATAAATTTCATGACGCAAAAAAGACAGGCCATAAATTATCAGATTCTACCTCAGTACATCCAACTCTTCATTTAAAATAAAAAATATACGTAAGAGAAAACTTTTGTTTTAATGGCGACTCCTGCACTAAAATAAAACGCTCTTCAAAATCCTTTCTCCATAAAACCACTTAAAACTTAAATTATCCGTACTTTTGCACCCTGTTAACATAAACTGCCATGAACTGCGTTTGTATTATACCATAAACAACGTTCAATGCTCTAAATCAGTACAATATGCAACACAATATCGCGGTAATAGGATTAGGATACGTAGGCTTGCCTTTGGCTCGACTCTTCGCTACCAAGTATCCAGTCGTAGGTTTTGACATCAATACAAAAAGAATCGGTGAACTTAATGCCGGAAATGATTTCACTTTAGAGATCGAAGAAGCTCTTCTAAAATCTGCTTTGGTTCAAGACAACCCCCTCAAAACACAATCACCCGATCACCCGATCGATCAGGTAGTTGGATTGTACTGCTCTTCAGATATTGCTGATATTAAGGAAGCTAATATTTACATCATTACCGTTCCCACGCCGGTGGACAAAAATAACAAACCCGACCTTACTCCGCTTTACAAGGCCAGTGAGACCGTAGGTGAAGTTTTAAAAAAAGGCGATATCGTTATTTATGAATCAACGGTCTATCCGGGTGCTACGGAAGAAGAATGTATTCCGGTGCTGGAAAAAATATCCGGCTTGAAATTCAATGAGGATTTCTTTGCGGGCTATTCCCCCGAACGGATCAATCCGGGCGATAAAGAACATACGGTTGAAAAAATATTGAAAGTCACGGCGGGTTCTACGCCGGAGATTGGAAAAATGGTCGATGACCTTTATAAATCCGTCATCATTGCCGGAACGCATTTGGCGCCGACCATTAAAGTGGCCGAGGCTGCCAAGGTCATTGAAAACTCCCAGCGCGATATCAATATTGCCTTTGTCAATGAGCTGGCGAAAATATTCAACCTTATGGACATCAATACCCACGATGTTTTGGCAGCTGCCGGAACCAAGTGGAACTTCTTACCTTTCAAACCCGGTTTGGTGGGCGGACACTGCATCGGTGTTGATCCCTATTATCTGGCGCAGAAAGCCCAGGAATATGGCTATCATCCCGAGATCATTTTAGCCGGCAGAAGGCTGAATGATTCTATGGGATCTTACGTCGCTTCCCAGGTCGTAAAAGCCATGATCAAAAAGAACATCGCGGTCAACGGTGCCAAAGTTTTGATGTTGGGCATTACCTTTAAAGAAAACTGTCCTGATGTCCGGAACACGAAGATCGTGGATGTCATTGCGGCTTTAAAGGATTACGGCGTGGAAGTGGACATCTTTGATCCCTGGGCAAACCCGGCGGAAGTGAAACACGAATATGGTCTTGACTGTATTAGCTCGACCTCAGCCTTAACCTCAACCTCAACCTCACCCTCACCCTCAGCCTCAACCTCAACCTCAACATCCAGCACCCCGCACCCGGCATCCATCAATAAATACGATGGACTCGTCCTCGGAGTGGCCCACCAGGAATTCCTCGACCTCGACCTCAGCCTTTACCTAAAGGAGAACGGAGTGATCTATGATGTGAAAGGGATCTTGGAAGAATCTGATAAATGTTTGTAACAATGAAAATTACCATTGTAGGAACCGGTTATGTTGGACTTTCTAATGCAGTATTATTAGCGCAGCATCATGAAGTGGTGGCGTTGGATATTATTCCTGAAAAAGTAAAAATGCTGAATGAAAAAAAGTCTCCCATAGATGATTCCGAAATTACTGATTTTCTGGAAAACAGGAAATTAAACTTTAGAGCAACACTTGACAGAGCTGATGCTTATAAAGATGCTGATTACGTCATTGTTGCCACGCCGACTGATTACGATTCGAAAACGAATTATTTTAATACCCAAAGTGTAGAGTCTGTCATTTTAGACGTCAAGAATATAAATCCCTCCGCCGTGGTTGTTATAAAATCTACGGTGCCTGTGGGTTTTACTGAAGATTTAAAAAAGAAACTGGATTTTCAGAACATTATCTTTTCCCCGGAATTCTTGCGGGAAGGGAAGGCCTTGTATGATAATTTATATCCCTCAAGAATCATCATTGGCGAACAGAGCCAAAGAGCAGAGGTTTTTGCAGAACTCCTCAAAGAGGGCGCGATCAAAAAAGACATTCCGGTGTTATTCACCCATTCCACAGAAGCCGAAGCGATTAAATTGTTCTCCAATACCTATCTTGCATTGAGGGTGGCGTATTTCAACGAACTCGACAGTTATGCGCAGACACATCAGCTCGATAGCCGGCAGATTATCGAAGGCGTAGGTTTGGATCCCCGCATTGGTTCGCATTACAATAATCCGTCTTTTGGATACGGCGGTTATTGCCTTCCTAAAGATACCAAGCAGCTGTTGGCCAATTACGACAGTGTGCCGAACAATATCATTCAGGCCATAGTGGATGCCAACCGAACCAGAAAAGACTTTATCGCGGATTCGGTGCTTGCGAGAAATCCCAAGAAAGTGGGCGTGTACCGCCTGATTATGAAATCCGGATCCGACAATTTCCGGGCTTCAGCGATCCAGGGCGTGATGAAGCGCATCAAAGCCAAAGGCGTGGAAGTGGTGGTGTACGAACCCGTAATGAAAGAAGAAACCTTCTTTGGTTCCCGCGTCACCAAAGATTTGGAAAGTTTTAAACAGGAATGTGATGTGATCATTTCCAACCGTAAAGCCCCCGAACTCGCCGATGTGGAAGAAAAGGTTTATACGAGGGATTTGTTTGGGAATGATTGATTTTTAACCAATGAACAGAACAGGCATATTGACGCTATTGTAAACCCTGCCTTAAATAAATAACGACAAGATGTCTTCTACAAAAAACATAGCCAAAAACTCCCTCTTCCTTTACCTGAGAATGTTCCTCAATATGGGGGTGGGGCTCTTTACGGCGGGTATCGTTCTCAATACTTTGGGAATATCAGATTATGGTATTTACAATATTGTGGGAGGCTTTGTTTCGATGTTTGGGTTTTTAAATGCTTCGATGTCGTCTGCAACACAGCGTTTTCTTTCCTTTGATCTTGGAAAAAATGATACCGAACAGTTAAGGAAAACTTTCAGCAGTGCGGTTACAATTCATTTTGCTATCGCTTTGATCATTGTGTTGGTTTTGGAAACATTTGGACTTTGGTATATTAATAATAAACTGAATGTTCCAACGAACCGGATGACGGCAGTCAATGTTGTTTTTCACTTTTCGGTGCTTTCATCTTTCTTCAATATTATTCAGGTTCCTTATAACGCACTGATTACGGCTCACGAACGTTTTAATGTTTATGCCTATATCAGTTTTGTAGAAATCGCATTTAAATTACTGATTCTCTATCTTTTAATAAATATAGAGCATGATAAACTGATTTTGTACTCCGTACTTTTATTTGTCTCCTCTTTCATTATCCGTATGATCTACAGGATCTACTGCCGAACCCATTTTGCGGAAAGTCGCTACCAATTTTATTACGACAAAAATTATTTTAAAACCCTGCTCGCGTTCACAGGATGGAATCTCTTTGGTGAGGTAGCAGGCGTGGCGAGAGGACAGGGTAATAATTTATTGCTCAATATTTTTTTTGGGACTACAATGAATGCAGCCTATGGAATTACTGCACAGGTTCAAGGTGTGGTGAGTTCTTTTGTGTCTAATTTTCAAGTGGCAGTAAACCCGCAAATTGTTAAAACGTATTCGAATAATGATAGAGAAAAAACATTGTTCTTAATGAAAGAAAGTGCTAAATTTTCATATTATTTGATGCTGATAATTGCTTTACCCATCGTATTTAATTTAGAATATATCCTTTCTTTATGGTTGAAAAAATATCCTGATTATACTTTGGGGTTTATATACTTGTCAATTGTTGGGATTTTAATTGATACAGTTTCCAATCCTTTGATGATGGGTGCCAAAGCCACAGGGAATATTAAGTGGTATCAGATTATTATTGGAACCCTAATTTTCCTGTGTTTTCCTTTGTCTTATTTGGGACTCAGATGGACAAAAGATCCTAATATTATCTTTATGATAATTATAATCATTAATCTTTTATCTCTAGGTTTCCGATTGTATTTTTTGAAAAAAATTATGAAATTGAACGCCTTAAGTTTCATGAAAGATGTATTGCTGAATATTATTTTTTGTACTGTAATAATTTTAGGAAGCCTTTATTTTATAGAAAAAGAAGTTGGTAAGGCAGATTCTATTTTTTCACTTGTTTATCTCTCTGCCATTGTTTTATCAGTATCAGCGATTATTATTTATTTTTTGGGGTTTACAAAAAGGGAAACTGCATTTATCAAATCATTAATTATTAAGAAGAAATGAAAAAAATATTTCAAAAGTTTATAGGGTATCATAGATACGCACACTTAGCACAACTTAAGTTAATGTACGCTAATTTTCATAAGGATTTACAGTTGTATAAGAAATATTCAACGGTTTTTGATGCTGAAAGTTTTGAAAATAAAGAAGCCCAAATTATTTTGGCATATCATTCTTTGGAAAAAGGTTTTTTGTTTTCTGAGATGAAACCTAATTTTGGAAAGACGAGAGTTGCTCAATTAAATAAATTATTGAATGATCCAGAAGTCATCAATAATGCTAAGAAATCGCAAATTAATGTTGCCTATCAAGTGATGTGCAGATATTATGAATTGCATGTACAACAACATTTTAATACTGAGGATTATTTCCCTGAAAAATATTATCTTAATTATAAAAAGATTTTAGCGGAAGATTATTCTACAGAATTTGAAGGAATAATCAAATACAACAGAGAAGCGTTTTATAAAAATAATGACAAACCTTTTGATTTATTCGCAAAATCCCGAAAAAGCATCCGTAATTTCACAGGTGAAAAAATCAGCCAGAACTTGATAGAAGAAGCCATAAAACTTGCGTCTACAGCACCTTCTGTTTGTAACCGACAAGCCTCCAGGGTATATTTGGTAGAAGATAAAATTAAAATCGATCAGATTCTGAAAATACAAGGAGGAATGAAAGGATATACCGAAGGAATATCTCAGTTATTAATTCTTACCAATGACAGAAATTACTATTATACCATTGGCGAAAGAAACCAGTTTTATATTGATGGCGGACTTTTTTTAATGAATTTATTATATGCTTTGCATTTTTATGAGATTGCAGCATGTCCCGCCAATTGGGGTAAAAGAATTGACGAAGAAGAAAAACTCCAACAGTTTGTTACACTGCCAGAATCTGAAAAAATTATTTGCATGATTCCAATCGGAATTGCAACCGATGATTTCAGTGTATGTTTATCCAAAAGGAGAGACTATGATGAAATTTTGACAATTAATTAGATTAATAATATTGGACATTCATACCATATAAAATTTTGAAAGAAAGAATAACATACTACGACAGCTTGCGAGGTCTTGCGATTATAGGGGTGGTTTTTATCCATACCATAAAATACCAAGACGCTGTATTCTTGAATGCAGAGATTATATTCAGACAAATAATTAACTTCTCGGTGCCTCTTTTTCTTGCTTTGTCAGGTTTTTTCCTTGCAGAAAAGCAGATTCAGAATAAGGAGCAATATTTTCATTTTTTGAAGAAGCAAATTCCAAGAGTTTATTTACCGTACTTTCTCTGGAGTATGTTGTATATTTTTATAGGTATTGCAAAAACGAAAGAGGTTTCAATTGCTCAAACACTTCTCAATTTACTTATATTTCAAACGATTCCTATCTTTTATTATGTGGGATTAATTATACAGTATTATTTACTGCTCCCTTTTTTTCAGAAGTACTTAAGCCAAAAATTACTCTGGTTATCGGTGCTTATTAGCATCATATCGTGTGCAATGATCTTCTCGATACAATATTTTACTCACTATTCGATACCGCTAATACTTTATGCAGGTAATGGTTTTACATGGGTGATGTTTTTTATTTTAGGAATGTATCTTAGGGTACACAAACTCAATATTTCAAAACCATTGGTATTCTTGATGGTTTTGGTGTCGCTTGGGCTTTCAATAATCGAAACATTTTGGAGTTGGAATCTTTTAGGCAGCGTGGGCAATGCAGTTTCTGCGGTGAAAATGACTAGTTTTATTTATTCAGCTTGTATTATCATTCTTTTGCTGAACTACAGAATTCCTAAAACAAAAATATTCAATGATCTCGGAAAAGTATCTTATGCAGTTTATCTTCTGCATATTTTAGTGTTGATGTTCATCACTAAATTAGTATTGTATTTTAAATTACCTTATAACAGTTTTTACATAGAATTACTCATAGGGAGTTTAACCATTTTATCATCTTATCTTATTTGCATTACTTTACGAATGATCAATAAAAACCTTGCTTCAAAATATTTAGGGATATGAAAAAGAAAATAGCAATATTAACGCAGCCATTGGGTAAAAATTATGGTGGGATTATTCAAAATTATGCGTTACAAATCGTTTTAAAGAAGATGGGTTTTGACCCGATAACGATTAATCGCCAAAAAAATAAAGAATATTCAAAATTGAGATTATTGCTGTTCGATATCAAAATGAAAAGGTTGCGGCGGGCAAAACCACTCTCAGAATTTCCGAAATTTTTAACCGCCCAAGAAAGGATGGATGTTTATCAAAATAATTTTAAGTTTATCAAAGAACATATTCGCTTAACGGAAAGCTTAGATTCCGATAATAAGTTTTACCGTTTCTTCACGAAGAATAGTTTTGATGCTTATATTGTTGGGAGTGATCAGACGTGGAGACCTAGGTATTCTCCCAATATTTACCATTATTTTTTAGATTTTTTATACCACAAACCAACAACCTCCAAAAAAATTGCATATGCATCTTCATTTGGTACCTCCGATTGGGAATACAATACACAAGAAACGGAAACCGTAAAAATGCTGGTGCAGCAGTTTGATGCCGTTTCTGTCCGGGAAGATTCGGGGGTGGATTTATGCAAAAATTATTTAGATATTAATTCCGAGCATGTTTTAGATCCTACTCTGCTACTATCCGTGGAGGAATACAGGCAATTATACAGCAATAAAAATCTTCCTAAAGGAAATGGTGTTTTCTTATATATCCTCGATAGTTCCGCAGATAAAAAGTCTATTATTGATAAAGTTTCAGATTTTTTTAATGATAAAGTCTATTATATTTTTCCTAAGTTGAATTTTGCATCGAAAAACAAGCTGTTTGAAAGTATGCAATATCCTTCTGCTGAGAGGTGGTTGAAGTCATTTGATGATGCCGAATTTGTGGTTACAGATTCTTTTCATGGAACTGTATTTTCAATAATTTATGAGAAACCTTTTGTAACAATACCAAATAAAAAACGAGGCAAAGCAAGATTTGTATCGCTTTTGAGACCATTAGGTCTAGAACACCGTCTTATCGAATCCTTGCAGGATTTGAACCCGACTTTGTTGGAAGAAAATATAGACTTTTCTTTAGTGAAAAGTAGGTTGGATGTAATGAAAGAACATTCCGTAAATTTTTTAAAAAATAATTTAGAAGAATGATTGTTTCCGTCATCATCCCCGTTTACAATTCCGAACAATACCTGAGAGCATGTATTGATTCCGTGCTTGAGCAGTCGTATACCGATTTTGAGCTTTTGCTTATCAACGATGGCTCAACAGATTCAAGCGGAAAAATTTGTGATGAATACGCATTGGAAGATGCAAGAGTAAAAGTCTTTCATAAAGAGAACGGAGGCGTAAGTTCAGCTAGGAATTTAGGCATTTCTAAATCAAAAGGAGATTGGATTACTTTTGTTGATAGTGACGACCGAATACTTCCGCAATTTTTAGCAGAGTTAATAGGGCAGGTTGATCCTGATACAGATGCTGTTATGCAAGGTTTTAAGAGAATAAATAAAGATAAAGAAATATTAGTTGATTGTGGTAACCATATATTGATGCGTGAAATCAACAATGTATTTTTATTTGAAGAATTGCGAATTTTTGATTTTGGATTTGTGGCTTCCAAATTATATAAAAAGTCAATAGTAGATAATTTTAGTATTCTTTTTCCAGAACAAACATCACATGCTGAAGATTTAATATTCTTTTTAGAATACCTATTCTATTCAAATAAAATACGTATTCAGCAAATACATAACTATGAATATTGTAATAGAGGTGATTCATTAACTTCAACGTTTCAAAAACCTGAAGTATATTATTATCAGTATAATCTTCTAAAGGAAGTTTTGAAGGAGAAGTATCCGGAAGTATATGGAGATTTACACAAAAATTCTGAAAAAAAATTTAAAAGTTTGGGGCAAGTTCAATTTGCTACCCTGCTGAAATTTTTGAAATCAATTTATTTTCACAAATATGATAAGGTTGATAGAATTAATGCAATGAAAATGCTTCAAAAAGATGATTTTTTTATTATATTACTCTATTTGCATCAAATTAAAAATCCAGTTCTAAAATTAGCGTATAAACTAATAATAAAATGTGAATTCATTCAAGGAGATTTTGTTTTGTATAACTATTATAAGTTGGTAAATAAAGTAAGAAAATAGTTAAAGCTAAATATATATAATCATTGGCAAATTGTTTAGCAGCAGGAAATCCAGCTAGAGTTGTAAAAGAAAATGTTGAATGGAAATAAGAAATTAATAAAAATATGAAAGTACACATATTAGCCGCTTCAGATAGAAATAATTATGGTGATCTTTTGTTTCCAATAGTTATAAAAAAATACTTAGAAAATAGAGAAGAGAATTTTCAGTTTTATAATTATGGTATAATTAAATCAGATTTAAGAAGTTTCGGCGCTTTGCCAACATACTCTTTTACAGAAATTCAGAATAATAATAAACACTCGGACAATTACAAAATTGTGATTGCAGGTGGTGAAGTTTTGGGAGGAGGCTGGCTCAATATCCAAAGATTTGTAAGCGGTTTTTGGAATAAAATTCATCATTTCAAATATTTTAGATATCCAATTAATAAATTTGAATTATTAGAAAAATATTTTTATTTCTCTGAAAGCTCAAGCAGACCGTTTATTTTAGACGGAAATAGATTTGATAAAAATAAAATTTATTATAACTCAATTGGTGCTCAAGGTGCAATGAAATTGATAGGAAATAATAAAAAATACCAAAAGTACTTTAATGAGGTTAAACATTTGAGTATTCGTGATAAAGGATCTAGAAGTATATTTGATAAGTTTAACATCACAAATCATTTGGTGCCAGATTCTGTTTTGATTTTATCAGATTTAATTACTGACGAATTTGAAAAATTTATTAGTGAAGAGTGTCTTGAACTTTCAAGTACGAACTACATATTTTTTCAATTAGGCGATAAAAAAGGACCAGAAAAATTAGATGATTTTATTTTAAAGTTGAAAAATTTTTCCGAGAAACAAAACTTAAAAGTTCTTTTATGTCCTATTGGTCTAGCTTTAGATCACGGTGATGATATCATTTTGAAGCAAATTAAAAATAAATTTCCAGAATTGGAATATTACCACCCAGAAAATCTTTATGAAACAATGTTTCTTATTAAGGAATCTGAAATCTATATTGGTACAAGTTTACACGGAGTCTTAACTGCTCAAACTTTTAACAGGCCTTTTTTTGTTTTTCCAGAAAAAATAGGAAAACTCAGAAAATATATAGAAACTTGGTTTGATAATGCAGAAGAACTTTTTGGAAATTTCTCAGATTTTGGTAAATTAGAAAAAAGGTACTTAAATTTTGAAAGTCAATTTGAAAATGAAAAACGAAATACCGATCAACAAAAAGATTTAATTTATCATAATTTATTAAGCATATTTCCAACAAATGAATGAGCCAAAAGTCGTATGTATCATCGTAACCTACAACGCGTTGCGTTGGATAGAAAAATGTCTCTCAACTATCAGTGAAGAAACCATTAAAATAGAAATAATAGTAGTTGATAACAATTCTACAGATAACACGGTAGATTTTATCAAAAATAATTTCCCTAAAGTTCAAATTTTGCCACAAACAAAAAATTTGGGCTTCTCTGGCGCAAATAATGTCGGTTACGAATGGGCGAAAAAAGCAGATGCAGATTACATTTATCTATTAAATCAAGATACAATTAGTTATCCCAATACCGTTGCAAAACTGATTTCTATTTACCAAAAAGATAGTGCAATTGGTGTGGTTTCACCTCTGCATTTAAATGATACCACGGAAAAATTAGATAAGAAATTCGAAGATTATATTACCGCAGGATCTTGTCCTAATTACATCTCAGATATGTCTTTAGGCAATCCAAAAGAATATTATTCTATTGGATTTGTAAATGCCGCAGCTTGGTTAATCAGCATAGAAACAGTCAAGAAAATGGGAGGGTTATTTTCGTCTGCTTTTTTCCATTACGGAGAAGATTCGAATTTTCTTTCCAGGTTAAGATTTCATAAAAAAAAATGTGTTATTGTACCTAATTGTTTTATACACCATCTACGAGAGGAAAGAGCAGGTAAAATGAGTGCCGAGTTCGAGAAAAAGAAACTTTCAATCAAGAAAGTTGAGATTATGATGAATGTTAATGTTGAATATAATAAAGCAGTAAGCACTTTGTACCGTTATGCAGGACAACAGGTTTTTAAAAGGAATTTTTCCGGTGCGTACGAATTATTTACTTATCCAATTTTCTCAAAATCTTCAATAAAAAAAATAAGAGAATCGTATAAGACACAACAAATCATCTAAATTTTTTATGTTCTCAGTAATCATCCCCTATTACAAAAAAAGAAAATACATCGAAAGGTGTATTGATGCGGTATTGGCGCAAACTTATCAAGACTTTGAAATTATTTTGGTAGATGATGGTTCCCAAGATGATGTTGCACAGCTTATTGAAGAAAAATATTCGGGGAAAGTCCATTTAATTCAACAAGAAAACCACGGAGTTTCAGCAGCAAGAAATATAGGAATCGCAGCAGCCACCCATGATTATATTGCGTTTTTGGATGCGGATGATTACTGGAGCCCTTTTTATTTAACGTGTAATGCTGAAATAATCAATAATGAAATTGATGTAAAAATAATCGGATCACATTACACAAGAAACAAATCTGAACTGAAATTAACAAAAAATAGCTTAGATTATTTTAAGTTTGAAAATTACTTCAAAACTGCAGTTCGAAATACCTTTTTTTTAACATCAGCGACGATCGTAACTAGAAATTTTTTTGAAGAAAATTTTGGTTTTAATTCTAATTTAAAAAGAGGGGAAGATATCGATGTATGGCTAAGGGCGGTTGCAAGTGGTGGCAATGCTTTTTATATTAATAACACCTTAGTGTATTATTCTGATGAAGATTCCGAGCAGGCCACTTCGACCATAGGAGTGGTTGAAAATTCTTTAGTGGGTACCATCAATGAGTATTATAAAAGTATGTTGGGGCAAAGTGAAAACCAAGCGTTCTCTCATTTTGTTTCAAAATACGTTTATTTCAACTTATACCCCTATTATTTCAATAAAAAACATCATCAAAAAGCAAAAGATAATTTAAATAATAATAGGCACTATTATTTCTTTTTGCATCTTCCATATTATCTCCCTCTATCTATTGGAGAAAAAATCATGTCCAATAAAAAAGCAAGCCGATTATTACGCTTGTATTTGAAATTCTTTTTAAGAAAAATTTATATATGAAAATCCTACGCCTCACTACACTGCTTGATTTCGGAGGTCAAGAAAAAAAATACTTGAGTTTTACGGAACAACCGGAATTGTTGAAGCATCATTATGTTTTTGCGGCCATAGGTTTTGGAGGAAATGCTGAAGAAACCCTAAGGAAAAGAGGATTTGAAGTTCACATTTTGAACCAACCTTTTGCCATTAAGAATATTTCCAATATCTGGAAGGTCTATCAATTGATTAAAAAAGTAAAGCCCGATATCGTGCATACCGCCGCAGCGGAAGCCAACTTTCATGGGATTATTGCCGCAAAATTAGCCGGGGTCAAAACCGTCATTGGAGAAGAAATCGGAATTCCCAATCATTCTTCTATTGCCCAAAAAGTCTTTCGATGGGTTTACCGCTTGGCAGATCAAGTGATTGGCGTTTCGCAATCCGTAAAAAATCATTTGGTGAATATCGGAGAAATTCCGGAAAGCAAAGGAAAGGTCATTTATAATCCGGTAAGCATTCCAACACCATTTCCTAAAAAAGAGAGCCCGAATTTCGAAATCGTGTATGTCGGAAGATTAGAAATCGTGAAAAATGTGGAAACCTTAATTAATGCTTTCGCCCATTCCAATCACACTCATGCTCATTTGACCATTGTAGGCGATGGCAGAGAACGCCATCATTTGGAAGCGTTGACTTCAACATTACAGATGGATTCTAAAATCACCTTTACCGGTTTCACTTCAGAACCTTCCAAATACCTTTCTAATGCTGATTTGTTTGTATTGCCTTCTTTTTCGGAAGGTTTTGGGATTGCAGCAGCAGAAGCTATGTTTTTGAAAATTCCGGTGTTGTGTTCTCGGGTAGGCGGAATTCCGGAGTTTGTGAAAGACGGCGAAAATGGTTGGCTTTTCGATCCTAAAAACACAGCGGAACTGACGGCAAAACTCAACCAAATTATCGCAATAGATGCCGAATCCCTGAAGAAGATTGGAAGCAAGGGCTATGACAAGGTCATTAATGAATTTACGGTAGAGAAATATATTGAAAATTTAGAACGTTTTTATCACCAACTGCACCATGATTAGAGTATTACACATCATGTCCACCGTTACAGGCGGTGGCGTAGAGCGCCGACGTCTTTCTTTGGCTAAAGCATTCAAAGGAAGCAATTTTCAGATGAAACTCGCAGGGACTTTCAAGAGTGGTGCTATTGCAGAGCAGATTGAAGAAAACGGAGTAGAAATAATTGAAGTCGGAGATTTTAATGGACCTTTTCATTGGGAGAAACATCGGAAAATTCAAAAAATCATCGATGAGTTCCAACCGCATATCATCCATGGAGCCGTGTACGAAGGCGTTACCATGGCTGCCATCAACGGGTTTATCAAAAAGGTTCCTGTGGTGATTTTGGAAGAAACCTCAGATCCTCAAAACAGAAGTGCAAAAGCGGATTTTCTGTTGCGCCTTTTTTCCTGGACAGCAGACCGATTTATTGCTATTGCTCCCAATGTGGCCGATTATCTTCGCGACAGAGCTAAAGTATCTCCCAAAAAAGTCATCACCATCAATAATGGCGTCGAAATACCCAGAGCGGTTTCAGCCCATGAAATTCTGGATTTAAAAGCTGAATATGCCATCAAGGAAAGTGATTTTGTAGTGGGAACCGTGGGGCGGTTGTTCAACGACCACAAAAAAATCACCGATATTTTAGAAGCGGTAAAACAATTGGATTTGCCTCATTTAAAACTATTGATCGTTGGAGGGGGAAGAGATGAACAACTATTGAAAGACAAAACCCGGGAATTGGGCATTGAAGACCAAGTGATTTTTACAGGTTATCAATATGATACCGCGCCTTATTACCGCCTGATGGACCTGTTTTGCATTGCTTCTCAAAGAGAGGGTTTTGGTTTGGTGGCAGCGGAAGCGATGTTGCATCATCTTCCGGTATTGGCAACCCAAGTCGGAGGGTTGCAAAATGTAGTAGTGAATGGAGAAACCGGCTTTTTGGTGCCTCCCAATACCCCGCCAAAGCTGGCAGAAAAAATACACTATTTCTACTATCATCCGGAAGTCGTCACCACAATGGGCGAAGCCGGCTACCAAAGAGCCATTCAGAATTACACCGAAGAAAGATATGTAAAGGAAGTGGAAGCACTGTATAATGAGTTGCTTATAGAAAAAAGAATGATATGAAAAACCTCCTCTTCATCACTTGGGACGGCCCGCAGACTTCCTATATGGAAGGACTGTTCATGCCTATTTTTCAGGAAGTCGCTAAGCAGGGAGATTATCAATTCCACGTGGTACAGTTCACCTGGGCGGATGCACAAAAAATCGCGCATACCCAAGCAGCGGCAAATCAAATGGGAATCACCTATACGGCCTGGCCTGTTCTTAGAAAACCTAATGTTGCCATAGGAAGTCTTTTGACGGTGCTTACCTCTTCAGCCAAAATCAAAAAATACATCCGAGAAAATAACATTCACATCGTAATGCCAAGAAGTACCTTCCCCGCGATGATCGTGAATCAAATCAACAACAAAAACTTTAAACTCATTTTCGATGCAGACGGTTTACCCATCGAAGAACGGATTGATTTTGCAGGACTCAAAAAAGAATCCTTTCAGTATAAACTGATGAAGTCGGCAGAGACAAAAATGCTGAAGTTAGCAGATGCCGTCATTACCAGATCGCAGAAAGCAATAGACATCCATACAGCCCATATCGGCGAATCCTACCGATCAAAGTTTTCTGTGATTTTTAATGGGAGAGACAAGAATGTATTTGCTTATCGGCCACATTTAAGAGAAGAAGTAAGGCAGGAATTGGGGTTGAAAGACGAATTGCTGTTTGTGTATGCCGGCTCTTTGGGACCGCAATACTGCCTGACTGAAATGTTGGAAATATTCCATGCATACGCCGAAAAGCGGGCGGCAAAGTTTCTCATCCTGACCGGAAATACAGCATTTGCGGAACAAAATATCCCCTTGGCGCTGAAACCACACGTTATCTTAAATTCGGTGCCTTCGGAAAAGGTGTCGTTTTACCTAAACGGCGGTGATGTAGTATTCGGCCTCAGAAAACCCACCTTCAGTATGAAGGGGGTAGCACCCATAAAATTAGGTGAGTATCTGCTCTGCGGACTCCCCGTGATTGCCAGCAAGGGCATTGGCGACACGGAGAAGATTTTGGAGAATTTTGAAGAATGTTACCTTTACGATCATTCCATCGGTTTGCTGCCACAGATAGAGCAGATCAAAAATTTTGTAGAAAAAGCTATATTTGCCAATAGAAACAATATCGCTCAGAAAGCACAGTATTATTTTTCTTTGGAAGCAGCTGCGGAATCCTACCTCAAAGCAATCAAAAACTAACCATCAACCACCAACCATCACCCCTCAATGAAAATCCTTTACCTTACCAAATACACGAGGCTGGCGGGCAGCAGCAGAATGCGCAGCTATCAATATTTTCCTTATTTGGAAAAGGCGGGGATGCAGGTGACCGTAAAACCCTTCTTTGACGATGCGTACCTGAAAGATTTTTATGCAGGAAAAAAAAATATCAGTGCTGTTATAAAGTCTTATGTAAAAAGGGTAGGGGTGCTTTTTTCAGTATTCAGTTATGACAGAGTAGTCATCGAAAAAGAGATTTTTCCTTTTCTGCCTGCATTGGCGGAATGGATGTTAAAACTGTTGGGAATCCAATACATTGTAGATTATGATGATGCGATTTTTCATAATTATGACCAAAGTTCAAATCCCATTATTAAAAAATTTCTAGGAAATAAAATTGCCAATGTGATGCGTTTCAGCGGAACGGTGGTGGCAGGGAATCAGTATCTGGCAGACCGCGCTAAAAAGGCCGGTGCTGCAAAAGTAGAGGTTATACCAACTGTAATTGATCTTGAACGTTATCCTTTAAGAATAAAAGAACAATCAGAAAAATTTGTCATTGGGTGGATCGGTACCAAAAGTACTTTTGAAAAACATCTGTTGCCCCACCGGCACTGGATCCTGAAACTTCAGGAAGAGGAAGCAGTTGAATTCCATATTGTGGGCATTACGGACGATATAAATCTGGGAAAAAAGGTAAAATATATTCCCTGGACGGAGGAAACCGAAGTGGATCATATTCGTCACTTTGATGTGGGCATCATGCCGTTGCAGGATTCTCTTTGGGAAAAAGGGAAGTGTTCTTATAAAATTATTCAGTATTTTGCATGCGGAATTCCCGCCCTTGCTTCACCCGTTGGCATGAACAAAGAGGTTATAGTGGAGGGTGAAAATGGATTTTTAGTCCAGACCGAAGAAGAATGGCTGGAAAAAATAAACTATTTAAAAACACACAAAGAGGAAAGGAATAGAATGGGACAGAAAGGAAGGCAAGACGTAGAAAAGACGTTTTCACTTCAGGCAACTTTTAAAAAATGGGTGGAAATCCTGCAGCAAGAAAATAGATAGCAGCAATGGAACAAAAAAGATATTTCGACATTCTCCAAATTTACAGGGGAATTGCTTCTTTATTAGTAGTGATTCATCACACGTACGGGTCTTTTGCTTATTATCTTAAATTGGATAATGCTGCATTAGCGTTTATTGCTTCTGTTGGGAAGCTGGGCGTAGATTTCTTCTTCGTGCTTTCGGGATTTATTATTGCTTATACAACTTATAACTATAGGGGTCAAACTGCTTATTTAAAAAAATATACTTTTAATAGAGTTATAAGAATTTATGTGCCTTATCTCCCGATTTCGTTCGCCATGATTCTCCTTTACTTTCTATTTCCGGGTTCCAGTAATTCCGAACGGTCCATGAGTTTACTCACGTCTGTATTTTTAATTCCTGATGGAAATCCTGCTCTTTCTGTTGCGTGGACCCTCGTTTTTGAAATGTTTTTCTACTTGATGTACAGTCTAAATTTTTTCTCAAAAAAACTGTGGTATTTTATTTTAATTGTTTGGCTTTTGGGTATTATTGGAACAAGCCTTTCTCACGTAATATTCGAAAACCCATTCCTTAAACTCATTTTTAATCTTTATAACCTTGAATTTATTATGGGAGTATTGGTGGCATATTTGATTAAAATGAACCTTTTGAAATCAGATCGTAAATGGCTCGTAATTTTCCCTGTCGCGCTTTTTCTTATTTTTCTTTATTTGAAATATGCTGGAATCAACTTATTTCCTTTTTCATTAAATCTTCTTTTCGCCCTTTCGGCTGCAGGTTTCGTCTATTTCGGAATTAAATATTTTACAAAGAAAATACCGGAAAAAAATGTCTGGATGATCTTGGGTAATTCAAGTTACTCACTTTATTTGTTGCATAATCCGCTACAAAGTATGTTGGTTCGGGTGATGCCGGCTGCTGATCATCAAATTGTTTTATTGTTGGAACTGTTTATTGTTATATTTTTGTGCTGTTTAGTTGGTTATTTTTATTACTTAATTTTTGAAAAGCATCTCATGTCTTTCCTCAAAAATAAATTTGAAAAGTATGTTGCTTGATTTATTTTACATTCCGATTATTGTTCTTTTAGGATTGGGGTTTATCCAACTTTTTAATAAGGACCTTTCCGAAAGAGATCATCGGATGTTAAGGAATTTATTATTTTTCCACTTATTTTTAGGCGTATACTATTGCTATTTTATTTTAGGGGATGCTGTAGGATATTGGCGCGTACCAAAGGCCTATACCTTTGAGACTTTTAAAGAAGGTCTTTTTGACGGCGAAGGAACCATGTTCATGTATGCCTTTAATTTTCTCTTCTCCAATTTGCTGAACATGTCGTATCTGTCCAATACCCTGGTATTTTCACTCTTTGGTTTTATGGGGATCACCTTCTTTTATCTGGTCGTGGTAAAAACAGTGAAGTATAATAAAAGACTGCATGGTTATATCCTTTTTCCAGCACTGTTTTTCCTGCCTAATTTACACTTTTGGAGTGCCGGCGTAGGCAAGGATACTACCTTATTCTTGTGTATTGGCATGTTTACGTACGGAGTAATGAAACCGATCATTCGAAGTCCGCTCTTAGTTTTGAGTGTTTTATTGGCCTTGGCCATCCGCCCCCATATTGTCCTTTTTCTGATGGTTGGTTTTGGGCTGGCGTATATTTTAGGCGGTAAAATATCTGTTTTTCAAAGGGTGGCTTTTTCAACCGTTCTTTTGGGAATTGGTCTGGCCATTTTACCTTCCGTACTGGAGTTTGCAAAAATTGAAGATGCCTCTGCAGAAAGCTTTGATAAATTTGCCGAAGGGAAAGCCGCCGTACTCAGTCGAGCTTCCACCGGTTCCGCCATTGATATATCTTCCTACCCCTTTCCTTTAAAAGTGCTGACTTTCTGGTTTCGCCCTTTTTTCTTCGATGTAAGAAATATCAATGGTTTGATCGCGTCGCTCGAAAATTTAGTGTTGGTAATTGTCTTTCTGAAAGCAATGCGGAGTAAACCCTTGCAGGCTTTTAAAGCGGCACCTTTTGTAATCAAAGGACTGGTGTTCTTTCTTATTGTCGGAACTTTGGCTTTTTCCCAGTCATTGGGAAATGTGGGCATTATGATCCGCATGAGGAATATGTTTTTACCTGGCCTTTTAATTTACATGCTTTGGATCTTCTCTTACGAACAGGAAAGAAAATTGATCCGCAAAATATAGATGGTCTATGAAACTTTCTATTTTCAAAAAACACTTCCCTGTCTTTCTTTTCTGTTATCATCTGCTTTTTGCCTATGTGGCTTGGGAATATGTCACTAAAAATAATGGTGATGCTTTACGATATTGGTTCGTTGGGCAAGACCTGTCTCAACAATCCTGGTTCTCTTTTTTCCAACCCGGCACGGAACTTATTAAACTGATCACTTTTCCACTCGTCAAATATCTGCAGCTGCCTTTTTTGGTTGGCTTTGTGATCTTTAGTATTTTTAGTTATATAGGATTTTATAAATTGTGGCAGATCGTTGTATCGATTACTAGAGATCATCAAACGTCTTTCTTTGCAGGAGTAGTACTTTTGTTATTGCCCAATCTTCACCTGTGGACTTCTTTTATAGGCAAAGAGTCCATTCTGTTCGTCCCTCTGGTCTTAATGGCCGACAAAATACGGACTCAGGATTTCAGATCCCCAACTTTCGTCTTGTCTTTTTTATTGGTTGCGCTCATTCGTCCTCATGTAGGGGTTGTCCTGTTGCTCGCATTTCTGATTGCATTTATTGGGAAAGGAAATTTAACCCGAAAAAACCTGATCAAATTGAGCCTGATTACCGTAATCATATTGGCAGGCTTGTATTGGATGATCAGGAAAATTGCTTTCATCAAAACAAATCCCTGGGAAAGGATCCTACATGTTTATCAATACCATATTAAAGGTCTTAAAAAAACATCGGCCTATGTCCCTTTAGATGAATATTGCTTACCTTATAAAATGTTTACTTTTTACTTTAGACCTCTGCCCTTCGAGAAAACAGGATGGTTGTATCAGGTCTGGAGTTTCGAAAATTTCGTTTTGTTGTTATTAAGTCTGGCAGTGCTTTATGGGGTGCTTACTAATTTAAAAAAAATTAAATGGGATTTCTCTGAAATTTTTACGATTTTTGCAGTACTCTTAATGGGCGTGATGTATGTTTACGCTTACGCCAATTACGGCTTAATTGCACGCACTAAGATAATGGCAATGCCTTTTATCTATATTTTTACGGTGAAAGTGCTGGCACAAACCTCGACCATTCAATTTAAAACAAACACTCAGAGAGAAACCTGAATTAATTTTTCGTACCAGTCATAAAACCCTTTGAAAAAGCTCATCCGCATCACCACTGTTCCTGTTTCCCTCGATAAATTGTTGGGAAACCAGCTGACGTTTATCAATCAGTTTTATGAGGTAACGGCAGTTTCATCAGACCGTAAGGAACTGAAACGGATTGCCCGTAAATATGGGGTTAAAAATCATCATGTAGATATGACGCGCAAAATCTCTCCCTTCAAAGATCTTGTTTCGGTGTGGTATCTCTATTTATTTCTGCGTCGTCAAAAACCTGAAATGGTCCATAGCCATACTCCAAAAGCAGGAATAGTCGGCATGATGGCGGGGTGGCTGGCCGGCGTGCCTTACCGTTTTCATACCGTAGCCGGACTTCCTTTAATGGAAGCGGTGGGAATGCGCAGAAAATTGCTGAATGGAGTCGAGCGGTTAACCTATCGTTTCGCCACGAATGTGTACCCCAATTCATTTGAACTTCATAATGTGATCCTGCGCGAACAATTTTGTGTCTCTGATAAATTAAAAGTACTGGGGCAGGGGAGCAGCAACGGGATCGATACTTCTTTCTTTGGTAGAGATCAAATCTCAGGAGAAAAGCTTTCTAAATTGCGAAGCAAATTAGGAATTCTACCTGAAGATTTTGTGTATATTTTTGTCGGCCGACTGGTGGGTGATAAAGGCATCAATGAATTGGTCTGTGCTTTCAAAAAACTAAATGACAAGAATACGGGACGAAATTTAAAGTTATTACTGGTAGGTAATCTGGAAAAAGCACTTGATCCCTTAAAAAAGGAAACCACCAAAGAAATCGAAGCCAATCATGATATTTTAACCGTCGGTTTTAAAGATGATGTAAGACCTTATTTTGCCATTAGTGATGCACTTGTTTTTCCGAGTTACCGCGAAGGGTTCCCGAATGTGGTCCTGCAGAGTTTGGCTATGGAAGTTCCTGCCATTGTCACCAATATCAGTGGATGCAGTGAAATTATCACCCAGGAACACAATGGTATCATTGTGCCGGTAAAGGATGAGTCAGCCTTGCAGCAGGCAATGGAACGTTTACTGATCGAGCCTTTACTGTATGCTCATCTGAAAGAAACCTCCCGAAAAAGTGTCGAACCCTACGAACAAAAAATGCTGTGGGAAGCACTTCTTGCAGAATACCGATTGGTAACGGGCGACGGTAATACTTAAGCTTTACTCAATTATTGGTGTTTCTGTATACTTGTAAAAACCAACTTTTAACTTCTACTTAACGGGTATAATTCCGCCTGCACACCGACAGGTGCGTTTATCTTCCCCTCCTGTGACGGGGTATCATTCTGCTTGCAGAAGGACGCGGTGGTTTCATCTGCGTGAACCAAATTTCAGTCCTGCCATCATCACTTTTCTCTTAAGTACACCGTTTTGTGCCTTTGTGGTTATATTTATTAAATTCACAATTCACAATTCACAATTCGCAATTCACAATTCACAATTCACCATTCACAATCACAATTGCCCCTCTTGGATCTTCTTTTTTTATCCACAAAAAAAATCCGGAAAAGTTTTCTCTTCCGGATCATTTTTTAAATAAAAGAGAAGACTTTTACTTCTTCATCACTTTAACATTCGTACTTTCTGTATCAGAATTCACTTTTACGATATACGTTCCTTTTACAAAAGACGTTAAATCGATCGTCGTATTCTTAGACGTCGGATCCAGTTTAAAACTTTTCACCAACTGTCCCGTCATCGAATAAACCTGCGCGGTATTCAATTTCAACTGCTTGTTGTTTTGAATAGTTAGCAATCCCGAAGTTGGATTCGGGAATACCTGCAACCCGTTTTTCATCGACGAATTATCCACAGCCAATACTGGGTTATCACAATTATAAACGTAGATCTCATCTACATACCAACCGTCGTTACCGTTACATCCATCCGTTCCCATCTCGAAACGGAACTTGATATTCGCTCCCGAGTTGACGCCGATCTTGGACAGATCGATCACACTCTGTCCCCAGCTTCCACCCAGTGAACCACCATCGGTTCCGCTGAAGGCAGGCTGTCCTTTCAGTGGATTGTCGTTATTGGACGTGCCATCTAAGTTGCGGTTATAGCCATTTTGACTGAAAGCGCTTTTCGGTAGAATGGTCCAGGCGCCACCATTTAAGCTGTACTTGATATTTCCACCATCCCACGTCGCCTCAGTTGCAACATAATGATTAAAGGCCATTTCGTATTTCCCTGCGGTAAAAGTTGGGAAGGTAATCAGTGGACTTTCTAAACGAAGAATTCCATTTTGCATACTGGTGGTACAGTTTCCATTAACAGGATCGGCACCGAAAATAGCTTTACCGGTTCTTCCTTTTGGCAAAGCACTTTTAACCACCCAGTTTCTGTTTTCCCAGGATCCAGGATTGGTTGGCACGTTATTCACGGTCCAGTTTCCTAAACCATTTTCCCAGGTTTCACTGAACAAAGCACCTGAAACAGCGGTCGAGCACAATTCTGGGGTCGCTTTCAAAATAGGAAGATAATTACATTGTGTATTGGGCGACAGTCTGATCTGTACTGCTAAAATTGCATTTTGAAGATTTTCAATATCGCTGGCTGCCCAGGATTGTCCACTCAATCCGGCCGGAACATTGCTCGTTGACAAGCCTTGCAGATTAATATCCATTAAATCAGCTGCTGAAGCTTCTAACGCATCTGCAAAAACCGCGAAATCGCTGGTTGGAGTCAGATAATTGTTCTGTGCTCTCCACCATAGATGAGCTGCTTTAACAAATCCAATTCCCGTAATGGTATAACCGTTATACGTTCCACCGTCCACCAATAAAGCGTACAAGTGGTTCGTCACTCCTGAATTACGGTGTACGCCACCAGAATCTCCCGTGCCACAATAGTAATATGAAGTATCTAAAACACTGCCCGGATTATTATTACAGTTCGGGTTCCACATATCGCGGATCGGACTGCCGAAAGCAGTAGCTTTCTCGCCCATTTTCCAACGTTGCGTACCGGAACAGGTGGTGCCCGTTCTCACGTCTAAATTTTCTCCAACATCATCGTAACCGTTTAACAGATCGATGGTTTCTCCCCACACATCAGAGTAGGATTCATTGAGGGCACCCGACTGGTATTGGTAAATCAAACCACTCGTATATTCCGTGTAAGCATGTCCCCACTCGTGCGCCACTACATCATCAGAAGCGGTACCGGTACAGTAATTGGCAGTGACACCGTTCCAGTTGGCATTCGGACAGCTGATGCCAGGATCATTATTCACCGTGATCATGGTGGCATCTGCATTATTAAAAGAAATATAATTAAAGGCGTTCTTGAAGAAATTGTACACGTGCTCTGACGTGATCACCTCACTCTGTTGCCATTGATCAAGGGTTCCGGGCAAAGCATCGCCTTCTTTCCATTTTAAATTTGCGGCGTTGGTGTTTTTCTCATACAGTTTACGGTCAATCGGGTGAATTCCAGTAAATTGCTCGACCAGTTCTCCCGTCTGCGCGTCGATGAACAGAAACTCCCGAACATCACTTTTGTTGGTCACTTCCACTTCATAAGCCAGATAAGAGATGACCTGTCCACCTTGTACCAGATTTTTAGGGAAGATTAAAAGATTGTTTTTTCGAATCTCTAAAGGAGCTGTGGAATTGGTAATTCC
>NZ_JBGZYM010000008.1:0-18474 GCF_041824135.1 Kaistella sp. | reverse complement strand
TCTGCAAATATTGAAAGTTTTACAGTTTCTTTTTTAAGTTAAAAGTTTTTAAATAATTATCTTTGTGAGATAAAGCAAATACATGATTTTATCAATGACCGGCTTCGGAAGAGGCGAAGGAGTTTTCGAAGGAAAAAAATTGACCATCGATATCAAATCTCTAAACAGCAAATCTTTTGACCTCAACATCAAAATTCCCTTAAGATATAAAGAAAAAGAATTCGAAATTCGCAAACTATTGAATGACAGAGTTCTGCGCGGAAAAGTAGATTGCTATGTGAATGTTGAATCACTTAACAATGCGAGTGATGTCAATATTAATCACGACCTGGTTCAAGCGTATATGCAGGAACTCAAGAAAGTCGCAGGTGATGGTCCCGATTTCGAATACCTGAAAATGGCGATCAGAATGCCAGAAGTGATTTCGATCAAAAGCGACGTGCTCAATGAGAATGAATGGATCTTCTTAATAGAACTCCTTGAAGAAACTTTAACCAAATTTGAGAATTTCCGACGTACGGAAGGAGAAATTCTACAACAGGAACTCAGCCGAAACATTAGAAAAATCGAATCTTATCTTAGTCAGGTTGAACCTTACGAAGAAATTAGAATGGATGGCGTAAAAGAGCGCTACCGCAAATCGCTGAATGAATTTGATCAGATCGATGAAACCCGTTTCTATCAGGAAATGGCTTATTATACAGAGAAATTAGATATCGCTGAAGAAAAAGTACGACTGACCCAACATCTAAAATATTATTTGGAAGTTATGGTTGATGAAAACTTTAATGGAAAAAAACTAGGCTTCATCTCCCAGGAAATCGGACGTGAAATTAACACTTTAGGTTCTAAAGCCAATCATGCCGAAATTCAGAAACTGGTAGTCATGATGAAAGACGATCTGGAAAAAATAAAAGAACAAACGTTAAATGTTTTGTAGACTAAAAGAAAATAGACGGATAGATAATAGACCGTGAAAAATGAATTTTCGTAATGAAATAATCTTCGTAAAGGTTTGTCTTTCATCTATCCGTCTATCATCTATCCATCTCTCACAAATTTAAAAATCAATGAATAAAGTCATCATATTCTCAGCGCCGTCCGGAAGCGGAAAAACAACGCTGGTTAAACATTGTCTGGAGCATTTTCCGGAGTTGGAATTTTCGATTTCGTGCACGACCAGAAATGCGCGCGGCGAGGAGAAAAATGGAATCGATTATCATTTCGTCAATCCGGAACAATTTCGTCAAAGGATCGCTGAAGAAGCTTTCGTGGAGTTTGAAGAAGTATATACCGATAAATATTACGGTACTTTAAAATCAGAAGTCGAAAGAATTTGGGCCAGCGGAAAAGTGGTCATTTTTGACGTGGATGTGCAGGGCGGAATTTCACTCAAAAAATATTTTGGTGATAAAGCCTTATCGATTTTCATTATGCCACCATCTGTGGCTGCGTTGGAATTAAGACTCATCGCGAGAGGAACGGATGATCTGGAAACCATTCACACCAGAGTTGCAAAAGCGACGGAAGAAATTTCCTTTAAAAACGAATTTGATGAAATTGTCGTCAACGACCAACTGGAAGTGGCTAAAGTCGATATCAATCATTTAATTAACCAATTTCTGAAATCATGAGAATAGCCATTATCGGTTGCGGCTGGGTTGGAGAGCGACTAGCGAAATTTTTGACTGGTAGAAATTACCATGTGATCGCAACCACCACGTCACCAGAAAAAATAGTTCCGTTACAAAAAGTAGCGACCGAAGTTCACTTGCTAGACTTTAATTCGACCATCGATTTTGGCTTTTTGGCGTCTGTTGATGTAGCGATCTTCAGCATGCCGATTGCAAGAAATGCTTGGCATGAAGGTTTTCACAAACTAGATCAGGAATTTCCAAAAACCTTGTTATTAAGTTCTACGGGAGTCTATCCGAAGGAAAATAAAGTGTTCACCGAAGAAGACACCGACGACTTAAGAGCTGATATTATCGCTTCCGAAAATCTAATCAGACAGAAATATCCACAAACCAATATTTTACGTTTTGGTGGATTGATGGGCGACGAACGAGCTTTGCAAAATATGTTTAAAAACAGAACGCCAGAAAATCCTGGAAAACTGACCAATTACATTCATTACGAAGATATTCTGCCGATTGTAGACCTGTTCATCAAGTCAGAAATAAAAGCGGAAACTTATAATATCGTCGCACCCGAACATCCTTCTATCGCAGAAGTTCTCCACTTAGACAGCGAAAATACGTGTGAGCAGAAAGGAAGAATCATTTCTTCAGAAAAGTTGATTCAAGATTTTAATTATACCTTTATACATCCGAATCCTAAAGATTTTTAATCCATGAGCACAGAAAATTTAGATAAAGCAAAGTCAAACCTTCCGGTAAGAGGTTTTTTAAAAATAGACGACCTCATCATTCCACAAGGTGAAGATCTGGTACAAGCCATCCTTGATTTAAAGAAAGAAAAAAATGCCGTTATTCTTGCGCATTATTATCAACCGCCAGCGATTCAGGATATCGCCGATTACTTGGGAGATTCCTTACAATTAGCGCGGGCTGCAAAAGATACCGATGCTGACATGATCGCTTTTTGTGGCGTTCATTTTATGGCCGAAGCAGCGAAGATCCTCAACCCAACCAAGAAAGTCGTTCTACCTGATACTCAAGCTGGTTGTTCGTTGGCAGACGGTTGTAGCGGCGAAGGTTTGCGTGCCATGCGTGCCAAATATCCAGGTGCTTTGATCGCAACCTACATCAACTGTAACGCTGAAACCAAAGCAGAATCAGACATCATCGTGACGAGTTCTAATGCGGAAACCATTATTCGGTCTTTGCCAGAAGACCGACCGATTATTTTCGCCCCTGACAAAAACCTCGGAGCTTATCTGATGAAGAAAACCGGACGCGACATGATTCTCTGGGACGGAACCTGTATTGTTCATGAAGCCTTTTCTATGGAAAGAATTGCTCAACAATTAGCAGCTAATCCTCAGGCAAAATTAATCGCACATCCCGAAAGTGAAGCTGCAGTTTTAGATCTATCTCATTTCGTAGGCTCTACTTCTGCCCTCTTAAATTTTGTTGAAAAAGATGATGCTCAGGAATTTATTGTAGCGACTGAAGAAGGAATTCTACACGAAATGCAAAAGCGTGCGCCCCATAAAAAGCTAATACCTGCTTTGGTTTTTGACGAAGCCTGTAACTGCTCTGAATGTTTTTACATGAAAAGGAATACGCTGGAAAAATTGTATCTCTGCATGAAATACGAACTGCCGGAAATCACTATGGACGAAGAATTACGATTAAAAGCTTTGAAACCAATTGAAGCCATGTTGGCTCTGTCCACGACGATTAAGTAATTTGGTGATGTGCTAATTTGTTGATGTGCTAATTTGGGCAATCTTTTTGCCAACGCTCAACCCTTTCAGCCTATAAAAAGCTGAAAGGGTTTTTCAAAATAAAAAAAGCCGGGCTATCCGTTGCAATTCCTCATCTCGTCTTTAAAGACGACACTGCGGGATTTCCACTTCCATCCCTATTCCGAAGGAAACGTACAAATCAGCACATCATCACGTCACCAAATCAACACATCAATCATCACATCGCAAAAATTCTTATCTTCGTCTCAATGAAATATTTATCATCTTTACTTTTATTCTTCAGTGCGTTTTTCTTTGCGCAGGATATTCGCAGCGTACAGTTATTCAACCCGCAAACCAACGACGAAACGCCGGTGATCGGTTTCAATGAACAGCTGATCTTACGTTTTGATGATCTATCAAATTCGAGTACGATTTACCGTTATACCCTAAAACATTTCGATCGCAACTGGAATGACGACGGATTATTTTTCACCGAATACGCCAATGGAAGTTTGAACGGACTGATCGATCAGTTACAGTATTCATTTAATACTTCGCAGGCGTACACCAATTACACTTTGACGTTCCCAAACGATAAAATTCAGCCTAAGATCTCAGGCAATTTTGAATTGGTTGTTTATCAGGATTCTCCAAGTAAACCGCTTTTCACCAAAAGGTTTTCTGTCGTAGAAGATGGAGCAATACTAGGTTTGAATATTTCCCGAACTTCAGATGCGAAAAATCCGCAGATCAATCAGCGGGTAGAAGTTCAGGCCGTGGGAAGCGGTTCAGCAATGAATTCAAATTTAAATTCGTTGACTTTAAATGTGATCCAAAATAACAACTGGGATTTGGGAGTTTATAATCAAAAGCAAAGCTCTTCCCTGGGAAATAAAATTCTTTTTCAACAAATGAATTTGGTTTTTCCGGGAAATAATGAGTTCTACTATTTTGATAATAAAAATATGAATCAGCCTTTCGATATGGTTGCTCAGGCGGAAAATATTGATGGTATAAATTATACTTATCTCCATTCGGTGTGGGCTTTCCCGCTGAATTATCAGTTTCAACCTGATGTGAACGGTGCTTTTTATTTCCGTAGAAATGATTTAGGAATTGAAAGAAATGCAGAACGCGAAGCCGATTACTCCTGGGTTTATTTTGCCTTGGATTCAGAAAAGACCAATAAAGAAATTTATGTAGTTGGTGGTTTCAATGATTTTAAAGCCAACAAGGAAAATCAAATGTTCTACGATGAAACTTTAAAAAAGTACATCGCAAAAATTTATTTAAAACAGGGATTCTACAATTATATTTTAGCCACGAAAAATCCAGACGGCACTTTAAATTTGGGTGAAATCAACGGTAATTTCTGGCAGACCGAAAACCTCTATCAGGCATTTTTATATTACCAACCTTTTGGTAGAAGCTATGATGGTTTGTTGGGATATGGTGAGTTTAGAACACCAGTGAGATAGAATCTAGATTGATCCTAATTTATCAGGGTTTTGAGAAGTATGAAAAATTGCAGAAACAAAAATAGTTGCTATTTCTTTTTCATATAAGTAGTGAATTGTAAATGGGAACTTCTTAATAACCGCTACTCTAATTTCTCTGTATTTACATTCTGAAGCTAGAGGATTTTTGCTTATAAAATTAAGACTTGTTCTTACAGACTTGGAAAAATCTTTACCCAAACCTTTTTTTCGCTTTTCATAAAACTTTACGGAATCTTTAAATTCTAACAAAGTTTCAGGACTGAGAATTACTTTCATTCAAATTCCTTTTCAATTTCTTTGAAAAAATCTTCAATACCAATTGCAGAATCAGGATTTTGACGATATTCCGCTACACGCTCTGCAACTATTGATTTCTGCCATTCCGGAATTTCAAGATCAATTTCCTCTTCAGACAGACCATCAATATAACCCCAAACTCTTTCTAAAAAATTTTCAGGAAGGGTTTTCAGTTTTTCGGTAAGTTGTTCAACAGTTACATTCATAGCATCAAAGTTAAGAAAAACAATTTATAAAAAAAGACCTTCAAGAAATGTTGAAGGCCCATATATTTTAAACCAAATAAAACTCGTGCAACTTCTCTTCGCACAAAGTTTTCACCACGTCGATCCAGCGGTCTTCATCATTCAGACAGGGAATATAATTGTAAACTTCGCCGCCACCATGCATGAACTGCTCTTTACCTTCAACGGAGATCTCCTCTAAGGTTTCTAGACAGTCAGATACAAATGCCGGACAAACAATTGCCAGATTTTTAATCCCTTTTTTACCTAAGTTTTCCAAAGTTTCATCGGTATAAGGTTCCATCCATTTGTCGTTTCCTAATCTAGATTGGAAAGTAACCATCACTTTTTCTTTGGGCAGATTCAATTTCTTGATCACCTGTTCGGTTACTTTAAAACACTGATGTCTGTAGCAAAACTGGTGACTCGGATTCTCGTCGCGGGAACAGCAGTCATTCAGATTACAGGTATTGGTAGGATCGGTTTTATAGATATGTCTTTCCGGAACACCATGATAAGAAAACTGCAAAGCATCGAAGGTCTCCGGTAATTTCTCGCGGATGCTTTCTGCCAGACAGTCGATATAAATCTCACGATTATAAAACGGCTGAACGTAATTGATTTTAATATCAGGGAAATGTTTCTTACGAACCTCTTCCGCTTTTTCAATCACCGTTTCCGTCGTGCTCATCGCATATTGCGGATACAATGGGAAAAGAACGATTTCCGTCACTCCTTGATCCGTCAATTTTCGTATTCCAGTTTCGATGCTCGGTTCAGCGTATCGCATGCCAATCTCTACGGGAACATCTACGATTTTTTGGAGTTTCTTTTTAATCCTTTCCGTAATGAAAATTAAAGGCGAACCTTCATCTGTCCAAACGGTTTTGTACGCTTCTGCTGATTTTTTCGGACGCGTATTTAAAATAATTCCCTGCACGAGCAATGATCTGAAAAACCATCGATAATCGATCACCTTTTCATCCATTAAAAACTCATCCAGATATTCTCTAACATCTTCTGTTTTTGTTGATCTTGGCGATCCAAGATTTACTAATAAAATTCCTTTCATGTTTATAAGTAATTGGTAATGAATAACGAGGAATAAAATATTAATTATTACTCATTACTTATTTCTCCTATTTTTATCCGTTAACTGCTTCTACGTTTTCTACCAAATCAGGTAAAAATTGTTTTAATATATTTTCAATTCCACCTTTCAAAGTTGCTGTGGAGCTTGGACAACCTGAACACGCACCTTGCAATAACATTTTTGCGGTTTTTGTTTCAGCATCGTATTCCATCAAAGAAATTTTCCCACCGTCACCTTCTACAGCTGGAGCAACATATTCATTCAAAATATCGGAGATCTTCTGTTCGTCTGCATTATATTCTCTATTCATGATTCCAGAAGCTGGGCTTTCGTGTTTCTGCGGAGTAACGTTAGAAATTGCTCCTCCATTTTGAAGATAGTCAGAGACAAATGCTCTTACGGTCACCATCACTTCATGCCATTCTACCGATACGTTTTTGGTAACAGCAACGAAATTATCAGAAATAAATACTTCTTTAGCAAAATCAAATTCCTCAAAAATGGCTTTAGCCAAAGGAACCGCATTAGCTTCTTCACGTGATTTCACTTCGATAAAACCATCCATTAATGCTTTGCTCGACACGAACTTCATCACCATTGGATTTGGAGTCATTTCGGCGTAAATCATATAATCCTCTTTTTGCTTCTGAAGATAAAGACGGGGATTCGCGTCTAATTCTGTGGCAATAATTCCTTTTAATGGTTCAACTACATTTTCCCAATCAACGCCATCCTGTTTTGCTACAGCAATAAAATTTGCAGTAACAAAAACTCTTTCTACGAATGGATATTTGAAAAGTTCCTGGGCTAAGGGGATTTCTGAAATATCAGAATTTCGATCGAGTTCCAGAGAACCGGGAATTAAGTTGTAATCCGCTACAAACTTCATCACTTTAGGGTTTTCTGTGGGCTCTATGATAATATGTCTCATTTAATTTTCTTAAATTTGAGTACAAAAATACGGATAACAATTTAGATTACCTTATTGATGTTTTAGACCTTGTCAATGAGTTTAATCAATAAAAACAGCACGATTTTAAAAAGGAAAAATTAGACATTCACATGGATTGATGGTCAGCATTTATTTCCACACTTTTAAAATCTTAAAAAAAATAATATGGCTTTAGTAAAAGAACTTTTAGGTAAAACTCCACAAATTGGAGCAGACACTTTTTTAGCAGAAACCGCCACCATTATTGGTGATGTCACGATGGGAACAGAATGCAGTATTTGGTACAATGCCGTGATTCGTGGCGATGTTCACTATATCAAAATGGGAGACAAAGTAAATGTGCAGGATAATGCGATGTTACATTGCACGTATGAAAAATTCCCACTCATCATTGGTGATAATGTTTCCATCGGACATAACGCAATCGTTCATGGTTGCACGATTCAGGATAACGTTCTAATTGGAATGGGTGCCATCGTGATGGATGACTGTTTAGTTGAAAGCAACTCTATTGTAGGCGCTGGTTCTGTGGTTGTACAAGGAACGCACATTAAACCAGGCGAAGTTTGGGCCGGAACGCCAGCTCGTAAAATTAAAGATATTTCTACCGAATTACTGGAAGGTGAAGTCAACCGAATTGCCAATAATTACGTGAAATATTCAGGCTGGTATAAGGAATAGAAAGTCATGCTGGATGATTTCATATTCTCCTCTATATTGTTTTTAATTTTTATTGGGCTTCCGATTGGATTTCTTTTTTTACTTTATCACATCGGGAAAAAGTTAGAAAGTACAAGAACAGGAATTATTCTAAGTGCTTCCGTCGGATTGGTATTTCTTCTGTGCTTTTTATACTTAAGGTTTGAAGATCAGTTTTTCTCAAAGTCCAATGCGCGCGATTTGTTAGCAGAAAATAAAATTGAATTAAAAGACGACTTCGAAATTGTCGACCATAAAACCGATTGGGGAATCGGTGATTTTCATCAACGCTTAGAGTTGAAAATCTCTAAGGAAGATCAGTTGAGATTATCGAAGAACTTTAAAGAGAAATCTGACAGTATCAATACCATCTTACAAAAATATCCCAATGCATTTAGAGAATATCGTGAAAACACGGAAGGATACTTTAAAGAAAATTCGAAACACTCCTCAATAGAGGAAGATTATATTTTTATTTCTAAAACAGAAAATAAGTTAATTTACGAATTGGTCCAGGAATAAATCAGATCACTTTTTATTCAACTTCCTCTTTCTCCAAACGATCTCCAATCAAAACTGCTTTTCCGTTTTCACACGTGATTTCTGCGGGTGGAAGAACGATGGCGCAATCCGACATCATTCCATATTTGGTATTGAAGGTACTTTGCATCGAAGTAAATTGTGTTACTTTCGGTAGAATTTCATCTTCTAACTGAATAGGATAAGCGATGTAAGAACTTGGTCCGCCACAGGCTTTTGCACCAATTGCTGTAAATTTCCAATTGGCTACATCGGTACACGGCTCGGCACTGATTAAAGAATCAATTTCCTGGATAAGACTCCTCATACGAAGTTGATCATCCTCCTGAGTGAAATTATTATCAGGTTTTAACGCGATATCTTTTGGTAAAGTTTCTTCCTCAACGATTGCCTTTTTTGAGGAACACGCGGAGAATGTCAAAACTGAAATTGCGATCATTAATAAGTGCTTCATCTTCATAATTTATGATTACAAAAGTAGCATCTTTTTTCTAAAATAGGAAGTGTCATATTCTATTGGAAATCTGACCATTTTCAAAGCAATCGATTTTCAAAACGAATTGGAACTACTGAGCTGAATTAGTAAAATTTAAAATAATTTCAGCCTTAATTTCTAAAGTCTGATTTTCTTTTTCGGCAGAATCGATCACTTTAAAAATCGATGCTAAAGTTTCTTGAAGCTGCACCATTCTGGATAGTGCCTTTTCATCGCCTTTCCCAAAACGTTCCTGAGAACTGAAATTCTTCAGACGGTGAAAACGAATTTTACTTTTGAAAACGCTAAGCAGCAATTCGCGGGACTCTTTGGGTGAAAACTCACTTCGATCAAGGTAAAAATATCTTGTTTTTCCATGTAATAAAAATTTTGATCATTGCAAGTGGTCTCATTTGAAACCAAATTTAAAGTTGAAAGTGTGGTCAATGAATTTTTAAAAATAAAGTCCAATACAAGATCGGACTTTATTCATAATCAATTATTTAACCTTTTTTTGAAACTAATTTTTACTGACCCTGACCTAAAGAGTACGCCTTCTTTCCATCGAATTCATATAAATTTTCGGTTTTTACGACATCTATTTTAGCATCCAACGCTTTAGCCAACAAGTTGATGATGTTATTTTTGTATAAAATATTTCCATTTTTAGGCTGAAAACGGCATCTCCAATGGTCGGTACAAAACGTTTAAGAAAATCCATCTGGCCAGACTTTAATTCCACGGTTGGTGATCATGGTCAATTGTTTATTTTCGGTATTAATGCTTTGGAGCTTTTCCGCCAGTTCATTCGGGTCGGTTCCTTTCCAATCCACAAATAGATCCACCCCAACCAATCTTTTATCCATCGCACGTTTTTTCACATATTTGGGTAATTGCAGCACCGCATCTTTTACCAGGTTCATCGGTTTTAGAATCGTAGGATTTTGTCCTAAATTCTGGATAATCGCCTCTGCGAATTCTTTCGTTCCTACTTTTTCTTTACTGACTCCTTCTTTGAAAATGTCATACGTATGAATGCCGTCTTCAATTGTTTTTAGCCAGGCATTCTGCACTTTTTCCGCAACGTCCGCCTGTCCGATATGATTGAGCATCATCACGGCGCCTTGTAACAAACCCGATGGATTGGCCATATTTTGTCCAGCTCTTCTCGGTGCCGAACCATGAATTGCTTCGAACATCGCACATTCTTCTCCAATATTTGCAGAACCTGCGAGACCAACAGAGCCCGCGATCTGAGCGGCAATATCGGAAATCACATCTCCATAAAGATTTAAAGTTACGATCACATCAAAAATTTCTGGCGTGTCGGCCATTTTCGCCGCACCGATATCGATGATCCAATGTTCGTTTTCAATCTCTGGATATTCTAAAGCGATCTCGTCAAAAACCTGATGGAACAAACCATCGGTCTGTTTCATAATATTATCCTTGGTGAAACAGGTTACTTTCGTTCTGCCATAAACCTTCGCATATTCAAAAGCGTACCGCACGATTTTCTCACAAACAGGACGACTGATCAATTTTAAGCATTGTACCACTTCATTTGTTTGTTGATGCTCGATTCCGCCGTACAGATCTTCTTCGTTTTCACGGATGATCACGATGTCCATATTTTGATGTTTGGTTTCCACAAAAGGATGCAAACTCATACAAGGTCTTACATTAGAATATAAACCCAAAAATTTTCGCGTGGTGACATTCAAACTTTTATAACCGCCACCCTGTGGAGTAGTAATTGGCGCTTTCAGGAAAACTTTATTTTTTCTGATCGTATCCCATGATCTTGCTGCAATTCCATTGGTGTTTCCCGCTAAATACACTTTTTCACCTACTGGAATTTCATCGATTTCAATTTGCGCACCTGCTGCCATAATCACTTTCAAAGTCGCCTCCATAATTTCCGGGCCAATACCGTCTCCTTTTGCTACTGTAATTCTTGTCATTTTATTTTTTTTGATGAGGCAAATTTGCAGCATCTTACTCATATATTTTTATTTATATTTATAATACTATGTATAAATACTTTTTATGAATTATACTTTAAACCAACTTCGAATCTTTCTGAAAGTCGTACAAACCGAAAGCGTAACGAAAGCTTCAGAAGAACTTTATCTTACCCAGCCCGCAGTTTCCATTCAGCTTAAAAATTTTCAGAATCAGTTTGATATTCCTTTGACAGAAGTGGTTGGAAGAAAGATCTACATCACCGATTTTGGAAGAGAAATTGCCGAAGCTGCAGAAAACATCATCAATCAGGTTCACGCCATTAATTACAAAACTTTAGCTTACAAAGGACAACTTACGGGGAAATTAAAAATCTCTGTAGTCTCCACCGGGAAATATGTAATGCCTTATTTCCTCTCTCAATTTATGAAAGAAAATGCGGGTGTAGAATTAAATATGGACGTCACCAATAAATATAAGGTATTGGAAAGTCTGGAAAATAACAGCGTTGATTTTGCGCTTGTTTCTATTTTACCAACGACTCAAAATATTGAAAAACTGGATCTGCTGCAAAACAAATTATACCTGGTTGGAAACGAGAAAGTAACTCTTAAAAAAGAAAATTCAACGAAAGAAATTTTTGAAAATCTGCCGCTTATTTTTCGAGAAAAAGGATCCGGAACGCGTCAGACCATGGAAAAATTCTTTTCAGAAAATAATATTTCCGTTCTTAAAAGAATGGAACTCTCCTCTAATGAAGCGGTAAAACAAGCATTGCTGGCTGGGTTGGGTTACTCTATCATGCCAATAATCGGTATTAAAAATGAACTTCAAAACAAAGAATTAGAAATTATTCCAATCAAGGAATTACCGATCACCACTACCTGGAGTTTAATTTGGTTAAAAGGTAAAAAACAGACGCTGGTTTCCGCAGCCTACTTAGAATTTCTGCAAAAAGAAATCACCAATATTGTGCAATCAAAATTTATGTGGTCTGAGCTCTATTAAATATCGATACTTTCAAAAATCATTTTTAATAATTGTCCGTTAAGAAATAATCTATTCGCCCATTCAGCCCAATTTTCTTAAATTTGACCAATGGACGAATCTCTCTTTAATTTAGCCGAACATACCAACCGCAGTATTTTTTTAACCGGAAAAGCCGGGACCGGAAAAACCACTTTTCTCAATGAGTTTGTAAAAAAAACTCAGAAGAAACACATCGTGGTGGCTCCCACAGGAATTGCGGCAATTAATGCAGGTGGAGTTACGATTCACTCCATGTTCGGACTTCCATTGAGAACCTTTATTCCAACTACAGACCGCATCGACAGTAATTTAGGAAACAACATTTCCGACTTGATGCAGCATTTTAAATACCGAAAGGACAAACTCAAATTATTACGGGAAATTGAAATTATCATTATCGACGAAGTTTCCATGCTTCGTGCTGATGTTTTGGATATGATGGATTTTTCTCTTCGTTTCGTTCGACGAAATCAGCAGAAATTTGGCGGTGTTCAAATGTTATTTATCGGCGATCTCTACCAACTTCCACCGGTCGTTCGGGATGAACATTTTTTAGGACAATATTATAAATCTCCTTTTTTCTTTGAGAGTTATGCTTTGAAGGAAATACCTTTAATTACCCTCGAACTGACCACTGTTTATCGTCAGACCGATGAAAAATTTTTAGATATATTGAATGACATCAGAGATGGCGCCGTAGGTGATGTTGATTTTGAAACCTTAAACGAAAGATATATTCCGGACTTCGAACCGACGGGTGAACCTTATGTTTATCTGACTTCTCACAACAGAATGGCGGACGAGATCAATCAGAAAAAACTGAAAGAATTAAAAGGAAAACCTTATTTATACTCCGCTGATATTATTGGAAATTTCAATGAAAATCAATATCCAAACGAGGAAGAACTGCAGTTAAAAGTTGGCGCACAAGTCATGTTCATTCGGAATGATGCGAGCAGCGACAAGAGATATTTCAATGGTAAACTGGCGGAAGTCATGAGTTTGGATGACAAAGAAATCACCGTGCTGATCGATGGAGACGACGAGGTCTTTAAAATTAAAAAAGAAACCTGGGAACAGAAACGATATGGTTTAGATTCCGATAAAAATATTACGGAAGATGTTTTAGGGAGTTTTCAACAATATCCAGTTCGGTTGGCTTGGGCTGTAACCATTCATAAATCTCAAGGCCTAACTTTCGATCGTCTGATTATTGATGCCGGAAAATCTTTTGCATCCGGACAGGTTTATGTGGCGCTTTCACGATGCCGGACCTTAGAGGGAATTATTTTAAAATCGAAGATTACGCCGAATGTTATTTTTGCTGATCGACGGGTTTCTAAATTTCAAGATGAAACCAACGCCAACGAGAAAGTAGAAGAGATTCTTCAAACCGAAAAATACGATTACAGCATTAAGAAAGTCGTCAGTAGACTCGATTGTTTGTGGTTTAAATATTCACTTGAAAAATGGCATAATTCTACCAAAACCAGCAAAGCACTGGACAAGAATAAAGCTCAGCATTTGTATCAACATATTAAACCGAAGATTGAAAATTTCGGGAATGTGTATCAGAAATTTGAAAAAGTGATGCTGCAAAAAACCCATAAATTCATCCATGGAAATGAAGAATGGGCAGAAATTGAAACCAAGGCAAAAGGAGCGGTCAATTTCTTTTTCACCAAAGTGAATATCGAAGTTTTTCAACCTTTACTGGATTTTTATTCCGAGAACAAAGGAACCAAAGGACTGAAAGAATACAACGAAGATTTTCGTGTATTTTTGGATGATTTAGAAGATTATCTAAATGATTTAAAGAAAGTTCACTTGCTGGAAGTTCCACTTTTTAATACTGAAAATAATATTTCAATTTCCACGAAAGTAGCCAAAATCCCTTCTCACATTTTAAGTTTCCAATTGTTTGAAGAAGGAAAAACAATTCCGGAGATTGCGAAAGAACGGGGTTTGGTTACCGAAACAATTTTCGGACATCTTGCTAAATTCGCCGAGCAAGGATTATTGGATATAACCCGAATCTTTGACAAACAAAAAATCAAAACCTTCGAAAAGGAGTTTAAAAATAATTCCCACGAAACTTTAAATGATTGGAAGAAAGCGCTTCCAAATGATTTTGAATTTAATGAAATTCGCTTGTTGATGAATTATTTTACACATAAAAAATCGAAGTAAAAATGTCTTGCACCACAAAAGCACAAAAGCTTGATTGTGATTAAAGTGAAAATAAGCTTTCTAGAAGTTCCTAAAATTTTAAGTTTCTACGGGTAATTTTACCATTAAGAATGATAAAGAAATTAAGAGTATTAAAATTTCCTTCTTAAGTTAAAACTTCATAAATTCACTTTAGAATGAAAAATTAACCTTTCCTACTCGTGAACGAATACTTGAATACTTGAATACTTGAATACTTGAAAATAAAAAAGTCAGAAAAGAATAAATTAACAGCATTCTTTTCTGACTTTTCTACATTTTGACCCATCTTATTTTACCTTTTGATCACAATCTTTTTCATTGGCTCTGGTGGTTTTCTATTCTGGTACTTTTTTATCCAGTTATAAAAGACTAAAAATCCAAAAACAAAAATGGAGAATCGAGATAATAAATCGCCGGTTCTTGTATAGAAAGTTTGATCCTCGTACAAATTTACTTTTGCGTAAAGCGTTGTTTTATCACCGTAAAAGGTATCGGCTACAATATCTCCTCGCGCGTCGATGTGAGCAGAAATTCCACTATTGGCAGACCTTGCAATTTCACGTCGGGTCTCGATCGCCCGCATTCTTGCATAAGCCAAAAGTTGTTTGTGACCTTGCGTAACGCCCCACCAGGAATCGTTGGTCATAATTCCTAAAAAATTGGCACCTTCTTTTACATAATCGGTTACGAATTCGCCATAAATACTTTCATAACAAATGATCGGAGCCATTTTTCCTTTATTAAAAGGATTGCTGAAAACCTTTCTTTCATCATCAATCCCGAGGGACGCAGTTGTTCCACCGAGATTCAACATGGCTTCACCTAAAAGCGGTTTTAAGACGCTGATGTACGGGAAAATCTCTACACCAGGAACCAATTTTCCTTTGTGATACACTTCTACTTTTTGATTCGGAATAATTTGAACGGCAGAATTATAACTGTCCACATACATTCCTTGCGAAGTTTTATACGCTGTTTTTGATTTCTCTTTTTCATTCGGATAGAACCGATGAGAGGAAATTCCAGTAGCAAATATAGACTTCGGATGTTTGGTTAAAAATTCTTTCGTTTTATTTAAAAGCTCACTTTGCTCAAAGCCAGTTTCAGAGATCGATCCAAAGCCCGGAAGCGAAGTTTCAGGCCCGAGATAATAATCGATTGGTCCAGTTGAATTTTCTTCTGCCAGAGTTAAAAGATCATTTAAAATGGTCAGACTGTCTTTCGAATATTTTTCGGTGTATGGATTCAATTCCGGTTGAAGCATTAAAACGTTGACGGTTCCCGTTGGTTTCAAATCGAAATTTTGATATTTGACTACAGAAATTAACATTGGCAAAGCGATTCCTGCAAGGAGAACTGAACTGTTGATGATTAAAGATTTCTGCTTTCTGCCGGCCTCCCAGATTCTTAAAGTGTAGAAAGCAAAAACATTGACCAATAGAATCCAGAAACTTCCGCCTGTCGCGCCCAGCGTATCATACCATTGAATAAACTGAGGATAATCTGCAAACACATTTCCTAAATTCAACCACGGCCAGGTTAACTCCCAACTCAAATGTAGTTTTTCCCAAACCATCCAAATCGAAACAAAGAAAACTAACCCGAAGTACGTTCCCTGCGCATTTTTATACCAGTGGTAACATTGAAAAATAAAGGCATAAAACAGAGAATTAAATAAAACAGGAACTACGACCGCAAACAAAGAATGCGTTCCATCTGGATTTTTCGCACCATACAGCCAACCTGTCGTAACGATGTTCCAAATGACAAAACAAAGATAAGTCAAGCCGAAAATCGCCAAACCTTTTCTTTTGATCTTTGAGAAATTTGAAATGTCGTGTTCGATGATCAATAAAGGAACAAGGGCGAAAAATATAAAAAACGGGATTCCGTAAGTGGGCCAGGAAATACTTAGCAAAACCGCTGAGAGTAAGGAAAGAATAATATATTTCATAGGTTTTTTAAAACGTAATTAATGTTCAAAGGTACTATTTTGCTTCTGAGATTAATTCTAAAACTAATTTTCGATCTCCACGCTAACGCCACGCATTTCGCCTGTCATCGGTGGACTGGTTTTGGTAATTCTGATTTTAACAAAAGTAACTTGCGTAAACTTCATTTTGATGTTTTTCAAAATTCTACCTGCAACATGTTCCATCAACTTGGAAGGAATTTTCATTTCAGTGTGAATAATTTCATTGATTTCCGCGTAGTTGATGGTGTCATTTAAATCATCAGTTCCTACGGCTTTCCAAAGATCAGCGTGGACTTCTACATTCAAAAGGTAGTACGTTCCGATAAGCGTTTCTTCGGGAAGAGCGCCGTGATAAGCGTAGATCTTAAGATCTTCTATAATTATTTTTGAAGTCATAATTTTTGTAATAAAAGAAATTACTTTAGTTTAACGCAAAGGCGCAAAGGTTTTTGACAAAAATACTGCATCAATTACGGACGCAAGGCCGTTTCACTCAGCAAAGGGATTATTAAAATTTTGAAAAGATCGAAATAGTTTTTTGGCCATCTTAAATACTCTTAATACCATAATGTATAAAATAAATTTTGGCTAAAGCCAATTGATTTACTTTTCCTACAAAACGGGCTAAAGCCCGTTCCTATTGATGATTCGATTTCTAATCTGCCTTTTTCGATATTCAAATGATCAATAGTTTTTATACTGATAATTCTAACTCTTAATCTCTTATCAAATTAGCACCTCATCGAATGATCAGATCGTACCCCGCAATAGGGATGGAAGTGAAAATCCTTTTTTTGGGTCGGAAAAAGAAGAAAAAAAAGATTGCAACGGACAGCCCGGCTTTTTTCGTTTTGGAAAACCCTTTCAGCCTTTAGAAGGCTGAAAGGGTTTAGCGTTGGCAAAAAAGATTGCCCAAAACATTCATTATCTTACTTGCTTCTTCTACCTTTTGACTAGGCTCTTTCTACAATTCTACCATTTCTGTAACTTCCACATCATAACCACCTACCAATGGTTTTTGGTTCACATTCTGCGAAATCACCCGGAATTTATTGATGCCCAAATTCTTTAAAATCTGCGTTCCAATTCCATAATCGTGGAAGTTTGAAGCCAAGGTTGGCCGTTTTGCCTGACCATCCTGGAAATCCAAAAACTGCTGCAATTTGCGCATTGTGTTTTCAGAATTAGAAACATTATTGATGAAAATAATCGCTCCTTTTCCTTCCTCATTGATCATGGAAGTTACTTTTTCAAGCAAAGGTTTTTCACCCGCAGTCAGTCTGCTCAATACATCGAAATAAGAATTTGAGGCCTGAACTCTCACCAATATCGGTTCATTTTCCGCCCATTTTCCTTTTGTTAAAGCAAAGTGAATTTGGTCTGTGCTTGTTTCTTTGAAAGCAAAAAAATCGAATTCACCGTAATGAGTTTTTACTTTTCTTTCTTCCAAACGCTCGATCAAATCGCCTTTTCTTAATTGGTACTGAATTAAATCTTCAATAGAAACCAATTTCAAATCGTGCTTTTTTGCCAACAAATACAACTCTGGCAATCTCGCCATCGAACCGTCATCATTCATAATTTCGCAAATCACACCACCTTCTTGCAAGCCAGCTAATTTGGTTAAATCAATCGCAGCTTCGGTATGTCCGGCTCTTTTTAAAACGCCACCTTTCTTTGCCCTCAATGGGAAAATATGTCCCGGACGCATAAAGTCTGCTGGTTTCGTGTTCGAATCCATCAAAGCCAAAATGGTTTTACTACGGTCGCTCGCTGAAATTCCGGTAGAAACTCCTTCGCCCAGCAAATCGACTGAAACCGTAAAAGCAGTCTCTTTCGGATCGCTGCTGCGCGTTACCATAATATCAAGTCCAAGTTCGTCACAACGTTTTTCTGGAAGCGGTGTGCAAATTAAACCCCGTCCGTGAATGGTCATAAAATTGATGATTTCCGGCGTAGTTAATTCGGCCGCAGAAAGAAAATCTCCCTCATTTTCCCGGTTTTCATCATCAACTACGATGATTATTTTTCCGTTTTTTAGATCCTCAATCGCTTCAGGAATCGTATTAAGTTGAATATCTGACATTTTACTTTTAGATTTTTGCAAAGGTACTGAGATTTAGAGGAACAGACAATTCT
>NZ_JBGZYM010000007.1:0-8784 GCF_041824135.1 Kaistella sp. | reverse complement strand
TGGCTCAATGGCGGGTGACGTGGTTAATTGAACATTCTACCTCGCATCAACTTTTGTGGTGTATTGACAGTTTTGTGCTCCAAAATCCGCCACTGCGCCAAGCGCCAAACCGTTATGTGTAATTTTAGCCGCAAACGCAGTTAAAACAAAAAGGCTCCGAATTTCGGAACCTTCTTTTTATCATTTCATTTTTCTAAAAAACTTGTACAACAAATCGATTTTATTTGAACAAAGAATTGGCATTGCTTCAAAAAGGGTTTCTTCATCCCATTCCCACCATTTCATTTCCTGCAATTTTTGGATGTCATCATCACTAAATCTCTTTTTTATCAATTTGGCTGGATTTCCCCCTACAATTGAATAAGGTTCAACATCTTTTGTAACCAAAGCACGACTGCCAATAACAGCTCCATCTCCTATCTGAACTCCTGGCATTATCATAGCTTCACTACCAATCCAAACATCATTCCCAACAACTGTATCTCCTGCTTTTTGAAATCCATCTTGGCTTTTACTGAAAACATCAAATTCAGACATATAAAAAAATGGAAAACTGGAAATCCAATCATATTTATGACCTTGATTACCTGCCATTATGAAACTTGCACCGCTCCCTATTGAACAATAAGAACCGATAATTAGTTTATCGACATCATTCCTGTCCGGAAACAGATAACGAGCACAATCGTCAAATGAATGACCGTGATAATAACCAGAATAATAAGAATATTTACCCGAAATTATATTGGGATTAGTTATGTGGTCTTTGATTATTTTTCCTTTAAAAGGACTTTCGAAGTAATTTTTCATTATTTAACATATTTAATTTACAATAAGAGACAATAAGGAAACGAAGAATAATACTAAACTATTCTCTTCCTATACGTTGCGTAAAGTAAATTTGCTAATCTGATAATTTCATCTGACAAAGATACTAAAAAACTACACATAACATCGCATTGGCAAAATGGCGGGTTAAGTTCAAAATTCAACTTTTGTGCTTTTTATTCCGCCGAATGTGTCCCACATTCAGCTTTTTTTTAATAATTTAGCTTCTGTGGAAACACATCGGCTACGTCACTGCTAAATTGAACTTTCGGTTCAATTTATCCGCCACTTCGCCAATGCGTTTCCCGTTATCTGTCATTTTAAAAAAAAGTATGAAAAGAACAATTTTTACAATTTTAGCAACTTTACTTATTAGTTTCTCTTTTGCTCAAAATTATGAACAACAAATAGCGAAAGCAGAAGAATTTGTAAGCAAAAAAGATTTTTGTAACGCTTATGAAATATTTAAACCTCTATTAATAGATAGTAATCAAGGTACCATATACGACTATTACTATGCTTCTCTTTCTGCTGTCAATTGTAAAAAAGACGAAGATGCTTTAAACTGGCTTAATGTTGCTGCTGAAAAAGGTTTAGGATTAAAAGATGGAGAAATAGATTTTATTAAAAAAGATAAAAATTTCAAGGAATTAAAAAGCACAGAAAAATGGGCTTCAATTATCAACACTATGCAAAATAAATTTGCAGATAAAAAATTAATTGAAGAAGCAAAATCTAAAAAATGGGTTTCCACTATAACAAAGAATGCTATTCAAAAAAAAAGATCAAAATTTAATACCGCCAATTCTGGCTTTGCATTATATTATTCAAGCGCGGAAAATATCAATGTTCCATATTTAGTCTTTGTTCCCAAAAATTACAACGCTAATAAACCTACAAAAGCGATAATATATCTACACGGAGGAATTAATTCGACAGAAAATTTCAATTTTGATAAACCTGAAATAACGCAAGAACCAATTTTTAAAGTTGCAGACCATTTTAATTCCATAATTATTTATCCATTTGGTAAGAAAGATTTTGGCTGGATGAATCAAAAAAAGGCTTTTCAGAACATCTATAAAATTCTGACTCAAGTTAAATCTACTTATAATATAGATAAAAAAAATATTTATTTGGGAGGAATGTCAAATGGTGGCACAGCAACTTTTTGGTTTGCTTCTCAAAGACCAAGTATTTTTACAGGTTTTTATGCGATTTCTGCTAATCCTAAATTAGAGATTGGAAATATTAATTTCAATTTCGATAAACCTTTTTATGAAATCCATACAAAAGATGATTCTGTTTTTAAGTTTGATGATGTAGAAAAAATATATAACACAAACAAGTCAAGGAATTGGCATTTTGAATCTATAGCAAATGGTGACCACGGAATTATCTATCAACAAAACGGAAATGAAGTTCTAGAAAACTTGCTGAAAGAATTAATTGAAAATAAAAACGCCAGATAACATCGTATTGGCAATAGCGCGGAGGAATCGCAATTTTAATTATTTTTGATATTCCGCAGATTATTTTATAATAAGAAAAAGTCCGCGTTAAAGCCGCACCATCGCCAATACGTAACCGTTATCTGCCATATTATGAAGAGATTCGCTGTAGTAATTCTGATATTTTTATTTAACACTGTAAGTTCACAAAATAGGATTTATGAAATATCATTTTGTGGAAGAGAGCAAAATGTAATATTAAGAGAAAAAAATAATAAAAAATTTTCTGGAACTATCAATTCAAAATTTCATAAACAAAAAAGTAAAAGGGACATAACCAAAACAAAGAGAATAAATAAGAATATTGCGAAAATAATTATAAATGACCTTAAGAATAATGGAATATTACAATTGAAAAATGAGGATGACAAAATTAATTGTGGTGACTTTTATCTAGATGGCGATATACTAAATTTTACAGTGACAGAAAATAAAATCATTCTTAACAAGGGTTTTGATGAAGTCTATCCAGAAAGTGAATCAAAAACAATTGAACCAAATGAATGTCGAAGAAAGGCTCAATTTTTAGCCACAATTATTGACAAACAATTAAATCTTAAAAAATTACATTCGCAACAGTTCAAAAAACTTGGTTCTGGAACTTGCTACTGGACAGGAATTTCACAAGTATGTATTAAAAAGAAATGAAAAATACGGCAGATAATAGCTAAGTTTTCGTTGCGTGCGCAGCACGAACAATGAAAACCCTGTTGAACGGAACCTTCGGCAGCTTTTGGTTGGGTATTTTCCCACACTATGGGTTTATCGACAAAAGATTTTTAGAGATACAAGAGACTTTGAGAAGAGTCTCTTTTTTTGTGGGTGATTTTGGCGAGTTTTTCTTGGTTTTATCGTGCTTTCCTTCACGTTAGGTTAACATTTCCCTTACCCAAATCCGCTAAAATGCAGATTTAGGAGCAGGTAAATTTCGGCTCATCTCCAAAAACCAACTTGGCGGACCTCGTAGATCGAACGTGGCAATCGTCACAAGATTTCCATCTTTACAACACGTACATTTCGGCTGAAAAGCTTTTGGCGGAAGCTTTTCTTTGGGCTGGATGCCTAAATTTTGTTGTAGATTTTTAAGTTTGATACGCTTCCAGGTGCTGCTCAAAAAACCATAATGACGGATTTTTACAAATCTTTTCGGTAAAATATGCATCACAAAACGGCGGATAAACTCTTCATGGCTCAAAACCATCTGCTTTTTGATGCCTTTTTGGCGGTAATCTTTGTAAGAAAAAGTTACCGTTTCCGCGTCAATTTTCCTGATTCTCTGGTTGCTGATGGCGATTTTATGCGTGTATCTGCCCAAATATTCTACCACAGATTTTGGGCTTCCAAAAGGCTTTTTGGCGTAAACTACCCAAGGTTTTTCCCACAGATTTCGCCTGATTTTGGTATATTCTTCAAGGTTTTTATCTTTTAATTTCTCACAAAATTTAGCCCTGAAAACTTTACTCAAAGCCTTTACCGGAAACAAAAATTTGCCGTCTGAACGTAGATTTTTCCAAGCTCCGCTTTCATCCACTCCACCGCCCGGAACAATGCAGTGCAAATGCGGATGAAGGCTCAGATTCTGCCCCCAAGTGTGCAAAACAGCAATCATTCCCATTTTTAAACCTCTGTTTTTTCCAAACAATTCAAGCATTTCCCAGGCAGATTCAAACAATATATCATACAACATTTTTGGCTGATGCAATGCTAAAGAATTTAAATGATCCGGAAGCGTAAAAACCACGTGGAAATAAGGTACCCGAAGCAGTTCGGTTTCCCTCATCCCAATCCATTGTTCACGGTTTTTGCCCTGACATTTTGGGCAGTGACGGTTTCGGCAGGAGTTATAACTGATGCTTAAAACTCCACATTCATCACAAGCATCGATATGACCGCCCAAAGCCGAAGTTCTGCACTTTTTTAAGGCAAATAAAGTTCTTAACTGCCAAGAATTAAGTTCTAAATTTTCCAATTTTGAAAATAAAATATTTAAAACATCGGCGACTTCGTATTGAGATTGAGATTGAGGTTGAGGTTGAGCTGGCTGTTTTTTTTTGGTTTTAAAACCACTCATTTCTTCCCAAATTCTGAAAAAAGGGTATCGAGCGGTGAAAAGAGTTTTTGGGTTGAAAGCTGGGCAATTTGAAGATAAACCAGCGTCGTGTCAATACTTTCGTGACCGAGAAGATTTTTGATGCTCAAAATATCCATCCCATCTTCCAGAAGATGCGTCGCAAAACTGTGCCGAAGCGTATGGACACTCACTTCTTTCAGGATGTTTGCCGTTTTTGATGCCTGCTTTACCGCCCACTGAACGCCCCGCTGCGAATATCTTGAATCGAAGCCTGTGCTGAGCGAAGTCGAAGCGCCGGCTCTTCCTTCTCGCGGCATTCCAAAGAGATAATCTTCCGGTTTTTCCGCTTTGATATACTTTTTGAGTCCACGAATCAGATGTTCGGAAAGTGGTAAATAGCGGTCTTTTTTGCCTTTTCCCTGAACCACTTTCAACTGTTTTCTATCAAAATCTAAGTCGCATAAACGGAGATTTCGAACCTCCATACATCGCAATCCGCAGCCGTAAAGAATGCCGATCAAAATTTTATGTTTCAGAAGTTTACAGCCGGACAACATCTGCCAAACCTCCTGTTTACTAAGCACTACAGGCAGTTTTTTCTCTTTTTTAATTTCCGGAAGACTCAAAAAATCATAGCTCAGACCTTCCGATTTAAGCAGAAATCGAAGTCCGTAAACGGTGTGTTTAAAATACGATTGCGAAGGCGATTTAGATTTTTTCTGAAGGTAAAAAAGGTAATCGTGAGTTTGCTCGGGATCCAATTCTGTAGGAATTTTCCCGAAATGTAGCGACACCGCAGCGACGTGTCTGGAGTAATTTTGAAAGGTACTTTGGCTTCTTCCCAACACCGAAACCGTACGTTCAAACCTATGCAAAAGTTCCGCAAATCCCGGAACTTCGCGCTTTGCCTGATTGATGATCTTGTTTTCTCTAAGCGCTTCTAAACTCTTTTTTTTTGTTGCCATTTTACTGATTTTTAATTAGTTTTACAAAGTAACTAAATATGGCGCTGAGAAAGCTACCGAAGGTTTAGTTCAACATAGTATTTGCAAAGTGCGGGATGAAGTCTTGAATTGAAAAGCCTAAATATTTAGCCGCATATGCTTTTCAATTCCACTTTTTTTAGTAATTTAGTCATTGGTTGCTACCGAAAAGTTTACGACCTGTTTATCGTTTTTCAAGGTGTTGATTTCTGCATTTTTGGTAATTCTACCTACGATTGTGTTCATAATCTTAAATTTTAAAATGTTAATATTTTGTTAATTTTTGTTTTGTCAAAGGTCAAATGTTGGGAGTGAATTGATTTGGTATCGAGGACACTCGGCATTTTTCTTTTTTTATATTAAGTTAGAAAACAGTATTTTTTGCTGGATTTTTATTGTTTTTCCGTTGATTTCAAAGAACGTCTATGGTTGATTTGATTCGTACAACTGAGGTTCCGGCTTTTTCTTTGCCCATGAACATAGGACGGCACCATCCATACAAAACCCGATTCGGTTCCGCTGGATAAAGGCAGAAAATTCCGAATCGGGCTTGAAATCTTTTTGTCCGAAGGATTTAGGAGTGTCTGGAAAAATTGTTGGAGCTTGTGGAAAGAATTTTTTTAGAAACCCAAAAAGATTTTTTTGTGTGGGTGGTGCCGTCCTACATTTGCAAACGTAAAAGCCCAACCGCAGTTGGGAAACTTAATCAATGGACGTGGTTGTTAATGGAAAACTAAAGGAAATTCATTGGAAAATGGTTTCTCCAATGATTTAAACTGATCAAATATTACAAAACCACTCGTTCAAGTCCTTAAAATTATGATAAATTAAAGAGCAATCCTCTACATTTTTGTATTGACTTTTAATTTTTAATTTAACCGATTTCCCATTCTTATCATTGTCTAGAAAAAGTGAAATTTTCTCATATTGTTTCAGTTTTTCTTCCACCTTGAAAAACATTGCGGTTGAATTTAAAGTCAAGTAATCACAGTTTGAATTATCTGATTTGTCTAAATTTCGGTAGGTCAGATAATCGAAAAAGCCCTCAAATATGAGAATCTCGTTCTTGAGATTGTTATCATTAACAATCAACGTCACATCCTTTTTTCCCAAACATATTTTTGACTGTGGATTGCGAATCTCAAAACCTCCGGACTTATTCTGAAATCCAATTCCGAAATATTTTCTTCCTTTCAATTCGTAGTGAATTTCCTTAACCCTATGCTTTTGCTCAAAAACTCTTCGGGACTTCAGATACTGAATTAATGCAGGATGCTGGATTTCTTTGATTTCTAAAATCTGATTGCATGTTTGACCAGTAGTTTCGTGATATTTTATTTCATTTTGAACTCTAAAATCCAATGTTGAAAGGCATTTCAATGCTTCTGAAACGGAACATTTCTTTATCTGTTGGACAATTGAAATCACATCGTAACTTTTTCCATTTCCAAAATCGAACGCCTTGTTTTTGACAAAATCGACCGCCAGACTTGGAATTTTTTCCTCCCGGTCCAACGCAAAATAAAACGCAGTTTTCGGATTTTCTTTGACCGGAAACAGCCCGAACGACTCCAAAACCGCCCGAATTCCGACGTTTTGCTTGACTTTTTCGCAATTCATTTTTTTTCTTTTAATGCAAATTACTTATCCACATTTCCCTTTTAAATAAAAAAGACTTTTAATTTACTTTTATATTACTTTTAGCAAACGGCATTCTTCTTTTGCCACAAAGGATTTAATGGTGTTTTTCGGTGAGTTCAATTCCGAAAACTAGTGAGTTCAATTCCGAAATCTGGGTGAGTGCAATTCCGAAATAAAGCCTGTTTTGGGGTGAGTGCAATTCCGAATCGATTTTTCCATTTATTCTGATAACCGTAGTTATCCACAAAACAGCTAGGTTATCCACAATTTTTGTGTTTTCTAAATCTTCGGGTGAGTGCAATTCCGAATTCGATGCTGTTATTTTGTTCATTTTTAACATTTCTTTAACTTTAGTGAGTGCAATTCCGAATTGGTGGTGAGTGCAATTCCGAAATCAGACAATCATCGGATAGCCATTAGGGAATATTTCTCCCATTTTTGTATTTCTATACAAATGCTTGATGTGTGCCTGAATTTCAATAAGAAATTTTTGACCTTTAAAGTCGGTCGATGCTATCTTTCTCATTCTGCAGTTCCTAATAAATTCCTTGAAGGCTCTTTCAATCAGTTCCCTTGTCTGCGGTATATTTTCGTATTGATGGAAAAACTGGACTGTTTCGGCTTCGTCTAATCTATATCGTTTTTTGAAATAGAGCAATCTTCGGTTAATTTTATGACTTTGGTTAAAATTCTCTTGGTTTGATTCTATAAGTTTTTTTGCTTCTTCAAATGGATGAGAAAATCCTTTGGTTAAGATAGGAACAATAAATATGGAATCCTTTTCATACCTGTATTGGAAAGAAAAACTATTGTATCTGTCGAGATTGATTTTGATGGGCTTTAGAAATTTGAAGCAGAAATCTTTGGTATTTTTATAATTTAACCCAAACTTTTTATTGAAATTACCCAGCTTCAGCATTGTTCCTGATTCGGGAATTTTTGAAAGCCAGATGGAGAAAATAATGTGTTTGTTGTTTCTGATATTATACACCAGATGATAGAGTACATAATTATATTCGGGAATAACCAATAATTTTTTCAGCCAGTAACTGCTAATTAGAAATGTGGTAAAACCTCTTTGGTCATAGGTTGGCGTAGAAATAAGTCCGCCAAATGTTTTGATTTCTTTCCCTTTTGAATTAAGCGATTTGTACCATCCCATCTTAAATTTGGCGAGAAACTCATAGGCATCCACAACCTGCTTTGTGGAACCACTCGGAGAAATTTTACTGTTCCGGATTTTGATGGAGGCGAAAATGTTATTTTCTGTTTCAAATTCTTCATCAAATAGGGAAAGTTGCTTCGGACGGTCTTCGGGACGAAACTGTTCATTGCCGATAATTGCAACGATATTGAAAATGACTCGAAGCGCATTGATTGGGATGTCCGCCGCTTGTTGGTCATCAAAAATAAAGTCGTCCACGAAATGGTTTCCCAGCCGAATCTTGTCGGGAACTTTTCCTCCCTTGTCCTCAAACTTCTTTCGGACATGGCGCAAATCTTTTTCAGATAAAGACATTTTCTATTCTTAATGTTCCTGATTTCTTATTTCCTGATTTCAGATGGTAATTATTTGGTTCGAACAGTTTTCTTTACTAGTTTTATTTTCTCACTTTTCAGTGTTTTGTCTCCATCAATGAGATTGTAGTGTTTGTAGGAATCAACACCAGTTGCTTTGAACACCCTTTTTTCGGCTTCTCCTATATTGGGGATCCTCACTTTCTGGATACCCAGATATTCGTAAGATATT
>NZ_JBGZYM010000006.1:0-19583 GCF_041824135.1 Kaistella sp. | reverse complement strand
TAGGATGTGGCTTTTATAAGCACCTTTTCTTTTAATCTTTCCGGTTCCGGTAAGCTTAAAACGCTTCTTAGCACCTGATTTAGTTTTTAATTTTGGCATTTTTGCTTAATTTATATATTTGTTATCAATATCATTTCTTCGCATGCGCATTCACTTTACAGTATTCTACCCATTTTTCAGACTGCAAAAGTACAAAATTTCAATCAATTATAAAAAGATATCCCCATCTAATATTTACTAAAGATTCACTCCTCTAATTTTGATCGTCCATTATAGAATTTGGGCGTGTCCTTCCGTCGGTCATGATCCCGTCTGAAGACGAGACTATTCCCTCCCTCAGGTCGGGCTCTTCGCTCATACTCCTCATGCCCAGGCTTTCCCAACGCCTATTCCGGGGTAACCGCTGCGATCCCTCACGCAGAAGCAGTTTTTAGAAAGAATTGAAGTTTGAAAAATGAAGTTATCCATACTTATTGATAATATTGTAAAAATAAGTTAATTACAGGAAAATGCATCTGTAAGTTGGGCCTTTTATAGTGTCAGTAAAACGCTCGGATTTAGATGGCGGCGTTTCCATGCTAAAAAATCACTTTCGACATTTTTTATATGCTCAAGTTTCTTTAAATAATTTTTTTGAGTCTTTTTTTAAGAGAATATTAAAAATAAAAATCCCTTCGACAATCAGTAAATAAAAAATATTAAGGAATTTGAAACTTGCGTATATTTGAGAGTTACCATCAAGTTTAAAAAACGGGGTAACCAAATAGAAAGTTCTTAAAATGAAATTAAATTCTCTATTGAAATTTGTAAAAGAAGTACTTTTTGGCGCATTTGAATTAATAGTTGCAAATGTAGAATCAAAAATTGGTTTTGCTATAATTTTTTTGGTTATTGGACTAGTTTTTTTGATACCTCGGGAAGGTGAAGAAAAGTATTTTTTCTCAATATTAGGAATTGCTTCATTAGTAAATTCCATCAGACTATTTGCTTTGCGATTTAAGGAAATTAAAAACAGATAAACTTTTGAAATAAAATATTTGCTGATACTCAAAATATAAAATCAGATAAATACCTTCCGAAATTTGGTTAAAAATTTTTCGAAATTGCATATAAGAATGTTAGAAACCTAAAGAATATCTGTAACTTAATTCCGCAAAAATCTAGAAAATAATGCGGAAATTTACCTTAAAAACACATCTAATATTAAAAGAAAAAATTAAGTTTAAGATCGAAAAAAAATTCAATAATCGCACAAAACCTGCTGGTAACACGGTATTTCTACAAGTTGGTAAGAAGTTTTCAATCGAAGATTTTAGCGGTTAATTAAGATTTTAGCAAGTAGAAAGTTTTCGTATTTTAGCCCGCCTGCAGAAATACCCAACCGTTAGCAGTAAGCTTACAAGAAGAACTAAGAAATGGGAACACCACTTTACGACATAACAATTTATTATAACGGAAACGTAATTAAAGACGCTCCAACAGATTGGGATTTTAGACGGACAGTTAACTACATCGCTGACTTCTATCACGACAGACTAAATGGTTATAAACCAGCAAAGACTGGTAGAATATGTATTCATCTCGGGCCAACAAAAAATTGGGACAAGCCAAATTACTTTGGTTCAATTTGTAGTTACGACAATGTTATTGATGAAAACAAATATTTAACCCTTTCAAAATCACAAAAATATAAATACATTCTTGACATTTTGCATTTAACAGTTATAGAAATTGCAGACATTTATGATTGGGACAAATCTGTTTTTAATAATGCATACAAACACATTATAGAAAGTGACTTTAAATTTGAAAAATATTATCCCGAGAAAAAATCCAAAGACAGAAAACACATTGGACAAATAGTTTTAGTTAAGACCGAAGAAAAATCTAAATTATATGCATCAATAAGAACAGGAGATTCTTCAATCAAAAAAGTTCTTCTTGAAAAAAATAATTGGTATTGGTTTGACAGCACTTACAATTTCGCTAAAAACTGCAAATGGCTTGACAATTCATCATTTGGACTTTATAAAAACGGTAAGAATTGCTATTTTTCGACTAACCACAACAGAACAATTAGCGACTTGACATTTAATGAAAATGATTTTTAGAACGACAGAAAAACCTACTCCTAACATCGTATTGGCAATAGTGCGGAGGAGTCGCAAGTTGAACTATTTCAGATGTCTCGAAGATTATTTATGATATGAAAGTTTCCGCGTTTTAGCCGCACCATCGCCAATACGCAACCGTTAGTAGCAACAAGAGCGACAGTGCTTAAAATCAAAAGATGAAAAAAGAAGACGAACATAATTGTATAAGCAAAGACGACTTGTTCGAGGAAACCAAATTGAACATTGACAAATTTGGACTTCAAGTCATCTCGGTTACTTCGACAAACTATTCACCATCTTTTGCTTACAGTATCGGTTTGACAAAAACATATAATCATCCAGAAATTATTTGTTTCGGATTTTCAAATAGGTTAGGACACGAAATATTAAATGACGTTGCAGAAATTATAAAAAACGGAGAAATAATAAAAAGCGGAATAATTTACACTGAAATATTTAAAGATAGTCGAGCAACATTTTTGAAAGTTGACAAAAGAAATATTCGAGATTATTTTGGTGCTGGTTTAAATTACTATGATGACGAAGAGTTTAATGCTTTGCAACTTATTTGGACAGACCGAAATGACAAGTTTCCTTGGGAAGATAATTTTGAAGAAGAGTTTGTATTCAAACAACCTTTGCTTGACAGAAACGCAGAATTTAAATTTAACGAAGAGAAAAACCTAGCAACTTTTACCACGCGACAATGGCTTGAAGATCTTAAACCAATATTACGAGTAGTTCACGACGAAGACGGAGATTGGCAATTCTTAACTGGTGACCAAATGCCAGAAGATATTAAACTTGTAGCATTAGAAGAATTAATAAAGCGAGACGAAACATTGAACGAAATTTTTGATCTTGAATATAATGAAGAAGCCGACAGAGATTTTATAGGCGGAAAATGGACAAGAAACAAAATGGAAAATGATCAGGAAGATTAAAAGGCAGTCGCTAACGCGAGATTTTTACAAGCAGGCAGTTTTAATCGAAGATTTCATCGATAAATTAAGATTTTAGCAAGTAGAAAGTTTTCGTATTTTTACCATCCTGCAGAAATACCCAACCGCTATACCCAACTTTTAAAATGACGCACTATACAATAGACAGCAATCGGATTGAAATTTATGAAGATTATACGTTCACGGAAGATTCGGCTGACAATGTTGATCAATATGACTTCGTCTACTCTGATCAATCTGAATACCATTTCTCTTCAGTTTTTGGAATAAAAATTTTTCAAAATGACCTACTTTTTAAAAGTGCAGTTATTCGTTCTACTGGCGGAAAGACAGAAATACACGAGACATCGGTAATTATTGAAAGTGACAGATTTTTAATTTGCTGTTCAGACACCGTCTTTTGTTTATCAATTCCTGATTTGACTTTATTGTGGCGAACAAAAGCTGATATAGCGACTTGTTTTGAAATTTATAAATATTAAGACACTTACATTATTCACGGCGAACTTGAAATTTCACGCATTGACAAGCACGGGAAAATACTTTGGCAACAAATCGGTGCAGATGTCTTTACAACATTGGATGGTGAAGACAATTTTGTCCTCACTGACAATTATATTTTAGTAACGGACTGGGAAAATAACAAATATAAATTTGATTATAATGGACGCTCAGTTTAAAACAGAATAAACGCTAGAGTAAACAGCAAATATTTGTATATAGGTAAAGTTTGATTCTGTTGTAACGCAACGTCACAAGGCTTTGAGCTGAAACAACCACACACTTTATTTTTCATAATTACCAATTCTGGAAAAAATTTGTAATTCCAAAATGTTCTGCATGAATGTACTGTTTAGCTATTTTAAATTATTTTTGCTCAAAGGTTTGTAAGAATCTTATTTTATTAAAACTAATTTAAATTCCCAGCCCAAAACCATGATCCCAAATAAAATAGAAATCATTCCTTATTCCAACGATTTAAAAGAAGCCATCAAAATTCTCAATTACGAATGGCTTGAAAAGTATTTTCGGGTGGAGAAAAGTGATATCCAATCGCTATCTAATCCAAATGAAGAGATTATTGATAAAGGTGGATTTATCTTTTATGCAAAACTTAATGGTGAAATTGTAGGGACGGCTTCTTTATTAAAGAAAACAGAAGATATTTTTGAATTAGGGAAAATGGCGGTCTCTGAAAAAGCGCAAGGTCACAAAATCGGAACTTTATTATTGGAACACTGTCTTCAGTTTGCAAAACAAAAACAGATCAAAACTTTAATTTTATACTCCAATAAAAAATTGAAATCTGCCCTACATCTTTACCGCAAATACGGTTTCTCAGAAATTAAACTGGATGAAGGTCTTTACGAAAGAGCAAACATTAAAATGGAAAAACATCTTTAAGAATAATTGTTCCTATTGCAATTCAGAGATTTATTTAAAACTTAAACTTATTTCGGATTGTTACTAACTGCTGGTTTTTTATATTTTTTAAACGTGACGAAATTGAAAGATCTCTCCAAAATCCTCTTTTTTATTTAATCGAAATTAAACACCAAACTCCCAATTTTCTAAACTAGTTGTTTCGAACTTTCTGATCATTTGCCAATTGCAAAAAAGCCGATTTCGATATTATCGAAATCGGCTTGATTTTTTTAAAATGTATTTCTACTTCCTTCAGAATCCATATCTGATTCCATGCCATCACTTGCAGTGTCGTAAAACCGATCTCCATCCGTAAAATAAAGATTGTTCTTGGCTTTACTGATGATTCTAGCTCGTTCTTTTTCGCTTAACTCGGTCGATTTTGCAGTTGTATCTGGATATCTTTCTTTGGTGAATTTGTTGACATTGATCGCTCCTTCATCATTCATAATTTCTCTTGCCTTTTCTGCACGATCCATATCATTGGTATAAACGGTAACGATGTTGCTTTTGGTTCCGGCATAACTATACTTGCTTCTATCATCTTCATTATCTCCGAAAAGCCAGTTCCAAAATCCTGACGTTTTTTCGTCTTCTTTGTAATTGTAATTTTTTGAACTGTTGTCATCAATTACTGAAGTAGAATAGCGGGAAACATTGTAATCTTCTTTTGGAAAGCCAGCAACATTTAATTGGTCTGCAACTTTATCTACATCTTCATTGTTTGGGAACATTCCCACGATGGTGTACGACATAATTTTAATTTTTTAATGTTAATAATTGTAATTTGGTAGTTACTGTAATATCAAAAATGATGACAAAACCTATGCGTAGCATTAATTTTACATGTTTTTAACATAATAATGAAAAGGAAAATTCAGCTTCATCTTTCCTAATCCGGTTTGAAAATTGGTATATCAGAAAAATTTAATGTTAATTTTCGCTCATTTCCTCACTGGTGGTTCTCTCCTTATTATTAATGAAATTTATTATTTTTATCGAATAGATATCTTCTTCCTTTCACTCTGGAAACTGTTCTGACTTTAAGCGATATCTAAAAAAAAAGAATAATACGAATAAGATTTTTTTGTATTTTTAAACATCAGAAATCCTCAACTTTATTACTTTGATATCTTAAACAACTATGAAAAGAAGCGATTTTTTAACGAATGCAGCTTTGGCCGCGATTGGTATCCCAACACTATTTGCCACAAATTCCTTTACCGAAAAAAATACACATTCTAAGCCACAAAATACCTCGAACGAATTCGACAATAATTTTGAATTAGATGAATTGACTGTTTCAGAACTTCAAGACATAATGGAGAAAGGAACGTACACTTCGGCGCAAATCACCCAGCTGTACCTGGACCGCATTGAAGCCATTGATAAAAATGGACCGAAATTAAACTCGATGATAGAAGTGAATCCAGATGCTGTAAGTATTGCTAGAGCAATGGATCAAGAAAGGAAAGAAGGAAAAATAAGAGGTCTTTTGCATGGAATTCCGATTGTAATAAAAGATAATATTGACACGAAAGATAAAATGATGACGACCGCAGGATCGCTAGCGTTGGTCGGAAATATCGCAAAAAAAGATGCATTTATTGTGACGCAACTACGAAATGCCGGCGCTGTTATTTTAGGAAAAACTAATTTAAGTGAATGGGCCAATTTTCGGTCAACTAATTCTTCTTCCGGTTGGAGCAGCCGTGGATTACAGACAAAAAATCCTTATATTTTAGATCGTTCACCGTGTGGTTCTAGTGCAGGTTCTGGTTCAGCAGTTGCGGCAAATTTAGGTACGATTGCGGTTGGTACAGAAACGGACGGTTCAATAACTTGTCCAGCTTCTATCAATGGGGCAGTGGGGATAAAACCGACGGTGGGTTTGGTGAGTCGTTCTGGAATTATCCCGATTTCACATACTCAGGATACTGCAGGACCTATGACGAGAACAGTCACCGATGCTGCCATACTTTTGGAAGTTTTGGCAGGCGTTGACAACGAAGATTCTGTGACTCAAGAAAGTCGTGGAAAACACACCAAGTACACCAGTTTTTTAAATAAAGACGGTTTAAAGGGTAAAAGAATTGGAGTGGAAAAGAAAAAATATACCAATCAATTTCTGAATGAGGCACAAGAAAAAGCTTTGGATGTTCTCAAAAAACAAGGGGCTACCATTATAGAACTTCAATACTTAGACAGCATAAACGCGCTGGCAAATGATGAATTCGCAGTGTTGAAATATGAATTTAAAAGTGGAGTCAATGGTTATCTTTCACAGACGAACGCTAAAGTGAAAAATTTAGCGGAGGTGATAAAATTCAATAAAGAAAACGAAGATGCAACGATGCCAACTTTTAAGCAAGAACTGTTGGAACAGAGTGAAGCCAAAAAAGATTTAAATGATCCTGTTTATCTTGAATCATTAAAAAATAGTCATAAAGGATCTCAACAGATTATTGATGGTGTAATTAAAAAATATAATCTCGACGCAATTACTGGTTTGACAATGGGGCCAGCGTGCAGTATCGATGTTATTTACGGAGACAAATGGGGCGACGTTTCTTTGACCGCTCCTGCTGCAATGAGTGGTTATCCACATATTTCTGTGCCTTGTGGGAAAGTGTACGATTTGCCAGTTGGTTTGTCTTTTTTTAGCGGCGCGTATCGCGAGGGAGAAATTATTTCTTTGGCTTATGCTTTTGAACAAGCCACAAAACACAGGGTAAAACCAGAGTTTAAAAAGTCGTTTCTGGCTTAAACTTTTATTTTAATTTCTGCTGACTTTGCAGTATTAACTAAAATATTCCCCACATAGGAGTAACATAAAAAAGAGACCCGAAATAGGTCTCTTTAATATTTTTATCATTCAAATTGAATGATCGATAAATGGTTGAAATTATTTCGCCGGTTTTTTAGGACTCATCATCATAATCATTCTTTTACCTTCTAATTTAGGCAATTGATCAACTTTTCCGACATGCTCCAGTTCTTGGGCTAATTTAAGAAGAAGGATCTCTCCCTGATCTTTAAATATAATCGAACGCCCTTTAAAGAAAACGTAAGTTTTCAATTTTGAACCTTCTTCCAGGAATTTTTCAGCGTGTTTTTTCTTGAAATCATAATCATGCTCATCGGTTTGAGGACCGAATCTGATTTCTTTAACAACAACTTTAACTTGTTTAGATTTTAGTTCTTTCTGTTTCTTCTTTTGCTCATAAAGAAACTTTTTATAATCCAGAATTCTGGAAATAAAAGGTTCTGCTTTATCTGAAATAACCACCAAATCCAAATCCTGATCTTTTGCTATTTCAAGAGCTTTTTCTAGCGGATAAACGCCGGGTTCCACATTATCACCTACTAAACGTACTTCTCTTGCCCGAATCTTTTGATTGATCTGGTGCAAATCTTCTTGAACACGTCTCTGTGGACCTCTACCTCTGTAATGAAATTTTTGTGCTATGGTGTCTTTTTTTAATTGGTTAAATTCTAATTTGTAATTTTTGCTTCTTTTTTGAAGTAACTGATGAAATCCTCAACGCTCATTGTGCCCAGATCTCCTTCGCCTCTTCGACGTACAGAAATCGTGCCTTCTGCTTCTTCATTCTCACCAACGATTAACATAAATGGTAGTTTATTCAATTCCGCGTCACGGATTTTTCTACCAGTCTTCTCGTTTCGTTCATCAATCAGTCCGCAAATATCGTGATTTTCCAGCAATTGTGAAACTTTTTTTGCATAATCCGTATATTTTTCACTAATCGGCAAAATGGTGAACTGATCTGGTGCCAACCAAAGTGGAAAATCTCCGGCTGTATTTTCTAATAAGATAGCGATAAACCGTTCCATAGAACCAAATGGCGCGCGGTGGATCATCACAGGTCTGTGCTTTTCATTATCGCTTCCAATATAAGTAAGGTCGAATCGCTCCGGTAAATTATAATCGACCTGGATTGTTCCTAACTGCCATTTGCGACCAAGCGCATCTTTTACCATGAAATCCAGTTTTGGACCGTAGAAAGCTGCTTCACCATATTCGATGACATAGTTCAACTCTTTCTTTTGAGCTGCCTGAATGATGGCGTCTTCTGCTTTTTTCCAGTTCTCATCAGAACCGATATATTTTTCTTTGTTCTCGGGATCTCTTAAAGAAACCTGAGTTACAAAATCTTCAAATCCTAAAGATTTGAAAACGTATAGTGTTAAATCAATTACATTTTCAAATTCTGCCATCAACTGATCTGGCGTACAGAAAATATGGGCATCATCTTGGGTAAATCCACGAACTCTTGTTAAACCATGAAGTTCTCCCGATTGTTCATATCTGTAAACAGTCCCGAATTCTGCAAATCTTTTTGGTAAATCTTTGTAAGACCATTGACCCACTTTATAGATTTCACAATGGTGTGGGCAGTTCATCGGTTTTAACATAAACTCTTCCCCTTCGTTTGGAGTTTTGATCGGTTGAAAACTGTCTGCTCCATACTTATCCCAGTGTCCTGACGTTACGTATAATTCTTTGGCCCCGATATGCGGTGTCATTACGAATTCATAACCTGATTTTTTCTGAGCAGCGGAAAGAAATTCTTCTAATTTTTTTCTCAAAGCGGTTCCTTTTGGTAACCATAATGGTAAACCGGCGCCTACTTTTTCTGAGAAAGCAAAAATGCCAAATTCTTTACCGAGTTTGCGGTGATCACGGCGTTTTGCTTCTTCTAATCTTTCTAAGTATTCCGTTAAGTCTTTTTGTTTTGGGAACGTAATTCCGTAAACTCTTGTTAACTGTTTGTTTTTTTCATCGCCTCTCCAATAAGCACCGGCTGCGTTAAGAACCTTTGCAGCTTTTACAATTCCTGTAGCTGGAATATGACCACCTCGACATAAGTCGGTGAAGTTATCGTGCGTACAGAAAGTAATTTCACCATCGTTTAGATTAGAAATTAATTCGGTCTTGTATGGATTGTCGGCGTATTCTTTTAAAGCATCTGCTTTTGATACCGGATACAATGAAAAGGTTGAATTTTTCTTTGCATTCTCAAGCATTTTCTTTTCGATCTTTTCAAAATCTTTTTCAGATAAAACCTCGTCGCCAAAATCGACGTCGTAGTAGAATCCTTGCTCAATTGCCGGTCCGATCGTTAGTTTTGCCTCTGGATAAAACTCCATAATGGCTTGTGCTAAAAGGTGAGCGGAAGAGTGCCAAAATGCTTTCTTACCCAAATCATCATTCCAGGTCAGAAGTTGAACCGTAGAATCGGTAGTGATCGGCGTGGTGATTTCTACCTGTGTTCCGTTTACAATTGCGGAAATGGTATTTCTCGCCAAACCTTCGCTGATTGACTTTGCTACTTCGAGCGGATTTACCGCGCTTTCAAATTCTTTGATGCTTCCATCGGGAAGAGTAATTTTGATCATTTTGAACTAAAAATTTTAAGAAGCAAAAATACGGATTTTTTTACTTTATATGATGGTTTTTTCTTTAAAACTATCTCACCAACAAATTTGTGATGGGCTATAGTTGGTGTGCCATGACTGAAAATGGAATCTATTTCGACACTAAGTATCAGGGACAAGTTTCACTAAAATGAAGAAGTCGTTCCGGAAATTTAATTCTGAAACGACCTCTAAACTATTTAAAAAAATAACTAGTTCTTGAATGGATCAATACGACCTTGTCTTAATTTACTTTTCTGATCCTTTAATTTTTTTCTTTTCTTTAATTGACTTTCAGTGTTGAAAGAGTGCGTTTCTTTCTTTACTTTTTCGAAGTACATGCCTGTGATCTTGTTCAAATCACCGCCAAATTTGATCAAAATGTTTTTAGCTTTATGCGCACGATTTAAATTCGGTGTGTAAACTGAAATTTCATTCTCATCGATAAAGTGATCTTCTACTAAAGATTCAGGCTGAAACTTCGAATTTTTTGTAAAACCATCGAATTTTTTAATGAACCCTGCTACCGTTAAGTGCTGTGCTGCTGAATTTGCATCGTCTGTTGTTGGGAAAACTCCTCTAATATTGTAAGTCATGATTTATATTTAATGGATTCTGCATACTATTATGTGTTACATATGGTATGCAAAATTTGTGACAATCAACGACTGTTCTCATACTTTAGCAATACTTTAACATTAAATAAAAAAAGCGAAAATATTAATTTTCGCTTTTTTGATTATCGTTATCTGTTTTTCCGTCTGGTTGTAAATCGGAGGTTTTCTTAATTTCTTTTTTTAAAGTTTCTTCAGAATGTATTTTTTCTGACGCTGCAGGAACATTTGGGAAATCCTGATTTTGCTTTTTTGCTTCAGCATCTTTTGTTTTTTGATCTTTTTTAGAATTCATGATCGTATGGTTTTTATTTGTAGGTAATTTATGTTGATACTATTATTAACCTTCAAAACCATTGCCAAAAAATAGTAGAAAATTTTTAAAGATGATTAAAGGATCGTTTTATATTTTTTAATGAAGAAAAAGTCAGTGACGTTATTTCTGAAAATAAACAGGCGTCTCAAGATTTAAGTTAAGACGCCTGTTTTGAAAATTAGCCGTTTACTTTTTTCTAATATTTAACAATCATTAAAGTTTGCTCTTATCGAACGTGCCGGTTTGATCCTCAATGGTATAATTTAAAGCTTTTGCCAAAACGAAGATCTGATCCAGGTTTTCAAGAAGTTGTTTTCTACCTTCAGCTCGAAGCCTATTTTGATTAACTGTTTTGTAGGCATTGTCCTTTGCTGATTTAGTAACCTTCTGAAAATCTTTGTCGCTAAATCGGTTGAAGAAAGAATCATCCATCGATTGAATTTCTACACTTGGAATAATTCGAATGTCTGCGTTAGGCAATTCTTCGAGGATCAATTTCTTATTGATAGAATCAACTTTGATTTTCATTTTTGACAAATCGTACGTAACCTGAGCATTCGTCTTAGTGAAAGTAATAATTTGTTTTTCGGTAGATGGTAAAAGAGAACTGCCAAGCACTTGCGAAGTGACCTTGGTTTTCTGCATGCTCGAAAAATCCTGCTCCATCACCACCAGCTTATTCATCTTCCTGATCTGATTGGTGATGATATAATAATCGTTCTGAACTTTATCTTCTGTTTTTTTGGTCAGAGAATTCCAAAGCAGGAAAATAAAGATCATTGCAACTACGCCGCCGACAAAGGACAGTATTATTTGTTTATTTTTCAATTTATTTAATTAAATCTTTTAGAGAACTATTGTCTTTTTTCAGTATTTCAAGCAGGTCCCTTTCAAGATATCCTGTTGAAGGACTTTCAATAATCCTACCAATTTCTTTGCCATACTTCTGAACAATAATTGTTGGAACCCTTTGTATATTCAAAGGTCCTTCTTCTCCATTAGGTGCTTCTTTCTTACGGTTAACCGCGATCATGGTCAATTTACTTTCTGGATGACCAACCGCTTCGAGAATTTTAAAAAATCGTGGGACTTCCCGGTGGCTGTCTTCACACCAGGTTCCCATAACCAAAGTAATGTTATAAGAATTAAGTTTTTCTTTCTTTAATTCTGCAATTGTTTTTTGGTCAAGGCCGTATTCATCGTGTTCTTTTACATACCATTCGCTGTATGGTTCTTTTAAAAGTTGATCTTTTGTCTGGTGTCCTAAAAGCATTTTTCCGTCGTTTGTTGTTTCTACTTCACGATTGACTACAATTTTTTGTGATTCACAAGACTGTAGTGCAAAGAATAGAGTAGAAGCGGTGAATATTATTTTTGTAAAATTTTTCATTAAGGTAAAGTATAATTGAAAATGGATTATTAATTTTCTAAGATCGTTTTTAAATCAGCGGGTGAATAGTATTTGTTCTTAAGAACTTTGTGATCAGATGATCGATGAACATTAATTTTATCACCTGATTTTTCGGAATAAGCATCTTCTCCTATTTCTTTGTAGAAGGCAATGGTTTCATCTGCTTCCTCCTGGTTAGAACAAGCTTTCGACATATTGGATCGCTGAACTTCATCAAAAAGTTTTACAAATTTTTCACCCAAGCCAAATTCTAAAACCGCGCCGCTTAAAACATATTGAAGATCACACAAAGCATCCGCGATTTCTACCAGATCGTTGTCAGCAATTGCCTCTTTTAATTCATTTAATTCTTCCTGTAATAAAGAAATTCTTAAGTTGCAACGCTCCGCACTTGGAATTGTAGGTTGGTCTAAAATCGGTGCGTTAAATGTTTTGTGAAATTCTGCGACCTGATTTAAGGAATCTATTTTGTCCATTGAGTTTTTAATTTTAACAAATATAAACATTCAGTTTAATAAATAAAAAAGCTGACTCATAAATGAATCAGCTTCTATTGAAATCTTTAAAAAGTTACTTTGAAATTTCTCTTCCAATCACCAATCTCTGGATCTCAGAAGTTCCTTCTCCGATCGTACACAATTTAGAATCTCTGTAATATTTTTCAGCTGGGAAATCTTTAGTATAACCATAACCTCCAAATATCTGAACGGCGTTATTAGCAATTCTAACACAAGCTTCAGAAGCATAGAGTTTTGCCATTGCTCCTTCTTTGGTCATTGGTTGTTTTGCATTTTTCAAATTTGAAGCACGCTGAATCAATAATTCTGCGGCATCAATTTCTGTTGCCATATCTGCAAGCATAAAATTAATCGCCTGGAATTCATTGATCGCTTTACCGAACTGATGTCTTTCTTTTGAATATTTTAAAGCAGCTTTGTAAGCGCCTTTCGCAATCCCTAAACTTAAGGCAGCAATAGAAATTCTACCACCATCTAAGATTTTCATCGCTTGTTTGAAACCAGATCCAACTTCTCCTAAACGGTTCGCATCTGGAACTCTTACGCTGTCAAAAATAAGTTCTGCGGTTTCTGAAGCGCGCATTCCTAATTTATTTTCTTTTTTGCCTGACGTAAATCCGGCCATTCCTTTTTCGAAAACAAAAGCAGTTGAATTATTTCTGGCTCCTTTTTCACCCGTTCTGGTCATCACGACTGCGATATCTCCAGAAATGGCATGCGTGATAAAGTTTTTTGCACCGGAAATGATCCAGTCATCACCGTCTTTTACAGCAGTGGTATTCATGCCGCCTGAATCTGATCCTGTGTTATGTTCTGTTAATCCCCAAGCACCAATTACTTTACCAGAAGCCAATTGTGGCAACCATCTTTGTCTTTGTTCTTCATCACCGAATTCATAAATATGATTCGTACACAATGAATTATGCGCCGCAATTGAAAGTCCGATCGATGGATCAACCTGTGAAATTTCATCTAATATCGTCACGTATTCGTGGTATCCTAAACCAGAACCTCCGTATTCTTCAGGAACTACAATTCCCATAAATCCCATATCACCCAATTGATGAAATAATTCTACAGGGAAAGTTTGGCTTTCATCCCAATCCATAATATTAGGACGGATATTTTTTTCTGCAAAATCCCGGGCGGTTTCTGCAATCATATTTAGATTGTGAGTAAGTTCGCTGTTCATATTTAATATTTGTTTTCAAAGATATAGAAAATGTACAAAAACATAAAATATTTTGCTGTGTTATCCATTATATTAATAATCGATAGTTACAATCAGTTCGTTTTTGAAAATGATGCTTTTTATTATCATGAAAATTAAATCAGGTTTTTAGTCGGATAAATGACTTATGTTGTAATTTAGCTTAAAATCTATTCAATGAAACAATTTTTATTCTCTGTTGTCTTGGTGCCGGCTTTCTTATTTTCTCAGGCACCAACTAATTATTATAACGGGACTGCCGGCGTCACTGGTTATGAATTGAAGTCGAAACTTCACGATATCGTTTCTACGAAGACCATCACCTGGCATTATGGAGACTTACCCAATTTTTATGGCCAAACAGATCTTGATCATTATTATGATTACGATGCTTCTAATGATACTATTTTGCTTGATATGTACAGCAATAATCCGACGGGCGTAACCGCATATCATTATACAAAAGAAAACCTTATCAGTTCAGCAGGTACTGAAGGTCTCGGTTACAATAGGGAACATATGATGCCGCAAAGTAGTTTTAACAGCAACTATCCGATGTATTCTGATTTGTTTTTTGTAATTCCAACAGATGCCAGAATCAACCAAAGAAGAAGTAATTACCCGTACGGAATCGCTGGATCAACGAATTATCACACGTTTACCAATGGTTCTAAAATAAGTAACAATGGCACTCCTAATTCGGGCTATACCGGAAGAGTTTACGAACCACATCCAGAGTTTAAAGGAGACATTGCGCGGAGCCTACTATATTATGTGGTTCGCTATGAAGGTAAATTAAATTCTTTCAATTTCTATAACGGATCCTCGCCGGCAAATGATACAAGTCCGTTGGATGGAACAGAAGAGAAGGCGTATGAAGATTGGTTTCTTGCCCTGCTTTTACAATGGCACAATAACGACCCAGTTTCTCAAAGAGAAATTGACAGAAATAATATCGTGTATGGAATTCAGAAAAATAGAAATCCTTTTATCGATCATCCGGAATGGGTGAATGCGATTTGGTCTCAAAATCCGGTTGTCGTTATTCCAGCAGCTCCTGAAAATTTAAGTGCGTCGCAAGTCAGTTCGTACTTTGTCAATTTAAATTGGACCCCTTCTACAGATGCTGATGTTTTAGGTTATAAAATCTACCAAAATGGAGTTTCGATTGGATATTCAAAAACACCGAGTTTTACAGCCGATCATCTCTCCTCTTCCACACTTTACCAGTTTACTGTAAAAGCATATTATCGAAATTATACAGAATCTGTTGACAGTAATTTATTAACTGTTAAAACGCTGGAGCAAGATATTTATGCCAAAGATTTGCTGATTACTAAATATCTCGAAGGAACAGATAGCAATACTGCGCTTGAAATCACCAACAAAACTGGACATGCAGTTAACTTGAGTAAATACCGAATCAGTGCTCAGTTTTATAACAGCACCAGCGCGAACTATTATTTCCCGGCTCCGTATGAATTAGAAGGAGTTGTCGAGAATAATCAGACCTTTGTTATTTTAAATCCTAACTCTAATTTCTCTTGTATTACAAATGACGATGCGAGATTCGTTTCAGCTGCTCCACAAATGACTTTTAATGGAAGTAATTATTTAGAGCTTCGATATGCCTCAAGTACCATTGATGCTATCGGAACAAAAGGTGTTAACAACTTTGGTACGCTCGCTGATATTTCGCTTTATCGAAATTCTTCCGTAACAAATCCGTCTTTCATGTTCAATCTTGCCGAGTGGCAGGCATATCCTTCCGACTATTGCGAAAATGTAGGCGTTTTGTCAGCTGCCGAAATTATTGGTACTGAGAAAATTGAAATTTCTGTTTATCCAAATCCAGCAACGAACATTTTATTTGTGAAAGGAAAACAATTAGAAAAAATTAAGAATGCTACTGTTCATGATTTTTCTGGAAAACAAATTTTGAATTGGAACGACCCTTTTAAAAATGGAAATTATATTGATGTTCAGAATCTTCTTCCTGGAGTTTATATTTTGAAATTAGATCATCAAACTTTGAAGTTTATTAAAAAATAAATTAAGCTTTATCTTATTAAGAATCAGTTTCTCCGGAAGCTGATTTTTTATTTGAGGTACATTCTCATTTTCTGTTCAGCTTCAGGTTTAATGTTCATCGTTCTAAAGAATTTATTCTCATTGGTATACGTAATCCGATAATAAATAATTTTATCAGCATAATATTTAAAATAAGGATGACTTTTCAACCACGATTCAGGTGCTTCCATGAAACTGTATTTTGGAACATTTTCGGTAAGCAAAGGAGCTGTGGAAATAAGTTGTTCTGCTAAAGCTTTATCAATATTGTAGGTTTCTATGATTTGTTTGGTGTTTAAAAATCCGCCTAATTTGTTTCTAAATCCAACTAAACTTGAAGCACTTTTTTCATCAAAACCAAATTCTATCAATTGTTTAAAAGTGATGTCGTTGATATTTGTTCTTCTAAAATCGGTCTTTGTTTCAGTACTATTTACAAACTTGGAATTTTGAGATTGATTGCCCGAATTGTTCAAAGTGTTTTCTGCTTTTTTAGAACCGATGTTTTCAGAATTCAAAACGATGAATGGTTTTAGTTGCGCAAATTTTTCTGCTGAAATCACGAAGCAACGTTCGATATCATCTAAAGTTTTAAAACTTCCTTTCAAATTTCGGTCTCTGTAGTTAACGATAACCTGTGCTTGTTTTTCTGAGAATCCAAGAGCTTTCCAACCGTCCAGGTCAGTGGTGTTTGGATCAAAGGGTTCAATGTTGATGGCTGGTTTTTGAATCGATTGCTTGCTGTCGGCAAATGATTTTCGTTCAAAAGTATTTGCAGGAGCCGTGTCCGGAAGTAATAAATAAGGTGCCAACTTTCTGTAATTCTCATCACTGATCATATAGCATTCTTTGAATTTCTCCTTGCTGATGAAACTTCCACCCAAATAATTTTTATATTTTAAAATAGAACTCGCTTGTTTTTCGGTAAAACCTAAATTGATAAAATCATTAACAGAGTAACTATCTGGATTAAATTTTCCGGGAATGGTTAATCCTTTATTAGATGAAGAAGAAGCGTAGTTGTAGGAAGTCTTTCTGGGACCGTAATTATTGGTATAACTGCGACTGTAATTTTGATTGGAATTCGTTTTGCTTGCCTGCTCAGGAAGTAAAAGATAAGGTTCAATTTCACTGTATTTTTCAGCAGAAATGGAGTAGCATTTTTGGAGTTGTTCTTTGGAAGTGAAATTTCCACCAACGACTGATTTGTATTTTAAGATGGTCGCAACTTGCCGTTCAGAGAATCCCAAATTGATCCATTCCTGTTCACTTAAATCGTTAGGATTAAACTCTTTTAATTGAACTTTCTTTCCGGAAACAGTTTCGGTCTGCGAATTTTCGGTAAAAGTTAGGGGAGAATGTTCGGGAGTTTTGCTGGAATTAAAAAAGTATAATCCCGAAATTAAAAAGAGCCCAGAAGTTGCAAAACCTAAGAAATAATTTTTCGCTGCGGAGAGTTGTATAGATGATTTCATAGTAATAATTTTCAGTAAAGCTATTCTGATAAATTATACTTATCTAAAGTAATACACCTATTTTAAAAAGGAAAAAGACCCTTTTTATTCGGGTCTTTCTACAAGTGATTCTTTTAATTTTTGCAACTCTGCTTTTACAAACTCCAAGCGGTCAATCATAGACACGGTTTCTGAAATTTTCGAATTGGTGGTTAAAGCAATTCGGGCACCGTCAAGCGTATAGCCTTTTTCTTTAACCAGATGATAAATAATTTTCAGATTTTTAATATCCTCAGGAGTGAAATAGCGGTTTCCTTTTTTATTTTTCTTAGGCTTGATGATCGGAAATTCCTGTTCCCAGTAACGAATCAGGGAAGCATTGACATCAAAAGCTTTTGCAACTTCGCCAATCGAATAATAGAGTTTGTCTGGTAAATTAACTTTCATTTGAAATAGGTCAAAAACAAAAATACATAAAAATTAAGACTTTTTAAAGAAGACATTGATCATGCTTATTTAGTAAGCAATTTCGATTTTTAATTTCTTGTTTTTTAATCTTTGTCCTTCTAATTTTTTTAGTAGAGCAACTACTTTCTGTCGGTTTACTGCAACATAAGAAGTAGTATCTTTAACTTCGATCAAGCCGATATCATCTTTCTCCAGTTCTCCTTTTTTAATTAAAAAACCAACGATATCAACTTTATTCACTTTATCTTTTTTTCCAGCGCTGATGTAAATTGTCAAAAATGGAGTTCTTGACGGCATTTTATAATCCTGCGTTAAAACTTCTTCCGGCGTATTTTTTTTAATAAAAGGGAAGTTTTCATCCTCCGTCATTATTAAATAGACATAACCTTTGGCGTTCATTCTCGCAGTTCGTCCGTTTCGGTGGATGAAAGCGTCTTCTTTCGGCGGCAATTGATAATGTACAATTGATTCTACTTCTGGAATATCTAAACCTCGTGAGGCTAAATCGGTCGTAATTAAAATTCGGGAAGAGTCATTTTTGAACTTGAGTAAAGCGCGTTCTCTTTCGTCCTGTTCCATTCCGCCGTGAAAAGTTTCTCTTGAAATTCCTTTCTCTTTTAATAATTCTGAAATTCGGTCAACCGCATCTCTGTGGTTACAAAATATCAATGTTCTTTTATTACCGATCTTACAAAGCAAATTAAATAAAGTGTCTAATTTTTCTTCGGAAGTCGTGAGTACTTTTCTCAATTGAAAGTCTGGCTTAATTTCCAGAACTTTTAAAAAGTCTACTTTCTCCGGACGATTGATACCAGTAAATTCTGGAATTTCTGGCATTGCTGTCGCTGAGGTGAGCATTCTTTGCTTCAAATTCGGCATTTCATTAATAATGAAACTCATGTCCTCATGAAAACCAAATTCAAGTGATTTATCAAACTCATCTAAAACCATCGTCTCAATCGTCGTCGGATCGAAATTGTCATTTTTTAAATGGTAAGCGATTCTACCAGGAGTTCCTATCAGTAAAGCAGGAGCCTGGATCAAGTTGTTGACTTCAATTTTTTTATCGTGTCCACCATAGCAAAATGTTACCTTATAATCGGTGCCCATGCTTTTGAAAACCTGTTCGATCTGCAAAGCCAATTCTCGTGATGGAACAATGATGATGGCTTGAATTCCAGCCGATCTCGTATTTAAATTTCTAAGAATAGGAAATAAAAATCCAAGTGTTTTTCCTGAACCGGTCGGAGAGAGTAGAATAACATCTTTGTTGTCCTGTGAAGCTTTATAAGTGGTTTTCTGCATTTGATTCATGTCCTGAATCTGCAAATTTTGGTAGATTGTCTGTAAGTCCATTCTGCAAAGGTAAGGGAATGCATTTATTAATGACTTTAAATATAATAAAATGATCAAGAAATTTCATTAATAATGATTGGTGGTATGAAATAAAACCGTATTTTTGCACCACTTTTTGTGGAAGCATTTGGCTAAGGTAAAACATTAACAACTAACATCTTCTGTATTTTTCAAACAACCACATTCAGCCAGATATTGAAAGGTAAAGAATACAAATTATTTTTAT
>NZ_JBGZYM010000005.1:0-20722 GCF_041824135.1 Kaistella sp. | reverse complement strand
GATGGGATTTTTGCTGAGATTGTTTTCGAAGAACAGTTTATTCGTCTTCTTTATATTTCTGCAACTCATAGCTATCGTATTGATTTTCAGCAGAAACTCAATGCAACAGTCGTGGATTGCAGGGCAATCTGCTGCATTTAACTCGTGGGTTTCCGGCTATATTGACGAAGGAGCTTCATACCTAAAACTGAAGCAAACCAATGATAAACTGGTGGCCCAGAACAAAAGTTTAATGACGCAGCTTTATGGAAAGGAAGCGGCAGTAAATCCAGAATTCAGAAAAGTTCATGACACTATTGGTGGCGGACAAATTTATACTTTCGTTGATGGTGAAATTGTTTACAACAGCGTCAATCGAAAAGACAATTACTTTACCATCAATCGCGGAAAAAGAGATGGCATACTTCCAAAAATGGGCGTTATGGCTCCGGAAGGAATTGCTGGAATCGTTATTAATACAACCGATTCTTATTCTTTGGTTCAATCCATATTAAGTTTAAATAAAATTAAAATTAATGCCTCACTTAAAAAGTCAGGTTATTTCGGGACTTTAACATGGCGAGGTGATGATTCCAGAATTATGCATTTGTCAGATGTGCCGAAATATGTTCCACTACAAGTAGGAGACACGGTGGTAACTGACGGTAAATCAGCTATTTTCCCACAAGGAATAACCATTGGAAGAGTCGCAGGTTATGAAGTTGACAGTAAAACCGGCTTTTGGGATATTTCAGTAGAACTCAGTGAGAAAATGGGTAACCTCAGCAAAATTTATGTGGTTAAAAATCTTAAAAAAGCAGAGGTTAGAAAAATCGAAGATACTTTGCAAGCGACTATAAAAAGAGAGAAATGATAAGTAGAACCCTTTTTACAGATATCCTGATTATTGTTTTGCTGATTGCATTGCAGATTTTCGTTTTGAATAGAATTACTCTTTTTGGAAAATACACACCGGTAATCTATCCAGTGTTCGTAATGTTTTACCCATTTTTTCGAAATAAATTTCAATTCCTGGCTTTGAGCTTTATCCTCGGATTGGGGATCGATGCATTTCTCTACACGTGGGGAATCAATGCTTTGGCTACGGTAATTATCGCCTATTTTAGAACCTTAATTTTTAGAACTTCTACGGATACTTCTACGGATTTCTTCTCCTTTCAATCTCTACAATGGTCGCAGTTTTTACTTTTTATTTTCATGAGTATTTTCATTCACCAGGTACTCGTTCAATATATCGAAATTTTTAAGTTTAGTAGATTTTTCGATATCTTCCTTAATGTGTTGGCAACGAGTGCGATTTCATTTATCTTTATCATTATTTACGCTTTGGCATTTAAAATCAAACAAAAAGTCTGAAACCACAATTTTTAAAAATCTCCGTTTTTCTATCTCTTATTGCTATAATTTTTATAGCTCGGCTTGCCTATTTGCAGTTGTTCACAGATCGATATGCTTTGAATGCCGCCAATACTTCCATCAAAACAGAATACATCATTCCACAACGTGGAGTTATTTTTGATCGAAACGGAAAAATCATGGTTGGAAATCAGCCTTCGTACGAAATTTCATTTACGGCAGCGCTGTTAAAAGCAGACTTCGATACTTTGGATTTCTGTAATCTACTACAGATAACCAAACCGGATTTCATCAAAACTATTAATTCCATTAAAAAGGAAAGATACTATTCGAAATTAACTCCGATGACTTTTATGAAAAATATGAGTCGCGAGGAAATTGCCAGAATTCAGGAAATTATATTTAAATATCCTGCTTTTAGTATTGTGTCCAGACCTCAACGACAATATGAAGTTTCTACTTCTGGAAACCTTTTGGGTTATACGAACGAGGTGAATGAAAGGGAATTAAAAAAAGATTCAATCTATTATCTTCCGGGAGATTTCATTGGAAAAACAGGAATTGAAAAATCTTATGAAAACGATCTTCGCGGAACGAAAGGAGTTCAGTACATTCAAAAAGATATTCGATTACGTAGCATTGGTTCTTATAAAGACGGCGCCTTAGACAAAGATGTCGTAACAGGTAAAGATATTACGCTGACCATCGATTATGATTTACAGCGCATGGCCGAAGAAATGCTGGTGAATAAGCAAGGTGCAATTGTAGCAATCGATCCCACGAACGGAGAAATTTTAGCCTTAGCAACTGGGCCAGACATTGATCCCAATCTTTTTTCAGGTCCAAATAAAACCAGAAATTTATACCGCTTGCAAATGGATACGGTTTACAATAATCGTCCAACTTTTGACCGGTCTCTGCAAGCCGCTTATCCACCAGGTTCTACTTTTAAATTACTCACTGCAGCTGCAGCAATGCAAATGGGAGTGATGGATGAAAAAACTATTTTTCCATGCGGTGGTGGATTTAATTATCGCGGTTTAAGAGTTAAAGGTCACGGTGGTGCTGATCCGTTAGTTCCCGCAATTCAGGTTTCCAGCAACTGTTATTTCTCTTATGCTTTTATAGCCATTATGAATAAATATCCAGGAGATCCGACTCGCGGAGTGAACGAATGGAAAAAAATAATGAGCAGTTTTGGAGTCGGTGAATTTCTTAATAATGATTTAGCAGTTGGCTCGAAAGGGAGAATCCCAAGTGGAGAATTTTACGAAAAAAGAAGTGGTGGCAAAAAAGACTGGACCTCTGCCTACACTATGAATGGTTCTATTTTTAATGGAATGGGACAAGGAGACGTTCTGCTAACTCCTTTGCAGATGGCAAACTCTGTTGCGGCAATCGTTAACCGTGGTTGGTATTTTACCCCACACATTGTAAAATCAATTGATGGAAAACCAAATCCGGATCCACGATTCAAAGTAAAACATAAAACCTTAGTCGATCCAAAACATTTCGATCCTATCATCAAAGGAATGGAAGCGGTGGTACTAAACGGAACTGCACGAAGTTTAAAATCCAAGGATTTTACAATGTTGGCAAAAACCGGAACCGCTCAAGTTCCGCAAGGAAAAGACAACTCCATCTTTGTTTTAGCAGCTCCTGCAGAAAATCCAAAAATAGTTATTGCTGCAGTAATGGAACATGCAGGATTTGGATCAACCTGGGCCGGACCAGCCGCGGCTGTAATTGCTGAAAAATATTTAACAGGAGATTTAAAACGGGAACATCTTTACAACAAACTGGTGAACGCGAGTTTCATGCCTGAGTACAAAAGACAATGGGTTGTAGAACTTAAAAGAAAAGGCCTGTACAAAGAACCGAGCAAAGATTCTTTATTTCTCTCCAATATCGAAGAAAAATTAAGAACTGTAAAAGACGCAGAACAGAAAAAGCAACTTCTGAATAAAAGAGATTCTATTATACTTAAATTAAAAACGCGGGCAAAAAAATGAAGTGGGCACAAGGAATTGACAAATTAGGACTTTCGCTCTATTTTCTGCTGTGTGCTTTCGCTGTGGCTAACATTTATAGTGTGGACCAAGCAAGTGGAACAAGGCAAGCAATTTGGCTTGGTGTGTCAGTATTTGTGGGAATTATTATTTTTGCGACCAGAGCAAAATTTTTCGAAAACATGGCTGGTATCATCTACATTGGAGGCGTAGTTTTGCTGATAGGTTTATTTCCGTTTGGAACAGAAATACTTGGTCAGAAAAACTGGTACAAGTTCGGGGCGGTAAGTTTACAACCTGTAGAATTTGCTAAAATCGGAACCGCTTTAATGTTAGCTAATTATGTTTCTGGACCTGATTTCAATTTAAAATATAAAAAATCGATCTGGACTACAATAGCGATTATCGGGATTCCGGCAGTTGTTGTTTTAATGATTCCGGATGTAGGTTCACTACTTGTTTTCATTGCATTCTTTATTGCATTATTCCGCGAAGGAATGTCGGGCTGGGTTTTCGGAATTGGATTAATTTTCGCCAGCGTTTTTCTGGTTGCACTTGCAGTTGATCCTTTATATGTGGTTATTGCAATCGTTTTAATTAGTGCAATTGTACTATTTTTAAACTCGTACAAAATTCACTGGAATTTTTTATCGGTGGCAGCCATTGTTGGTGTTGTCGGAATTCTCTGTGGACTAGCTTATGGAGCGCCTCATATTTTGGAAAAATTACCAAAGCACCAACGTGAAAGAATTGAGGTTTTATACAAAGGAGAAAAGGCTTTCCGAGACACCTCTGGGTATAACTTACTGTATTCAAAAACGGCGATTGGTTCTGGTGGCTTTTGGGGGAAAGGATACCGCGAGGGTTCTGTAACCCAAGGAAAATTTGTTCCTGAGCAAAGTACCGATTATATTTTTTGTACGGTGGGTGAAGAGTGGGGATTTTTCGGAAGCACAATGCTGGTGATCCTTTATTCTATTTTTATCGGCCGAATTTATTACTTAGCAGAAAAGCAAAAATCAGCCTTTAACCGCGTCTTCGGTTATAGCTTCGCGTCAATACTACTCATGCACTTTTCCATCAATTTAGGAATGGTGATGGGACTTTTCCCAACGGTGGGAATTCCGCTTCCTTTCTTTAGTTATGGTGGAAGTTCACTATTGGCATTTTCAATGATGACGTTTATTTTCTTTAAACTGAATTATACGGATCGGAATAGTTTGGTGTAAACGGGAGTTAGATGAAAGCTTCGACGTTAATTTTGTAATAGAATGTCGTTCGGCTTTTTCTCCTGCTTTTTAGTGTTTAATATATTTAATAATTCTGGAAATTCAGTTTCGAATTTATTATTATCCATTTTTCCATCTTGATTATTGTCACCGTACTCCAGACCAACCTTAATTAAACTTTCAAGTCCTACTAAATGTTTGGTGTCAATTTTTTTCAGCATTGTATTAAAATCGTTTTCGCCAAGTCTATAAACAATTTGTGTTAGGATGAAACCCAGGTCGTAACAGCCTGCTCCTTCGCCACACCAAAAGTCATTGAGTTTTACTAATGCGTTTTGATCTTTGTTCAAAGTTTGTCGGACTAACTTACGTAGTTCCTGATTTTCCTCAAGGGTTTGGTTCTCGTACAAAGTATTGCCGATAGTAATTCCGTTGACTTTACTTTGTTTGCAAGAGGTAAAATTGATTCCAATTACTAATATTAGAACTATTTGCTTCATTGAATTCTCATTTTTAAAGTTCGCTTTAAATTCCCAAGTTCAAATTCTCCTCTTTTAAAAACCCTTATTATATATTAGCGTTTTTTTCCTCTTATTATTTTGAAAAATTGGTTTCCAAAAATTTAAAAACTAAGTCAAAATGTTTTAGTGGTGCTGAGTGCCCACCTTCAATAGCAATATGTTCATACTTATGTTTGAAATTGTAAGTTTTAAGTATGGTGATCATCTTTTCTGCCATTGGTGTCGAAGGAGAAACTTCATCTTTTGTTGCCGAAATTAATAGAATTGGTCCGTTAATTTTTTCAATTTTTATCAAGGCTTTTTCTTCTGCAATGCTATCTTGCAACATTGCTTCAAATGTACCTCGTAAATCGTTTTTCATCAGATACGGAACTGCTTCATCATTTACAGGAACAAAAGGCAATTCTTTATTTTGGTACGTCCAGGTAGAGGTAGTAAAGTGATTTGTGTTTCCTGGGAAAGTCACATTACTGGCAACAATAGCAACAACGCCTTTAATATCGTCGTAATAGCTTCCTAAAAGCAATGCCAAATCTGCACCTCTGGAACCACCAATAATAGCAATATTTTCTTTGTTAATTTTTTTATTCTTTTTGGCAACTTCAATAGCATAATGCACATCTTCAATAGCGATCTTTTCCAATTTATCAGGTGTCCCTTTTGCTCCGAAATAACCAATTGCTAAAAATGCGTATCCTTTTTCAATAAATTGATCTCTTGTTTTTTTCCAATAGTCGCTTGTCCAGGCGTTACCTCCTTCAGAACCTCCAAGCCCAACAATTAAAGGTTGATTTACTCCATCTCCGACATATAACTTACTTTCCACATTGGGCGTTTCTAATATGGTTTGGGCAAATGAGTTGGAAGAAATAATCAGTAATAATCCAAAAATGAGATGTTTTAAGTTTTGCATTTCTATTATTTTAAAATGTTGAAAGACAAAGTTGAGGCTTAAATTCTTTATAAATTTTGACCTAGATCAAAAAATTACTTTTCGGCTCTAATTCTGCTTAATGTTTCTTGCGCAATTCCCAAATAGGAGGCTATCATTCCAAGTGGAATTCTATGATGAATATCGTGATATGTTTCAATAAAGTGATTGTGCTTTTCTTTTGCAGTTGTAAATCGCATTGACGTTATTCTTTCCATAAAGTGACCGAAAACAGTTCCCATTGATAATCTTGCATACCGTTCCATTTCGGGGAAATTTTCAAATATATACATTAGGTCATTTACATTTAAAAGAAATGCATCTGTATCTTCTATCGCATCAATGTAATATATATCCAATTGTCTTGTGCTGAAACTTCTGGGTGAATTACTCCATTCTCCTTCTGCTGAAAAATATTCACTAATTTCTTTTCCGTCTTTGATAAAGTAAGTTCGTAATAATCCTCTTTGGATAAAGTAGCTTTTAGTACAGATTTTATTAGCATCATGAACAAGTTCTCCCTTTTTAAAAGTCTTGAAAACAATTCTGTTAGAAAGTTCGTTTTTTAAACTGTCGTTAAGTTTTATATACTTTTCAAAGTGTCTAAATATTTCGTCTGTTTGTTCGATAATTTTTCTGTTTATTATTGTTTATGGCGTTTATCTTCTTTAAACCGAATTATACGGATCGGAATAGTTTGGTGTAAACGGGAGTAACGGTGATTTATTTCTGCAAGCGTGAATAAATAAACCCAACTTTATATTTGCAAAAAACCACCTAGTTACAAAACCTCGAAGTAAATTTCCGCGTAGTTTTGTCGTAGAACATATTAGCAGTAGTATTTTTATTGAACCTTAACTACTTTAGTTTTAGCCAATAAATCTCCTAAGCGTTGACTTTTTTCAGAGTTTTTTATAATTATGATAGCGACAATTCCAAACGCAAACATATCAATTATGTCGACGCAATGTCTTAAAAAAGATTGTTTTAAATTTATTTCTTTTCCAGTATTTAAGTCCACAGGTTTAAGCTTTACAATGTAATTTCCTAAAGTTGCGTTTAAGAATGTTTCGATTAAACATAAATAAGTAAACCAGAAAAGTAATATCGGCACTGTTTTAATTCCGGTAACTGAATATTCTCCGTCATCATTCATCTTTCCAAAAATAGAAATATAAATAAATGAAATGCTTAAGATAATTGTGTAATCTATAAATCCGGCAAATATTCGCCGAGTCAAAAATTTTCGCTATTCAAGTGTAATTATTTAAAAATTCGATTCATGTCATCTATTTCGTTTCGGTCTAACATTATCGCTAACGTTTCGGGGCTTGGCGATGTCGCGCATTTCAAAGACGAAACTTTCAACTAAAATACAAATTTCAACCGATGCACAAAACTTGAATTTTAGACGTTCCGTCCGCTATTACCAAACCCATGTTACCTGCCGTTTTTTATTTCCTATCAATAATATTTCCTTTTAAATCAAACAAAACACACGGATATTGAATACCTGGAAATTTCCCAAATTTCGTGTAATCATAGTCGATAACTTTGTCGCCCTGCATAATGTATAGTAAAACGGTATCGTCAGGTAAAAGATACCAAACAGAGTTTTCTTTTTTTTCTTTGTCGTTAAGTTCGAGGAAGATTGCTTTTTCCGTAAATTCCTTTTTGAATCTGAAATTACAACCACAATACAATTCTTTTGAAACTCTTATAGCATCTTCATTTGCATAGGCCGGCTTAGTTTCTACGTCTTCATACTTTTTAATACTCTCCAAAAACGTGTCGTGTTTTATCCATTGTTTAGAGTTTTTATTAAAGCTGTCAATATTGTAATCGTTTATAGGCTTGTTATTAAAATAGTATATGTCAAGTTTTACAGACTGGTTTTGTGAGACATAGTTCGTTAAAAACTCAACTTTCTGAACACGATTAATTATGTCCTTATAGTCAGATTTAATACTATCTCTTGAATAAATTGACCTTCCTTCTTTGGTGGCTAAAAACATAATATTTACTTGAGGCATCATTAGACTATTTGTCAGCCTTGCATAATACGTTTTTGATTCGTTCCATATGTATCTGCCACTTCCATAAATTTCTCCAATATTCAAAATCTCAAAATCGCTTTTGAGTTCGTTAAGTTCTTCAAAATAGTCATATGCTGACAATTCGTATAAATTTGGTTTATGGTAATCTATAATTTTCGTGACTAAATGTTTTGTCAATTCATTTCCGATCATCAGTTCTTGATATTGTTTTTTAGAGCCAATGATTTCAAAAAATAATTTGTCTACATTTTGATTGTAATTTTTTAAATCTCTACTGTCTGTCCAGGGTAACTTTTTTGAATTAGGTAATGATTTTCTTGAAGTGAAGATATTTTTCAAAGTTCCGTTTTCAAAAACTTTCATTACGTATTCATCCCTGTACCGTTGGTGCATATGGACGCAACAGCCTAATTCAAGATAATTTTCATAGTGTTTTTTATAGGTTTCAATTTGGCTTAACTTTTCAGAAATAAAACTTACTTGTTGGGCATTCCATCTTATATATTTATCATCATAGAATTTGATAAGTTGTTCAGGGTTTTGCTTGATTAAAATTGTGTCAATATTCGTCTCTTTAAAAATCTGATTTACTGACTTTATATTTTTCAGCTCATTTAAGAGTTGATCGACTTTCTTTGATTGCTTAAAATTTAGTTGTCTGGTCTGATACAAGTATTCTTGATTGTCAAAGTCAGTAGCATACAAGTTGTAATGAACTTCGATGGTCTGTTTGGAACTCTGTGCGAGTAAAGTTCCTGTGAAAAGTAGCAATATGATTGTATACAGTGTCTTCATCTAATTACGCCTAACGGTTGGGTATTTCTGCAGGCGGGATAAAAATACGAAAACTTTCTACGTGCTAAAAATTGAATTAAGCGCTAAAATCTTCGATGAAAACTTCATACCCGCTTGTAGAAATACTTTGTTATCTACAGTGCTTCTTCTTTTGTTTTGTAAATTATTTTGGGTGATTCGTAATTATCGATATAACATTTCTTATTTTGGTTGTAACGGAAATCAATAGAATTAAAAAATAAATTGAATTTATATTTAGCGTTTTGCTGGTTTAATTTTTTTTCTACAAGATAAAGGTTGTTTATGTCCAGATTATATACAAATGTTTCATTTGATTTTAGTTTGAATTGTTTTTCATTACATTTTGTACAATTAACATCTACGAAAGCGTTTTTTTCTTTCGTAAAATTCTGTAATTCTCTGTCATATTTTTCCAAATTTTGCACTTGTATTCGCATCATACTAAAAGTTCGTGGAATTTTCAGTTTGATTGATTCCAAATTTGTTATTTGAAGTTTGAAAAATCCAGATTTGTTAAAGTTCGTAGTGTCAATTTGATATTTTACATTACAACTTTTTAATTCACTTTCTTGACTGTAAAAAAAGGCGCCTTTAAAAATCAATAAAAAAATAAAAATTTGTTTCATTATATCTTTTGATTGCGGTTTGGTGCATTGCAGATAACTATCAAATATACGCAACTTTCTGCATCTATGAAAAACAATATTCTTACCTAAAATGTTTGATGGCAGGGGTTTATTTCAAAAACAGATTTAAAAACATTCTAAATCTGCAGATTTAAGTATAAGGAAAAACGCATTCAATATACAAACACGCAACAATTTTTTATACGAAAATCCTACTGAAAAAAAACCAGTTGATCTTCTAGCCCTGATCGCAGTGAAAATCCCGGAATGAGGCGCAATCCGCAGAAGCGGAGAGCGGCGAAATGAGGAATTGCAACGAAGAGCAGGACGGGTTTTGAAAGAAGCGAAAACTGTTATGCTTCTACAAATAATAACTCTTCATTTTTAGAACCAAAAAAGCCACCCTAAAAGGTGGCTTTTTCTTTAAAATATCAATTATTTAATTTGAATTGTTTGCTAAGTTGTCATTGAAGACTTCTTGTGATAATACTCTTTTGGCAAATCTGAATTTGGGTCCCCAATAGGAATCATTTAATGAAGAAATCATTACGCCTCTTGAAGTGGCTGCGTGTATGAATTTTACTGATCCTTCTTCTGAGACACTTTCTACGATACCTACGTGAGAAATTCTACCTCTACTGTGGGAAAAGAAAACCAAGTCTCCTTTTTGTAGCTCGCTTTTTTCTACTTTCTCTCCTTCTTGTGCTTGGGAAGCTGCTACTCTTGGTAAGTTCATTCCGGCACTGGCACCGAATACTGATAATACAAATGCTGAACAGTCAATTCCTCTTCTGGTCATTCCACCATATCTATAAGGAGTTCCTAAATAAGATTCTGCTTCTGTTAAGATATCGTCTATTTTTTTAGAGAAACGAACCGCTTTTGCGATTTCCTCATTCTTAACAATCGTTTCTAAACTTCTGGCAGCAACCACTTGTTCATCTTTGAAACTATTCAGCAACTGTTGTTTAGCTACTGCCAATTTCTTATTATCTATAGATGCAAGTTTGGCATTTGATTTGTATTCATTAGAGTAAGTAGTCGGTGTTGAAACTACATAGTTAGAAACGCATGACTGTAGTGAAAATGTAGCGAACATAGCGGTACAATAAAACAAAATTCTTTTCTTCATATATATATGATTCTCCGTGTTAAAACGTAATATTTGGTTTAAAAAGCAATACAAAAGTAGGTATTCGGGCAAAACCGAGGGTGAAATCACCCACTCGGACTTGCTACTTTAACACATTTTAACAGTATTTTTTATAATGTTAAAAGAATAATCCTCGCAATCCCTTTATTTAAGGGATTGCTTTTTTATTTAAATTAAGATTTGTTAACATTTATACTTTTAATCTATTAAGTATATTGGATTCTTCTATGACATTTAAGTAGAAAACTTTTAAGACCACAAAAAAGCCCTACGAATAGGGCTTTACAAATTTAAAAGAAGTGCGATTTATCTTGTGAACAGAAGTTCTCTGTATTTCGTCAATGGCCAAAGCTCATCGTCGACCATCATCTCTAATTCATCAGATGAATTTCTAATTTTGGCGAAGAAAGGAATTACATCCTCGCAGAAGGACTCAGCCGTTTCTCGAGAGCTGCCTTTTGATTTGGCATCTTCAATTGCTACAAGAAGGTTTTCTACTTCCAGTTTAATAATACTCACGTGACCAGAAATATCTCTAATCAAACTCATCTGCTCTTTCGCCAAAGTTTGAAATTCTGATTTATCAAAAATTTCTTTCAAGCCTTTTACGTTCTCGATTAATCGGTTTTGATAATTTAACGCACAAGGAATAATATGGTTTCTCGCAATATCAGCAATTACTCTTGCTTCAATGGCAATTACCGTAGAATATTTCTCTAATTTTATTTCATTCCTCGCTTCCAACTCACGATGGGTATAAATCCCAAGTTCTTCGTAAAGTGCGATAAATTTCGGGTCTAATTCTCTGCTTAAAGCTTGTGGAGTAGTTTTTAAATTATTCAACCCTCTTTTTGCGGCTTCGATCGCCCACTCTTCGGAATAACCGTCACCTTCAAACATGATGTTTTTAGAAACCTTAATGTATTCTCTTAATACATTAAAGATTGCTTCGTCTTTTTTCAAGCCATCTTCAACCAAGGCATCAACTTCTATTTTGAACATTTTAAATTGCTTAGCTGCAATGGCATTCATCACGGTCATCACTTCTGCACAGTTCGCTGAAGAACCAACGGCTCTGATTTCAAATTTATTTCCGGTAAAGGCAAACGGTGAAGTTCTGTTTCTGTCGGTATTATCTAATAAAATATTAGGGATTTTACCAACGACATTTAATTTAAGATCTGTTTTTTCTTCTGGAGATAATTTTCCGTCTTTCACTTTTTCCAGTTCTTCTAAAACTCCGAACAATTGAGAACCGATAAAGGCAGAAATAATCGCTGGTGGCGCTTCGTTCGCTCCAAGTCTGTGATCATTCCCAGCAGAAGCAATACTTACTCTTAATAGGTCTGCATAATCATGAACTGCTTTTAAAGTATTTACGAAGAATGTTAAGAACTGTAAATTCTTTTTAGGGTTTTTTCCTGGGCTTAAAAGGTTCTCGCCTGTATCTGTTGCTAAACTCCAGTTATTGTGTTTTCCACTTCCGTTTACGCCAGCAAATGGTTTTTCGTGGAACAGGATATGGAAATGATGTTTGTGCGCAACTCTCGCCATTAAATCCATTAATAAGGAGTTATGATCTACCGCCACGTTAACTTCCTCAAACATTGGCGCCAATTCAAACTGATTTGGAGCAACTTCGTTATGTCTAGTCGTTACAGGGATCCCCAATTGAATTGACTTAATTTCCAGCTCTTTCATGAAGTTCATTACACGAGTAGGAATTGACCCAAAATAATGATCATCCAATTGCTGACCTTTTGCAGGAGAATGCCCTAAAAGCGTTTTTCCTGTAATCACTAAATCTGGTCTTGAATTATACAAGGCAGAGTCAACTAGGAAATATTCTTGTTCCCAACCGAGAGTAGGACTAACTTTAGTTACATTCTTATCAAAATAAGAACGACAAATATCGGTCGCAGCTTCATCTACAGCATTTAAAGCTCGTAGCAAAGGTGCTTTATAATCTAATGTTTCACCGGTGTAAGAAATAAAGATAGATGGAATACAAAGAGTCGTTCCCATAATAAATGCTGGAGAGGTAGGATCCCAAGCGGTATAACCACGTGCTTCAAATGTATTTCTGATTCCACCATTAGGGAATGAAGATGCATCTGGTTCTTGCTGAATTAACATTCCACCAGAGAATCGGTCAATTGCACGATCGCTTTCAAATGGAGTGAAAAAGGAATCATGCTTTTCTGCCGTTGATCCAGTTAACGGTTGAAACCAGTGTGTATAATGAGTAACTCCTTTGCTTAAAGACCAATCTTTCATGGCAACTGCAATCTGATCGGCAACATCACGCTGAATTTTCACGCCGCTTTTAATTGCATTTTGAATGGAGGTAAATGCTTCTTTCGTCAAATACTCTCTCATTGTTTCTTCTGAGAATACGTTTTCACAAAATAATGAAGATAATTTTGCGGGAACTTCCACTGCGTTTATTTTTCTAAAATCCTTTTGAGAAATTAATTCTAACGCTTTAAATCTTAAACTTGACATTGTTTGTTGTTTTTGGTGGGGTAAAATTACAAAAAATATAAAAACAAAATACATTTACCTCTATTTTTTAGGGTCAATGATAAATTAAATATAATTTTATATAAATTTTATATTTTCTGTATAAATAAAAATCACCTTACTTATGTTCGTTAAGATCAAATCTCTCACTTAAAAAAAATTCTAACAGTTTTAATATTAATAATACATTAATTATAATCGCAATCTAATGAACACGGTACATTTAAGAACTAATTCCTTATATTTGTGTGAAATTTTACAATATGGTAAATTCAAGAGCAAGAGAAACCACTGAGGCAATCGAAAGACTTTATGTTTCTATGCGTCACCTATTCTATCGCGGTTTTTTCAAACCAGCCGGAATCTCCGGAGAAAGTCTTCGGTCCTTACTTACAACAATCAACCCCGAAATTTATGGAACGATGGGCGTTCCTAATAAAATAGAGTTAGATGGACTTCTTTATGTTCTAGATCGACTTCCAGAAGGAATTGAGGAATGTTCATTCATTCATCTTACCTCCGATGAAGGTTTCGACAAAGGAAGTTTCGAAGTGATTGTTCCAAAAAAGAGAAGAAGAAACTGTTATCGTATCGACGAGCATCAAATGAACATCGAAGTTCTTTTGGGTCGTTCAGAAATTTACGATATCCTGACTCACCTTACCTTCTTATATATAGAAGCAGATAAAATTCGCAATTTGGCTTTTAATGCAGAAAGCAATGATAAACCAAGCCGTGCCTGGAAGATTATTGAAGATGTTGCGACGAGCGATAAAAAATTCAGTAGAAAAGAAAAAGAAGTGGCACTGATTCATCTTTCTTCCTTATTAGGAAGAACTTTTGATGAAACCTTAAATGCTTATAATAATTTCGGTGATGATGAAAATCCTGATCGGTTATTCAAAATCATCTATCATTTAGGAAACGAAAGTTTTAATGATTATAAAAAAATCAGAGAAAGAGAAGTTCATTTCTCGGCGATTCTTCGCGAAAGAGTGGGTCATCACTTTTTTGGTGAAAAATGGGCAAATAAAGTAAAACAGGTTTTAGCAGAAAACAATTTGCAGATGAGACCTTTGCACATTATTTCAGCCAACATGCACTCGGTGAAAAATATGCTTTTTGCCAACGATTCCATCGGAAAGAAAGCGACCAAGAATGTAGATTATAAAATGTATGAAGAGATTTCTAACAAGAAATCCCTGCAGGAAAAAGTTCTAGCACATTCTCAAGAAGCAGGATTAATTTATATCAATGATCAAAGTGGAAGTAATATCGATGTTCAAATTATCGATTTATCTAAGACTGATTTAAAAAATACGCCATTTGCAGATTTAAAATATTCTGGCGATGATGTTATATTGGTTTTTGATTATGCATTTGGTGAACAAGCATTTGAAGTAATGGACGAACTTTTACGTCCTTACGATTTTAATGGTGAAATCTACACGATGAAAGTGAAATCCATTTCAATTATGGGCAAAGCTGGAATCTTACAAGGTGGAAAAGGAGATATTATGATTCCTACTTCTCACGTGTTTGAGGGAACGGCAGATAATTATCCATTTGAAAATGCTTTGAAATTAGAAGATTTCGAAGATGATGAAATTCAAGCTTTTGAAGGGGGAATGGTTTCCGTGCTGGGAACTTCGCTTCAGAATAAAGATATTTTAAGATACTTCATGGATACCTCCTGGAAAGCAATCGGACTGGAAATGGAAGGTGCGCATTATCAAAAAGCAATTCAGGTTGCCTCGAAAATTCGCCATCACATTTCAGAAGATCTTTTTGTAATGTACGCTTATTACGCGTCAGACAATCCTTTGGAAACCGGCTCTACGCTATCTTCAGGTGGTTTGGGATTAACAGGAGTAAAACCGACTTACTTAATTACTTTAAGGATATTAGAGAAAATTTTGAAAAGCGGAATGGCTTCTAAAAAATAATCTTTAATTAAAGAAATAAAGCAAACCCTTTTAGCAGTTAACAATGCTGAAAGGGTTTTTTCTTGGCTTAAATCTTCCCATAAATTCAAAAATTCTTATCTTTCCGTTTCAAAATTTAAAATACTATGAACAAAGGGTTTCTCATTATTCTCACTTTATTTTTCGGATTATCATCAGCACAGAAAAATGCCTACTATCAACAATATGCCAATTACAAAATGGATATTGATGTCGATGCGAAAAACTTCACCTACAACGGAAATCAAACTTTAAATTATACCAACAATTCACCCGACGAACTGAAAGTGGTTTATTTTCATTTATATTGGAATGCTTTCAAACCTGGATCTATGATGGATCAGCGCGTTGCGAGTCAAGGCAAGAACGGTGATTCGAGATTACAGAATAATGGTATTTCAACCTTAGCTTCTATTCCAAAGAATGAAGAAGGCGCCCAAAATATTCACTGGATTAAACAAAATGGGAAGGATTTGAAATTTGAAATTCAAGAAACCGTGATGAAAGTTTATTTGAATACACCACTTAAAGCCAATTCGAAAACCACATTTACCATGGAATGGGACGCTGTAATACCTATGCAGATTCGCCGTGCCGGAAGAAATAACCGTGAAGGAATTGATATGACCGTAACCCAGTGGTATCCAAAAATTGCAGAATATGATTATGACGGCTGGGCAACTTTCGATTATATCGGAAGAGAATTTCACGCCCCATTTTCTGATTTTGAAGTCAATATTAAAATCGATAAGGATTATGTGATTGGTGCGGGTGGAACTTTAGAAAACCCTTCAGAAGTTAAAGGTTACGATGCAAAAGCAACCATTAAAACCGACAGAAAAGACAAAGCGACCTGGAAATGGACGGCGAAAAATATGCTCGATTTCGCGTGGGCTGCAGATCGGGATTACACCGTGGAATCCTTTGTAATTCTGGACGGACCGAAAGTAAATTTCGTTTACCAGAAATCAGAGAAAACAATATATTGGGAACAGGCAAAACCTTATGTAACCAAGTTTTTCCAAATAATGAACGCGACTTACGGTAGATATGTTTATCCATCGTACTCATTTATTCAAGGTGGCGACGGCGGAATGGAATACGGAATGGCGACGATGATGCTGGGTGAAGCTAAAACTTTAGATGGCCTAGTTGGTTTAATGGTTCACGAAGGTGGACATTCCTGGAATCAGCAAATGATGGCTTATAACGAAAGCGTTCGTCCGTGGATGGATGAAGGTTTTACGAGTTATTACGATGATTATATTATGTATCAACTATTCCCGCCACAAACTCCACAACCGAATCCTTTTACAACGAGTATCGACCGATATAGAAATTTTGTGAAAAGAGGAATTGAAGAACCTGCAGGTTGGTTAGGCGATCATCACGATAATGGAACAGCGTATTCCTTTGCAACTTATTATAAAGGTGAAATGTTTTTGATTCAGTTAGGCTACATCATGGGTGAACAAAATTTAGCCTTAGTTATGAAAGAATTTTATAATGAATGGCATTTGAAACATCCGACCGACAGAGATTTTATGCATATCGCACAAAAGATTTCTGGAATGGATTTAAAATGGTTCCATCATTATTGGATCAACACTACTAAAACGATTGATTACGGAATTAAAGATGTTAAATACGGAGAAAATTCTACCACAATCACTTTAGAGAATAAAGGAACAGTTCCAATGCCTATTGACTTCTCGATTTTAACGAAAGATAAACAAGTAGTTAATTTTCAGATTCCTTTAAATATGACTCACACCTGGAAAACGAAAGATATTTATGGAGATTTTCAAACCATGCCTTACTGGCCGTGGACTCAGAAAGGATATACTTTAACAATTCCTTACAATAAATCTCAGATTTCTGCTTTAGGAATTGATTTCTCTAAACGTTTGGCAGATATCAATCTGGAAGACAATTTGGTGGAGGTGAAATAAGAGAATCATATAAATTCAATTATAAATAACCGTAGTTGAAATCTACGGAAAAATAGAAATTAATGAAGTCCATCGTAATAAATATAGGAAATACCAATATCAGATTCGGTTTGTTTGATGATGATAACTGCGATATTTCCTGGATTCTAAATACCAAACCGTACAGAACCAGCGACGAGATGCAGATGCAGTTTATGATGATGTATCAGACCCATCGGATCGAAGCTGATAAAATTGAAAAGATCATTATAGGTTCAGTAGTGCCACAGTTGACTCACGATGTCAGTCGAGCTATTCAGAAAATTCATAATAAAAAACCCATTATCGTTGATCGTACTACTCCATCGGGAGTTCAGCCAAAATCAAAACAAATGGGAACTGATATTTACGCAAACTTAGTTGCTGCGCATCATCTTTATCCAGCGGATAAAAAGAAAATTGTTTTTGATTTCGGGACTGCCCTGACTGCAAGTTGTATTAATGAAAGCGGAGAAACCATAGGTGTAATCATCGCTCCAGGAATTATTACGGCGTTGAATTCTTTAATTCACGATACCGCTCAATTGCCAGAAATCGAATTAATTAAACCGAAATCGGTACTTGGTTTAGATACGGTTTCCTGCATGCAAAGTGGAATGGTTTACGGTTATTTAGGAATGGTTGAAGGTTTTGTAGATCGTATCAATGACGAAGTTAAAGATGATTGCTTTGTGATTGCAACTGGTGGGGTTTCTCATGTTTATAAGCCTTTAACGGATAAAATTCAGATCGCAGATCGCTTGCATACTTTGAAAGGATTGTATTATTTGGGGCAGGATTTGTAAAAAGCGAATGGTCAATGGTCAATGGTCAATGGTCAATGGTCAATGTATCGAAGTTCGAAAATAAAATTCACTTTTAAAAATTTCATTCCAACGGAAATTTACTTGTAAAAATTCACTCGCAGAAATTCACCGGAAAGAATTTACTATCTCTTATTTTTAAAAAATTCTCTTACAATCAACGAGCATTCATGCTCCATCACGCCCAAAACAATTTCTGTTTTTGAATGAAGCGTTAAAGATTTATTGATAAAACCCCGTTGCTCATCCCGAGCACCAATCACTACTTTAGAAATCTGGGACCAGTTTAAAGCTCCCGCACACATCACGCAAGGTTCAAGCGTGACATACATCGTGCAATTTTGTAGATATTTCCCTCCTAGATAATTAGCGGCAGAAGTGATCGCCTGCATTTCTGCGTGGGCAGTTACGTCATTTAAGGCTTCCGTCAAATTATGAGCCTTAGCCAAAATTCTATCATTAGCAACAATGATGCAGCCGATGGGAACCTCATCTTGCTCAAAGGCAATCTGGGCTTCCTGCAGCGCCATCTTCATATAATATTCGTCGGTAAACATAGTGAGGTTTTTGAGTTGTTAAATTGTAAACTTTAAATAAAAAAAGGTTCAGTGCAAAACTAAACCTTTTTCTAAAATATTTTCAATGCTTAGAAGCGGTAACCGATCCCTAACATTCCTTTTCCTGTAACTGGTGTATCACTATATTCAGAATTCATCCCAAATCTTCTGGCAATTCCTAAACTTGCTTCGAAGATAATATTTCTTCGGGCTACCCATTTACCACCAAACCCAATTCCGGCACCAATGGTTGTGTTTTTTTCATATCTGTATTCGGACACATAATAACCCGGTCCATAGTACGGCGTATATATGGCATCATTTGACATGGTAATTGGTACGAACGCTTCTACAAAAAATCCAGCGGCATATTTTTTACCAAAATACATACGGTAATAAGGTGAAATTTGCGATTGCAAACCATCGCCGTCATCATTATTGTCTAAAAGAACTGCGACATTAATACCAATACCAGAATCTTTATTCAGCAGCCTTTCGTAAGAAACATTCAAAGCTGGTCCTGCGATCAATTCGATCGGACTGATCATAATATCATTTTGTCTGTCAGAAGAATCTTCTTGGGCTTTAGCACTAAATGCAAAAACGAGTGAAGTAATAAGTAGTAATTTTTTCATGTATTTTTTTATCAAATATAAAATTAATATTGATACAAAATGTTTATTACCAATAAAATTATTTAAGATAATCAAAATCCATAGCGACGGGCAATCTAAATCTGTATCGAATCGCTGTACCATTGATAAACGCAGGCGAAAATCTCTCTGGGAGAAGATATAGCGCTATTTCTGCCTGTCGGTTGAAAGTAAAATTATCTCCTTCTGCTTGAACAGAACTTATAGAACCATCTTTTTCAACCACAAATAGTAAGTCGGTTTTCATCATTTTCTGATCGGCTAAAATAGCGTCAGTGTAAAACAAGTCAATGATTTGCTGTTTCATTAAATTAAAACCGCCTGGATAATTGGCATTACTATTCAAGTCAGACTTTTTCGGATTTTCATTCAAAACTAAAGGCTGCGTTTGAAGTTGAAACCGGCTTAAATCTTCGCGAATTTTCACTTTTACCAATGCGTTTACAAAAGCGCTATTTTGAATACTGTCCAGCTTTACCATAAACTCCTGGAAATCGTTTCTAACAGCAACTTTATTGGAAGGATCCTTTTCCTGATCAAATCGCTTTTTGAATTCCTTATTCAACATCAGCCTTTGGTAATCGTAATAGTTCTTCACCATTTTAAACTCTTCATTCTGCTGTGCGAATGAAATAGTAATTATAAAAAGCGAAAATAAACTCACGAATTTTTTGACCACGACGACTTTTTTGATAAAGTAAAAATAATTAAAATATTTGACACTGGGGAATATTGGCTGTAGTACTAAACAGGAGATCTGACCTGTGAATAAAGTAGCTGTTACTAGAAAGAAAAAGTCCCGCTCATTGCTGGGCGGGACTTTTATAATATAAAGTGTAGAATTACTCTGCACTTGTTGCATCTGCAGCAGGAGCTTCTCCTTCTGTAGTTGCAGTTTCTTCTTCATCTTCATCATCTGCTCCTGCACCACCTTTGGCAGCAGTTCTAGACATTTTAACAGCAACTACTACTGCGTTGTCTGGATGCATAAATGAGAATCCTTCTGCTTTGATACTACCAACATAAAGTTTGCTACCAATCTTTAATGGAGTAACGTCTACCACGATTTCGTCTGGTAAATTAGCAGGGATTGCTTTTACTTTTAATTTTCTGAAAGACTGTCTCATTGCACCACCGGCAACAACACCTTTAGAACGACCTGTAAGTCTTACAGGAACCTCCATTACGACTGGTTTGTCATCTGACATCTGATAAAAATCAGCATGGATGATTTTGTCTGTTAATGGGTGAAATTGGATGTCTTGAAGAATTGCTGGAATCGTTTTTCCGTCAACCTCAATAGATACCGTGTGTGCTTCTGGAGTATAAACTAAAGCTTTAAAAGATTTTTCTTCAGCAGAAAAATTTAAAGTTTCGGTACCTCCGTAAACAACACAAGGAACTAATTCAGCATCACGTAAGGCTTTAGTAGACTTCTTGCCCACGCTTTCTCTTTTTGTACCTTGAATTGTAATTGATTTCATTATAATATATTAAATAATTTTAAGGGTGCAAAGATATCATTTTTATTTT
>NZ_JBGZYM010000004.1:0-15898 GCF_041824135.1 Kaistella sp. | reverse complement strand
GTTCGAATCCCAGCCGGGTCACAAGCAAAATAACTCCGTCTCGTTTTTCAACGACGTGACGGTTTTTTTTTGCCTGCGTGGTGAAATTGGTAGACACGCCATCTTGAGGGGGTGGTTTCCTATGGATGTGCTGGTTCGAGTCCAGTCGCAGGCACAACGCAAAGCAGTAATGTTTTAGGAGTAATTTTAATTGCTAATAACTCATACTTATTAAATTAAACAGACCGACTCGGTAGCTCAGCTGGTAGAGCAATACACTTTTAATGTATGGGTCCTGGGTTCGAATCCCAGCCGGGTCACTAAATTACTTCTTCGGAGGTAATTTTTTTTTCATATTAATATTTTGTGATTTGGTTTTCAAAAGTCTTCCCGTAAGGAAGACTTTTGATGTTTTAAGAAGTCAAAAAATTAAATAATGCTATTCAGTGTAGCTGAAAACTTTAGCTTTAAAATAGCTCGCATTCATTGCCGAAATATTGCTGATTGGTATTCCAGCTGGACATTCTACTTCACACGCTCCCGTGAAAGTGCAGCTTCCAAATTGCTCAAGATCCATTTGAAAAACCATATCCAGTGTTCGCTGGTATTCTTCTGGCTTTCCTTGCGGCAATTGGTTCAGATGATTAATTTTCGCCGACGTAAATAGCGCTGCCGAGGCATTTTTACAAGTAGCCACACAAGCGCCACATCCAATACACGCGGCTGCATTCATGGCACTATCTGCAATTTGTTTAGGAACAAGAATAGAATTGGCTTCTGCGGCAGTTCCGGTTTTTGCGGTAATGTACCCGCCATGTTCAATAATCCTGTCGAAAGCTGAACGGTCTACTACCAAATCTTTGATGATGGGAAAAGCGCCCGCCCGGAAAGGTTCTACAATGATGGTATCACCTTCTTTAAAGCTTCGCATATGCAATTGGCAAGTCGTTGTATTGTCGTGTGGTCCGTGCGCTCTCCCGTTAATGAATACACCACATTGACCACAAATTCCCTCGCGACAATCATGTTCAAACGCGATGACTTTCTCATTCTTTATAACCAGTTTCTCGTTAAGATGATCCAGGGCTTCTAAGAAAGACATTTCTTCACTGATTCCGTCGGTCTCATAAGTTTTGAGCTCTCCTTTAGATTCAGGATTTTCCTGGCGCCATATTTTAAATGTTACTTTCATTGCTTTTTTATATTTAATTTTTTTAGAAAGAGAAGTGCCGATTTTTGGTTGGTTAAGTTTTTACTTATAATTTCTTACCGTTGGCTTTTCATATTCAAATTCTAAATGTTCTTTATGAAGAATAAAGTCTCCCTGATTGTATTCCCATGCCGATACGTAGGCAAAGTCCTCATCATTTCTCATTGCTTCTCCTTCCTGGGTTTGATATTCTTCCCGGAAATGCGCTCCACAAGATTCGTCACGTTGCAACGCATCTTTACACATGAGTTCTGCCAGATCAATAAAGTCTGCCAAGCGTAAGGCTTTTTCTAATTCTGTATTCATCTCGTCGCCGTTTCCGGTAACTTTCACCTCGGTCCAAAAGTTTTCCCGAATTTCTTTTATTTGATGAATTGCTTTTTCTAACCCGGTTTTATTTCGACTCATCGCACATTCTTGCCACATCACTTTTCCTAATTCCCGGTGAAAATCATCGACGGTTCTGGTTCCATTGATATCTAATATCTTTTTGATCTGGTCTTTAACTTCATTTTCAATTTTAAGGAATTCTGGATGATCGATGCCATGATGTTTCTCCTTTAATTCCCCCGCCAAATAATTATTAATGGTATTCGGCAATATAAAATATCCGTCGATACTGGCTTGTAAAAGTGAATTAGCACCAAGTCGATTTGCTCCGTGATCAGAATAATTACATTCTCCAATAGCATATAAACCTGGGATCGTCGTCATTAATTCATAATCAACCCAAAGTCCGCCCATAGAAAAGTGAGCCGCCGGGGAAATTTTCATTGGTTGTTTATAAGCATTGATCCCCGTTATTTTCTCATACATTGAAAAGAGATTTCCATATCGGTCTTCAACTACTTTTTTTCCAAAGTTTTTTATAGCATGTTTGAAATCCAGATAAACCGCGTTTTTTAAAGGTCCAACTCCATGTCCGGAATCGATGCGCTCTTTTGCAGCGCGGGATGAAATATCTCGAGGCGCAAGATTACCAAAACTCGGATATCTTCTTTCTAAGTAATAGTCGCGTTCTTCTTCAGGAATGTCTTCTGGCTTGCGGTCATCATTAACTTTCTTAGGAACCCAAATTCGGCCATCGTTTCTAAGTGATTCCGACATCAGCGTGAGTTTTGACTGTGCATCACTGGACTGCGGAAGTGCAGTTGGGTGAATTTGCGTAAAACTCGGTGCAGCGAAATAAGCGCCGCGTTTATGGGCTTTCCAAATGGCAGATCCGTTACATCCAATCGCCAACGTTGATAATCTAAATACGCGAGAATATCCGCCAGTTGCCAAAACAACTGCATCTGCGGCGAAACGTTTAATTTCTCCAGTCATTAAATCTCTCGCAATAACGCCTTTCGCTTTACCATCAATAATGACTAAATCTAGAATTTCATGTCGAGGCAACATTTCAACTTTCTTAGCTCGGATCATTTTGTACAATTGAGAATAAGCGGCAATTAATAACTGTTGACCAGTTTGTCCTCTGGCATAAAAAGTACGCTGTACTTGAACGCCGCCGAAACTTCGGTTCACCAAAACGCCACCATATTCGCGTGCAAATGGAACACCTTGTTGTACAAAGTGATCGATCAAAGGAGCCGATAATTCCGCTAACCGATAGGTATTCGCTTCACGAGAGCGAAAATCTCCACCTTTTAAAGTGTCGTAAAACATTCGGTAAACACTGTCGCCATCATGTTGGTAATTTTTTGCGGCATTAATTCCACCCTGAGCTGCTACGGAGTGCGCACGTCGAGCGGAGTCTTGGTAGCAAAAACATTGTACATCATAACCGAGTTCGGCCAAAGTTGCGGCCGCACCAGCACCAGCTAGTCCAGATCCAACAACGATGATATTTAATTTCTTTCTGTTGGCTGGATTAATGAGGTTGCATTTCGCTTGATAATTTTTCCACTTGTCTTCTAATTTTCCTTCCGGAACTTTTGAATTTAATTTCATAATTATTGAGAATAAATGAGGAGTGATTGAATAATATTTTACTCTAAACTTAAAGGTATGAAAGTAATTTTGATAATCTGTTTCGAGAGATGATGATAAGATGCATAAAGAAATACTGTTCATTATTAAAATAAAAATAGAGCAGTTTTACAGAAGAGCAGTGGAAATAATACATTTAAACATGATAACACTCATTATAATCATTTTGTACGTGTTTTATAATTTCTAATTTTGTCCCAATAAATAACAGTCAAATCTATTTTTATTAAATAATAATATTAAAACTGATTGAGTTTATTACGAAATATGCAATACGAACGCTTATTGCTAACATTAAAATTATTAAAAAATATTCAACATGAAAACATCATTTCTCAATTCAATCAAAAACTAAGTAAAACATTGGTACATTCCTTTGATCGTCGGAATTCTATTTGTGATTCTAAGTATTGCAGTTTTCACCTCACCTCTAAGCTCTTTATTAGCACTCTCCATATTTTTTGCGCTATCCTTTTTATTTAGCGGATTATCTGAAGTTTTCTTCTCTATTTCCAATAGAAATACCCTTCCAAACTGGGGTTGGTCTTTGGCTTTCGGAATTTTAACAACAATTATCGGATTTTCATTAGTCGTTCACCCAGGATTGTCAATTAGCGTGCTCGCGTTTTATATTGGCTTTCTGTTGCTATTCCGTTCTATCGCTTCAATAAGTTTTGCTTTAGACGTGAAAAAATATGGAAGTAAAAATTGGGGAAGTCTTTTAGCTTTTGGAATTTTGGGTGCCTTGGCTTCTTTATTTTTAATCTGGAATCCTTTATTTACAGGAATAGGACTTACTATTTTAATGGCAGTAAGTATTTTATTCGCTGGATTGTTCAGTATTTTCTTGGCATTGCAATTAAGAAAAATTCATGTACATGGTAGAAAGATTTCTTCAAACTTAAAAGAACGGTATGATGATTTGATGGAAGAGATTCGCGATGAATGGGATGATTGATCAAACTCATTATTACATAAATATATGTCAATTAATAAAAAAATTTTAAAATAAAAAGTATGAAAACAATTACAGAATTATTCGATTTTAAAGGGAAAGTAATTATCATTTCCGGTGCAGCTGGAGCGATTGGTAGTGAAGCTTCCCGATTTTTAAGTTCTCTGGGTGCCAATGTCGTATTATCTGATCTGAATGAAGAAAAAGTAATGAAACTGGCTTCCGATATTCAATCTGAAACGGGAAACGAAACTCTTGGAATTAAAACTGATTTTACAGAAGAAACTCAGATCGAATCCCTCATTAAAGCAACAGTGGACAAATTTGGTAAAATCAGTGGCGTTGTAAACAACGTTGGTTGGGGTGCCAATACACCACTTTGGGGATCTGATTCTCAAAAAATGATTGATGCTTACAAATTAAATACTTTGGGAGCCTATAATCTGACAAGATTCTCGATGCCTTATCTGAAAAAAGAAGAAAATGCCTCCGTTGTATTTTCGGGTTCCATGGTTGGAAATACACCTTCCCCGGAATTTATAGAATACAGTACCGCAAAAGCCGGTTTGCTGAATATGGTTAGAAGTATGGCAGTTGCATCAGGACCGGAAGTTCGTTTCAATTCGTTAATTATAGGAACTGTGGACAATGGAGCTTCTTCTAAAGAAGCGGGTTACACGCAGGAAATGATCGACAATGTGGTGAAAGGGATCGTCTTGAAAAGACGCGGTGTGCCTGAAGACATCGCTTACGCAATGGCATTTTTAATGAGTGGTGCGGCTTCGTGGATCACGGGCGTAGAATTGACTGTGAATGGCGGTGGCGTTTACAAAACAAAAATGCCAACTTCGTAAGAATGTTTTTTTCAGGGAAACATATTATTTTTCAAAATACAGTAGGCAAGGCACTTTTACTTTGCCTGCTGTTTTGTGCTTTTCAAACCAGTTTTTCACAGGAAACTCAGAAGATCAATCCGGAGTTTGCGAGTGGTAATTTCATTGATGAAGTTCGCATCATTATTCTTGAAAATGATCTGGAAACTGTGCTCTCCGAAGACGAAATGGAAAATTTTTACAAAGCTTTTTTCATTAAACCCGGAAGTACTTTTAATCCCTTACTGACAGATCTTGCGCTTAACAGAATTAAGGAAGAAAAAAATGTGACCAGCGCGCAATACGAATTGTTTGAATCCGCTACCGGAACCGGAACTCTAGGCAGATCAGTTTTACTTAAAATTTTTGTGACCTTAAATGAATTCAAAGAAGGCAGCCCTACTAAAAAGGGGTTTTTAACCAAGAAAGGTGCGAAAGATTTTCCGCTAATTTACGAATCATCTCAGGCACAATTCAAATTATTTTTAAATGGTGGATTAGGACTTTATAATGATGTAGATCCGCTTTTTGCGCAGGGTAAAGCCTTTACTCAGGGAAATCCTATCGCAGATCTGCCGGCTGAAAAAGGAACACGTTTTTGGGCCGAAGCATTTTTAGAACCCGGCATTTCCGGTATTACCAAACTGGGAAATTCCAATATCTATGCTTATGGAGAAATTTCAGCGCTTGCTTCGGCTCGTAACACCACTGATATTTATTCTTCCGGCAGTGCGGCTTTTATCGATTTCGAAAGATTGTACGGTGGTTTTTTAGTTACCGGTTTTGGTAAAAATAAGGATATCACCATCAACGCCAATTACGGCCGCAATTTTTTTCAACTGAATGATGGTTTTTTATTTTCCCGCTATTCCGGTTCTTCCAATGCTGGTCCTCGCGGAAGCGTTTATCTTTCCTCCCGAACTACTTTTCAAAAAAATGCAAATTTCTCCGTTCAATGGAAAAAATTCCGTTTATCCGGACATTTCGTAGAGCCGCAGGAGTTATTCAAGGATAAACAGCAGAACATTAATTATGCGATCGGTACTTTTAACTTTAACAATAATAAAAATCTGGACACCGGGATTTCCTACATTCAAACCAGTGGCGGAACAGGAAAATATGCAGTACCGGACGGTTCTGTAAATAAAAAAGGAATGTACCTCATCAATCCGAAATTGTGGCTGACCAATATCGCAGACACTGGATTATTTTTCAAAATCCGAATACGCTTTTCAATCACATACGGAAGAAGATATGAGCTCTCATGCGTGGTACGCAGGTTTTGGGTATAGTTTTAAAGATATTAAAACTTCACCCTCTGTTTTTTACCGCTATTCTTTTATGAAAGGCGACGATCCCGACACAAAAACCTACGAAAGATTTGATCCCATCCTTACAGGTGGACTTGGAAATTGGGTGCAGGGTTTAAATTTTCGCAAGGTTTTAGGAAATGGAAATATCAAAACCCACCGACTAGAATTGACGAGCTGGCTTAATAAAAGTATGGCTATATCGCTGGATTATTTCTATCTGCAAGCCGACCAACTCAATAATCTGGGTGGTTTACCACCAATATCTGTTTTAAAAAATAAGGAACTTGGACACGAAACTACTTTAACATTGAAAGGATTGCTCCAAAAAAACCTTACCTTATTAGGCGTCGTCTCTTACGGTATTCCTGGAAAAGGTCTTCAGCAGGCATTTCCGGAGAAATTGCCCAATTGGCTCACCGTGCAGGCGGCGCTTTTTATTAACTTTTAAAATTAAAATATGGACGCTCAAAAAAAACAAAAATTATTGAAAGGTGCGGTGATCACAGGGATCATTAATGCAGTAATCAACGGCGGAATTCAATATTTCTTTTTGAAAGGAAATAGCAGTATTCCAATTTCCGTGGATTCCATTACCAATGATACCGCAACTGTTTTAGGAACTGCAGTTATGTTGGCGATCACGCTTTCCATGATATTGACCTTGGTTGCGTATTTTGGAATAAAAGAAAAGAAAGCCGCTTTCTTTCCAACTACTTTTTTATTAGCGTTAAGGCATGGTTTTGTAACTTTCGGTATTTTAACTTCGCTTTCTGTTGTATGGCAGAAGTATGTTGGAACATTTGAAGTTTCGCTGGTTTCTGCATTAATCATCATTGGGGTAATTGCCGGTTTAGTTTCTGGCTTTGTAAACTATTTTACATTAAAAGAAAGCGTAATTTCGGAAGAACAAAAAATGTAAAATATGAAAATAAAGTTCTTAATTATTCTTGGGTTGATCATTTCCGGTGTCACAAAGGCTCAGGTTGAAGAAGACTCCATTTCTACACAAAAATACACGCCGTATGACTTGCTGTCCAGTTATTACAACAAAGACTTCAAACCGTTTAAAAAGGGAACGATCTATACTGGATTTGCAATGTCTTTGGAAGACCGACAGTCCGAAAATACCGAAAATATTTTCCAGAAAACTTTGGAAGGAGATAAGGTTAATTTTGATTTATTCTTAAAAGGTGGTTACTACATCAGTGATTACGGAATGATTGGATTGAATTTTAATGTTTTTGAAAAAAGATTTGAAGGCGTTTTATTTAAAGACCCAGATAATTTAGAACAAAAAACCATCACGCGTGGATTTAGCATTACGCCAAATTACAGAACAACTCTTCCTTTAACAGCAAATGAAAGATTAAGTTTTTTCACCACAGTTGGCGTGACATTAGGTAAAAGCAATACGCTGAAACGGGAAACCAAGAATTTTGATGAGGTTGAAAAATCCTTTACCGAAAATTATAATCTCCGAGCAGGCATCAGTCCAGGCGTAAGTTTTTTCGCCATGGAAAATTTTGCTTTAGAAGTTCAATTAGATGTTTTGGGATATGAATTAAATGTAGAAAAAAAGACTAAAAATGATTTGGAAAGATCTCGTGATGTCCGCCAGAATGTTGATTTTAAATTGAATATTTTGAGCGTGAAAGTGGGCTTGGCTTATTACATTATGAACAATAAAAAATCAAAAAGATGAAAATAAAATACATTTGGATGCTCTTTTTCGGTGCTTTATTTTTAAATTCTTGTATACGGGAAGATTATTTCGGAGAATCAGAATATGCCAATATCAAAAATATTTTGGTGAGCAATCAATCTGGAAGTGCCGTTATTAATAATGAAAATGCCTTGGTTGTCGTCGAAATTCCAGCAGGTGTAGATCTTTCAAAAATTAAAATTGAAACATTGGAACTTTCATCCTTTGCAAAAAGTGATGTCAATGCTGGTGATTTTATTGATCTAAATGATGAGGTGAAAGTAAAATATTATTTCAGAAAACGGAACCGCCAGACAATGGACTATTAAAGCAGATGTTGCGTCTGCTACGCCACAATTAAACAATTATGATCTCAATCTTTGGTATTCAACTGCCACCAATTATGAAGAACCGGGACAAAGTGCAGCAAATACCATTTGGGGAACGGGAAACCGCGGCACCCAATTATTGAATAAATTAGCCACAAAACCAATTACCCTCAATGCTGGAAATCGGGCTGCGCAAATGGAAACTTTAGACAACGGACCTTTGGGAAACATCTTTGGAGCGCCTATTTCTTCTAGTTCTATTTTTACGGGTTTCTTTAATCCAGATAATATTGATCCAGCAAATCCCGAAGCAGCCATTGAGTTTGGAACTCCTTTTACCGGAAGACCAGAAAAATTACAGTTTAAATATAATTTTCAACCGGGTGCCGTTAATAAAGATAAGCAGGGAAATGTATTGTCTTACGGTGATGCCTGTGATATTTATGCAATTTTAGAAGTTCGTAAAGATGGCGTCGTGAAAAGATTGGCCACAGCCTGGTTCAGAGGCGAGGATTTGCAGAATCAATTGGTGGTTAAAGAAGTCATTTTTACTTATGGACCTTTGGACAGCAGTTTTCCAGCCTACATGAAACCAAAAAACAATCTCTACGTCGACGCTTCTGAAGCCGCATTTATTTTGCCGACGCATATTACTTTTGTTGCTTCTTCCAGTTTTGCTGGTGCTCAGTTTGCGGGCGCGATCGGAAGTAAATTGGTCGTAGATGATGTGAAAATGATTTATGATTAAACGTAATAATTACAATGAGTACCGTAAATATTTAACCTCACTAAAACATTAATATTAAAAAAAGCAACGATGACAAATATATTTTTTAAGGAAAAAAAACAAATTTTTAGACATTCCGCGAAGATCTTTTCTGCGGCGATGATCTTATCACTAACAACCAATTTTATGGCACAAAATAAAACAGAATTTCTGAGCGCAAAAGAAAGTGAACCCAGTAATTTCGGTTGGATGAAAGGTTTTCCACCGCCGGCAGATAAAGTTTTACATACTTGGGACGGTTCCTTTTTTACCTTTCCAGCAATTCGTTGGAGCGTGGTTCACATGCGGGAAATGTTACCAACCCAAAATGTTTCTAGAGGAACAGAAGCTCCCTCAAAATTATCTTACAACCTGGATAAGAATATCGACGGTTTGACTTTCATGCCCTGGAATGCAAAAAAGAAAATGACTTGGGAAGAATCACTTTGGACCAATTATACCGATGGTATGATCATCATGCACAAAGGAAAAGTGGTTTACGAGCGCTATTTTTCAGAATTAACAGAACATGATGTGCATGCGGTGATGTCTTTAACAAAATCTTTCACTGGAACACTTGCTTCCATTTTAGTTGCGGAGGGAACTTTAGATGAAAACAAACTGGTGACGTTTTACGTTCCTGAATTAAAAAATTCTGCGTACGCTGATGCAACAGTCCGCCAAGTAATGGACATGACTACAGCATTGCAATATTCCGAAGATTACGCAGATCCGAATGCAGATGTATGGCAGTTTTCCAATGCAGGAAATCCTTCCCAAAAACCTGTAGATTATAAAGGACCAAACGGATATTACGAATATTTAGAAACGGTAAAAAAAGAAGGAACGCACGGAGAAATCTTTGGTTACAAGACCGTGAATGCCGATGCGCTCGGCTGGATCATTTCTAAAGCGACCAATAAATCAGTAACAGAATTATTGTCCGAAAAAATCTGGAGTAAAATAGGAATGGAACAGGATGCCTATTATCAAGTGGACGGGAAAGGAATTGCTTTTGCAGGTGGAGGTTTTAATGCAGGTCTTCGCGACTTGGCTCGTTTCGGAGAATTGATTCGCAACAAAGGAATGTACAATGGCAAACAAATTATTCCAGCGCAGTCCGTTTTAGATATTGAAAAAGGCGGCGACAAATCTGCTTTTGCAAAGTCTGATCATCCAGATCTGAAAGGCTGGTCTTACCGAAATATGTGGTGGATGACCGAAAATAAAGATGGCGCTTACGCCGCGCGAGGTGTTCATGGGCAAACCATTTACATCGATCCTGCCTCAGAAATGGTGATTGTAAGAATGGCTTCTCATCCGGTTGCGGGAAATGCAACCAATGATCCGACTTCTTTACCAGCGTATCAAGCCGTGGCTGACTATTTAAAAAAACAAACAAAATAAGTAATTAATCAAAAATCAAAAAAATGGATACAAAAAAGTTATTTGACTTAACAGGAAAAACAGCCATCGTTACAGGTGGTGCAGGAGGAATTGGACAGGCATGCTGCGAAATGTTGGCAGCGTTCGGCGCTAATGTGGTCGTTTCCGATTATAACCTAGAGGCTGCAAAAAAAACGTCGCAATCAATCAATGATAACGGTGGAACATCTATCACAATTGACTGTAATGTTTTGGAAGACGAAGCATTGGTAAATTTGGTCGATAAAACGATGGAGCATTTTGGAAGCATTGAAATCTTAGTCAACAACGTTGGTGGAGGTGGTGCTGGAAAAGAAAGTCCGTACGATATTGAAGTAGCACAATTCAAAAAAGTATTCGATATGAACGTTTTCAGCATGTGGAGATTATGCCAGTTGGTTGCACCACATATGGGGAAAGCGGGCTACGGAAGTATTATCAACATGTCATCGATGGCGTCCATTAACAAGAGTCCGGCGATCAGTGCGTATGCTTCTTCCAAAGCAGCGATCAATCACATGACCAGAAACTTAGCTTTCGATTATGGCCCAAATAATATTCGCGTCAATGCAATCGGACCTGGAGCAACAAGAACTCACGCGTTAAGTACGGTCTTGACTCCAGAATTGGAAAAAGCAATGCTAAAACATACACCGATCAACAGATTAGGTGAATCTGAAGATATTGCGGGAGCCGTATTGTATTTTGCTGCACCGATTTCAAGTTGGACGAGCGGACAAGTAATCTTTATTAATGGAGGTGGAGAACAGACTTTGGATATGTAAGTGAGAACCTACTATTTTCAGTTACTTGATACATTTTAAATTAAAATAGATCAAAATATTATCCTTTTTAAAGGTGATTTGTTCAATATTTAAGCCTCTGTCAGAAGTTCTGTAGAGGCTTATTTTATTTAATTATACGTTTTAATTAAATATACTTCGAGAGCATATAAATAGTTCGATTACATCGCATTTACGGTGATTTTCTTTAAAACCTTTTTTCAAAAATTCAAACACTTTTTTAAGAAATTTGTAAATAATAAATAAAATTATCATAATGGAACAAGATAAAAATTTAAGCAATTCAGAGCGCAAACAAAAGATCATAGTTGTTGGTGGCGGACCAGCCGGGGTTCAGGCTGCCTTACGAGCCCAAGAACTTGGAGCAGACGTCACTATTTTGGAAAGTAATAAATTAGGTGGAACTGCATTTAATGAAGGTCCAGCTCCTGTACGAACTCTGGCGAGAGCGGCACGCTTACGTACAGACGCGAAATTATATTCTCAATTTGGATTGGAAGGTGATCTACCAAATGTGAATTTTGGTGAAGCCATCGAAAACGCCAATCGTGTTGCAGCGCACGCCAATGAAGTTTGGCACCTGACTTCGATTGTTAAACACCAGGGAATCACGGTGATTGACGAAGTAGGATTCGCCCATTTCGTCAATAAGAATACGCTGGAGATTTCAGATGGGAGACAGTTCACAGCAGATAAAATTATTCTGGCGGTTGGTGGCGAACCCCGAAAATTATCGATTCCTGGGAACGAACTGGCGCTTTCTTTCCATGATTTATGGCAAATGAAAGAGTTACCAAAGAGAGTGACCGTTGTTGGTGGCTCTGCTACAGGTTGTCAATTGGCCTCAATACTCATCGATTTTGGTGCTGAAGTAGATGTAATAGAGTTTGCAAACAGACTAACACCACCCAGCGACAAAGATATTTCCAGGCGTCTTGAAGAAGCATTTAAAAAAAGGGGAATGAATGTTCTAACTGGGACAGGGTGTGACTCCATTGAAAAAGAAAACGGCAAACTGAAAGTATCTTTTACAAAAGACGAAAAGAAACGATCTTTAGAAACAGATGCCGTTTTTCTAATGGTTGGCTGGCCGGCTAATGTTTCAGGATTAAATCTTGCAGCGGCCGGTGTAGAAATGAACGGACCGTACATCAAAGTAAATGAATATTTACAAACGAATGTCTCTGAAATATTCGTTGCGGGTGACGCAAACGGCGTAAGTATGTTTGTGCAAAGTGCTGCACACCAAGCCAGAGTTGCTGCTGAAAATGCAGTCGAGGGTTCAGAGAAAGTTTACAATCCGCAGGCGATTGCAACTGGCAGTTTTACAGAGCCAGAGTACGGATCTGTTGGTATGACCGAAGATCAAGCACTGCAAGACTACGATTGTTTAATAGAAACTGTAGATTATACAGCTTTACCAAGAGCCGTGATGGACGGACGAACAGATGGATTTTGTAAATTGATTGTAGACAGTAAAACCAAATTACTTTTAGGAGCACACGTTTTAGGTTCCTATTCTGCAGAGGTCATTCAAGTTGCAGCGACTTGCATTGTGGCGAAAATGAATATTCATGATATCGCAGAATTAGAATTGGCATTTCCAACCTTTACCGAAGCGATTGGTATGGCGGCTCAGCGTATTAGTAAGAAATTGCGACTGGAGAATCAACAAAGTGAATCTGTAAAGTAATTCTATTTTTCGAATCCTTTTTGCAAGAATCGCCATTGCCGGAGTTGGTCTAATTCAAGTTTCAAATTTAAACAATCATAAGACATCACAGAAACCATCAAACAATTCTCCATTTAGTCCCAGTTTTCGAATTAGCGGCTAAAATACTGATGGGGAATTATGTTGTCTTTCAATAGGATAAACTCCAGTGCGATCAGAGCAATTAAGGTTATAAGTACGTAACGAAGTGTGTTGTTTTTAAAATTGGTTTTCTATTTGGAATAATCTTAGTCATCTTTCTCGGAATTTTGTAAAGGAGAAGATGTGTCATCTGGTGTGATTTTTTTTCCGATGTATCCGAAGATCATGTTAACGAAAACTACGGTGCCCGTGAACAATAATAAATCCATAACCAAGTAAAATGCAGCAATACAACCTGCAGCAGCACTGCACCAAACCGTAGCTGCCGTTGTAAGACCCTGAACATTTGCACCCTTCTTTAAAATCACTCCTGCACCCAAAAAACCAATTCCCGTTACAACCTGACTTAAAACACGTGTTGGATCAAAAGATTCCCCACCTTGAAATTGTAGTGATAAAAAAACAAAAACACAGGAGCCAACAGAAACCAGCATATTGGTTTTTAAGCCTGCATCTTTTCCCTTAAATTCCCGTTCAACTCCTATTAAAAGTCCGGCTCCAATTGCCAAAAGTATTTTAAAAAGGAAATCAAAATTAAAGCTTAAATCAGGTTGATCTCCAACTCGTGTTAAGAGCTGTTCTGTAGTTAGTATGGAACTTAAAAATAGAGTAGAAATCATCATTTGCTTTGGCTTTTAATTTACGAAGGTTAAAGATATGGGTTTAAAAAATATGTATTTTTTGTAAACTTTGAAACTCTAAAGACTTATTTTTAATCCTGTTACAAAATATAATTCGTGTACTAAATTTTGCGTAAAATCACTCAATCTGTATTCTGTTACCAGTTCAATTTTCATTAAATCACTCACTGCAAAACCTACTCCAGCTCCGATTCTCTGTTCATATTCGGGTTTGCTGGTTTTGGCTACGGTCAGCAGCGTTTCCAGATCTCCGATCATGTAAGCATTGCCTTTCTTAATTTCAGTTCCATTAAAAGAACGGTTGATTGCAAAATTATATCTGAACCGATGAGAAGTTTCTGATGAAGTGATCCGCTGTTCTGCTCGAATACGGTGTTCAAATTCAGTAGCTGTTGGTTTTGTAGTGTACGAATATTCTTCTGTAAATCTTAATTCATTTTCTTTGTCCTTATCAAAGTTTTCTCTAAACCGGTATTGAATTCCAACCGCTACTGCATTTTTATCGCTTAATTTCAATTTGGAGAAATGAGCAAGATCAATTTGCTTTACCTCAAATTTAAAAGATTCATCATCATACCAGATGGTCCGCTCTTCAAGAATAAACTCTTGCGAGAAATTCGTACTTACATCATAATCTAACTTAATATACGGTTCATAGAATCCATTAAATTTTTCCTGGCCAAAGCTGGAAATAGTACCCGTTAAAATGAAAATAATTATGAGTAAATTTTTCATAGATATGTGTTTGTGCAAGTTACTCTTTACTGAATTTCGGTGTCTTTTATAAATTTAGAGGCAAGCATACCTGCAGCGAGAGATAACACAATTACACCAAGTGACAACCATTCCGGGATTTCCACATGGTGAGAAATGATCATTTTTACACCAACAAATGCCAATATTACCACCAAACTGTAATTGATGTATTTGAATTTGTCCAACATACCCACAACTAAAAAGTACATCGATCGTAATCCCATTATAGCCAGGATATTAGAGGTGAAAACGATAAATGGATCCGCCGTAATTGCTAATATCGCAGGAATGCTGTCTATCGCAAAAAACACATCGGTCAATTCTATGATGATCAGTGCTACAAATAATGGCGTCGCATACTTCACACCATTTTTTATTACGAAAAATTTATCGCCTTCAATCGTTGTTGTAACCGGGTAAACTTTAGCGATCCACTTATAGATCTTAAAATCGTGTGGGTCTTTTTGTTCGTTATGACTGAATAACAGTTTAAGCGCAGTTAAGATCAAGAAAACCCCAAAAACATAGATCATCCAGCTAAATTCTGTAATGAGTGCCACGCCAAAAACGATCATTATAGCTCTGAAAACGATCGCACCCAAAACTCCGTAAAAGAGGACTTCGTGCTGATACTTTTTAGGAATTGCAAAAGACGAGAAGATGAGTGCAATAATAAAAATGTTATCAACACTCAAAGAGAGTTCGATTAAATAACCCGTTACGAATTTTAGAACTGCATTTGTTGGGGTGAGGTTCGTTGGGTTCGCGATCCAATTATTCTCGAAGGAAAGATAGACTACTCCCGAAAAAAGCAGAGCACAGGTTACCCAAACACTGGTCCAAATGGCCGCTTCTTTTGTTTTTATTTCGTGAGGTTTTCGGTTAAATACCCCTAGATCTAAAATCAATGCAAAAATTACTACTGCAATAAAAATTATCCAAACTATCATAAGCTATCGATTAAAATGGTGTTCTAATTTTTTTAAAAATCAAATAGATCACCCAAAAGTCCCTTTTTCTTCTTATAATATCTGTCCTTGTCAGAATAATATTTATCCTTATCGGAATAATATCTTTCTTGATTCGGGTAACTACTTCGCTGGGGAACTGGAGGTTGCTGAACCGGTGGTTGCTGAACGGAGCGTTCGATTATTTTATCGAGTTCACCGCGGTCTAACCAAACCCCGCGACAATCCGGGCAATAATCAATTTCGATTCCGTTACGGTCTGCCATTGTTAAGGCAACATTACAATTTGGACATTTCATAATTTTCTATTTTTT
>NZ_JBGZYM010000003.1:0-9942 GCF_041824135.1 Kaistella sp. | reverse complement strand
TTCAAGCGCTCTCCCGAAGATAGTAAGGAGGCAAGATGTCTCGCAAATGCTCCGTTCTGCGGCGTTTGATTCTGAGGCATAGCAATGCAGAAATAAGTCTCGAAAGACTTCGGTTCGAGATCGAAAATCAAAGAAGTTAAGCTGTAAATTGGGTTTCTGTACTCTGTTTATAGTCGAAAATTAATTGCAGAATAAGCATGTAGAAATCTTATGTGTTGCTTGTTTGGACGAGGGTTCGAATCCCTCCAACTCCACTATTTAAAACCTAATCATTTGCATTTCAATTGGTTAGGTTTTTTTTAGCCCTCATTTAGTCCATAACTTTATTAACTGCCAATTTTTCTATTGTTTTTACACAATATTTATTTAAATAGTTTAATTAATTTCGTATTAATAAATACAAATTATATAAATTATTACTTTTCGTGGGGTTTACGTTTAGTTGCTCTTCCCGTGAAAATGGTACGACAATTAGCACTCCGCAAACCCAGGGAGACCTATTTACATTACAGAGAATATTATAAAAGAGTTTTTTTTAAAAAGTATAAAACAATAATATGAAAACAATACCATTTCTACTCTTATTAGTTTCTAGTTATGCATATTTTCAGACTAGAATCGATAGTATTATAATTGATCGTCAGGAAAAAGTGAAGTATGTTAATACACTTATAAATGAGAAAAATCTACAGAATGAAATCACACAAGAATGTGACAGAGTGCTCAATAAATTTCACGAAGTCAAAAGGGCGTTATTATCTATAACTGATTATAGTAATAAACAATTACAAAAAATTATAATAGATCCATTAACTGATTATGAATACTATGATTACTTTAATACAAAAAACGGAGGTACTAAAGAAGTAAATACAATAAAATATGGTTACACTAACCGAAATGATATTGAGGAACAACTTAAAATTAATGAAGTTGTATTACTAAGTAACATATATAATAAGAAATCTGCAGTTTATAATGATCATCTCACAATAGTGCAAAATTATATAGACAAGAATTTAAAACGGCTAGGTATTTCTAAAAAAGTCTGGGATAATATGAGCGATAACGACCGAAATCTTTTAATTGACAAATTTGAAAAATAAATACTATGAACAGACAAACGGCAATAGGATTAGTAGTAGGAACTATTATAGCTCTGGCTATAGCTCTTATAACAGGAGAAAATAAATATTATCGTCATTATGACAGAACTAGTGAAGTGGGTAAGGAATATTATGATGAAAGATCCGAAACTGATACTCATTATTTTTCAGATTTTCAATTTAATAACACTTTAATTCTTTTAGCTCTTATAGGAGGAACAGGATTAGGCTACTTATTTTCTGAGCAAATAGAGAATAAAGTAGTAGGGATTTATAGAGCTAAAGTTAAAAGTTAAATAGTTGAACTTCCATAAACATTACATTACAGGAGTAGAAATTAATAAAGAAAACCATGTAAAAGAGCCAGAGATAATATTTTAAGAAATTTCCCCTCAAAGTTCATGTTTTATAAGGTTTTCAAATTTTATTTTTCGACCGTTTTCTGTCGTTAAATACCAAACAATTTATAAAACTCTCTAAAATCTAAATTTTCAGATTGTTTTATCTTTTGTAGAAATACGGGAATATTGTTTTGTCATCTAACAAGCGTAAAATTTTCTAAAACCTTTACTGTAGCCGAAATAAAATTCCCTTAGAACTTCATTCGTTGAATTCTAACCGCATTTAGAATCGCCAAAAGCGCTACTCCAACATCGGCGAAAACGGCTTCCCACATCGTGGCTAGACCACCGGCGCCCAAAACTAAAACAATTCCTTTTACCACAAAAGCCAAAGTGATATTCTGCCAAACAATTTTCTTCGTTTGCTTCCCGATATTGATGGCCATTGGGATTTTACTTGGCATATCATCCTGAATCACCACATCTGCAGTTTCCACCGTGGCATCACTTCCAAGTCCACCCATGGCAATTCCGACATCACTTAGAGCAACAACTGGCGCATCATTCACACCATCTCCTACAAACGCCACACTCTGATTCGTTGCCTTTATTTCCTGAAGTTTAGTTACTTTATCTTCCGGTAATAAATCACCAAAAGCATTTTCAATGCCCAATTCCTTCGCTACGAACTGAACAACGGCATTTTTATCACCGCTCAACATCGTCGGTTTTATACCCAGGGATTTCAGTTTTTCGATGGTCAGTTTCGCGTCCTGTTTGATGCTGTCGGCAACTGTGAGATAACCTACAAATTTTTTGTCGTAGGCAATAGCAATGAGCGTGTAAACAATTTTGCTCACCTCAGCATCATAAGAAATATTAAATTTGTCCATCAACTTAAAATTACCCACTAGTAATTCTTTGCCTGAAACCGTGGCTTTCAAACCGTGACCTGCAATTTCTTCCACATTTTCTAACTGGATATTGGTATTAACCTCTCCCACAAATTCGTGAATCGCCGTGGCAACAGGATGCGTACTTTTGCTTTCTAGCGCATTGACCATTTCTAAAATTTCTGCCTGATCAAAATCTTTATTAAAAATAACTTCCTGAACTTTGAAAACACCTTCCGTCATGGTTCCGGTTTTATCCATCACCACATTTTGAATATTGGCAATAACATCTAAAAAATTGCTGCCTTTAAATAAAATTCCATTTTTACTCGCAGCTCCAATTCCGCCGAAATAACCCAGTGGGATACTGATCACCAAAGCGCACGGACAGGAAATTACGAGAAATACCAAGGCACGATATAACCAATCGGCAAAATCATAATTGGCCACAAAAAAGTAAGGTACAAAGGTGATCGCAATGGCAAGGTAAACCACGATAGGAGTGTAAATCTTTGCAAATTTTCGGATGAATAATTCCGTGGGCGCCTTCTGAGCCGTGGCATTCTGAACCAATTCCAATATTTTACTTAGTTTGCTATCCGTGTAAGCAGTGGTCACTTTTACTTGGGAAACGGTGTTCAAATTGATCATTCCAGCCAAAACAGTTTCTCCCTTAGACTTCGTGTCTGGTTTACTTTCGCCGGTTAGAGCTGCAGTGTTAAAGGATGACTTTTCAGAAAGCAATTCGCCATCCAGACCTAATTTTTCTCCAGGTTTTAATTGAATAATATCATTGATCTCTGCTTTTTCAGCCTTGATGATTTCCGGAATATTATTTCTGAGGACTGTGACTTCATCGGGTCTTTGATCCAGCAGACTTTTAATATTGGCTTTCGCTCTGGAAACAGCCAAGGTTTGAAAAACTTCACCGACAGAATAAAATAACATTACGGCTACACCTTCTGGATATTCGCCAATTCCAAAAGCTCCGACCGTGGCAATTCCCATTAAGAAAAACTCCGAGAAGAAAGCGCCTTGCCTGATGCTTCCGAATGCCTCTTTCAATACTGGTAATCCGACCGGAAGATAGGCGACAATGTACCAAGCGATTCGCACCCAACCTGTAAACCAGTCAGGTTTTAAAAGATGATCAAAATACAATGCAATAAGAAGCAACGATAAAGAGATGATACTGGGCAGAAAAAGTTTAAAAGTACTGCCTTCCATATTGGTATGGTCGTGATCGTCGTCTGCTCCGTGATCGTGACCCGCGTGAGAATCATCTGCTGGCGTTGCGTTGAAACTTTTTCGGAGAGCTTTCTCTGGCTTTAAAATTTCTTCTGCACCTGCTTCGGTATATATTTTCTCTTCTTCGCTGCAACAAGTTTGTTTTCCCTGCGCGTCATAAGTATGTTGATGTTTCATATAATTTTTTTAAAGTAAGTTTTAGTGATCGTGACCGCCGCCACCAACTAGTTTAGCATTGATGAAAAAAGCACCTTTTGTAACAATTTGGGTATCTTCCGGAATTTCTTTTACGAAAGTAACAGCCGTGTAGCCCATATTACTTACGCCTTTTGCAACCTCGATCCGTTCAAAATTAATACCATGTTTTTCTTCTTCGGCGTGTGCTTTTTCTTCACTTGCAGATTTTGGCGCAGCGCCCTCTTCTTCTACATGTCCTGCGGGTTCTTTTTTGGTCACCACAAAAATATAATCTTTACCATCTGCACTTACAAGCGCTCCGTTTGGTACTGCTGGCGCGGTAACATCACTGAGACTCACAATCCCGGTGATATTCATTCCATCAATTAACCCTTCTTTATTACCCGTTACTTTACAGTGAATTGCAATCGTTTTACTGTCATTTTCAAAGGAAGAACCTATGCTAAAAACGCGCGCATCATATTCTATGGCAGGATTATTTGTCAAAGTGAAGTGGATGATCTGCCCGACTTTTAATTTAGGTAGATCTTTTTCAAAAACCTGCAGATCCAAATGCAGAGAACTGTTATCAACAATTTCTGCAATAGGCGAAGAAACATCAACGTAACTCCCGATCTTTGCAAAAACATCGCTGACTACGCCACTTAGCGGACTGGTTACGACCAACTGCGATCTCAGATTTCCGTTCGAAACAGCATTCACATTAATTCCCATCAATCGAATTTGCTGTTGCAAAGACGCTCTGCGCGTGGAAAGCGTTCTTAACTCCGCTGTTGCATTTTGTAAATTTTTTAGCGCTCCGGCATTTCCGGCGTACAATTCTCGCTGTCGTCTCTCCTCTTGCTGTGCGAATCTAATTCGATCCAGAGTGGTTAAATAATCCTCCTGCAGTTGGATGAACTGAGGATTTTCGATGGTTGCAATAACCTGCCCTTTTTTCACATAAGAGCCAATTTGTACTCTGAGTGTTTTGATTACTCCGCCGTACAAAGACGTCGCATTTGCTTTGCTGTTATTGGGCACACTTAAATTTCCATTGGCTTTAATAGTGGCGGTAAGTTCTTTCTGTTCCACTTTGCCTACTTCAATTCCGACACTTTGCATTTGCTCTTCGGTGAGTGAAACTATATTTTCTGCTTCTTCCTCGTGAACTTCGGCTTCTTTCGAAACGGTTTCCTTTTCTTTAGTTTTTTCCTGCTTACTGCATTGGGTCACAAACAGAAACGAACTTAGAAAAAGGAAAGAGAATAGTGATTTTTTTATATTGAATTCCATATCGAATTATTGATTGATTATTGAATTGATATTTATGACAGATTGATTAATTTGCTGAATACTTTTTAGGTAGTTGAGCTGCAAATCAGTGGCGGTTTGCAAAGCATATAAATATTCCACATACGAAATTTCACCTGTACGATAACCCAGTTGTGCGGCAAAAACGATGTCTTTCGCGTTCGGTAAAGCCTGATCTAAATAATATCGATATTGTTGAACATCTTGCCCGTACTGTTGTAACGCATTTTGAAGTTGCGCATTGAGTTCCAGTTTCTCCTGGTCAGCCTTGGCTTCTAGCGCTTTTTTAGTGAGGTCAAAGGAATTTATTTTTGCTTTTGAAGCGGTAAATATGGGAATTGAAACTCCAATTAAAACGGAATGGAACCTTCTTTCTGAACCGTAAAACACATCTCTTCCACCAACATCAAAATTTCCAATTAGGGATTGATTCGTATATCCAAGTGTTAAATCCGGTAAGTTTTGCGCTTTCTGAATTTCTTTATTTTGTTCGGCGATAAGCGCTTCCTGATATAAAGCCTTCACCGCAGGATGATTAGCGATGGCAGTCTCATCCATTAAAGCACTTGCTAATAAAGGCTGAAAATTTTCTTCTTCTTTAATTTTAAAAGAATCTTCTGTATTTAAAAGTGCTTTTAAACTTTGATACGCACTGTTGAGATAGACTTCGTTTTGTTTCAGCAACAAATAAATTTCTCCTTTTTTAACTTCTGCGGTGCTGATCTCCACCTTTTTAATGTCGCCGACTTTAAACCTTAATTTAGCAATTCGTATAAAATCAATATATAAGCTATCGAGGTAAGCCAACTGCTTCTGATTATTTTCCAAATACTGAATCTGGTAAAAGTAGGTCCGAACCCGATTTTTTAATTCAAGTTCCGAGAGTTCAATCTGCAATTCTTTGCCTCTCACTTCTGATTTTAAAAGTTCCTTTCTCGCTCCAAATAAAGTAGGCCAGGGAATCGTCTGTGAAATCTGGAAAGACTGATCAAATTTTTCACTGCTGTATTGCCCCACCTGCGCATTGAACTCCAGCTTCGGAATTTCTCCGGCCGTTTTCATTAAGCTTTGCGAAGATTTTAATTCTAAATTCTTCGATTTGATGGTTCCGTTATTTTGCACGGCGATTTCCAGCGCTTCGTCAATTCCAAGAATTTTGATTTCCTGCGCATTCAGGGTAAAGCCAATCGAGGAAAGAAACAAAACGATGATTGTCGTTATAGATTTCATTTTAAGTCTTTTTCGAAAATTAAATTTTGAATTGAAGATAATGTAAAGCAAAGGCAACACGAAAAGAGTTAGGAAGGTTGCTGTGATTAATCCTCCGATCACCACGGTCGCCAAAGGTTTCTGAACTTCCGCACCGGCGCCTTGTGATAAAGCCATGGGTAGAAATCCTACACTCGCAACCGTTGCAGTCATTAAAACCGGTCTTAATCTTTCTTTTGTTCCTTGAATTACCCGCTGAAACAGATCGGTCACGCCGTCTTTTTCCAATTGATTAAAAGTTCCAATGAGGACGATTCCATTTAAAACTGCCACTCCAAATAAAGCGATAAATCCTACGCCAGCACTAATGCTGAAAGGCATATCCCGCAAAAGCAAGGCAAACACGCCACCGATGGCACTCATCGGAATGGCAGTGAAAATTAAACTGGCCTGCTTCACCGAATTAAAAGTGAAATAAAGCAAGGCAAAAATAAGTAAAAGCGATAAAGGCACGGCGATCAAAAGCCGCTGCGTCGCTTTTTCGAGATTTTCAAATTGTCCGCCATAAGTGAAATAATATCCCGTGGGCAATTGTATTTTCTCCTCCAGTTTTTTCTGAATTTCCTTAACCACACTTTGAACATCTCTATCGGTGACATTAAAACCTACATATATTCTTCTCTTGCCGGCTTCGCGACTGATCTGAGTGGGTCCTAATTTATATTCTATGGTGGCAACCTGCGACAATGGAATTTGATTTCCCGTATTGGTGGGAATCATCAAATTACTGACGTCGTCAATATCTGTTCTGTGAAGACTGTCCAATCGTACGACCAGATCAAACCGTCTTTCATTTTCAAAAACCTGCCCAGCAACTTTTCCCGCAAAAGCAGTACTCAGTACACTATTCACCTCTTCCACATTGATTCCATAATTGGCAAGGCGCGTTCTGTCGTACTCCACATTTATTTCCGGTAAACCCTGAACCTGTTCCACTTGTGGCTGGCTCGTGCCTTCAACTGTTTGTAAGACTTGACTCACTTTATTGGCATAAATAGAAAGACTGTCCAGATTTTCACCGAAGATCTTCACGGCTACATCCTGTCTGATACCGGTCATCAATTCATTAAAACGCATTTGGATCGGCTGATTGGTTTCAAAAAAAATACCCGGAATGACTTCTAATTTTTCATACATTTCTGATGAAAGTTCGTCATAACTTTTCTTAGTTTTCCACTCTTTTTGAGGTTTAAGAACGATGATCAGATCACTGGCTTCCGGCGGCATAGGATCGGTAGGAACTTCAGCAGACCCTGTTTTGGCCACAACCATTTTTACTTCATCAAAACCTTTAATTATTTTTGAAGCTTGTGAGGCGGTTTCTACACTTTGACTCAAAGAACTTCCCTGCGGTAAAATACAGTGAAAAGCAAAATCTCCTTCCTGCAACTGCGGGATAAATTCGCCACCCATATTTTTAAATAAGAGTAAACTTACCGCAAATAATGCGACCGTTCCGCCAACCAGCCAGTATTTAATTTTAATGGCTTTCTCCAAAAGCGGTTGGTAAACCCCTTGCAAATAAGTCATCATTTTATCCGAAAAATTCTTCTTTTGTGAACCTTTCTTCGATAAAAATAAGGCACACATCATCGGAATATAAGTCATTGATAAAATTAAAGCACCTAATATGGCAAATCCCACGGTCTTTGCCATCGGCGTAAACATTTTGCCTTCTACACCGACTAAAGTAAGGATCGGAATATAAACGATTAAGATAATAACTTCTCCAAACGCTGCACTGTTTCTAATTTTCGATGCAGACTGAAAAACTTCTCGATCCATGTCTTTCTGGGTGAGCGTGTGCATCGATTTCCGTAGACCCAAATGGTGAACGGTTGCCTCCACGATGATAACGGCTCCATCGACGATCAATCCAAAATCAATGGCGCCCAAACTCATTAAATTCGCGCTGACCCCAAAGACATTCATCATTCCCAAGGCAAATAGCAAGGATAAAGGAATCGCCGAAGCCACGATCAAGCCTGCCCTAAAATTCCCTAGAAATAAAACCAAAACGAAAATAACGATCAGGGCACCTTCAATTAAATTGGTTTCCACTGTAGTCATAGCGCGGTCTACCAATTCTGTACGATCCAAATAAGATTCAATAATTACATCATCCGGTAAAGAATTTTGGATCACCGGGATCTTTTCTTTGATGCGTTTTACGACTTCATTGCTGTTCTCGCCTTTCAACATCATCACCACGCCACCAACAGCATCCACTTCACCATTGTAGGTCATTGCTCCATATCTTAAAGCACTGCCAAAACGAACTTCGGCAACATCTTTAATAAAAATAGGAACATTTCCAGTGGCATTTTTTACGCTGATGTTTTCGACATCCTCTAAAGAAGTGACTAGTCCAATTCCTCTAATAAAATAGGCGTTGGGTTTTTTGTCAATATAAGCGCCACCCGTATTTTCATTGTTTTTTTCCAGCGCCGTGAAAATATCTGAAATGCTGACTCCCATTGCTTTCAAACGGTCTGGATTTACAGCGACTTCATATTGTTTAAGTTCACCGCCAAAACTGTTGACCTCTGCAATTCCTTTGGTGCCATTAAGTTGTCGGGCAACAATCCAGTCCTGCATGGTTCGCAGATCGCTGGCGTTGTATTTATTTTCGCTGCCTTTTTTCGGGTGTAAAATGTACTGATACACTTCACCCAGACCTGTGCTTACGGGCGCTAATTCAGGCGTACCGATTCCTGCGGGAATATTTCGTTCTGCTTCTTTTAATTTTTCATTGATGAGTTGCCGGGCGAAGTAAACATCAACCTTTTCATCAAAGACGACGGTAATAACCGACAAGCCGAAGCGCGAAATACTGCGGATTTCTTCCACATCCGGAATATTGGCGATACTCTGTTCGATGGGAAAAGTGACGAGTTGTTCTACCTCTTGTCCGGCTAAGGTGGGAGACACGGTAATAATCTGAACCTGATTATTGGTAATATCGGGGACGGCATCGATAGGCAGTTTGGTAGCGCTCCAAACGCCCCAAATAATAAGAAACAAAGTCATTACCCCAATAACAAGTTTGTTCTGTATGCTGAAATTTATAATACGATTTAACACTTTACATTCAATTAAAGATGAATAAAAATTGAGTTGAGACCTAACTGAAGAAACAGAAAGGTTGGCTGATATAGAACCATCAACAAGTAGACATTACGCTTCGCGCAGCATCGAAATTGACGAAGATCAGATGAGAAGTATTATGCAGTAATTTGGGGCGGATGCCAGACGTTACCCGAGTAAACAGAAATAAAGGAAAGTTTACGTAAAATGAATTTTTGTTCAGGTAAAATTTTAATTGCAGGAATTGTAAGATAAGAGGCGTGAGATTTTGAGATCACCGGCGTAGTGCAGCAGTTACAGACACAGAACGAACTGCAGAAATCTGCAGTGTCCGTAGGATGATCGTGCGAGGCTGAGAAGGTGGTCGTTTCTTTATTGATCTCTCCAGAATTAAAAGCATCACTGCAAGGCACTATTGAAAGCGCCAAGAGATAAAAGCTAAAAATTAGAGTGAAAAATTTCATTGGGGTGCAAGATAGTAAGAATTTTTTTTAGATTGATATTTTT
>NZ_JBGZYM010000002.1:0-30054 GCF_041824135.1 Kaistella sp. | reverse complement strand
TGATCAATCTAAGAAAAATTATGGAAGAACATCAAATTGTTTTAACCAGATAATAATATGAAGAAACTTTCGTTTTTAGTTAAACTTTTCGCGTATGAAAAACAATTACACTTTAAATGAAAGACTATTGACACCAAAGAAACAAACCATCGATTTTTTACTCAGCTTTTCGCAAAGTATTCAGGCTCTAAAATCGAAATCAAAAATTCATATTGTTTCTAAGAATTAATCTTTATTTACCTAAATTTGTGCTGTATGAAAATTCAGCACATTTTTTTTGACCTAGACAATACCCTTTGGGACCACCGTGGAAATGCCTTTTCAACTTTAAAGGAGATTTTTAAAAGACAAGAAGTCCGCGACAAATACAATTTAGATTTTGATGATTTCCATCGTGAATACTTTACCATTAACGAAAGGTTATGGGAGCAAATTCGGGATGGCGAGATCGATAAAGAATATTTAAGAAAACACCGGTTCTATGATTCTTTTCTGTTTTTTGGAATTGATGATTTCGACTTAGCGCAAGCTTTTGAAAGTAATTTTTTAGATGAAATTCTTAACTATAATGATTTAGTGCCCGGCGCTTTTGAGGTGTTGGAATATCTTCACGACAAAGGTTATCAACTGCATATTCTTTCCAATGGTTTTGAAGAAGTCACCCACAAAAAATGTGAACTTTCAGGAATTCAAAATTACTTCCAGACCATTACCAGCGCGGATGAGATTAATATCAGAAAACCGCAACCGGAGATTTATGATTACGCTTTGAAAAAGGCTAACGCATCACCAGCAGAATCGATCATGATCGGTGACGACTGGATTGCCGACGTAGAAGGTGGAAAATCTTTTGGCTTACAAGTTATTTATTTTGATGTCTTCGATGATAAGTTCGAAGCTGATGAGGTGAAAGTCATTAAAAAACTAATTGAATTAAAAGAATTACTATAAAAAAAGCCTTTCCAAATCGGAAAGGCTTTTGATTTTGAAGTCCTGGATTAAACGCCAACGCTTTTTCGTACTCTACTTAAAGTCTGTAGAGCGATTGCCCGCGTTTTAGCAGCGCCTTCCTGTAGCTTATCTTCCAATTCTGGCAAGTTGTTCATGTAATACGTGAACAGTTCTCTTTCCGTCGCAAATCTGGTCAGAATTAAATTCAGTAATTCTGTTTTAGCGTGACCATAACCGAAATTTCCGGCTAAATATTTTTGTCTTAAAATTTCAGTCTGTTCAGGTGTTGCAATCAATTCATATAAAGCAAAAACTTTGTCGGTTTCCGGATCTTTTGGCTCTTCAAGAGATTTAGAATCCGTATCAATTCCCATTACCTGTTTTTTCAATTCCTTTTCCGGTAAAAATATATTGATGATGTTTCCTCTCGATTTCGACATTTTTTGTCCATCAGTTCCCGGAACATATTTGGTGTCTTCCTGTAATTCTGCTTGTGGCAAAACAAAAACCTCTCCCATTTGATGATTGAATCTTGCACCCATATCACGCGCCATTTCCAAGTGCTGTAATTGGTCTTTTCCAACGGGAACAATTTCCGCATCGTATAATAAAATATCTGCCGCCATTAAAACTGGATAAGTAAATAATCCTGCATTAACATCGTCCAAACGGTCGGCTTTATCTTTAAATGAGTGAGCCAGCGTTAATCTTTGATAAGGAAAAAAGCAGGATAAATACCAGGTTAATTCACACGTTTCAGCGATATCACTTTGTCTGTAAAAAAATGTTTTGCTGGTGTCTAGGCCGCAAGCAAGCCAGGCTGCTGCGATTTCGTAGGTGTTTTGTTTAAGTTCAGCTGCGTCTTTGATCTGTGTTAAAGAATGCAGATTGGCGATAAACAAAAAAGATTCGTTTTGCGGTTTTTTAGACAATTCAATAGCTGGAATAATCGCTCCCAACAGATTTCCTAAATGTGGTGTTCCTGTTGCCTGTATTCCTGTAAGTATTCTGGACATGTGTTTTGATGTAATTTTAGAAGCAAAAATACAAAACTAATATGCTTTTGGCAAACCAAAGTTTTTGACTTTTAAAGCGCTTCTCTCGATTTAGTAAGTGTTTCGATCAATTTCTTTTGACGTCGGGTTTTCTTCTTTATTTCAAGAAGTTTTTTGAGTAGAAAAGCAAGTAAACTCAATGCAATAATTATTGCAATCCACTGGTAGGTTACGTATTGGTTTCGAACTTTAGAATTAATTTCTTACTGCTCTAGATTTTGAGTATTCAAATATCTGTTCAATGATTTTAACTCATTTTGTTCCAGAGTTTTCTGAATTTCTAAATATTTGCTGTTGTAATTTTGAAATTTCTCGAAATCATTCAGAACCAAATTATTATCTGCAATCAATTTATAAAGTCCTTCATTCAGAACTAGATCACCGACTGGTAAAGCTATTTTTTCTGCTTCGTAAAGCGTCTGCAGTGAAGCTCCATAATTTTGAGTCAGAAATAAAGTTTCTCCTTTTCCCTTTAAAGCGTAGGCTTCTAAACTTTTCGCCTCTCCGGTTTTTGCATATTCTTCTGATTTTTGAAAGTATGCTGAGGCTTGCTGCAACTGCATTAAATCAATATAACAGTAGCCAATATTGTAATAAATAATACTGAGGTTTGCCGCCGATTTCCGATCTAAATTGAGTTTTTTAAAATTCACCGCTGCCATTTTAAATTTCTCCAAAGCTAAATCAGGATTCGACTGATTGCGATAAATCATTCCTCGAACCGCATAATTAAAGCCAGCATTGAAAAGTCGGTCTTTGTCATTTGCCTCTAATTTTTCGGTCAGTTGCAGCGACTGATCCAAAGTTTCTAAAGCTTTATCATACAGTTCCATCTGTTGATACTGAACTGCGACCGAATTCAAAATTTTAATTTTAGTCGTTGGTAAAGATTCTTTGTTAATAAGATCTGCCGCTTTTAAAATATAAATAAGAGAGCTGTCATTATTTCTTTTTGCGATGTAGGCATTAGAAATTAACATATAAAGATGCGCAATTTCATCAACTCTTTTTTCGCCTTTGAGCAGTTTTAATGCAATAGAGATGCTTTCATCAGGTTGTTCATAGATCACGCTATTCGCTCTTTTTTTGAGCGAATCATTGGTGTTTTGAGCTGTAAAACTAACAGACCAAAATAAAAGAAACAGAAAGTAAAATTTAAATAATCGCATTTTTTAATTATTTCTTAAAGTCTGCATATATTCTTGCGGCGACATTCCGGTGATTATTTTAAATACGTTGGTAAAAGCACTGTGAGACGTAAATCCACCAATTTCTGCGATATAACTTATTTTGTATTGCAAGTAACTGCGGTCCGTTGATAAAAGGTGAATTACATATTTTATCCGCAACTCGTTAATGTAGGTATTGAAGTTTTTGTCTTTGTATTTATTGATAATTTCAGAAAGATATTTCGTGTTGGTTTCAAGTTCTACCGCCAAGGTTGCCAAAGACATATTGTTGTCCAGATATTTTTTTGACTCTTCAAACTCCTGTAAACCTTGTAGAATTTGTTGCTCGGTTTCTTTTGGGATAATGAGTTGTTTCTTAGGAACTTCCTTTGTTTTCACGTCCGCTTTTACAGGCTCATTTTGTTTCAATTTAATCGATCTGAAAAAGCGAATTTGCTTTATTAGAGACTTACCGCGCTGCACTTCTCTGATAAAAATGTACGTCAGTAATGACAGCACGAATATTGAAATTCCGCAGAGGTAAAGCCACTGATTTTGCTTTTTTTCGAGGTAAGATTTATTATTTTCAGTTTTCAATTCTGTGCCCAAAAGAATCAGTTCCCGGCGTGCTTCCTTTTTATTCTCTTCTAAGATTTTAGAAGTTTCTCGATACTGATCTTTATAAAATTTAAATTCTTTGTCGTTATTAATGACCAGATAATTTTTGGCCAGATCTTCATAAAGATTACTTTTTAAAGCGGTGTAGTTGATATTGTCGACCAGTTTTAGAGCCTTTTGTAAACATTCTATAGCCTGATCATACTTTTGTTGTTCAAAAAATAATTGTCCACGCAACTGCTGTGTTATGGCGAAAAGGTACTTTGCTCGAGGGATTGATTGTAAGTCAAGCAATAATTGATCTGCTATTTTTAAAGCTTCTGTTATATTTCCTTTTTCAAATTCAAGAGTTGCTTTTAAATATTGATTTTCTTTTGAAATTAAAGCAAAAGAACTTTGCTGATTTTGAGCATAGTCAGAACTGATTTGCAGATTCTTTTCCGCCGTATCTAATTTTTTAAGAGCGATAAGATTTCTGGCTTCCAGTTGGTATAACTTGGCATAAACTACTTGATCTTCGTCTTTCTTAGATTTATTTTTCTCAAGTAAAAAGGGGTTCAATGAGATTGGCGGTTTGCTCGTATAAATTTAAATGGAAGAATTCTCGTGCGATGATCAAAGTACTCAGTAATTTCTGATTTGACTGTTGGGTATTCGATTTCTCAAAAGCATCTCGCACCGATTCTAAGTAGTCGCCCTTCATCAAGTAGGCTCGGGTTAGAATATCTTTCGTCACCAAGGCATTTTCGTCATTTCTAATTTCTTTGGCGGCATGTAATGCAACATCTGGATTTTCGTAGAGTTTAAGGAAACTGTTTTCGACGCGTAGTTTAAAATCCGACCGACTTTGGGCCGGAAAAAAACCGAAGCTCAGACCAATCAGTAGAAGGAATATTAATGGAGTACGCATGAAGCAAAAATAATCAATTTATAGAGAGTATGTTTCCTTTTTACTAATGATAATTTTGCAATATTTTTCCGAAATGCTTGGATCATCTTTGATGAGATGATTGATTTTAAGATAAAATGGAAGAGAAAGCTCGTTTTTGTTTAATTCTTCTAGTTGTTGATTATCAGTTTTTTATGATTTTAATACTTTTGAATTTCGTGAATTATGCAAGACAAAAATACTTTTTTCAAACCTTTTTCTATTAGATTTGAATGAATTTAAAATTAAAAAATATTATGAAAAATTTTTACACAGCGGCTCTTTTTTTTGCAGGACTGACTCTTTCGCAAGCGCAGGTTTTTGACACTGGTAGTTTTGCACAGATGACAGATATTTCTAATAACGGTGTTGCCGTAGGTAATGTAGGCAATCAATTTCATATTAAATGGACTGAAGAAGAGGGAGAAGTAAATATTGGAGAATTAACCAGCGGTAATTTTATTGCCTGTTGGACGAATGTTTCCTCAGACGGAAAATATATTAGCGGAAGTATGACGAATCCTAATACCGGAAGTGACGAAATGGGAAGATATGATGTCAATACTCAAACCTGGTCTTTTCTTGGCGGTTTGACTGCAACTTCAGACAATGAATTTAGTTCTGCCTGGGGAATGTCGAGTGATGGTAAGAATGTAGTTGGACTTGCATGGGTCAGCTCGGGCGAAGCGCATGCCGTGAAGTGGAATGAGGCGACAGGCTTGATCGATCTAGGAAGCACGGTTCCAGATCGCAGCTCTCGCGCTAATTCACTTACCGATGACGGCACCATGGTCGTTGGCTGGCAAGATAATGATTACGGCGATAGAGAAGGAGTATATTGGCTGAACGGAACCCAGGTTGCGTTGAAAGATAATAATGGACAACCAACGGGAGAAGCTGTTGCGGTGACACCAAATGGAAAAACAATTATTGGATATACTTATGATAATCCTTTTGTCTGGAATGAGACTGATGGATACACTTTGATCACGCATCCAGATCCAGATTACAGCGGTGGCGCAGCTGCAATTACCGATGATGGTAAAACAGTGGTAGGTTATTTTCGACCTTGGAACGGACAAGCGGTAATGGGTGAAGGTTTCATCTATACCAAAGAAACAGGAAGAGTAAACCTTAATGAATATGTTGCAAGCTTAGGATATGATAATTTAGGAATTACCTTCGCTTTACCATTAGGTATTTCACCAGACGGAAGATATATTACGGGAATCGGTAGAACGGCTGATGACTTAAGAGGTTTTGTAATTAAACTTCCAGGTGCACTTGGAACTGACAATGTTCAGAATTCAAAAGTGAGCGTTTATCCAAATCCTGTTCATGATGTTTTATATTTTAAAAATGCGGATAAAGTTTCGAGTATTGAAGTTTATAATATGGTCGGACAAAAAGTACTTTCAGAAACTTCCATTGCTAAAGAAGGTTTAGATGTTTCGAAATTATCGAAAGGTGCTTATGTGATCAAAGTGCAGACAGGCACTCAAACAGAAAGCGTAAAATTATTGAAGAAATAAGAAGATTTTATTTCAGATAGTTCAAAAGAAAATCGTCGCAACCCTGCGACGATTTTTTTATTTTAAATTAATTGGGAATCACAACTTTGGAACCGCTAAATTTGGGGTCAACGCCAAAAAATAGATCCCAGAATACTTTAACCCTCGCGAAATACTCCCGAAGATTAGTCTTAAAACCAGCCTTCTTATTCACATCTTTCGCATTGTATCCATAAGCTTCGATTCCTTTTTTCTGGGCTAAAAAAACGGCGCGTTCGTTATGAAATCGCTGAGAAATAATAAGATAAGAAATTTGCCCGAAAATTTCTTTCGCTCTAACGACAGAGTCCAATGTTCGAAGTCCGGCAAAATCCAGAAATATTTTAGTTTTCGGAATTCCTCTGGCGACCAATTCAGTCTGCATGTCTTCTGGCTCATTGTAATATTGAGAAGAATTATCACCGCTTACAATGATATAATCGATTTTTCCGCTTTTAAATAATTCCTCCGCAGCTTCTATGCGATAAAAGAAATACGGATTTTTATTGCCATTCTTTAAAGATTTTGAAGTCCCTAAAACCAAGCCTACTTTTTCATTTGGAAGTTTATTAATACTCGAAGTGACGTAATCATCAGTAGCATATTCGATGATGTGGTTCGCCCAAAACGTCAACAAAATTCCCAATACAATAAGTATCAGGAAGAGGGTGAAAATATTTTTAATTGATCTCATTCTTTCATTTTAAAAGTCTAAACCATTTGGTAAGGCTTTCTTTCTGAAAATTAGCAATAAAGCAGCTCCTACCGTAATCGCCGAATCAGCAACATTAAAAATATATTTAAAGAATTCAATATGTTTCCCACCAATTAATGGAAACGTGGTCGGAACATGCCAATCTACCAAAGGGAAATGCAGCATATCAACGACGCAACCTTTCATAAAGCTGGAGTAGCCTTCCCCAAAAGGAACGATTTTAGAAATTCCGCCATATTCGATCCATCTGCTGATACTTTCGTCGTAAACAGTTCCGCTATCGAACAGCATTCCGTAAAACATTCCATCGATCAAATTACCGATTGCGCCTGCAAAAATCATGGACATTGGGATAAGTAAATAATTGCTAGCTCCTTCTTTCAACCATTTGCTGAATAGATAAACCATGCCACCAATTAGAAATACACGAATAATAACCAAGGCATATTTCCCCAGTAAACCACCAAAATGGAAACCGTAAGCCATGCCTGGATTTTCCACAAAAGTTAATTTAAACCCAGGAAATACTGGAATACTTTCGCCCAGATTAAAATGCGTCTTGATATAAAATTTAGAAACCTGATCAATTAGAAGAATGATAAAAGTAATTAATGCTATTTTCTTCATTACTGGTCGTTCTTTGGTTTGTCTTTAAAGTTTCTCGCAGGTTTTTCTGCTCTGTTTGTTGAAGGTCTTGGTTCAGGCTTTGACGCAGCATTGTGATTTCTGGTGTGAAATTTTTCAAATTTAATGCCCATGTCTTTCATCACACTTTTCAGTGCATTAAGCTCCATTTGGTTTTTTGGATGTACAATAAGTGATTCCATTTTATTTTATTTTTTTTGAAAGTTCGTCGAGTCGTTTTCTATCTTCCGTTGAAAGATCCTGTAATCCGTTTTTTCCTATTTTACTCAGGATTTTATCAATTTCATTTTCACGATCTTTCTTTTCAGAATTAAATTGATCATCAATGGTCAGATATTTTTCCTTACTAGGAACGAATTTTTCCTTCAGGTCTTTTCGAAAAAAGTAGATAAAGACCACTGCGACGGCAAGTAAGATAAGAATTGTATTCATGAATTTCAATAATAAATGCACAAAGTATTCTGTATAGATTTATACAGGATACTTTGCACATTATTCATGGTACACGATAGATCTATCGCTGCATATTTTTCGCTTCGATACTCAAAGTTGCATGAGGTACTGCCATCAATCGGTCCTTAGGAATTAATTTCCCGGTTACCCGGCAAATACCGTATGTTTTGTTTTGAATACGGATTAACGCGTTTTTCAAATCACGCACAAATTTTTCCTGTCTTCCGGCCAAAATAGCATTTTGTTCCTTACTTAATGTCTCTGCACCTTCTTCAAATGCCTTGAAGGTCGGCGAAGTATCATCAGTACCATTGTTTTGGTCATTGATGAAACTCTCTCTGATCAGCATTAAATCTTTTTCTGCTTTATCTATTTTTGCCTGAATAACCACTTTAAATTCCTGTAAGTCGGCGTCGCCGTACTTTTGTCTGTCTTCTGCCATAGCTGTGTGTTTTTACTGCTCACATAATTCCTTACCTTTTAAGAGAATTATATTATCAATTTATTATAATTTTTGAACTTCCACTTTAAATTTGAGTTCATCTATTTCGATTTCGTCAAAATTTGAGAGTGAATTTACAATTTCTATTTTATCTGACAACACTTCTGCTGAAATATATGTCTGATTGTTCACTATTTCTTTTTCAAAAGGACTGTTTTCTTCCAAACTTATTGTAATTCTGTCAGTTAACTCGAATTCTTTTTCCTTTCTTAAATTCTGAACACGGTTAATGAATTCCCTCGCAACTCCTTCTGCTTTTAACTCGTCGGTGAGCGTTAAATCCAATGCTACTGTTAACTTGCCTTCGCTTGTAACCGTCCAACCTGGGATGTCTTTCGTGAAAATCTCAACATCATCCAATGAAATTTCATATCCCTGAATTTCCATCTTCCCTTCTTTTTCTAAAGTTGAAATCTGTTCAGCTGTAAAATTGGTGATTTCTCCCGCGACCGTTTTCATGTCTTTTCCAAGTCTTGCACCCAACGTTTTGAAGTTTGGTTTAATTTGCTTGATAATTAGATCTGCAGCTTCATCAGCATTAATGAGTTGCAGTTCTTTTACATTCACTTCCTGTTTTACCAAGTCTGAAACTGCTAAGATCTGTGCTTCGGTTTTTTGATCCAAAACCGGAATCATTACTTTCTGTAAAGGCTGTCTTACTTTGATGTTTTCTTTCTTTCTTAATGAAAATACCATCGACGTAATTTGCTGAGCTAAATGTGTTTTTTCTACCAGATCCTGATCTATCAGACTTTCATCTGCTTTCGGGAAATCGGTTAAGTGAATTGATTCTGCCTCATTTTTACCAGTGATCTTATTTAGATCCTGATACAACTGATCCATAAAGAATGGCGCAATTGGAGCGGCAATCTTGGCTACCGTTTCTAAACAGGTGTATAAAGTCTGGTAAGCAGAGATCTTATCTTCAGAATAATCGCCTTTCCAGAATCTTCTTCTACAAAGTCTTACATACCAGTTGCTTAAGTTGTCATTAACAAAATTATTAATGGCTCTGGCAACTTTCGTTGGTTCGTAATCTTCATAAAAGGAAGTAACATCTTTTACTAATAAATTGAGTTCAGATAAGATCCAACGGTCAATTTCTGGACGGTTTTCTACGTCTTTTTCTGAATACGTAAATCCGTCAACATTCGCATATAAAGCAAAGAATGAATACGTGTTATACAATGTTCCGAAGAACTTACGACGAACCTCATCAATTCCTTCTAAGTCAAATTTTAAATTCTCCCACGGATTCGCATTGGCGATCATATACCAACGCGTAGCATCGGGACCATATTTTTCTAAGGTTGTAAATGGATCAACGGCATTGCCCAAACGTTTCGACATTTTCTGTCCGTTTTTGTCTAAAACTAAACCGTTCGACATTACATTTTTATAGGCAACAGAATCGAAAACAGAAGTTGCAATCGCATGCAAAGTATAAAACCAACCTCTTGTCTGGTCAACTCCTTCAGCAATAAAATCTGCAGGAAAGGCTTTATTGGAGTCGATCATTTCCTTATTTTCAAAAGGATAATGCAGTTGTGCGTAAGGCATCGAACCTGAATCAAACCAAACATCGATCAAATCAGATTCGCGACTCATTGGTTTTCCTGAAGCTGAAACTAAAATGATTTCATCCACAATATTTTTATGCAGATCAATAGTCGCATAATTTTCTTTCGACATATTTCCAACTTCGAACGCAGCAAAAGGATTTTTGGTCATGAATCCAGCCTCTATCGATTTCTGAATTTCAGTCATTAATTCTTCTACAGATCCTATGATGATCTCTTCTTTCAAATCTTCTGTTCTCCAAATTGGCAAAGGAATTCCCCAATATCTTGAACGGGAAAGATTCCAGTCATTTACGTTAACGAGCCAGTTTGCAAACCTTCCTTCACCAGTTGATTTTGGTTTCCAGTTAATGGTTTCATTCAGTGCAACCAAACGGTCTTTTACCGCCGTCATTTTTACAAACCATGAATCCAATGGATAATATAAAACCGGTTTGTCGGTTCTCCAACAATGCGGATAACTGTGAACGTATTTTTCAACTTTAAAGGCTTTGTTTTCTGTTTTTAAAAGGATTGCCAGTTCCACATCCCAGGATTTCTCAGGTGCAGTTCCGTTATCATAATACTCATTTTTAATGAATTTCTCAGCGAATAATTCCGGCGTATTTCCGCCTTTTAGGAAACGTCCCTGCAAGTCAACCAAAGGAACGAGATTGTCGTTTTCGTCTTTAATTAGCAATGGTGGAATCCCGTTTTCTTTTCCAACTCTAGCATCATCAGCACCAAAAGTCGGCGCGATATGCACGATTCCTGTTCCGTCCTCCGTGGTTACAAAATCTCCGATAATCACACGGAAAGCTTTGTCTGCATTTTCAGCAGGTAAAAACCAGGGAATTAATTGTTCGTATTCAGCTCCTGCTAATTCTTCGCCCATCAATTCTGCCACAATTTGATATGGAATCACTTTGCTCTCTGATGAATAATTTTTCAGATCCGCTTCATTCCCATGAACGTATTTTTTACCAAAGTTTTTAGAGACTAAACAGCTTGCTAATATAACCGTTATCGGCTCAAAAGTATACTGATTAAATGTTTTGATGATCGTATATTCTATATCACGTCCAACTGCTAAAGCGGTATTGGAAGGTAAAGTCCATGGAGTTGTTGTCCAGGCAAGAAAATAAACATTTGGTTTTGGTTTAGCTTCATCGAATTCTTCCCAATGCAACGCTCCTCCGCAAGATGCTCCAGCGATTTCCTCGCTGTCAATTGTGGATTCTGGATAAGCGATCGCTGATAATTTTTTCCAGGTTTCACTTGCATTTTCAGGCGCTTGTTTTAATTTGAACTGCGCAACCACAGTAGTGTCCGAAACATCACGATAAGTTCCTGGTTGATTCAATTCGTGAGAAGATAAACCAGTTCCCGCCGCTGGAGAGTAAGGCTGAATGGTGTATCCTTTATACATGAGATCTTTGTCGTAAAGTTGCTTCAAAAGCCACCAAACGGTTTCCATGTATTTCGGTTCGTAAGTGATATATGGATCTTCCAGATCTACCCAATATCCAATTTTTTCGGTCAGATCATTCCAAACATCAGTGTAACGCATTACAGCGTTTCGACAGGCTTGGTTGTAATCTTCAACAGAAATTGTTTTTCCGATATCTTCTTTGGTAATTCCTAATTCTTTCTCAACTCCCAATTCAATAGGCAAACCATGAGTATCCCAACCTGCTTTACGAAAAACCTGTTTTCCATTTTGGGTTTGGTAACGACAGAAAATATCTTTCAACGCTCTCGCCATCACGTGGTGAATTCCGGGCATTCCGTTCGCAGAAGGCGGACCTTCATAAAATACATATTCCGGCTGACCCTCGCGGATATCAACGGATTTTTTAAAAGTCTGATTTTTTTCCCAAAACTGGGTGATGTTCTCGGCAACGGCTGTTAAATCGAGATTTTTATATTCGGTAAACTTCTTCATTTTCAAACAGTTCAATAAGAAATATTCTAATTAATTAAGGTTGCGAATATAATGATTTTCGGCGAATTATGCCATAGGGAAAGGGCTAAAAGTTATCGCGAGGGAATTTCTAAAACCACTACTGTTCCCATTGACAACTCATCATTCTGCAAATCATGGTAAGTGATGGAATAATTTTTCGGACCGAAATAATTTTTCAGCATTCCATCGGTGATTTTTGTACCCAAAGATTTACTAAGGTTTTTATGGCGAACTCGGTTTTTGGCTGCCTCTTTTCTGCCGATACCATTATCGCTGATTCGGATTTCGATCCATTCATTTTTAGCCAAAATTTCGATGTCTATTTTTTTATTTTCTACCAAGGCAACGCCGTGTATTATTGCGTTTTCTATATAAGGCTGTAAAACCATCGGTGGAAGTTTTATTTGATTTATATCAATGTTCGGATCAATAAAAACAGTGAAATTGATTTTATGATTGAAGCGTAAATTTTCGATATCAACGTACACTTTAATAGATTGTAGTTCCTCATCCAATGTGAATTCTTTGACGGTCGATGAAACTAAAATGGTTCGAATGATTTTGGAAAATTTGGTCAAATAATCGACGGCATTTTTGGTGTCATTTTCTAGAATATAATATTTAATGGAGTTAAGAGCATTGAAAATAAAATGAGGATTCATTTGATTTTGCAGGATAGAAAGCCTAAGGTCTGAATTTTCCCGCTGGTATTTAATACGGTCATTTTCAACCTCAAGACGTTTCTGATGCTGCAGATTTATTTTATCTTTCAACTGTACATTTTTCTGCATTTCTACAATTAAATTTTTATTGAATAAGACTTTTTCTCGGTAGTTGCTCCTTTGTCTGCGTCCTAAGGCAAATGAAAACGCAATATTTTCAATGATCAACCCAACAAAATAAATAAAGTCGCCCATCTTCTTGCTAATATTGATCGATGGTAATTGTCGATTCGACTGTTCTCCTAAGATAGAGCAGATATACAAAATGATTCCACCAAAAATAATATAGTATTTGAGATTGTTTTTCACCTTCGTAAGAATATAAAAAGATACAATCGTGTGGGCAGTGATGATATAAACAAATGCTTTGTAAAATTCCTCAAAGATCATCTTGGTAATTCCTGTTTTCAATAAGATAAAACCAATCACAGCGATACCTATCAATACATAAATTGGAATAACGATAATTTTATAGAACGTTGGACTCGTCTTCTTTACATTTAAAAATTGAGCAAAAAAGAGAAAATAAACAGCGTTGAAGATAATCGTAAAAAGATTTTTTGAATAATAATCAAAATGAAAATAATTAGAAAGATCGTATAGAAACCCACTTTCTGCCACAGGCATGTAAGCTAAGAAAGAAAAGAAAGTGTAGGAACTGTAAAGGAAATAGGATTTATCACGGTTTTGAAAGAATAAGGTTAAATGATAAATTGAAAGTAAAAGCAGACCACCCAACACCGCATATAAAATGCTGTCATAAGTATCTCTCTCGATGATCGCACTTATTACTTCACTCATTTCAGTTGGTTTAATACAAAAATATGATATTTCAAATTGTTGGTTATCAATTAGATTAATTTTTTTTGCAAATTGTTGCGCAACCTATTTTTTTGGAGAAGGATTAAATTTTTCGAGGATGAAATAAGAGATAAAACCAAAGATCAAGGAGCAACTTATGGACAAAATAAAACTACCTATTATATATTGAGTTAAATTATTTTTAATAAATTCTAAATCGAAGGCTTGATCCTGCAAGTTTGCAGTATTGGCAACAAACGGAGCTCCAACCATCATTGATAAAAATATGATTAAAGGAATTAATGGGGGAAAAGTGACTTGTGAAGACATGAACGTCAATAGTTTATTCAGTTTAAAATAAACCGACAGCGTAATTGCTAAAAAAGAATGAAATCCCCAAAAAGGCGACAGTCCAATAAAAAAGCCCAGCGCAATTGATTTTGCTTTGGTTTCGTTGCTGCCATCGCTTTCTAATACATTTTCTTTAAAGAATCTTTTCAGCCCTTTTCTGCGGAAATATCGGTAGAAAATTTTTTGACTTTGAATTGTATTTTGAATGAATTTCTTCACAAGGATGTTCAACTTTCCACAAATATAAGCGTTTTCTATGGTTTGCAATTTGGCGCGATAAGCATCTTAAAAAAACACAAAACTGCAGTATTAAAAAAAAACTTCTACTTTTGCAAAAATTTCGAGGATGTCAAAAAATTTAGTGATTGTAGAATCACCGGCAAAAGCCAAAACGATTCAAAAGTATTTAGGGAAGGATTTCGACGTGAAATCCAGTTTCGGACACATCCGGGATTTACCTAAAAAAGGTATGGGAATCGACCTGGAAACTTTTACGCCCGATTACGAAGTTTCTGCTGATAAAAAGAAACTGGTAACCGAGTTAAAAGCAGCGGTGAAGAAGGCAGACATCGTTTGGTTAGCTTCCGATGAAGACCGCGAAGGTGAAGCAATCGCGTGGCACTTGGCTCAAGAGTTAAAGTTGAAAGAAGAAAATACCAGACGTATTGTATTTCACGAAATTACTAAGAATGCGATCTTAAAGGCAATTGAAAATCCAAGAAAGATCGATCAAAATTTAGTTAACGCGCAACAAGCCCGAAGAATTCTCGATCGGATTGTAGGTTTCGAAATGTCACCGGTTCTTTGGAAAAAAGTAAAAACCGGACTTTCAGCAGGACGTGTTCAATCTGTTGCCGTCCGTTTGGTAGTAGAACGTGAATTAGAAATTAGAGGTTTTACCCCGAAATCAACTTTCAAATTAGAAGGAGTTTTCCTTAATAATGCAAAACAGGAAATTACTGCAAAACTTAAAAAAGATTTCGTTCAGGAAAAAGAAGCCGAGGACTTTTTAACGCAATGTAAAAATACCGATTTTACAGTTTTAAATGTTGAAACAAAACCTGGAACGCGTACTGCTTCCGCGCCATTTACGACGTCAACTTTGCAACAGGAAGCGAGTAATAGATTGGGTTACGGCGTAACTGCAACCATGAGAGTGGCGCAGCGTTTATACGAAGAAGGTTTTATTACTTATATGAGAACCGATTCCGTCAATCTTTCGCAAGAAGCCATTAACGGAGCGAAAGCACAGATTCTTTCTGAGTATGGTGAAGCTTATTCTAATCCACGAAATTACAATACAAAGTCAGCTTCTGCACAGGAAGCTCACGAAGCAATTCGTCCAACTGATTTCACAATGAAAAGTATTGGTGATGCGCAATTGAATAAATTATATCAGTTAATCTATAAAAGAACTTTAGCTTCCCAAATGGCGAATGCTAAAATCGAAAAAACGGTAATTGAAATTGGGAATTCAAAACTTCCACAACATTTTGAAGCACAAGGTGAAGTGATTATTTTTGATGGTTTCCTTAAAGCTTACGGAATTCTAAAAGCCGAAGATGACGACGAAGAAAACAACGAAAAATTATTACCGAAAGTTACTGTTGGTGAAGATTTAGATTATAAAAAAATTGAAGCGACGGAGAAATTCTCACGACCTTCTGCAAGATATACGGAAGCTGGTTTGGTGAAGAAGTTAGAAGAACTTGGTATCGGAAGACCTTCCACTTACGCACCTACCATTCAGACGATCCAGAATCGTGAGTATGTGGATAAAAGAGAGATTATCCCACAGGAGCGAGAAATTATGAAGATGACTTTAGGAAAAACAGATCTTAAAAAAGAAGTGTTGACTGAAAAGTTTGGTGGCGATAAAAATAAATTTGTTCCAACCGATATTGGTGAAGTCGTTAATGAATTCCTGACGCAAAATTTTGCTGAGGTTCTTGATTATGGATTTACCGCAAAAGTAGAGCAGGACTTTGATCATATTGCAAACGGCGAAGAAAAATGGAAAGAAGTTTTACAAGGTTTCTATAAAGATTTTCATCCTAGAATTGCTGATGTAGAGGAAAATGCAGACCGTGCAAATGGAGAAAGAATTTTGGGGATTGATCCAAAATCCGGTAAAAACGTTTTAACCAGAATAGGACGATTTGGACCAATGGTGCAGATCGGCGAACAGGATGATGAGGAAAAACCAATTTTCGCAAGTTTGATGTCTACGCAAAATATTGCAACGATTACTTTAGAAGAAGCTTTAGAATTGTTTAAACTTCCTTTTGATTTGAATCCTTTCGAAGATCAAACCGTAACGATTGGCGTAGGTCGATTTGGACCTTACGTGAAATGGGGTGAAGCTTTTATCAGCATTCCAAAAGGGGAAGATGCATTGTCGGTTACTCAGGAAAGAGCCGAAGAGATCATCAACGAAAAGAAATTGGCTGATGCTCCGATTGCCAGTTTTAAAGGAGAGCCTGTCACAAAAGGAACGGGTAGATTTGGGCCATTCATTAAATATCAGTCGATGTTCATCAACGTTCCCAAACGTTATGATTTCGAAAATCTTTCACAAAATGATATTAATGAATTGATTGAAGCGAAGTTGGAAAAAGAAGCCAACCGCTATATTCAACAATGGGTCGAAGAAAAAATTTCAATCGAAAATGCACGCTGGGGCCCGATTATAAAACATGGAAAAAACATTTTTAAAATTCCTAAAAACAAGAAAGACGAAAAATTCACACCAGAAGAATTGGCAGATGTTTCTTTAGAGGAAGTTAAAAAGTGGATTACAGCGCAAGATAAAAATGCTTTCAAAGAAAAGCCTAAAAAAGCTGCGGCGAAGAAACCAGCTGTTAAAAAGGCAGCTGTTAAAAAAGCTCCTGCAAAAAAAGCAGCACCGAAAAAGCAGTAAATTCATATTTTGTTAAATTATCAAAATCTCCAAATATTAATTATTTGGAGATTTTTTGTTATTTAATTGATTTGAATTCAGTTAGGTCACTTTTTTGAATCGTAAATCGTATTTCAGACGTTGATTTTATGAGGTTTATGGGTGTTTTTATTAGAAATTAAGTTAAACATGATTATTTTTAGTAGAACTCTGCTTATCGCTTTTTAAGGCAGTGATTTCGTGAATAGTCTATCGTGCTTATAATGAGAGAGGTATTGGTTAGATATTTTAAAATTGTAAAAAATTAAACAGCGATTTTTTTTCAAAATTTGGTTTGTAATATCATATATCTTACTAAATTTGGCGTTACACAAAAAGAAAAAAAAACAAATATAAAACACACAAAAGATGTTAAAAAAATTATAAATTTTATATAATTTTTTTAATATGATTAAATATCAACTGTTAGCGTATTGTTTTTTTGCTAATTTTCTCTATTCTCAAACGGTTATTGGTGCTAAGGCGCCCAATAGCTATATTTACGATTTAGAACTTGCAAATACCAATAATTATGGCGGAATAGAAATTCCGGTATTGAAAGCGTATGAGATGTGGGCGAATTACGAATATTTGAGATCCGATGGAATGTCGACTCCTATACCTGCGGGAGTTCAAACTGCCTCTTTGTATTGGGAAGATACGCCCGGACTTATTCAAAATATTAGTATAGTTTCTAATGCTGACCCTTCGAAATCTTCAATTAAAGTTCATATTAATAAGGGACGGGGGAAGGGAAACGCTGTTGTGGCCTTCAAAGTAAATGAAATCATTTATTGGAGTTGGCATATTTGGGTTACTGATAATCCTGAAAATGGGGTAGATTATACACAGGGGTTTGAAACAGACATAGATGGCAATCCAATTAGTGTTAAGTATATGGATCGAAATCTTGGAGCTACAAGTAATAGCTTTTTGGACAATCAGTGGCAGAAATCTGGTGGATTAATGTACGAATGGGGAAGGAAAGATCCTTTTCCTCCTTTAGTTTACAAAGATTCTTATTTCTATGAAATTTCTGGTGAAGTTGGGGTTTTAAAGCATAAACAGATTGATCCTCTTAATACAATTCCAGTGAAGGTAAGACCCTTCGATGAAATTGAGAAAAACATCAAGTATTCGGTTAACAACCCAATTACTTATATCATTAACACAGATAATACTGGAAACTGGTTTTCCAGCAGCAGATATAAAGTAGCCGGCGTGAGTCCGGATTACATTACCTGGGATCTGTGGTCAGATAATGCGAAAGGTGGAAACAGCAACGCAAGTAGTTCTAATACGACGTTGAAAAATGAAAGCAGGTCTTATGAATTAAAATCAGAACTAGATCCTTGTCCAAATGGCTGGAGGATTCCATCGTACTATGGCCGGGAAACGATGAACAACAGTTTATCTATTTTCGGACGGAAATATAGTGGTGTAAATGATGATGCCAATATTAATGCACGCCAAATTTTCCCCAATGCTATAAATCAGTATCTTGATGGAATCAAAGTTTATCCTGGTTTAGGCATGAACTTTACGAATGCTCAAGGAGGCAGTAGGAATGTAGGAAACATTCCTGTTTCTGGTGGTTATGTTTACTATCCAAATTCAAGTGCTCCAAATGCTCCCGTCGGGATTATTTTCCAGGATGACTTTGCAAATAATGGATTGTGGAGTTCAACTTTTGCATATGATGGCGTACGTATTTTTTCAATGATTTCAGATGCTTTTAGAACAACCACAAACGTAGGATTACATGCAATTTATAATAATGAAACAAATCCTAGTAAAGCTGGTAATGCAGTAAAATGTATGAGGGATCCTAATCTCTTGAAAATTGGAAATTTTGCAACGCAGTATTTTAGCGCCGAAAAAGAAGATTTTAAAGAGGGATTGGATAGTCCTAATTCTTATGTGATTCTTGACCAGAGAACTATAGAAATCCCTATCAGTAAAGCATATTCTGTTTATAATCAATATCTTTCAGATCACGATATGTTGCCAGCAGATAACTTGCAGGCAAAAGTATTTTGGACAACCAATAAAAATTTAGTGTCAGATGTATCAATTCAAGCAAATTCCGGAGATATTAGAAATTCGGTAATCGTTGTCAAGACAATGAGTGGTGAAACGGGAAACGCAGTTATTTCATTACACAATGGCAATATAGATAGTCCAGCTCTTTGGAGTTGGCATATTTGGGCGCCAACCAACGACCCCACATTAAATTCGATCAGTTATCTTACAGAAACGCCAATTGCAACATCTTATAATTTTATAAATCCTACAACGAGTAAAATGCCGCCAATGGTAACTGTTTTCATGGATAGAAATCTGGGAGCGGAAAGTAATTTATTAGAATCGGGCAAAGCAAATGGGCTTCATTATCAGTGGGGCAGAAAAGATCCGCTGCCAGTATTTCCAGAAGGTAGTTCGAAAGTAATTTATAACTCTGGCGCAAATACTTCGAAATTAGATCCAGTTGCAGCATTTAAAGGAAAAGTCAGTAATTATACTGATACAAGTAGTAATGATTATATAAAATATCATACCGTTTCTTATGAAAACTATGGTTCTGATAATTCTATAAAATATAAAAGAGAGAGAGAAAATATCCTTTATTCAGTTCAAAATCCGCTGAAGTTTTTATATCAATCCGGTATCGGGAATTTGTATAATGGTGGAAATCACTATGGTAATGATTTAACAAAAGTAAGAGATTGGGTTTCAAATGAGCGAGCTGGCTCTGCTGACAGATGGGGGCATGCTGATAAAAAATCTCCATTTGATCCTTGTCCGGAAGGATGGCGAGTGCCAGATGTTACTTTTACTAATCTATATACTGGATCCAAAGGTAATTCTCCGTGGTACAACGGATACAGAAATGATGCTTATGGTAAATCAGGAGTCATTCAGGATCAGTGGCATGATGTTGGAAATTTTTATTCAGGAGTTGTTGGAAATTCTGGTTGGAAATTCGAAAACTCTACCTTCCCGATAGGAAACTTCCCTAAGGATGGAATTCGTGGTGAAATTGGAGAAAATCAAACTACTTTTGATCGATCTGGTGTTTGGACAGCTTCTATGGCGGATTATAATACCGGTTACGCTCTAGCCATGCAATTTGAAGGACCACAGATGCAAACTGGCACTGCGGTTTATCCGCAAGCAGGAATGTCTGTAAGATGTGCTAAAGATGAAAAAAGGTTACTTGGAGTTCATGCTACTCAAGGCAACGGAGGAACGCTCAACCCTTCTGAAGTTGTAGAACAGGCGAAAAACAAACAGGTAGAGTTGTACCCAAATCCATTCAAAGAGCAATTTAATATTAAAAGCAAAGATGCTCAAACGGTAGAACTTTATGATCTAAGTGGAAAGTTAGTATTGAAAGCCAATATTGAAGGTGGAAGTGTTAATGCAGGAAAACTTACAAATGGAATCTATATTGTGAAAATTATAATGAAAGATCAGTCATTCGTTACTAAAAAAATAATCAAACAATAGTTTTTATTCGATTAAATGATGAAAGCATCGCCGTTTGGTGGTGCTTTTTTTTTACTTTTGTGACTAACATTAATCTCTACTATGAACCTCGAAGATATTCTGATTTTACCAAGACCAATCCAGACTGAAAAATGGCAACTTGGCCATACTATATTGAATGAAATACAGGAAAATGCAATCGTTCTTGTTTTTTGCTCTGATTATCGTGGGATTGAAAACGGCGACGCTGAAATTCTAGATTTTAAAAAAGTAAGAAATGAACTGTACCGACTTTCAAAATTAGATTTCGAAATTCCAGTTTGCGATTTGGGAGATTTAATTTCAGGTAAATCACATCAGGATACGCATTATATTTTACAGGAAGTTTTATCGGCTTGCCATACTAAAAATGCGATTCCAGTAATTATTGGTGGAAGCAACGATTTGGCGTTTTCGTTGTTCTCAGCTTTAGATTTTCATCAGAAAAATAATAATTATACTCAAATCTCCAATCTTATTTCTTTAGCAAATGATGGCGAGGAATTGACCGAGAAGAATTTCTTATCGAGAATTCTCAGTTCAAAAAAATTTAGTATTAAAAACTATCATCATTTGGGTTACCAAAAACATTTAAATGAAATGGATTCGGTGAAACTGATGAAAGAAGTAGAGTTTGATGTTGTGCGTCTGGCAGAATTAATGAACACGACCGAAAAAACAGAACCGTTTTTCCGACATGCCGATTTAGTGACTTTAAATTGTGATGCGGTTGAAAGTATGGGCGATGGTTTCTCCGTGAATCCTCAGGTAAATGGATTGAACAAAAGAGAGATCTGTGCGTATATGAAGGAAATCGGATTAAGCCAAAAATTGAAATCAGTGGGCATTTTTAATTTTAACGCTAATTCTCGTCATTTTCTGAATCACCAACTGTTAGCACAAATGATCTGGCATTTGATTGAGGGCATCAATATTCAGAAATCTCATCCGGCAGAAAGATCCTATGAAACGTATTGGTTGATGATCGATGATAACAAGTACGCCTTTCAGCGGGAGACTTTTAGTGATCTTTGGTATTTTGGCGCTGATGAAAATGAAGAGGATTTAATTCCATGTTCGTTATCGGATTATGAAGCGGCAAAAAGAGGATTTATGAATCCTCGTCTCCTAAAAATCTAAGGTAATTTTTTGCAAATTTCAGGATAGATTAAAATTCTTATTTTTGACGCTTAAATACACTAATGAAAACCGTTCTATCAAAGATTTTCAACACTCCTTTTTTGCTGATTTTGCTTGCCGTTTTGGTGAAGATTCCTTTGTTTTTTACCAAGAACATTCAGGAGGATTCTTTTATCACTTGGCGTGTTGCCCGAAATTTGGTGCAATACTGCGTAATTGGGTTTAATGGAGATGAACGGATCTCTGCGTCTACCACCCATTTTTATGTTTTTATAACGGCGTTCTTTCAGCTGATTTTTGGTGACAATTTCATTTATCCATTACTCACTTTTTCGGGAATTCTTTTTGCAATCGGATCATGGTGGTTAGCAAAAATATTGTTTCCTATCGATGTGATGAAGCGTGGTTTGTTCGTTCTGCTGCTCAATATTACGCCGCCCGCTTTAACGGCTTCCTTTCTCGGGATGGAGTACGGGATCTTGTTTTTCCTTTATAATGGTTTAATTTATTTCGGACTTTTTAAAAGTAGAAAATGGGCTTATTTCCTCTTTCCAATACTTTTGCTTTGGACCAGAGTTGATACCGTTATTTTTCTCGGAATTTTCTTTTTAGCAGATTTGTATTTAAAGCGAAAAATTAATTTCGTTTATATTTTAGGGGGAATCATTGGTATAGTGACTGTGGTTGGATTTAATTATCTGTATTTCGGAGAGATTGTAAATCATACGATTACGGCCAAGAAAATCGCCTACAAAAATTTAATTAAAGATAATACTACGCAACATCTTCTGTATCAATGGGCGTATTACGGTGGGCTGATTAAGAAATATGGAATTTACACGTTCTTGCTCTTTGTTGCATTTCTGAGTTTTCTGGGTTTTGCAGTTTTCAAAATAATAAAAGATAAGAAAGTTGGAATGCAAAAGACCAAAGTTGTTTTGGTTTTAATTCTTGTTTTTGCTCTGGCGAAAATCACTATTTTTTCTTTGTTCAAAGCCTATTTTGATTGGTATTACTGGCTCCCCAGAGTTTTCCTTTTCGCTATAGTATTGTACTATTTTTTAAATGTCAATAATTGGAAAAAGAAAAGTGTTCTTGTCGGAATTGTTCTTGTGTTTATTGCCTCTTATTTTTTACAGATGATTCAATCGTATACAATCGGTTATATGGAAGAACGCCAGCGAATGACTATTGCTGCAGATATTAATAAAGATGAGGTTGGTCTGGAAAAATCAATTTTACTGGAGCCAGCGGGAATTATTCCGTTTTATACGCAACTTTATACGTATGATGAGGTTGGCTTGGTGAATGAAAGAATCAATGATGAAATGCTAAATGACGAAAATTATTGGTGGATTAATTCGGTCAATAGATTTCATCCTGATTATATTTTAACTATTGCAAAAAAAGCTGGAGGAGCTGAAGGTTTTTATAAGATTAAACCAGCGGATCAAGTTCAGTTTAATGATGATTACGAATTGGTGAAAACTTATCCAATTGCGAAAATTCACGATAATGCGCCACAAATGTTAAAATGGATTTATCAATTAAGACCGATTGGAAAAGATTATTATCTCTATAAAAGACGGACAAATCTTTAAAAGTCATGATTAAAGTTTCCATTATTGTTCCCGTTTATCAGGTAGAAAAATACCTTAGAAAATGTTTAGATTCATTGGTGAATCAGACTTTGGCGGAAATCGAGATCCTGATCATTAATGATGGAAGTCCTGATCAATCACAAGTGATCATTGATGAATTTCAGCAAAAATATCCCTTAAAAATAAAATCATTCATCAAAGAAAATGGTGGTTTAAGCGAGGCTCGAAATTTTGGATTATATAGAGCAATCGGGGAGTTTATTGGTTTTGTAGACAGTGATGATGAAGTTTCTAAAATCATGTTTGAAGAAATGTATTCTTTAGCCATCAAGCATCAAGCGGAAATGGTAATTTGCAATATTCAGAAAGTGGATGAACAAGGAAATGTTACACAAAAATTAACGCAAATTCCAAATATGCCGGAGAAAATAGATCTTCGTGAGAATTTTTCTGTCTTTGCTGATCTTTCGTATTTTGCCTGTAACAAAATTTTTAAACGAGAACTTTTCGAAAATAAAAGATTTAAAAAAGGAATTCATTTTGAAGATATTCAGTTGATTCCGCAATTATTATTGCAGTGTAAAACAATCGCTCAAACTCAAAATTATCATTACCAATATTTAGAACGCACGGATTCTATTACAAAAACACACACCCGAAAAGGTTTGGATATTTTAACCGCCGTAGAGGAGGTGAATCTTTCCTTCCATCAGTCGCAGTATTCCGATAAGAAACAGGAATTGAAAAATTTTAATATTTTGGAAGGTGTTTACACGTATTTGGCGTACCTGGCATTTGTAAAAGAAGAAGATACTTTTACAGAGATGAATAAAGCACTCAATACTTTTACAACAAAGCATCAGATCACAAAAAGAGAAATATTATTCCATCAACGATTCGAAAAGAATTATCTCTTATCTTTGCCTTTAAAGAAGAAAATTTATTATTTCCTTTGTTTTACGGGACTCAATCAATTTATAAGGAAATTACTATAAAAACAGAATTTTATTGATGCCAATTCTACATCCTATTTTCATTATAATTTTTCTGTTTCTTGCATTTGCGAGTTATTGGGAAATTTTTAGGTTAGAGAAGAAGCAAAGCATTTTTGTTTGGATTGCCGGGATTTTAATCGTTGGTGCGGTCGGTTTCCGACTCAATGCAGGTGCAGATTACCCAATTTACAAGATGCTTTTTTCTGGATTTGCAATCTATACCTCTTACGGTGACGTTTTTGACAAAGCACTTTTTCGGTCCAATGCTGAAGAAATCGAATGGATTTTCGTGCTGATCAACAAACTGGTTTTCGATTTCGGTTTTCCTTTTTACATCGTTACTTTCATTATGGCACTCATTGCGGTGTCGCTTAAGTTTACAGCAATTTACAAGAATGTTGCTTTTCCGACTTTGGCTTTAATGTTCTACTTCATGCCGATTATGTTTTTTGAGGATTCAGGGCAGATGAGACAGGGATTAGGAATTGCTGTTTGTGTAGCTTCTTTTAAATTCATTAAAGATCGAAATCTGTTCATGTTCCTTTTATGTATGTACATCGCCTTAGGATTTCACAAAACATCGATTATTTTTTTGCCTGCATATTGGATTGTTAAAATTCCGTTGAACAGTAAGCGAATTTTTTGGATATTGGTAGTTGCGCTGCTGTCTTCTCCTTTTGAATTGTATCGATTGGGTGGTGGAATCTTTGGTTCTATCGCCCCGGATGATCTTTCTGGTGCTTACACAGGTTATTTGGATGATCGATATTATGGAACCGAAGTAGAGACAGGCCTTAATGATATTGTGAAATTATTTTTCATTGGGATTTTAATTAAATACGATAAAGAAGCCTGTGACGAAGTTTGGTGGTATGAATACATGCGTAATTTGGCTGTTTTTGGCATTGCTTTATTTTATTTCTTCCGATCCAATCAAATTTTTGCGATACGACTTCCGGGTGCTTACATGTTTTTTGTAACCATGTTTTGCATGACCAGTATTGTGTACGCTGTGAAAGGTCGCGCAAGGCAAATTCTCTATTTAGGATTTATGACGTATTTTGTCGCCATGTTTTTCTACTTCGGGAAAGGAAATGGCGATAAAGGTGGCTTTTCATCCGATAGATATACTAACGCACTTTGGTAAGTACCATGAATGAAATAGTTAAAGACGGTTTAGAATATTTTGGAATTTCACTTTTCTATGCAAAGTTGATACTGGGCATGTTGTTTTCATTCGCCTTGACTTTTTTTACTATTCCGACCATTGTTAAAATATCTAGAAGGAAAAACTTAATGGATGAGCCTGGGCTCCGAAGTTCTCACCTCCGAAAAATACCCAATCTTGGTGGGATTGCGATCTTCTATTCGCTGGCAGTATGTGCTTCTATTTTCGCCTTTGAACTATTCGAACTGTATAAATTCTTATTCGCATCGTTGGTGATCTTGCTATACATCGGAGTTATGGATGATATTGTGGTGATGCGTGCCTACAAAAAACTTTTAGCACAAATTGTCGTAACCGCTTTGATGGTTCTTGGCTCAGATGTTCGGATTAGAAGTTTGTTTGGAGTTTTGGGGATTTATGAACTTAACTACACGTTCAGCGTTATTTTCAGCATGTTTACGTTTATCGCTTTGATAAATGCCTTCAATCTCATCGATGGTATTGACGGACTGTCGGGTGGATATTCAATAATTTGTAGCGCTTTATTTGGGATTAGTTATTTTCGTTTGGGTGAATTTAACTATCCTTTAGTTGTTTTGTCTGCAATTATTATAGGCTCTGTGATTGGATTTTTATATTATAATCTTTCTCATTATAGAAATAATAAGGTTTTTATGGGAGACACTGGTTCTATGATTTTAGGTTTTCTGCTTGCTTTCACAGCCATTTGTTTTATAGATATTTTCATCGATAAAAAACTTCCCGAAATTCCAAGATATTATTTACAAGCCGCTCCCGCAGTTACTGTTGCCATTCTTATCCTTCCTATTGTAGATACGTTGAATGTGATCATTATTCGAATATTGCAGAGGACCTCTGTATTTGCAGCTGATCAAAACCATATTCATCATTCGCTTTTAAAACTAGGATTAACACACCGTCGATCTACCGTATATATTCTCACCTATTATTTGCTCGTTGTTGCGGTGGCTTATTACTTTAGACATATCAATGTTAACTTATTGCTTCTCGTTGTGTTGAGTTTAGGATTTATAGGCGCGTATATCCCGCGAATCATTTTATTGAGAAGAAAAGAAACTAATTAATTATTTGTTATTTTTGCAAAACTACATAACTACTGATGAAAATATTTAAACCAGCTTTACTGCTTATTTTACCTTTTTTACTTTTTTCGTGCATCTCTAGTAAAGATGTTCGGTATATGCAGCCCAACGAGAGTTTGGTGATTAATGAAGAAGGATTGGTTCCGTATAATGTGCCGATTTATCGCATTACTAAAAATGATATTCTCACTCTTAATATTGTCACTACACCGCAAGGTGATGCCGCACAATTCTACTCCGCACTCAATGCATCTTCTGCAAACGATGCTAAGCAAGGCGGCAGCGCTACACCGGGTGGAAATATGAATGTTTCTAACCAAGGTAAAGGACAAGCAGGAAATACAACCATCTATTTTAATGGATTAAAGGTCGATTCCAATGGTGATGTCAATGTTTTCGGAATTGGCTACATCAAAGCTGAAGGCAGGACAATAGAGGATATGACCAAAGAAATTCAGCAAAAAGTAAATGAGAATTTTGTGGATGGTAAATCGGAAGTTCGCTTAAATACAGATGGAATCACTTATTATATTTTAGGAGATGTTGAGACAGTAGAAATCAGCGGTGAGAAGAAAGCACATAAAAATACCTTAACAATTACCGAAGCCTTAGCAGTCAATGGAGGTCTTAACCGAACTGTTGATCGTACCAACATTGTAATTCATAGAAAACTTCCTGAAGGAATAAAAATCGCCAAAATAGATTTAACCCGCGAAGATGTAATGAATTCTCCTTATTATTGGGTACAAAATGGGGACGAAATCTTTCTTAATACCCGATCAAAAAATCTGAATGGATTTGGAAAAGACCCGATCCAAACTTTAACTACCGGAGTTTCTCTTGTGACCACCGCAATGACGATTTATTTACTTTTAACAAGATTGTAAGATGATACCGGGAAAAGAAAGCACAAATACGCCTGCAGCACAGGATAAAGTCGGATCATTCGCTATTTTCGATTTTGAATATTTTATCAGAAGACTTCTAAAAAATTGGTATTGGTTTGTACTAATGGCTGCCTTGGGATATGGCATTTCGTGGGTTTATAGCAAGTACTATGCGCAGCGAATCTATGCCTCAAACCTATCGTTAAGTATTTCCAATAGTACCGCAAGTTATTTCACACCAAACCAGTCAATCAATTTCATTTGGGGTCAAACCGGTAATCAGGACGGGGTTTATTTAAAGAAGATGCTACTCTCCAGGTCACATAATGAATATCTGGTGAAGCAACTTGATTTATACGTGAATTATGCAACCTCAGGATTAATTAAACAAACTTATCTGGATAAATATGATTCGCCAGTTTTTTTGGAGATAGATCGATCATCTTTGCAACAGGTTGAATATCCTATTACGCTTATTCCTAAAGGTGGTGACCGATACGAAGTAGTATTGCCTAAAGAAGGGCAGTCCCGTTCCCTTTACTCTTTTGAATTAGAGGGTTTCAAAACCGTTCCGAAGTACGTAAGACCTGAAAATAAAATCCTTGCACTGAATCAATGGTACACTTCGCCGAATTTAAAATTCAAGCTGATTAAAAATCCGCAGCCAAGTGAAATAAAGTTTGAAAATATCATAATATCACTTTCTACGGTTAACAATACCGTTAATAATTTGGTCAGCACGATTTCCGTTGAATTCGATAAAGAAATCAGCACCATCATGATGATCGGTAAAAAAGGATACAATCTCAATGGGACTGTTAACTTTTTGAATACTTCCGTTGCTGAACTGGAGAAGAAAAGATTGATTGATCGTAATGTTGTTGATAAAAATACTGATCAATATTTGATTGATAATCTTGGTAAGATTAGAAAAAAATTAGATTCCAGCGCTACTGTTTTAAATCAAATGAAAGTTTCAGAAGGGCTTTATGATATTAAAGATCGAGACGAAAAGTCATTGGAAAACATAAAGGCTTTGGATGCCAAGAAAGCAGATTTCCTTACGCGAATCAATTCTTTAAACACCATTAAAAATTCTTTAACTTCCCAAAATTTAGATCGAATGATCAGCACCAATTCTGCTGGAATCGAAGATGGGATGTTTAATGCTACAGTTGCGGAACTGAAGGTTTTATACGCAAAACGCCGAGAGCTCGCTTTAATTTATACGCCAAGTTCTGAGCCGATGCGGGAAATTAATCGATTGATCAACGAGGCAAGAACCAACTCGACCGGTTCACTTGGAAACTACTACAATACCTACGTTAATGAAATTTCTAAAATAGATCGCGAAATTGCGAGAGCAAATATAGATTTGGTTACTTACCCAGAAAAAGAGCGTAAGTATATGGACGCTGAGAGAGGATATAATATGATTGAAGCAACCTACAATGTTCTGTTATCTAAACAAAATGAAACTCAGATCAGAGTTGCGACCAATAAATCAGATATCAACGTAATTGACCCTGCTAAGAACTTGGGACAGGGACCAATTGCTCCAAATATTGCTAAAGTCAAATACATCATCATGGGTGGGCTTTTACTTTTACCATTGCTTCTTTTAGCTATTGGTCAGGTGCTCGACAGTAGAATTAGAAACATCAAAGAACTACTTCAAGCTACGAGAATTCCGCTTTTAGGTGTTATTGGAAAAAGTACGCACGATAACAATCTTACCGTTTTAGAACAGCCACGATCTTCAATTTCAGAAGCATTCCGTGGGATCAGAGCAAATCTTCGTTTTTTACACAAAGAAGATAATCAGTCTAAAGTTATCTTGGTAACCTCCTCCATTGGTGGCGAAGGAAAAACGTATGTTTCCATTAATATCGCCTCAGTTTTGGGTCTAAGTGGAAAGAAAACAATACTTTTAGGGATGGATCTCAGAAAACCAAAGATTTTTGGCGACTTTAAAATTAATAACCAATATGGGATTTCAAACTACCTAACAGGGGAAGTAGAAATGGCTCAGATTATCAATAAAACTTCAATTCCAGACCTTGATGTCGCTACATCTGGACCGATTCCTCCAAATCCATCAGAGTTATTGATGAGTGACCGAAACATTGCATTTATAAACGAGTTGAAGAATCATTACGATTTTATTATTATCGATTCGCCGCCGGTTGGCTTGGTCGCAGATTCATTTGAGCTGATGACTTATTCAGATGCAAGTATTTACGTTGTTCGTCATGAATATACCGAAAAACACATGCTGAAAATGATCACTGAGAAATACCACAGTCATGAGGTGAAAAATTTAGGACTGGTTTATAATGATTATCAAGCAGATCAGGGTTATGGGTACGGCTACGGTTATGGGTACGGCTATGGTTACGGTTATTTTGAGGAAGATGCCAATTATCAGGAACCAATGTTGATTAAAATTAGAAATAAAATCAGAAAAATATTTGAAAAAAATTAATTATTAAAGAACATTCACCGATAGAGTTTTATTTTCTTAAAATCATAAAAAGAATAATTCATCGTTTTGATAGCAAAAAATTATGCTTTTTTGATGGTATTTAACTAAAAATTAAGAATTTCTCTAAGGTAAAAATGTTTTATATTTGCAAAATTATTTATGAAAATTGATGTACAGTCATTCATGCAAAAAAAAGTGATCTA
>NZ_JBGZYM010000001.1:0-10654 GCF_041824135.1 Kaistella sp. | reverse complement strand
GTAATTCCAAGTTTGCCGGTACCGATTAAATTAGGATTCGCAGCAGGACCGCTGATTGTAGCGCTTTTAATATCCCGTTATGGTGGGATTTCATTCATCCATTCTTACATCAACACAGGCGCGACTTATTTCATGAAAGATTTCGGAATTTGTCTATTCTTTGCAGCAGTAGGAATTCACGCAGGTGATGGTTTTTACGATAATTTCATTCAATACAATGGTTGGATGTGGTTGCTGTATGGATGTACAATAACTTTTATTCCATTATTTTTAATGGTGATCATCGGTCGGTTTGTGATGAAAATTAACTTCTTGCAACTGGTTGGAATAATGAGCGGTAGTTACACAGATCCCGCAGCTCTTTCATTTAGTACGAACTATTTAGACTCCGATATTCCCATTCAAACGTATGCTCAGGTTTATCCGCTGGTCACGATATTTAGGATCTTTGTAGCGAGCTTACTGATTCTCTTTTTTAGTTAAATGAGGAATTGCGGACCTATCTTAGCTGCATAATTTTTATTAAAGTTTATTGAACCCCGTTTCAATAAACTTTTTTTACGTCTGAAAACAAAAAAGCAACCTCAATGAGATTGCTTTTATATCCTTGTTGCGAAAATATTATTTCGCTTCCGGAGCATTGTCAGGAAAACGATTTTGTGTAAAATCTCTTGAAATTGCTGCTTTTTCAAACTTTAATTTCCCAGAAAGCGTTTCGATAATTACGCCATCTTCCATAATTTGGCTAATTCTACCGTGCATTCCAGAGGTTGTTACCACTCTGCTTCCCACTTTCAATTCAGCTTGAAAGTTTTTCTCTTGCTTTGATTTTTTCATTTGTGGACGGATCATCAGGAAATAAAACCCAACGAACATTAATCCCATCATTACCATTGTTGGCATCATTGAACCTTCTGGTGCTGCTGCTTGTAAAAATATTGTTATCATTATAAAATTTTTAATTTAATTAAGGTTGAATATCTGCCGAGAAACCAATAATAATCGGCGCTTTCTCTACATTCGCGTACACTTCGGCCTGTTTGTTTACCAACCCATCGAAACCAGCAGAATCAAACTTCAAAGTAATTTGTCCTTTTTTTCCTGGCAAAATCGGCTCTTTGGTGTAATCTGGAACAGTACATCCACAGCCTGGCTTAACTTGCGAAATGATCAATGGATTTTCACCCATATTCGTAATTTCATAAGTATGTTCTTTTTTATCTCCTTTGTTAATCTTACCGAAATCAAACTGCGCTTCAGAAAGAACAATGTTTGTTAAAGGTTTTGACTTTGCTTCTTTGATCATATCCTCTTGAGAATCAATGTTCGGTTCAGCAACCTGAGTGGTTGGCTCTTCAATCACAAGTTGATCGGCAGTTTGTTCTTTTTTGCAACTCAACAAAGTTAAAGCAACAACAATCGGTGCTATTTTAATAAAATTTTTCATATTAACTTCTATTTAAATCTTTAGTGTATTTATCTAAAATTCCATTGATGAAAATGTTAGAACGGTCTGTTGAAAAAACTTTAGAAATCTCGATATATTCATTAATAATAACTCGTGCTGGAGTTAACGGAAAATAATCAAGTTCTGTAATGGCGGAAATCAAGATGATTTTATCAATCAAAGCAACACGGTCCAAATCCCAGTTGTCTAATCGTCCTTCCAATTTTTTCTCGTTTTCTTCCCAATGATTTAAGGATTCTTTCAAAAGTTTCCGTGCAAATTCATGATCTTCTTCATCTTTAATCATTCTTATCAAAGTATGACTAGGTTCGTTTTCTTTGAAAAAACCAATGGTTTTTTGCATCATTGAGTTTGCGATATGAAAATCGTCTGACCAACTCAATTCTTTTTCTTCAAGATGCTCATGAAAATCTTCATTCTCAGCGATATATCTTAAAAATAATTTCCCAATAAATTTTTGATCAGCTTCGAAAGAATGTCCTTCTTCTTTCATAAAATCTTGATATCTCTTACCAGCCGACATTCTTTGAAACGTCTTCACCAATAAATCATCATAACTGTCCCATTTTAAATCCTGATGTTTAGAAGTAAATGAAAGGCGTTCCTCATTTTCTTCTAACTTGATTAAAACCTGGTTGTTGATGAATTTTTGGTTGGGATTGATTTCTTTATCAGTTTGAATGTATTTATTCTTACCGATTTCGATTTGTCTTTCTGCTAAATCTTTTAGAGCCACCAAAAAATTAAGTTGGTAAATGTAAAGATGATAGATTTTATCGATTTCCGAGAACATATTCTTCTCTAATACATCGAATTTGATGGGATTTTGATAATACGAATACAACGATTCTACTACCTTTTCGCGAATTTGTCTTCTTCCTAACATTTCAAAGAGCTTTTATGGGTGCAAAGATAATAAATTTGTCGGAAGTGGAGAGCGGTAAGGCATAACTTATGCTAAGAATCCATCTACCAAGATTATTGAAAGCACCGATAATCTTTATATTACAAATAATATCAATTTTCAATTTCTTACTTTTGCACCGGCTTACAAGCAATCAAACTGCTGATAACCGAATGATTATTTATGAACGCACTGAAGACTCTAAACCCTTATTTCTGGAAACATAAAACCCTTTTATTTTATGGGTTTCTATTCATAATTGCCAGTAATTTTTTCAATATTTTCAAAGTTCAGTTTGTTGGAAAATCAATCGATGAAATTGCAAACACAAATAGTTTAGGATTTAACAAACAGGTTTTGATTTATGTTGCCATCATTGTCGGCTCTTCCTTACTCACAGGATTTTTCACCTTTATGATGCGTCAAACCATCATAGTCGCTTCCAGAGGAATTGAATACGAACTAAAAAACAGAATTTACAATCATTATCAGGAATTATCACTGGCCGACTTTAAGAAAACCACCATCGGTGATTTAATGAATCGATTGAGTGAAGATGTTGTCGCGGTGAGAATGTATCTTGGACCAGGCGTAATGTATGTTGCCAACTTAGTGATTTTACTGATCATCACGAGTATCTATATGTTAAACACCAACGTCGCGATGACGCTTTGGTCTCTTCTACCCTTACCGATTCTCTCTTTTCTAATTTATAAAGTAAGTTCGATCATTAATAAAAAATCGAAAATCATGCAGAAAAGCCAGTCTGCGATTTCGACTTTTGTACAAGACAGTTTCTCCGGAATTCGAGTGGTGAAATTTTTTGCTAAAGAGAACTACATCGAAAAAAGTTACGGAACGAAAGTAAAGGATTATCAAGATAAATCTCTGGATCTTGCGAAAACAGAAGCTTATTTTTTTACCATCATTCTTTTCGTTATTGGTTTATTAAATGTGGTCATACTTTTAATTGGCGGACAAAAATATATGGCGAATGAACTGTCGGTCGGTAAGATCGCAGATTTCTTTTTGTACATTAATATTTTAATTTTCCCATTCTCAATGGTCGGTTGGGTAACGTCAATCAATCAAAGAGCTGAAGCATCAATGGCGAGAATTAACGAATTTCTCGATATGAAAACGGATATTATTAATACCAATAACGAGAATTATCCAATTAAAGGAGATATCGAATTTCGAAATGTTTCTTACGTTTATCCGAACACAGGAATTAAAGCCCTTGATCAATTAAGTTTTAAAATTGAAGCTGGAAAATCTTTAGCAATTATGGGGAAAACCGGAAGCGGGAAATCAACCATTGCACTTTTGCTTTGTCGTTTAATTGATCCCACGGAAGGGGAAATTCTCATTGATGGCAAAAATCTAAAAGATCATAATTTGGAGAACTACCGCAAATTCATCGGTTATATTCCGCAGGAAAGTTTCCTTTTTTCTGATACGATTGAAAATAATATTGGATTTGCGATCGACAAACCTTCTCACGATTTAGTTGTAGAGTTTGCGAAGAAAGCAGATGTGCATAAAAACATTGTCGAGTTTAAAGACCAATACAAAACGATGGTTGGCGAACGTGGAGTAATGCTTTCTGGTGGACAGAAACAAAGGATTTGTATTGCAAGAGCTTTAATTAAAGAACCGAGTATTTTAATTTTTGATGATTCGCTGTCGGCTTTAGATACAGAGACGGAAGAAAACATCCTGCTCAACATCGAAAATGAAATACAGAATTGCACTTCAATTATCATTACCCATCGTGAAAGCAGTGCCAAGCGTGCCGATAAAATATTGAACCTCACTCCACTAGAAAATGAAAATCTGAACTAATTAGGAAATTCCTTACTGATAATCTGTAATTTTTCGCAAATAATTAAAAATAAATTTCTCAATTAAAAGAAATCTTTTATATTTGTTACACAAGATTTGAAAAACAGAAAGAAATGAGTGATTACAAGGAACGCCACGAAAATGAAATTTTCACAAAGGTGCTGAAGGCAGGAAGAAGAACATATTTCTTTGATGTGCGCGAGACCAAAGCTGGGGATTACTATTTAACAATTACCGAGAGCAAAAAGAACTTTGGTGAAAATGGAGAAGCCTCTTTCGAGAAGCATAAAATCTATTTATATAAAGAAGATTTCAAAAGCTTCGAAGAAATGTTCAAAGAATCTACAGATTTCATCATTGGCCAGAAAGGCGAAGATGTAATTTCTGAAAGACATGACAAAGACTTCAAAACAAAATCATTTACAATTGAATCCGACGACGAAGTTTAAATGATTTTCTATAAAAATTAAAAAGCATTCAAAATTTTGAATGCTTTTTTTTGGCTTTAAACTTTCCATATATTCAGATTAAAAGTAGGAAAACGAAAAAACGCATTGATAATCAATGCGTTTTAACTTGGGTGGATGATGGGTCTCGAACCCACGACCTTCGGTACCACAAACCGACGTTCTAACCAACTGAACTACAACCACCGTTTGAGAGTGCAAATATAAGATTTTTCGATATACTACAAAATTATTCCATCAAAATTTTTCAATGCAATCAACTTTTCTGTCGTAAAGCCTTCCGCGTAGTCAACTCCGGAGAGTCTACCAAGGTCTTGAGCGCGATAAGTAAGGCTTTCCAGGAAATCTTTGGAAGCGATCGGCGTCATCGGTTCTGTCGAGTTTGGATCGTAAAACTGCGTTTTGTAGGCCAAACATGCCTCAATTTTCTTTTCCATGAAGTCAGAAACATCTACAACGAACGCTGGAGTGATATGTTTCCACTGAATATAATTGAAAATACGCTTCGGTCGCCACGCTTTTTGGCTTTTATTTTCTAAAGTAGTTTCTATCTTAACAAGTCCCGACAGAAAGCACGCATCTGAAACTAATTTGGAAGCTTTTGCATGATCAGGATGCCGATCATCAATAGAATTTGCAAACACGATTTCTGGTTGGTATTTGCGGATCATTTTGACGATCTGCATTTGATACTCTTCGCTGTTTACCAGAAAGCCATCTTTCAATTTCAGATTTTCTCTATTCACATAACCCATGATTCTTGTCGATTCCGCAGCTTCCTCTGCTCTGGTAATATTCGTCCCACGCGTTCCAAGTTCACCTTGCGTCAAATCGACCACAGCGACTGTTTTTCCTTCTGAAATCAACTTGGCTAAAGTTCCACCACAACCTAATTCTACATCATCAGGATGAGCTCCGATTGCTAAAATGTCTACTTTCATACTGCTCAAAATTTGTTATTTAAAATATTGATAAATGGTTGTTAGAAACTGGGCATAAGATTGTTCCAGTCGAATAATATCTCCCGATTTTAAATTAATTCCCGGATTTCCGTATTCATTAGAATTTACCGAAAGTCCAGACAATTGAAAATACTGAACGGGTTGATTTTGCTTCGCGGCGATCTTAATGCTTGAACCCAATAATTTTCGAGTTGATATCGTATAAATCTCTCCAGGCGCCATTTTCATTTCTGTAAAGCTTCTTGGCTCAAAAACCAGCTTTTCATTATTAATGGAAATGGTTTGCTTTTTATAAGGCGAGGAAATAAAATAAACCTTGTTTTCTTCTTTAGGAAAATCTGAAGTTGGCAGATAGTACAAACTTAGTTTATAATGCGCTGGATCGAATTTGGACAAAGTTCCATCAACCTCTTCAAACGGTAAAAACGCAAAAGAGTTGGCACCAATTTCTTTGGCTTTTTTATAGATCATTCCAAATACTTTTGCATCATTATCAGAAAATCCCTGTACTTCAACTTCGCCTAAGTATTCTGCAGCAGTCGTTTCAGGATTAATTTTATAGAAAATTTTATCTTTGTTGGAATGTGATTTCACCACTTTATTCAACATCACATTTTGTGCGAAAAAGAAAGTTGCGAGAAATACTAAATTTAAAAATAGGAATTTTTTCATTCGGGTGTTGTTGCTAAAATTTCAATACAATCCTGCAGAGAATGCTCCCAGTGGATCGGTTCAACGCTATATACTTCTTCTATTTTATCTAAAGCCATTGTGCTGCGTTTGGGACGTTTTGCAGGTGTTGGAAACTCTTCGGTTGTGATCGCTTTCAATTTAATTTTTGAATCAGAGAATTCGGCAATTTTAGAAGCAAATTCAAACCAGTTTGTTTCCGGATAATTAGAGAAATGGAATACTCCAAAAGTTTTTGGATCTGAGTCGATAATTTTCATCACCGCTTCTGCTAAGTCGTTCGCATTGGTTGGCTGACCAAACTGATCAGAGACAATTCCCAATTCATCTTTAACAGTGAAAAGGTTCAACATGGTTTTTACAAAGTTCTTGCTGAACTCTGAATATAACCACGATGTTCTAATCACAATGGTCTTAAGATTATTTTCGAGCGCAAGTTCTTCGCCTTTCAATTTGGAGGCTCCGTAAACCCCTTGTGGATTCGTAAAGTTATCTTCTGAATATGAAATATTACTTTCCCCATCAAAAACATAATCTGTGGAAATATGTATTAAAGTGGACTTCGTATTTTTACAAGCTTCCGCTATATTTCCTACCGCTTCAGCATTGACAGCGAATGCCTTTTCAGCTTCTTTTTCGGCTAAGTCAACGGCTGTGTAAGCTGCAGCATTGATGCAAAAATCAGGTTTAAAATCGTCAAAAAAATCATCAACTGCATTTCGGTCCGTGATATCTAAATCTTCAGAACTGGCGAAATTAAATTCAAAATTACTATCAAAATCTGATGACAGCTTTTTAAAACAATTCCCTAACTGCCCGTTACCACCAATTACTAGTATTTTCTTCATTATAGATTTGCTTTTTTATTCTGCTTTCTGAAATATCCTGTGCGTTCTTTAAAATCTTTTTCTTCTAAATCGACCAAGAATTTTTCGAAAAGTCTTTTGGTATCTTCTGGATGAACATCTGATTTCCGGGTTTTCATATTGAAATAAATAACGGTCATCCACAAAATAGCATGAATGGTTTTCCCATCTTCACTTTTCATTAAGATTTCAACCTTGGAAACGCGGTCTCCTACTTCAATCGTTTTACTTGAAATAATGACTTTAGCATTGTAACGCACTTCTTTCAAATAAGCGATTTCATTTTGAATGGTAATCCAAGTACAACCTGTTTTTCTGGTGTATTCTTCATAGGTAAATCCATACCCAGATTCTACGTGATCTTCTCTTGCGTTGAGCATGTATTCCAGATACTTCACATTGTTAAGATGACCGATAGGATCGCAGTCGCTAAAGCGTATTCTAGAAAGATTGGAAATTTCTTTTTGCATGGTACAAAATTAAAAAAACCATCCCGGATAATTGGGATGGTTTGAAATATTAAAATAATTTCTTAAAGTCCTAATTCTTTTTTCACTGCTGGCGTAGCATCTGGACCTCCTTTGTAGATCAATGCACCTGCATCAATAATAAAATCGTATCCGCTAGCTTTCGCTACTTTTTCTACTGCTTTGTTCAATTTCTCAACGATTGGCTTTACTGCCGCGTCTCTTCTTTGAGCTAAATCATTTTGAGCAGTTTGCTGAATTGCCTGAAGACTTTGTTGTTTTTTCTGAAGTTCGGCTTCTTTAGCAGTTCTTTGAGCTTCTGTTAACTTAGCACCTTCTGCCTGGTAAGCTTGCACTTCTTTCTGGAAAGCGTCAGCTTGTTTACCTAGTTCGTCGCCTTTAGTTTTACTAAAAGCTTCTAATTCGGTAGTCATTTTCTTTGTTTCTGGCATTACAGCTAATACTGCTTCATAATCCATCATTGCAACCTTCTGGGCTTTTGCAACTCCTACGGTCGCAAACATCATTACTGCTGCAAATAATACACTTAATTTTTTCATAATTGGGGTTAAGTTAATTTATAGTTGATTGTTAATTACTTAGTTTGTCTCGCTTTTGATTCTAACGATTGGTTTTCCTGTCCTTTTAATGATCTCATTTTTTCTGCTCGATCATTCAGTACATTTCGCTTGTTGTTTTCTGCTTTGTCCACCTTTTTTGTTGCTGAATTTTTGAGAAGCAAATCTAACACTTTATCAGTATAGTCGTACCTTTTATCAAGGAAAATTACACTAATGTTATTGCTTTTATCAAGAACTATGCCCAAAGTATTTTTCTCTGATACCGTCTTGATTGCTCCCCAAATAAGATCCTGAAAAGGTTTCGTTAAATTGGATCTGGCGTTATTAATTTCGCCCATTGAGCCAAAACGATTATTAATCATCGCTTTAATTCTTTTATCTAAATCATCTACTTCTTTTTGACGAAGCTTTAACTGATCACCGATTAAAAGTACTTTTTCATTCTCAAGAGTAGTTCTCTTCTTTTCAAAATCGGTTTGCAAAGTTTGAATTTCATTTTGCCAATTGGTAATCTGCTCATTTAGTCTGGCTTCTGCCTCCTTATATTGCGGCAATTTACCAAGGATATAATCCGTATCAACCACTCCTATTTTCTGAGCACTTGCCGTAGTTGCAAAGCTTAGAAGGAATATGAATAATAATTGAAACTTTTTCATACTAATTAAATTTATAATGACTGGTTCATCAGGAAGTGAGTCTTCCAACCTGCAGGTTCTGTTCCGATTGCTGTTTTATCAAATCCATAAGCGAAATCAAATCCGATCAATCCGAAAGCTCCCATATATACTCTAATCCCAACTCCCGCTGACCGTTTCAACTGGAATGGATTGTAAGAACCGAATGAGTTGTAAGCGTTACCTCCTTCTAAGAAAGATAAGGCATAAATTTTAGCAGTCTGGTTCATTGAAATCGGATATCTTAATTCCAACGCAAATCTGTTGTAGATCGTTGCTCCACCGTAAGGCGTTACGTCTTCTAACGTTCCTCCGGTTGACGATGCATTTTCATATCCACGAAGCGGCACTAATTCCCTACCATCATACCTACCACCGAAAAGTCCGGTTCCTCCGACATAAAATCTCTCGAATGGCGGCGCTCCCAATTCTTTATTATATCCGTTTAAGAATCCCATTTCAGCGGTACTTCTTAAAACTAATTTTCCGGCAACCGTATTATAAATATCGGCTTTCATTTTCACTTTATAAAACTCTAACCATTTGTATTTTTCAATTGGTTCTAAAGTAGAATAATCTTTATCACTAAATAGGGAATATGGTGGAGTGAATTTCACCGATGCTTCAATATTGGAACCTGAAGTTGGGAAAATCGGATCGATACCAGCAGAGTTTCTACTCAATCCTACATTAAAACTAAAGTTCTTCGCAGAACCGTAATATTCTGTAGTATTTCCAAACTGGAATGGGTAGTTTTCGAAATCATAACTCTGATACTGGATCCCAGTATATAAAGAGAAATAATCATCTGGCCATCTTAAAAGTCTATTTAAACCAGCACTTGCTGAGAAGATATTTAATTTTTGAGTCAATCCGAACTGATCAGAGTAACGAACCAACGATTGATTAATTCCTACTGATAAGGCAGTTGGTTTTGTTCCAAACAACCATGGTTCTGTAAATGAAATACCATAATTCTGGAAGAACTGACCTGCTTGTGCCTGAATGGATAAAGTTTGTCCGTCACCTTGTGGAACTGGCTTAAAGTCTTTAAATTTCAAGAAGTTTCTCAAAGAGAAGTTGTTGAAAGTAAGTCCTAAAGTTCCGATGAATGAACCTCCGCCATAACCAGCTTGTAACTGAACCTGGGAAGAACCTTTTTCAACTAAAGTCCAATGAACATCTACCGTATTATCTTGTGGGTTAGGCGTAATTTGCTGACCAACTTGCTGTGGATCAAAAAACTGCATTCCCGCTAAATCAAAATACGTTCTTTTAATATCGCTTTTCGCAAATAAACTTCCTGGTTTCGTTCTCAATGAACGAAGAATAACGTGGTCATGTGTTGTGGTATTTCCACTCCAAGTTACACGGTTCCAAGTTGCTTTTTCACCTTCGTTAATTCTAATTTCAAGATTAATGGAATCTCCTTTAACTGATTTTTCAATCGGAGTTACATTAGAGAAAAGATAACCACTGTTCATGTAAAGAGATTTGATATCAGAATCATCTTCTTTACCACCGTCTTCACCTACTTTCTTGTTGAAACCTACGGCGTCATAAATATCTCCGCTTTTATAACCTAATACTTTTTGTAAATAATCGGTCGAGAATGCTGAATTCCCTAAGATGTTCACATCACCGATATAATATTTTTTACCTTCATTCAGTTTTACATTTATCTCGTACTGATTCTTAGGATTTCTCCAAACTGAATCTGAAACAATCTG